>JAJYBR010000007.1 GCA_021778895.1 Actinomycetes bacterium
CGTGTTACTCACCCGTTCGCCACTAAATCTTTCGGAGCAAGCTCCTTGGATTCCGTTCGACTTGCATGTATTAAGCACGCCGCCAGCGTTCATTCTGAGCCAGAATCAAACTCTCCATCAAGACTCTCGGGTTTCCCCTTCGAATCAGAGAGCCGGACAGGTAGCTCTAACTCCTGTCCGACAGCGGTGGCACCACGGGGTGGTACCGCCGCTACTGCAACTTCGAACGACGAGTCCGGTTAGGCCCGTCCATCGTCGCCCTTACTGGCTTTTGGCTCTCGTTCTTCCGTTTTCAAGGAGCGACCACGCACGCGGCAAGCCGGAGGTGCGCCTCACTTCCCGGGTCTCCCCGGCCCTTCCACCTCTCAGTGGCAGGGAATAACACTCTAGCAGTGTGACCACCAGCGTGCAACTCGGCGAGTTCCCGTCGTACCCTTCCGTCACTCAGGCGGTTGGGCCGGATACCACTCTAGCGCATCCTCGACGAACGCATTGAGCGTCGCGATGAGCCGCATCTCCTCGGTGGAGCGCGCCCGCGTCTCGAGCAGCTCCTCGGTCGAGATCACGACGGCGAGGCAGCGCGCGCGGCTGATGGCGACGTTCAGCCGATGACGGGAGAAGAGGAACTCCGCGCCGCGCACCAGCTCGGCGGCCGACGAGGTGGTCATCGAGAAGAACACCACGGGCGCCTCGCGGCCCTGGAACTTGTCGACCGTGCCCACCTGCACGTCACCCAGGCGCTGGCCATCCAAGTGGTCCCGGATCGTTCTCACCTGATCGTTGAAGGGCGCCACCACCATGAAGTCGGCCGGCTCGAGGGGGCGTGTGCGGCCTTGGTGATCGGTCCACGGCGTGCCCAGCAACTGCGCCACGGCCTGGGCGATCGCGCTCGCCTCCACCGGTGACGACGTCGAGCAGTCGGTATGCGAGACCCGGATCCAGCGCAGCCCGGTGCCCAGCACAGTCGACTGGCTCGCGCACGCGGGGTGGCTGGTGAGGCGGTCCTCGTAGATCTGATGGGAGATGTACCGGCACACGTCCGGGTGCATGCGGCGCGACTCGGTCAGGAAGACCCCGGCCGCCGTCGGGATCGTCGCGTGCGGGCCCAGCACGTGGGCCAGCACGCTCGAGCCCGCATCGCCGGGGTGGTCCGCCTGGGCGACTTGCGCGAGCTGCAGCGGATCGCCCAGCAGGATGAGGTTGCGCGCGGCGTTGGTGCAAGCGACAGCGTCGGCGAGAGCCAGCTGACCCGCCTCGTCGATGATGAGCACGTCGACGGGATAGGGACGCATGCCCGTGCGGGCCCACAGCCACGGGGACCCCGCCACGAGATTCATCTGGTTCGACTCGATCAGCGCGTGCCTCGAGCTCGTGTAGATGACGCCGTCGAGGCGCTTGCGCGAGTCGCCGCCCCAGCGCACCGCGCGCACCCCCTCGAGGGCTCCCTGCTCGCTCAGCTCCCGGTGCGCGGCCCCCAGCAGGTTGTCGATCGCCGCGTGGCTCATCGCGGTCACGCCGACGCGCAGTCCCGACTCGATGAGGTGCGCGACCAGGCGCGCGCCCCGGTAGGTCTTGCCGGTACCCGGTGGACCCTGGATGGCGACGTACGAGCCGTCCAGCTCGGTGCTCCAGGCCAGCATCTCGCCCACGTCGTCACGGAACTCCCCCGTCGGCGGGCCCCCGCCCGCGACGAAACGCGGTGGTCTCGCCGCCAGCAGCTCGGTGGCCACGGGATTGACGGCTTCCGCTCCGCCGGGGAAGGCCAGGCGGTGTGCCAACTCGGCGAGCGCGACGGCCTTGTCGTGCGGGGGGAAGAAGTCATCGCGAATCGCGACGATCGGAACGCGGAGGTCGTCGAGAGACGTCGGCGCCCACCGGATCATTGCCGTCCGGAGGTCGCCGTCGAAGCCGCGGATCGTCCCGAATCCCGGCTCGCCGTCGTCGAAGATCAGCAGGACGCTGCCCCGGGCCGCAAACGCCTCGTCGACAGGTTGTTCCGGCCAGGAGACCGCAACCTCGTAGCGCAGGGCGTCGGGCCGCCCCCGCACCGCCACCGCTGCGGGCTCACCCGACGCCCGCAGTGCGGCCAGGTAGTTCGTGTCCCCGAGCAGCACGTCGAGGCCCGCAGCCGCGGCCGCGAACTTGGGTGTCGTGGTCGCGCTGCGCTCGCGTCGCCAGTATCCCGTCAGGTCGCCCACCAGACGCTCGACGCTGGCGGCGGGGTACCCGCCGAGGATGCGCACCGCCTCGTCGACGATGTCCTCGTCCTCCTCGGCCACCAGCACGGCGGGTCGCCACACCATGTCCGGGGGCCGCAGGGCGACCAGCCACTGGCGCAGGCTCCGTGTCGCATCGACATCGTCGCGGTTGTACCGGGCGATCGCGTCGAGGATCCGGGAGTCGTGGGTCTTCAGGTAGTTCTCGTACTCGACAACGGCTCCCGCCCCGCGCTCGATCCCCCCCTGGCGCTCGAATCCGGTCAACTTCTCCATCGCCTTGAGTCCGTACGACTCCACTCCCACGCGCACGGCATTGCGCACGACGGCGTAGAGGTCCACGAAGAGCCCCGTGTGGACGAGCTGGTCGAAGACGGCCTCGGTCGGCGTCCCCACGACGAACCGCTCGATCGCCGAGCGCTCGGTGTGGTTGTAGTGGTAGACGTGCATGCCGGGAAACTGGGTCCGCCGCTCGCCAAAGAAGTCGACCAGTCCGTCGAGCATCTCGCGCTGCGCGTCGAGGTCGTGGGCCCAACGCGCCTCGTAGTGCCATGCGCCCGAAGCAGTCCGGTAGGAGAGCCCGGCGAGGAAGAGTAGTTCCGCCTGGGGCGTCCAGAAGGGGTGACCCTCGAAGTCGAAGAACACGTCCCCGTCATCGGGTGCCGGCAGCAGCTCCAGACCGCGCCCGTAGAACGGGTCGTCCGAAGCCTCGATGAGCTCGAACGGCGGCGGCTCCTCGGGCCGCTCGCGCGACGACACCTGCAGGACGGCCTGGCGATGATGCCGGTGCCAGCGCTCGGGCGCGAGTGCCGGTCCACGATCCCTCGCCGCCAACTCGCCGAGCCGCGACACGCCCGCGTGCTCGAGCACGTGGCGCTCGGCCGCTCCGAGCGATGCGACCCACACCAGCGAATCGTTACGGCGCCACTCGGCTTCGCACACCGGTGCGTATTCGCAGATCGCGCAGTGCGCGCACTGCTCGGGTTCGGTCGCCTCGTCCCCTTCGTCGAGGAGGTGCCGGGCTACCTGCCGGCGCAGCCGGCGCCAGTACGGGCTGAACTGGTCGACGACCAGAGTCTCGATCTCCCCCGACCCGAGCCAGAGGTGCATCTGGCGGGGCTCGGTGCCCAAGACGGCGTGAATCGCCTCGGCGTAGAAGCACAGCTGGAGCACGTGCCCGGGCCGCGCGGCCGCACGGGTCAGCTTGGCGTCCACGGGCTCGTAGGTGCCAGCCTCGCCCGGCACCTGGATCACGAAGTCGGCGATCCCCCGAATGCCTCCCGACAGCAGAGGCATCTGGTACAGCACTTCGTGACCCTCGTGCCACAGTGGGGCCACGCGCTCCACCCAGTCCGCGAAGTCCTCGGCGGGCTCACGGGGGGGCACGCGCACGACGTCGCGCCCCTGGGCCTCAAAGGAACGCAGGCACGCGTCCTCGTGGCTCATCCCCTTCTCCATCAGCAGATCCGCCAGATCGCCCGCTGGGCTCGGCAGCGGAGTGATGGCTCCGCGCTCCTCGAGCCGGCGCAACGTCATCGAGTGCGCGCACTCGAGCCACGCCGAGATCTTGGACGGGGTCAGCAGGGTCTCGGTCATCGCATCCTTCGGCACCTCGGGTCAGCAACCACGGTGGCACCGCAGTGTCACACGCCCTCCACCGCTCCCACGGCGAGCGCCGTCCCGCCCGTGATGCGCACCAACTCCTCGAAGGACGTGGGAAAGACGTAGCTGGGATGCCCGCCAGCCGCCCACACCACCGGCCACGCGGCCAGTGCCGTGTCGACGATCGTCCGCACCGGCGCGGGATGCCCGAGCGGTGCGACACCCC
Source organism: Actinomycetes bacterium (assembly GCA_021778895.1). Lineage (GTDB taxonomy): Bacteria > Actinomycetota > Acidimicrobiia > Acidimicrobiales > RAAP-2 > RAAP-2. Next base: position 4,045 of record JAJYBR010000007.1, read on the forward strand.
CGATGGGCTGGCCGGTGTGCTCGCGCACGAAGTCCGGACCCGGTCGCCGTATCGCGGTCACGCCCAGCTCCTCGGCGATCCGATGGGTGTCGACGCGATGGGCGCCCGACGCGAGGATCAGGAGTGGTCCGCCGTCGGCCTCGAACAGCAGAGAGTTGGCCACCTGACCCACCTCGATGTCCAGTTGCGCGGCCGCGCGAGCGGCGGTCGGCGAGGGCTCCACGGTCTCGACGATGCGCGCGCTCGACCCCGCCGCCTCAAGTGCCGCCTGCACGCGCAGTCCGTTAGGGTGCCACGACTCGATCTCGCGGACGTTCACGTCGTCTCTCCCGCGCGCGCGGCCGCGATCCGGTCCTGCAGGGTCGCGTCCACGGCGTGCCAGGTCTCCAGCTGGTACGGCCACGCGACCGGCCCGGCCGCTCCGCGCGAGCTCCGGCTGCGCAGCGTCGCCTCGGGTTCGAAGACCGCCAGCAGTCCCGCCAGCTCGGCGGTCTCGGCAACGACGTCCCGGAAGGGGCGCCCCGAGCGCACGGACTCGCCCACCACCCGCCCCACCAGCTCGTGCGCCTCCCGGAACGGTCGACCCTGCTCCACGAGGCGCTCGGCTAGGTCGATGGCGGCCATGTACGGATCGTCGGCGGCCGTGCGGGCCACCTGGTCGTGGAAGTCCAAGGACCCGTAGGCCCCCCGCAGCGCCTCCAGGACCAGTGCGATCTGGGTCACCGAGTCGAGCAGGGGCTCCTTGTCCTCCTGCAGGTCGCGGTTGTAGGACAGTGGCAGACCCTTCAACACGACCAGCATGGTCGTCAGATTGCCGATGAACCGGCCCGACTTGCCCCGCGCCAGCTCGGCGACGTCGCTGTTCTTCTTGTGCGGCAGCATGGACGACCCCGTGGTGAAGTCGTCACCCAGGGTCGCGAAGCCGAACTCGCTGCTGGTCCACAAGACCAGCTCCTCGCCCATGCGCGAGAGGTGCACACCGAGCATCGCGATGTCGAAGAGCAGCTCGGCCACGTAGTCGCGGTCGCTGACCGCGTCCATGGAGTTGGCGAACGTCCGGTCGAACCCGAGGAGCTGCGCGGTGTATCCCGGGTCGAGGGGCAGTGACGACCCGGCGAGCGCCCCCGCGCCCAGCGGCGACACGTTGATGCGCCGGCGGGTCTCGAGCAGCCGGTCGACGTCGCGCGTCAGTGACCAGGCGTGGGCGGCGAGGTGATGGGCCAGGAGGACCGGTTGGGCCCGCTGCAGGTGGGTGTAACCCGGCAGGTACCGCGTCGGGTCGCGCTGGCCCAGATCCATCAGGGCCTCCCCGAGCCGCAGGGCGCCCTCGGCGATGTCGACGGTGGCGTCGCGCACGAAGAGCTTGACCGTGGTGGCGACCTGGTCGTTGCGGCTGCGTCCCGTGTGCAGTTTGGCGCCCACGGGTCCCGCGATCTCCGTCACCCGGCGCTCGATCGCCATGTGGACGTCCTCGTCGCCCGGACCGCGCACGAAGGCCCCGCGAGCGAACTCGTCCTCGACGGCATCCAGCGCAGCCAGAATCTGCTCAGCCTCCGCAGCACTCAGGAGCGATGCCTCGACCAGGCCGCGGACGTGCGCGCGCGAGCCGGCCACGTCTTGCCGGTAGAGCAGGTGGTCGAAGGGGAAGCTCTCCGAGAGCCGCCACAGCGACTCGGCCATGGCCGAGTCGAACCGTCCGTGCCAGAGCGTCATCGCTCTGGCGGCGTCGCGTTCTTGGCGCCCTGGCGCGCCGCCCACGTCTTGACGCCCAGCCCATAGATGCGCACGAACCCCTCGGAGTCCGCGTGCCGGAAGGTGTCGGCGGCGTCATACGTCGCCAGGCCGTAGTCGTAGAGGGCCTCGGCACTGCGGCGGCCCACGATGCGCATGACGCCCGGGGCCTCGAAGCGCAGGCGGACATCGCCGGTGACGTGCCGCTGGGAGTCCGCGATGAACGAGTCGAGGGCTTCCTTGAGTGGCGAGAACCACATGCCGTCATAGACCAGCTCGGCCCAGCGGGACTGGAGCCGCGCCTTCTCGTGGTGCAGGTCACGCTCGAGATTGAGGTCCTCGAGGTCGGCGTGGGCCGCGATCAGCGCCAGCGCCGCGGGGCACTCGTAGACCTCGCGGCTCTTGATGCCGACCCGGCGGTTCTCGACCATGTCGATGCGTCCGAAGCCGCGCGCACCCGCCTGCTGGTTGAGCAGGACGATGATCTGGTCCAGGGGCATGGCCACCCCGTCGAGGGCGACCGGGGTCCCGTGGTCGAACCCGATCGTGATCTCCAGGGCCGCGTCCTGGGTCACGCGCGTCAGGGTGTAGGGCTCGCTCGGTGGCTCGGCCCACGGGTCTTCCATGTCGCCGCACTCAATGGCCCGGCCCCACAGGTTCTCGTCGATCGAGTAGATCTTCTCGCGGGTGGCCCGCACCGGGATGTCCCACTTCTCGGCGTAGTCCACCGAGTCCGCCCGGGTCATGCCCCAGTTGCGCACCGGTGCCAGGACCTCGAGGTCGGGAGCCAGCGCGTGCGTGCCGACCTCGAAGCGCACCTGGTCGTTGCCCTTGCCGGTGCACCCATGCGCCACGGCGCTCGCTTCGAAGCGGCGGGCCTGGTCCACCAGGTGGCGCACGATCACCGGACGCGACAGCGCCGACACCAGCGGGTACTTCCCCTCGTAGAGGGCGTTCGCGCGAATCGCCGCGCCGCAGAACTCCTCGGCCATCTCGGTGCGCGCATCGACGATGACGCAGTCCAGGGCGCCGGCGGCCAGCGCCCGTGAACGAATGGACTCGAAGCTCTCCGAGCTGGTCGGGTCCTGGCCCACGTCCACCAGCAGCGCCACCACCTCGACGCCCCACTCCTGGGTCATCCAGCGGATCGCCACGGAGGTGTCCAGCCCCCCGCTGTACGCCAGCACCACACGCTTGGCCACTACGCGCCCCTTCCCTGCTTGCCCACCGGCAAGGCTGCCAGCTGGCGGAACTGACCAACCAGTCGCCGTCCGCAGCGCTCGTCACGCGCGATGACGAGCACGGTGTCGTCCCCCGCAACACTACCGAGTACGTCAGGCAGCACGCTTCGATCGAGTGCCGACGCCACGACGTGCGCGCATCCGGGCGGGGTGTGCAGCACGACGAGGTTGATCGAGCCCTCCACGGACACGACCCATTCGGTCATCATGCGGCGCAGGTGGTCCAGCGGTGGAGCGCTCATCTTCGTGACGGTGGGCAGCACCAGGCGGCGCACCCCCTGGTCGTCGCGCACCTTGATGCTGCCCAGCTCGTGGAGGTCGCGCGTGACGGTCGCCTGGGTGGCGGCGACCCCCTCGGACTGGAGGCGGCCGACCAGCTGGGCCGCCGTCGAAATCGTCTCGTGCTCCAGCATCTCCGCGATGCGGTGCTGGCGCTGCGTCTTGGTCATGAGTCCTCCTTCATCCAGCGCAGTGCGCCGCGCATCGCCGACACCCGATGGGCGACCTGGCGCCACACCAGCGATCGCGGCGAGTCCAGCACCTGCGCGTCGACTTCCTCGCCCCGGTGGGCCGGCAGGCAGTGCATCACCACGGCAGCGCGATCCGCACCAGCCAGGAGCTCCTCGGTCACCTGGAACTCCCCCAACGCAGCGAGTCGCTCGGCCCGCTCGGCCTCGAGACCCATCGAGATCCACGAGTCCGTGTAGACCACGTGAGCACCGGCCACGGCCTCGCGAGCCGACGCGACCAGGCGCAGCGACCCGCGCTCGATGCGACGGGGATCCTCGGGCCCGGCCGCCGCCAGCTGGTACGCGTCGGGTGCCCCGAGCACGACCTCGGCGCCGAGCCGGCGCAGCGCGACCGCCAGGGACCGGGCCACGTTCGTGACGTCCCCCACGTAGGCCACGCGCAGTCCCGCCAGATCCTCGACGCGCCCCGCGGTGAAGTGCTCGGCCATGGTCAGCACGTCAGCGATGGCCTGCGTCGGGTGGGCGGCCCGGCTGAGCAGGTTGATCACGCCCAGTCGGTCACCGACAGTCGCGACGAGCCGCTCAAAGACTCCGTGGTCGCGCACGCGCAGCGCACAGACCGAGTAGTACTCCGCCAGGACGCGCCCCACGTCCTCGACCGACTCGCGGTGGTCGAGCCCGATCTCGTCACCGGTGATGAACATCGGCCAGCCCCCCAGCGCGCGCACGGCCAGCGCACTGGAGCTCCGGGTCCGCAGGCTCGGCTGCTCGAACACCAGCGCCACGCCCTGGCCGTGCAGGACGTCGCGCGGCTCTTCGAGCGCGTAGGAGCAGATCGCGGCCAGCGCGCCCTCCCCCAACTCCTCAAGGGTCACCACATGTCTCTTCACGCCACGACCTCCGTACTCGGCGCCTGGTCGGCCAGCAGGTCGCGCACCGCGTGGGGCCGTGTGCCGTCACCGACCACGACCCGTCGAGCCCCCGCGCGCACGGCGTCCAGCGCCGCGCGTGCCTTGGGCCGCATCCCGTCGCGGATCGCCCCCGACTCCAGCATCCGCGTGATGTCCTCGCCGGTGACGTGCGCCAGGGCGGAGGACGCATCGTCGGGATCGGCGCGCAGCTGTTCCACGTCGCTGAGGAGGAACAGCGCCCGGGCACCCACCGCTCTGGCAATCGAACCGGCCACGGTGTCGGCATTGACGTTGACCATCCCACCGTCACGCGCTAGGGCGATGGGGCTGATCACGGGGACCCACGACGCGCGCACCAGGGCCATCAGCGGTGCTGGGTCGACGTCGACGTCGAGGGCGGTACGGCCCCATGCCGGACCAGCGGGTGTCCCTTGGACCATGCCGCCGCTGACCCCCGCCAGGCCGACCGCGGGGAGCCCGGCGTGCACCAGGGCGCAGGTCACGGCGAGGTTCACCTCGCTGAGGGCCCACGCCACCACGCGCATCGTCTCGGTGTCGGTCACGCGCAGTCCGTCCGAGAAGTGGCTGGTCACGCCCATCCGGTCGGACAGCTCGCCGATCTGGGGGCCGCCGCCGTGCACGATGAGGACGCCCTCGTCGCGCAGGGCCTGCACGTCGGCCGCCAGCTCGACGAGGCGCGGCGCGTCGGCATCGACCCGATCGAGGGCGTGCCCGCCCAGCTTGACCACCACGGTCACGGCGTGACCCCCGCCCGCGGCAGGCCGGTGGTCTCTCCGAGACCGGTCGCGACGTTCCAGGCCTGGATCGCCTGGCCGGCCGCCCCCTTGATCAGGTTGTCGATCGCGCTCAGAACGATCAGCCACCCGGTGCGCGGGTCGAGGCGGGCCGAGACGACGCACAGGTTCGACCCCACCGCATCCTTCAGCGCAGGAGGATCGTCCTGGACGACGACGAAGGGCTCGTCGGCGTAGGCCTCCCGCAGGAGCGCGAGTGGGTCGAAACTCTGGTCGCGGACGCGGGCGTAGGCCGTCACCAGCATGCCGCGGCTCACCGGCAGAAGGTGCGGCGTGAACAGGACGCCCTCGCCGAGCTCCATCTCCATCTCGGCGGTGTGGCGGTGCGTGAGGAGCCCGTAGGCCTCCGCATTGCCCGCCAGACGGCTGAATTGCAGCCGTTCGCTCAACGACCGGCCCGCTCCCGAGGTGCCGCTCAAGGCGTTGACGATGACGCTGCCCGGCTCGAGCAGGCCGGCGTCCGCGAAGGGCCCCAGCGCCAGGATGGACGCCGTGGGATAGCACCCGGGCGACGCGACCAGGCGCGCCCCGGCCAGCTCGGAGCGGTGGCGCTCGACCAGCCCGTAGACGGCGTCACCCAGGTGCTGGGGCGCCACGTGCTCGTGCCCGTACCACCGCGCGTACGTCGCGGCGTCCCCCAGGCGGAAGTCCGCTCCGAGGTCCACGACGCGCACCCCGCGCGCCAGGAGCCCCGGGACGAGAGACTGGCTCTCACCGTGGGGCAAGGCGATGAACGCCGTGTCGACGTCGGCCTCGAGGGCCGCCTCGGTCGGGGCGTAGCGCTGGTCGCCCGCGATCGCCGCGAGGGCCGGCACGACCTCGCTCACCCGCCGTCCCGCCTGCGATGACCCCGTCGCCACCACGACGTCGAGGGCGGGATGGGCGTCGGCCAGCCGGTAGAGCTCGGATCCGGCATAGCCGCTGGCCCCGATGATCGCCACGTCCATGACGCAAGTTTATGCACACTGGTGCCCTTTTATGCAAACGGCCGCGCTCCCGATACACTGGTCGGGTGTCACGTCGCGGCTGGGTGCTCTTCGCGGCCATGTCGGTCGTGTGGGGCATTCCGTACTTCTTCATCCGGATCGCCGTTCGCCAGCTCGACCCGGGCGTCCTGGTGCTCGGGCGCACCGCCCCGGCAGCGCTGGTCCTGATCCCCGTTGTCCTGCGCGGCCGCCACGTGTCTGCCGTGTGGCGTCATCTGGGCTGGATCGCGGCCTTCGCGTTCGTCGAGTTCGGCGTCCCCTGGTACCTGATGGCCACCGCCGAGCGCCACATCTCGAGCTCGCTCACGAGTCTGCTCATCGCGGCGGTCCCCCTGATCTCGGTGATCGTCCAGCTGGCACGGCGTGATGGGGAGCGCTTCGCGCCGCGGCGCTACGCCGGCCTGCTGGTCGGCGCCTCGGGCGTGATCCTGCTCGTCGTCAACGGCGCCCATGGCGGCTCGCTGCGCTGGATCGGACTCATGTTCGTGATCACCATCGGCTACACCTTCGGACCGATGATCCTGGCGACCAAGCTGGCTGACGTCCCCGGCGTGGCCGTGGTGGCCGGGGCGACGGCCATGGTGGCAATCGCCTGGACGCCGTGGGCCATCGTGCACTGGCCCCACCACGTCGACGGCGAGACCCTCAGCTCGGTCGCGATCCTCTCGCTGGTCTGCACCGCCGGCGCCTTCCTGATCTTCTTCGAGCTCGTCAAGGAGGTCGGCTCCACGCGCGGTGTCGTGGTGACCTACACGAACACCGCGATCGCCGTCGTTTTGGGCATCGCGTTCTTGCACGAGCCCCTGACCGGGGCCATCGCAGTGGGCTTCCCGCTGGTGCTGCTGGGCAGCATCCTGGCCACCGCGCCCGCGTCAGCCACCGAGCGCGTAGACGCCTTCGACGTGGACGAGCTCCTGCACGGTTAGCCACCACCGGTTGCCCGCCACCACGAGCTCCGGAGTGTCATTGCCCGTCACCGGTGCGTGGTGGATCACGCGAGCGAACGTCAAGGGCGTCGTGGCCAGCTCGACGAGGGGCGACCACAGCGCCGCGTTGTTGACGTGCCCCACGATGTCCAGGTCGCTGCGCCGAAGCGGCCACGGCCGGCGCTCGGCGTCTGGTGGCGGCGGCGCCAGGCTCACGCGGCCCGACACCTTGCGTCGCGCGGACTCCCCGTAGGACGCGTAGAAGTCCGGGCCGAGCCGCATCGGGCGGCCGGTGGGTCCGACCGGCACCCACAGGGTGGCCGTCTCGATCCGGCACTCGCCGGCGACCTCGATGTCGGTGCGGCGCTCCGCCCACGCCGCCCCGGTGCCCGAGCACCAGGTCGTCAGGGTGACCTCGTCACCGATCTCGGGCCACCGCGCCCCCGGCGTCACTCGGAAGGCGGCGTGGCGCACCAGCCACGTCTCGTTCTGGGGCAGACCGGTGTCGATCCAGTCGTCACTCGCCACGTCCTGGAGGTACCGCACCAGCCCGTCGGACCGCAACCGGCCGTCGGGACCACAGTCGCCCAGACGCACCGGCCAGTGCGTCGAGAAGGCGCGGCTCCCGGCCATGCGCGAAGCGAACGTCACGCTCGCGCCCGGAGTCGCCGACGGGCTCACCGCAGATGCGCTCCTTGCTCGCCCGCCGCGTCGATCAGCTGCTGGCGCAACGCGGCGACCTCGGCGTCGTCGAGGGTGTGATCCGGAGCGCTGAGGCGAAGGGCGAAGGCGAGGCTCCGCGTGTCGGCGGGCAGTCCGGCCCCTCGGTAGACGTCGAACAGCCGCACCGACTCCACCCGCGCCGACGTCGCCCGCAGGGCATCGGCGATGGCTCCCGCCGGCACCGCGTCGGGAACCGTGAAGGCGAGGTCGATGAGGGCGCTCGGAAAGCGGCTGGGCATCTGCGCACCACGGTGCGGTCGGTTCGCCAGCTGGGCTTCGAGCACACCGACGTCCAGGTCCAGCAGGCCGATGCGTCGCGCCGCGCCGTTGATCTCGAGCACCAGGTCCGGGTCGAGCTCCCCGACCACTCCGACGACCGCGCCACTGTGGCGGGCGATGATCTCGGCGCTACGGGTGGGATGCGTGGCGGTCACGTCGGCTCGGGCCCGCAGGCGGAAGTCCGACTCTCCCAGTCCGAGCAATCCGGCCAGCGTGGTCCACAGCGCCACGGCGCTCGTCGCGTCGTCGTCGTGGTGGCCCAGCAGCACGGTGAGCCGCTCGGTCTCGGTCGGCAGGTCCAGCTGCGCGCCCCCGCCAACGCCTCCACGGCTGCGTCGCGGCTCCGCGACGTCGCCGGGGTGCGTGAAGACCACGCCCAGCTCGGCCAGGCGCAGGTCCACGAATCCGCGTTCCCGATTGCGGGCCCAGGCCTCGGCGATGCCCGAGACCAGGGTCGGACGCAAGACGACGCTGTCACTCGCCAGGGGGTTGGTCACCCGGATCGGCTGCGCGTGGCGGTGCGTGCGGGCGAACTGTCTCTCGCTGACCAGTGACGGCGTCCAGACCTCGGTGATCCCCAGATCCACCACGGCCGTGCGCAGGCGACGGCGAAGGCGCTGGCGATCGCTCAGCCCACCGGGCGTGGCCCACGTCGGGGTGCGCCGCGGGAGGCGACGGTAGCTGTGCAGCCGGGCGATCTCTTCGATCACGTCGGCCCGTCCCGCAGCACCCTCGCGCACGTCGGGCCGCGAGCTCGGCGCGTCGACCACCAGGCCTCCTCCCGCGCCCGCCTCGACCGAGAAGCCCAGGGCCTCCAGGCTCTGACGAACCTCGGCCTCAGCGATGGGGGCACCGAGTGCTCGTTCCACATCACCCGGGCGCAGCTCGACGCGCGCCGGAGGCGTCACCACGCCACGGACGTCGAGGGGCTCGGAGCGCCAGACGAGGCCGGGCACCGACGCGCGCAGCACCTCGACCAGGCGAGCCACCGCGCGCAGGGCCAGTTCGGGATCCACGCCCCGCTCGAAGCGCGTCGACGCCTCGGTGCGCAGACCGTGGCGCTTGGAAGAGCGCGCAATGGTCATCGCATCGAAGCACGCCGCCTCGACCAGGACCCGCGTCGTCGTGTCGGCGATCTCGGTCGAGGCTCCACCCATGATGCCGGCCAGCCCGATGACCTGGTCGTCACCATCGGTGATCACGCAGTCGATGCCCGTGTCCCCGAGGCCGCGTCCCGGTCGCGCCAGGGACCGTTCGGTGCCATCGAGCGTCGTCAACGTCTCGCCCGGGCGCGCCGCGCGTACCTGGAGCGTGGCCCCGGCCACCCGATCCAAGTCGTAGGGGTGCGTCGGCTGCCCGAGCTCGAGCATCACGTAGTTGGACGCGTCGACCACGTTGGAGATCGCGCGCATCCCGGCACGCTCCAGCCGACGCACGACCCACGTCGGCGAGGGACCGGTCACCACGTTCTCCAGGACCGACACGGTGAGCCGCTCACCCAACTCGGGGGCCCCGAGCACGGCGCCAGCGACGTCCGCCGTCGCGGGTCCGGGGTCGGGACTCGCCAGCGCCGGCGCGCGCAGGGGGCGCCCGAGACGCGCCGCCAAGTCGCGAGCCACCCCGTAGATGGACCAGGCATCGGGGCGGTTGCCTTCGACCGAGATCGTGAAGACCACGTCCTCTCCCAGTCCGAGCGCCTCCCCCACGGGCTGGCCCACCTGGTCCACGCCGCGGTCGTCCAAGATGAGCAGCCCGCCGTGGTCGTCGCCGATCTCGAGCTCCAGGGGCGAGCAGAGCATGCCGTTGCTGGTGACGCCGCGCATGACGCGGCGATTGATCGCCAGGCCGCCGGGCAACACGGTGCCGACGGGGGCGAAGGGCACGTGCTGGCCGACCGCGAAGTTCCAGGCCCCGCACACCACCTCGACGGGACCGTCTCCGGCATCGACCACGATGCGCCGGATCCGGTCGGCACCGGGAATCGCGTGGATCTCCTCGACCCGGGCCACGACGACCTGGTCCAGACCGGCGCCCACCCGCGTGACGGCCTCGACGACCAGGCCGAGATCGTCGAGGATCTCGCGCAGTTCAGCGTCGGACTCGGGCAGGTCGACGAACTCGTGGAGCCAGGTCCGGGGCACGCGCATCAGAACTGCTCCAGGAAGCGGATGTCGTTCTCGGTGAGGGCGCGCAGGTCGGCGATCCCCGCGCGCATCTGGGCGCAGCGGTCGATCCCGAATCCGAAGGCGAAGCCGCTCCAGCGCTCCGCGTCGATCCCCACGGCCGCGAAGACGGCGGGATCCATCATCCCGCACCCGCCGAGCTCGATCCAGCCGGTCTGGGAGCAGGTGCGGCATCCGGCACCCCGGCAGATGGTGCAGGTGATCTCGAACTCGGCCGAGGGCTCGGTGAAGGGGAAGTAGCCCGGTCGCAGCCGCGAACGGATGTCGGGACCGAAGAACGCGCTCGTGAAGGTCTCGATCGTCCCGGCCAGGTCAGCGAACGTGATGTCCTCGTCGACCACGAGCCCCTCGACCTGGTGGAACACCGCCAGGTGGCGCGCGTCAGGCGTGTCGCGCCGGTAGCAGCGGCCGGGCATGACCGAGTGGATCGGCAGCGTGCCGGCCGCGACCGCCTGCTCCATCAGGTGCACCTGCGTCGGAGAGGTGTGGGTGCGCAGGACGATCGTCTCGGGATCACCGAGCTCGACGTAGAACGTGTCCCACAGTCCCCGTGCCGGGTGGGCCGGCGGGATGTTCAGCGCCTCGAAGTTGTACCAATCGGTCTCGACCTCGGGACCCTCGGCCACCGTGAAGCCCATGGCCACGAACACGTCTTCCAGCTCGGCCTGGACGGCGGGGATCAGACCGCCGTGCCCCGCACTGAGCGCCCAGGGCCGCGCCGAGGCGATCACGTCGCCCAGGTCGAGGGCGTCGCTGGCCAGCTGGGTCTGCCGGTGCGCCGCGACGAGCTCGCCCCGTCGCTCGGCCGCAGCGCTCTCAATGCGCGCCCGACTCGCCTGCAGGAGGGCCCCCCGCCGGCGGCGCTCCTCGGGATCGATGTCACGCAGCGATCGCTGCAGGCCGGCCAGCGTCGAGCGCTTCCCGATCGACGCGGCCGCGGCCGCGTCGATCGTGTCGAGCGAGTCGGCCGCGCGCAGGGCATCGAGCGCGGCCGACTCCACGTGATCGAGCTCGAGATCCCAGTCAGTCATGTTTCTCCAGGCTAGGCGGTGCGTCGAGGGGGATCCGTCCCTGAGACTGCCAGCGCGCGACGAACGCGATCAGCGACGCCGCCACGCCGGCGTTGAGCGACTCGCCCGCCGCCATCGGGATGGTCAGACGCCCGTCGCAGCGCTCCACGAGTGACGCGTCGAGTCCCGCCGCCTCGTTGCCGATCACGATGGCGGCCGCCCCGCGCAGATCGGCCGCGAGCAGGTCCTGGCCCCCGTGCACCACCGTGGCCCAGGTGGGCACGTGATCACGGCGCAGGCGCGCCAGGACTTCGTCGACGTCGGCGAGGATCACGGGCAGTCGGAAGATCGCCCCCGTGGTCGCCCGCAGCGTCTTGGGGTTGTAGGGGTCGACGCTGTGCCCCGAGAGGATCACGGCGCACGCGCCCGCGGCCTCGGCACTGCGGATCACGGTGCCGGCGTTGCCCGGGTCCTGGACGTCATGCAGCACGACCACCAGGCCGTCGAAGCGCGCGTCGGTCAGTGCGGCCGGGACGAAGCGCGCCGTCGCGAGCACCGGCTGGGGCGTGGTCGACTGGGCCGCCAGGCGGAGCACCTCGGGCTCGAGGCCGTAGACGGCCACGCCCCGGGCTGCCGCCTCAGCGACCAGGTCGGCCGTCGGGCTCTCGCCCCACCGCTCGCGGTCCACGTACAGCGCCTCGACCTCCGCGCGCGCCTCGAGCGCCGCTGCGACCAGGTCGGGTCCCTCGAGCACGCACACCTGCTCGCGCCAGCGCAGGTCGCGCTTGCGCGCCAGGCGCCGCAGTCGTCGGACGCGCTGGTGGGACGAGCCGATGTCGACCGGGTGCGTCGCTACTCGCTCAGGGCCGCCGACGCCTGAGCCACCAGCGCGGCGAAGGCCGCCTGGTCGGTCACGGCCAAGTCGGCCAGGATGCGCCGGTCCACGGTGATGCCGGCCGCGTGCAGGCCGGCGATGAACCGGCTGTAGCTGAGGCCGTGCATCCGAGTGGCCGCGTTGATCCGCTGGATCCAGAGCTGACGGAACTCGCCCTTGCGCGCCCGCCGGTCGCGAAACGCGTAGACCCCGGAATGCTGCACCGCCTGGTTGGCGGCCCGGAACGTCCGGCTCCGGTCGCCGTAGTAGCCCTTGGCCTGCTCCAGGATCGCCTTGTGGTGCTTCTTGGCGTTAACACCTCGCTTGACGCGCGCCATGGTGACTCCTCTCTCGTCCTACCGGCCCAACAGCTTCTTGACGTTGCGCTCGACGCCCGGCGCGAAATCGGTCTCGCGTCCCAGACGGCGCGCTCGCACCGACGTCTTCTTCTCCATCAGATGCCCGCGAAATGCCTTGCCCCGGCGCAGCCGACCGGTTCCGGTCACCTTGACGCGCTTCTTGGCCCCACTGTCAGTCTTCATCTTTGGCATGTCGTCTTCCTTCCCTCACTGCCCCTCGGGTGACGCGGCTGCCTCCACCGAGGCCGGGCGCGTCGTCTCGTTCTTCGTCTTGGCCCGTCGCTCGGGCCCCAGCACCATCGTCATGTTCCGCCCGTCGAGCTTGGCGGCCGCCTCGACCTTGGCCCCCTCGCCGAGTCGCTCGACGATCCGGTCCAGGATGCGGCGCCCCAACTCCGGGTGCGCGGTCTCGCGTCCGCGGAACATGATGGTGATCTTGACCTTGTGACCCTCGCCGAGGAACTTCTCCACCAGTCGGGTCTTGGTCTCGAAGTCGCCGGCCCCGATCTTGGGCCGGTACTTCATCTCCTTGATCCCCACGTTGGTCGACTTGCGCCGCGACTCCTTCGCCTTTTGCGCCTCGTCGAACTTGAACTTTCCGTAGTCCATGATCCGACAGACCGGCGGACTCGCAGTCGGCGCGATCTCGACGAGATCCAGATCGAGACTGCGGGCCAGTGCCAGCGCCTCGCGCGTAGCCATGATGCCCCGCTGCGTCCCGTCTTGATCGATCAGGCGAACGGACTCCACACGGATCCGCTCGTTGATGCGATGGTCTCCAGGTCCAGTTGCGATACTCGTCTCCTCATCTCATTCCACGGCGCCTGCGCGCCGCCACGACAAGCGAGGCGAGTCTTTGAACCTGGACCATCGGCGATGGCCAGGTGGACGTTGGCCGAGCCAACCCCACTTGCTGTGTTCGTGCCGCGACAGCCTAGCAGACAGCCCCGGCGCTCCCAGGCGGTGGGCTACCCTGAGGCCATGGCCGCGACCGAGGACCCGAATCTCGACCACGACGAGCAGCACACGTTCCTGGCCTCGACGCCCGTCGAGATCCTGGTGGCGACCGAGCTGCTCCAGCTCCTCCAAGCGGCGGCGATCCGCCTCGCCGCCGAGCCCCCGGACCTCCCGGCCGCGCAGCTGGCGATCGACATCGCTGGGGCGATCGTGGGCGCGGGGGGCGAGCGCCTCGGGCAGAACGTGCCGCTCTACCGCACGGCGCTGGCCGAGGTCCAGCAGGTCTGGGTCAAGCTCTCCACGCCGCCGACGGCCTAAGGCCGCCGCGTCCGGCGGACCAGGGCCGCCATCTCCAGTGCGGTGAGCGCCGCCTCCCGGCCCTTGTTGGCCTCGTCGTCCATCGAGCGTGCGAGTGCCTGGGCGACCGTGTCGGTGGTCAGGACGCCGAACACCACGGGCACGCCCGTCTCGAGCTGGACGGCCTGGAGGCCCTGCGCGCACTGCCCAGCGACGAAGTCGTAGTGGCCGGTCTCACCCCGGATCACCGCGCCCAGCGCGATGATCGCGTCGCTGGCCCCGGCTCGGGCCAGCGCCTTGGCCACGAAGGGCAGCTCGAAGGCTCCGGGGGCCCAGGCGACCGTCACGTCGTCGCGGGCCACGCCCGCCTCGTCGAGCGAGCGCAGAGCTCCCGCGAGCAGGCGCAGCGTGATGCCACCGTTGAAGCGGGCCGCGACGATCGCCACCCGTCGTCCGGCGCCCGCGGCCCCGACGTCCAGCCAGGTGCCCACCTGACCACGGAGCCCCTCGGCCACGCTCTCGTCGAAAGCCGTCTCGTCACTCGATGTCATCGAGACCCTCCAGCAGATGTCCGAGCCGCTCGCGCTTGGTGCGCAGGTAGTCGATGTTGTAGGGCGTGGGCCGGCTCTCGATGGGCACGCGCCCCTCGATGTTCAGCCCGAAGCCCTCGAGACCCCCGTACTTGGCCGGGTTGTTGGTCATCAGGCGCATCGAGCTGACCCCCAGGTCGACCAGGATCTGGGCGCCGATCCCGTACTCGCGCGAGTCGACGGGCAGTCCGAGCTCCAGGTTGGCGTCGACGGTGTCGCGACCGTCCTCTTGGAGCGCGTAGGCCCGGATCTTGTGACCGAGCCCAATGCCCCGGCCCTCGTGGCCCCGCAGGTAGACGATGACCCCCAGGCCCGCCTCGGCGATGGTGGCCATCGCGGTCTGGAGCTGGGGCCCGCAGTCGCAGCGCAGCGAACCCAGGGCGTCGCCCGTCAGGCACTCGGAGTGCACGCGCACCAGGACCGACTCGCGCCCGTCGACGTCGCCGCACACCAGGGCCACATGCTGCTCGCCATCGAGCACCGACTCGAACACGATCGCGCGGAAGATCCCGAACTCCGTGGGCAGACTCGCCTCGGACACCCGCCGCACCAGCTTCTCGTGCTGGCGCCGGTACCGGATGAGCTCGGCGATGGTGATGATCGGTAGTCCGTGCTCAGCGGCGAAGGTCTCCAGCTCGGGGAGACGCGCCATGTCCGCCTTGTCGGCGCTCACGATCTCGCACAGCACGCCCGAGGGGGCCATGCCGGCCAGCCGGCACAGGTCGACCGTCGCCTCGGTGTGGCCCGCGCGCTTGAGGACACCGCCGGGCCGGTAGCGCAGCGGGAAGATGTGACCCGGACGACTGAGGTCGGCGGGCCGCGTCGCCGGAGAGATCAGCGCGCGGATGGTGGCGGCGCGGTCATGGGCGGAGATGCCCGTCGTGGTCCCGATGCGGTAGTCCACCGACACGGTGAATGCCGTGCGCTGGGACTCGGTGTTCTCCACCACCATCAGGGGCAGATCGAGCTCGTCGGCGCGGGCCGGCTCGAGGGGAACGCAGAAGATGCCCGACGTGTACTCCAGGTAGAACGCGATGGCCTCGGGCGTCACGTGCTCGGCCGCCATGATGAGATCGCCCTCGTTCTCGCGGTCCTCGTCGTCGACGACAACCACCATCCCACCGGCGCGAATGGCGTCGATGGCCTCTTCGATGGTCGACAGGGCCATCACACCTCCATTTCGATTCGCAGATCCTCGCCCAGTCGGTCCACCGAGACCACGCGTCCGCGACGCAGGTGGTCAATCGATGCCGTAGAGAGGTTCCGCAACGCTCCCAGCGTATTGCGAGCGCCGGCCAGGGCCGGCGCGACGTACCAGACGACGCGGTTAACGAGTCCCGCGGCGACGAAGGCGCTGGCGGTCGCGGGGCCCCCTTCGACCAGCACCTGGAGCACGCCGTGCCCGCCGAGCTCGTCGAGGACCTCCTCCAAGGGACCCGAGCGCTCCCAGCACGGGCGCACCCGCGCGGTGGCCGGCGCCGTCCCCAGCACGACGCGCAACGGCTCGAGAGTGCGACCCGGGAGCCGCGCGGTGAGGGCCGGGTCGTCGGCGCGCACGGTCCCGGCACCCACGATGATCGCCTGGCTCTCGGCGCGCAGGCGATGGGCGTCGGCGCGCGCCGCCTCCCCGGTGATCCACTGACTGGACCCGTCAGCCGCCGCGACCACGCCGTCGAGCGTGGCCGCCACCTTGAGCACGACCCACGGCCGGCCGGTGCGCCGCTGCCACAGGTACGGCGCCAGCGCTGCGCCCACTTCGCCGGCCAGCACGCCCTCGGTGACCTCCACGCCGGCCTGGCGCAACCGCTCGATTCCCCGTCCGGCGACCTGCGCGTCCGGGTCGCGCACCCCAACGACGACGCGGTGGATTCCCGCCGCGATGATCGCCCCGGTGCACGGAGGCGTGCGGCCCTGGTGGTCACAGGGCTCGAGGGTGACGACCAGCGTGCCGCCCCGGGCCGCGTCGCCGGCCTCGCCCAGGGCGACGACCTCGGCGTGCGGGCCCCCGGGTGGGCGGGTCCCCCCGAGCCCCTGGACCACGCCGTGCTGGTCGATCACCAGGGCACCGACCCAGGGATTGGGTGGGGCGTCGATCCGGGCCGCGGCCGAGGCCTCGAGGGCTCGGGTCATGAGCTCGGCGTCGCGCGTCACGCGGACCGCGCCCGGTGGCGCAGCTCGCGGGCCGCGTCGAGCGGATCGGCCGCGCGGAAGATCGCCGACCCGGCGACGAGGACCCGGGCCCCAGCGGCCACGGCGCCTCCCGCGGTGTCCTGGTCGATGCCGCCGTCGATCTCGAGGTCCACGCGCGGAGCGTGGGCGTCGATCTCCTCGCGCAGATCGCGCACCTTGGTCAGCACCTCGGGGATGAACGCCTGGCCGGCGAACCCGGGGAACACGCTCATGACCAGGATCACGTCGACGTCCCCCAGGTGGTCGAGCACCGCCGCGGCCGGCGTGTCCGGGTTCAGCGCGAGTCCGACGCGCAGCCCGAGCGCGCGCGCATCGGCCAGCGCGGCGGCAGCCTCGTGCGCCTCGACGTGGACCGTGCAGCTGTCTGCCCCGGCGTGCGCGAACGCCTCGAGGTGGCGCCGCGGGTCGGTCACCATCAGGTGGCAGTCGAACAGGTGGTCGCTGTGGGGGCGCAGCGAGGCGACCAACGCCGGGCCGAGGGTCAGGTTGGGCACGAAGTGGCCGTCCATGACGTCGAGGTGCACCCAGTCGGTGACCGCATCGAGCTGGTGCAGCGCGGCGCCCAGAGAAGCGAAGTCCGCCGCCAGGATCGAGGGGGCGATCCGCAGCGCCGTGGGGGATCCGGGGTCTCGGAGACTCATCGCGCCCAGCCTACGCAGCCTCGTCCTCAGGCCCAAGAACGCGTTGCGGCACGCCGGCCGCGCCACCAGGCATCGCCGGCCATGGCGTGGCGGCCGGCCGGGCGCACCTGGTCCAACTCGAGCGCTCCGTCGGCCAGGCCGATGCACACGCGCCCTGGCACGCAGATCTGACCCGGGGCGCACGCCGACGCCGCGGGGCGCACGCCCAGCACGTGCACCCGCTCGCCGTCGACCTCGAGCCACGCGCGCTCCAGGCGCACCACCCGTTGCGCCTGGGCCCGCGCCATCGCAGGGGTCAGGTGGAAGTCCTCGGGTGTGAGCTTCTCGGCGTAGGTCGGCTCACCCACCTGGGGGACGGGATGTGCCAGCAGCGACGGGTCGCCGAGCACGTCGACGAGGGCCACTGCCCCGAGCTGGGCCAGCTCAGCGCTCAGTGCGGACAGCGTGCGCTCCCCGACCGGGAGGGTGCGCACCAGGTGCACCGGTCCCGTGTCCAAGGTCGGCTCGAGGGACATGATCGACACGCCGGTCTGCTCGTCACCGGCGAGGATCGCGCGGGCCACCGGCGCGGCTCCCCGCCACCGGGGCAGCAGGGAGAAGTGGACGTTGAGCATGGGTAGGCGCTCGAGCAGCGCCGCGGGGACCAGGGCACCGTAGGCGACCACGACCCCGATGTCGGCTCTAGCGGCGTCCAGGTCGGCCAGGCGATGCACCACGTCTAGCCCCCGTCGGTGTGCGATCTGCCCGACGGGGCTGGGTGCGACGCCACTGCCGCGGCCGCGCCGGCGATCGGGGCGGGTGACGACCGTGACGACGTCGTGGCCGGCCTCGAGCAGAGCCTCGAGCGCGGGAACGGCCTCCACGGGCGTCCCCAGGAAGACGACGCGCATCTAGTCGTCCAGCAGCTGGCGAAGCCCGTCGGGGTCTGGCCGCTGGCGCAGCGCGCCCTGGCGGAGCATCCTCTTGGCCTCCCGGCGCTGCTCGGGGTCGAGCCGCTCGACCAGGAGGATGCCGTCGAGATGGTCGAGCTCGTGCTGGAGGATCCGCCCCTCGAACTCGTCGACTTGCATGTCGAGCTCGTTGCCCTCCAGGTCGAAGCCGCGCACGTGGACCTCATTGGGCCGTTCAATCTCCCAGCTGTGACCCGGGATCGACAGGCATCCCTCCTCGAAGACCCAGGTTCCGGCACTCTCGACCAGCACCGGGTTGATCACCACGAGGGGGCCCTCCCCCTTGTCGTAGACGAAGAGGCGCCGGTTGATGCCCACCTGGTTCGCGGCCAGCCCCACGCCCGGGGCGTCGTACATCGTCTCGATCATGCTGTCGACCAGGCCCGCCAGGCGTCCATCGATGTCGATGACGGGCAGCGTCGGCGTCGCGAGGACCGGGTCCCCAAAGACGCGGATCGGCAGCGTGCTCACGGAGCCACGCTACCGGTTCACTCGACGTCGAGCCGCACCCCGGGCCCGAGCGGGACTCCTCTCAGCGCCTCGTGCAGGGCCCGGGTGTCGGGCGCCCACACGGTCCAGCCGTCCTCGCCCGCCCACACGCGCAGCCCGGGAGCCAGAGCCCCGGCCGCCGCGTCGGCGCCGGCGCCGCGCAAGGTGGCCGTCGCTCCGAAGGGCGCCAGTCCCAGCTGCCGCGCGGTCTCGACCTCCTCGCCCAGCACCTCGTCGATGTCGCCGCTCTCGAGGGCGCGCACCACCGGATCCTCGCTGCGCCGCGTCTGGAGGATGACGGCCCCGCGGCCCTCGGCCCGGCCGCCGACGACCCGTCCGGCCCGCGCGGCTGCCAGCAGCGCCTCCCGGCGCGCGTCGGCCCGCGGGGCCAGGAGATACTGGTCGAAGTCGGCCATGATCACCAGCGCCGCCCGGCGCACCCGGCCCCAGAGCGCCTCGGTGCCCACGACGACCCGCTCGAGCCTCTCGACCCGCGGGGCCGACGTCACGACGCTGACCGGCTGGGCCAGCTGCGCCGCCACCGCCGTGGCCAGTCCCTGCACGCCGACCCGCCGGCGCCGGACCTGCGTCGACCCACACGCCCGGCAGAAGGCCGGCCGGGTCGCGTGCTGCTCGCGGCACGCGACCATCTCGCCCTGCTCGATCTCGGCTCCCCCACAGGTCTCGCAGCGGTACAGCTCGCCGCAGCGTCCACAGGCCAGCAGGCGCCCGGTCCCCAGGCGCTGGAGGAGGACCGCGACGGCCACGTCCTCGCTCGTGGCCAGGGCCTGGCGCGCCGCCCGCACCGCCTCGGCGGCCAGCCACCCGTCGTGGGGATCGCTGCGACGCCGATCGATCACGCGCAGCGCGGGCCACAGCGCGGGGCGCGTCTCGCGGCGCGTGACCTGGACGGCCAGGGCCGGCGGTGGCACGACGGTCGTGGCCCACCACGGGGCACCCGCCGCCTCGGCGCGGCGCTGGGCCACCTCGGTCGCGCCCCAGCGGGGCCAGGCCGACGAGACGAGGGCCGGGTCGTCGGCATCGAGCACGACCAGGGCGGCCAGGACGGGCACGGGGGCCCACACCGCCGAGCGCGTGCCCACGACGACGGGCCAGCCGGCAACCACCCGCTCGGCATCCTCGGAGCTGGCCACGGGAACGCCGCGACGCTCCAGCCGCTGGCGCAAGCGCTGCGCCCAGCCCTCGGTCGGCACCACGACGATGAGAGACCCCGAGCGCGCGGCGCACGTCCGGTAGGCCGTGGCGACCACGCCCAGGACGTCGGCGGTCGGTCCCACCTGCACCACGCCGGGCGCCACATCCCAGGCGCCGTCGGTCAGGGCCGGCGCCGCCGGTGCCCCGGGAGGCGTCAGCACCTCGCGCACGAGCCGGTGCGGGCT
Organism: Actinomycetes bacterium; assembly: GCA_021778895.1. GTDB lineage: Bacteria > Actinomycetota > Acidimicrobiia > Acidimicrobiales > RAAP-2 > RAAP-2. Next base: position 24,067 of record JAJYBR010000007.1, read on the forward strand.
GGCTGCGCCAAGGAACCGCGCCGTCGGGGCCATCCAGCGGTCGGCGGCCCAGCGGGCCAGGTCGACGACCTCGCGAGTCACGCCGCCGTCGAGTCGGGTCCGCACGGCCTTGAGCGCGTCATCGGGCGTCGCCGCACCAACCACCCACCCGCGAACCGAGCGGCTCTGCAGGGGCACGCGAACGCGATCGCCCACCTCGAGGTCCGGCCATCCCTCGGGGACGAGGTAGTCCAGGGGCCGGTCGATAGCCCCGACCTCGGTGATCACCTGCACCGCGTGCGTGGTCACTGCTAGTCCAGCGCGAGCTCCCGGCGGAAGTCGTCGAGACGGGGCGTCTGCTCCCAGGTGAACGCCGAGTCCGCCCGCCCGAAGTGGCCGTAGGCCGCAGTGCGCTGGTAGATGGGGCGCTGCAGGTCGAGGTCCCGGATGATGGCCGCCGGCCGCAGGTCGAACAGGGCGTCGACGGCCTTGGCGATGCGGGCCCGGTCGACGGTCTCGGTCCCGAAGGTCTCCACCAGCACCGAGACCGGGCGAGCCACCCCGATGGCGTAGGCCACCTGCACCTCGCAGCGGCGCGCCGCGCCCGACGCGACCACGTGCTTGGCCACCCAACGCGCCGCGTACGCCGCCGAGCGGTCGACCTTGGAGGGGTCCTTGCCCGAGAAGGCGCCGCCGCCGTGACGAGCCATGCCGCCGTAGGTGTCGACGATGATCTTGCGGCCCGTCAGGCCGGCGTCAGCGTGGGGCCCGCCGAGAACGAACTTCCCCGACGGGTTGACGATGACGCGCATGGCACCCGTGTCCAGGTGCGGGGGCAGGATGGGACGGATCACGTGTTCGAGCACGTCGTCGTGGATCGACCGCCACTCGATGCCGTCCTCGTGCTGGGTCGACACCAGCACGGTGTCGACCGCGACGGGCTCGCCCCCCTCGTAGGCCACGGTCACCTGCGTCTTGCCGTCGGGCCCCAGGTACGGGATCAGCCCCGAGCGGCGCGTCTGGCTCAAGCGCATCGAGAGCCGGTGCGCCAGCCAGATGGGCAGCGGCATCAGGTCCTCGGTGTCGTCGCAGGCGTAGCCGAACATCATGCCCTGGTCGCCCGCGCCCAGCGCGTTCAGCTGGTCCTCGCTGCCGGCGCCGCTGCGCGACTCGAGCGCCGCGTCCACGCCGCCCGCGATGTCGGGGCTCTGCTTGTCCAGCGACACCAGTACCGCACACGATCGCCCGTCGAAGCCCTTGGTGCTCGAGTCGTACCCGATGGACACGATGGTCTCGCGCGCCACGGCGCTGATGTCGACGATCGCGGAGGTGCTGATCTCGCCCGCCACCACGCACAGGCCCGTGGTGAGCAGCGTCTCGCAGGCCACGCGCGCATCGGGATCCTGCGTCAAGATCGCGTCGAGGACGCCATCGGAGATCTGATCGGCGATCTTGTCGGGATGCCCCTCGGTGACCGACTCCGAGGTGAACAAGGTGCGATCGGTCATGCGTCTCCTCGTGAAAGCAGTGAGGCCACCCTAGCCAAGATGGCTTGCGCGACCTCGTCCTTGGAGCGCTGCGAGAGCGCCTCCTCGCCCGACGCGTCGAGCAGGACGACCTCGTTGGTGGCAACGTCGAAGCCCGCTCCCGGGCGCGACACGTCGTTGAGGACCAGCAGGTCCACGTGCTTGTTGCGCAGCTTCTCGCGCGCGTTGGCCAGGGCGTCACTCGACTCGGCCGCGAAGCCCACGATGACCTGTCCGGCGTGCCGGCCGGCGACGGCCTCGGCGAGGATGTCCGCGGTGGGTTCGAGGTGGAGCTCGGGCACTCCGTCCCGCCGCTTGAGCTTGGTGGGCGCGGCCGAGAGGGTGAAGTCCGACACGGCGGCCGCCATCACCAGCGCGTCGGACTCGTCCAGGTGGTCGAGGACCGCCTCGCGCATGGAGGCAGCGCTCGCCACCCGCACGACCTCGATCCGGCCCGCGTGGTCGCGCACCGGCAGTTCGCTCGCCGTGACCAGGGTCACGTGGGCCCCCCAGCGTGCGGCGACCTCGGCCAGCGCGTGCCCTTGGCGTCCCGACGAGCGGTTCGTGAGCACGCGGACCGGGTCGATCGCCTCGCGCGTCCCCCCGGCCGTGACCAGGATCCGGCGACCCATCAGCGCCCGGGCGTGGCCCCCGAGGATCGTGGCGACCTCGTCGACGATCGTGGGGATCTCGGGCAGTCGGCCCGCGCCCGCGTCGCCCCCGGCCAGCGCGCCGTTCTCCGGCTCGAGCACGTGGACGCCCCGGCGCCGCAGCGTCGCGATGTTCTCTTGGACGGCCGGGTGCTCCCACATCTCCTGGTGCATCGCCGGGCACACCAGCACGGGCGCGGAGGTGGCCAGCAACGTGGCCGTCAGGACGTCGTTGGCGAGGCCCGCCGCGTAGCGTCCGAGGACGTCGGCCGTCGCGGGAGCGACGACCACGATGTCCGCACGGCGTCCCAGCCGGGTGTGCGGGATCGGCCCACCCTCGGGCACGAACAGCTCGCGCACCACCGGCTCGCTGGCCAGCGTCCCGAGCGCCAGGGGTGAGACGAACTGCTCACCCGCCGCGGTCACGACGACGGCCACGTGGTAGTCCTGGTCGCGCAGGCGGCGCACCAGTTCGACGGTCTTGTAGGCGGCGATGCCGCCGCTCACCCCCAGAACGACGAAGGGGTGCTCCGGCTCAGGCGTCCCGGAGGGCATCGGTGAAGGCGTCCAAGTCGGTGGAAGACTCCTGGGTCGCCGACTCCCGAGCACGCTTCTCGTCCTCGAGCTCCTCGGCGGTCGGACGGTGGAAGACCAGCTTGCCCTCGTAGAGCTCCTCGAGCGCCAGCGAGAGGGCCTTGTTGGACACCAGCGCCACCTGGGGTGGGATCACCGCACCGTGGCCGGCTCCCAGACCGTTGTAGTAGTCGTTGATCTCCCGCGCACGCGTCGCCGCCACGGCGACCAGGGTGAAGCGCGAGTTCTCAACCTTGCCCAGGAGGTCCTCGATGGGCGGATCCACAAGCGTGGGGCGTTCAGCCATAGTTCAGGTCCTTTACGCCGCTGGGGGACGAGGTTCCCGGCGAACCCCGTCCAGTATAGAGAGAATCTCGCCCGCGACCCGCTCGACGTCGTCGTTGACGACGACCGCGTCGGCGATCGCGCGCCCCGCCGCGAGCTCGCCCGGGGCGCTCGCCAAGCGGCTGGCCACGTGCTCGTCGTCGTCGCCCCTTCGGCGCAGCCGCCCCTCCAACTCGGACGTCGACGGCGCCTCGACCAGGATCACGACGGACTGCGGATCGCGCCGCCGCACCTGGATCGCGCCTTGCACGTCGATCTCCAGCAGGAGGTCACGTCCCGGCAGGGGCGGGGGCGCGGGCGTGCCGTACAGATTCCCGTGGAACTGGGCCCATTCGAGGAACTCGTCGGCGGCGATGGCCTGGGCGAACCGCTCCCGGTCCACGAAGACGTACTCGTCGCCGTGCTCGCTGGGACGCACCGGACGCGTCGTCCAACTACGGCTCAGGTACAAGCGCGCGTCGCGCTCCACGAGGCGCCGCGCGATGGTGCCCTTGCCCACGCCTCCGGGCCCGATGAGGACGACGATCACCGCGTCAGCGGGTCAGCACGCGGAAGAGTTCAGCCCGCTGCTTGGGCCCCAGACCGCGGATCCGCCGTGACCGGGCGATGCGCGCCTTGGCCATGATGCGCTCCGCCTTGATCTCCCCGATGGCCGGCAGCGCGCTGATCAGGTCGAACGCACGCATCTGAGCCACGGGCTCCTCACGGTCCGCCAGCTCGAAGATCTGGGAGAGCGTGAGCTCACCCGCCTTGACCTGGCGTTTTACCTCGGCGCGGCGGCGCCGGTTGGCCACCGCCAGGCGTGACGCTTCAACCCTCTGATCCTGGGTCAGTCGAGGTGGAGTCGGTGTCACGGCCCCAGACTACCGCGTGGGCGCGCCGTGTGGCCGCACCCTCCTCCTGGTCAGGCGAGAGTTCGCACCAGGTCGTTGCGCCAGTGCTGGGCGGCGGCGGCCAGCCGGCGCGGGTCCGGGCCGAGGTCGGTGATCGCCCGCGACACCGCGACCGCCACCGAGTTGGGCGCGGCCGACGCGGTCACGCGGCGCACGTCCGCGGCGGTCCCGCTTTGCGCACCCACGCCGGGGACCAGGACCGCTCCCCCCAGGTCGGCCAGTTCCCCCGCGCCGGCACTGGTGGCACCCACAACCACTCCCACCGCGCCCGCCGCCGGACCAGCGTTCCAGGCGCGCACCTGAGAGACGACGTCCTCGGCGACCGTGGCCCCCTCCGGCGTGCGGGCGCCCTGGAGGCGCTCGCCCTCGGGGTTCGAGGTCCGCGCCAGCACGAACACCCCTCGTCCACCGCGGACCGCCCGCTCCACCAGGGGCGTCAGTGCCCCGACCCCGAGGTAGGGGCTGGCGGTCACCGCGTCGACAGCGAGGGGCGAGTCGCCGTCCAGCCACGCCTCGGCGTAGCCCTCGTTCGACGAACCGATGTCGCCGCGCTTGACGTCGGCGATCACCAGCAGCCCCGCCTCGCGGGCGTCCTCGAGCACCTCCTCCAGAGCGGCGTAGCCGCGCGACCCGAGCCGCTCGAAGAAGGCCACCTGGATCTTGATGGCCGCCGCGAAGGGGGCGCACGCGCCGAGCAGCGCTCGCGAGATCGTGCGCAGTCCCGTGGCGTCGCTGGCCACTCCCCACGCGCGAGCGACCGCCGGCGAGGGATCGATTCCCACGACCAGGGGACCCGAGGCCGCGACCGACCGGCGCAGGCGCTCGGAGAAGCTCTCAGTCATGGCCGGCCCCCACCAGGTCGCTGACGTTGGCCACGCCGTGGCGGCGCATCCAATGCACCAGGCCCCGCTGGACCCGCCACGGGGCTCGCGGGTCGGCCAGGGAGGCCGTGCCCACCTGGACGGCGTTGGCCCCGGCCATCAGCATGGCAACCGCGTCGCGGCCCCGGGCGATGCCCCCCACCCCCACGATCGGCGTCGTCGGCAGCGCACTGCGGCAGTCGTAGACCGCCCGCAGCGCGACCGGCCCCAGTCCGGCGCCGCTCAGCCCGCCGCCGCCGGCCCCGAGCGCGGGGCGGCGGTGCTCAACGTCCATGACCAAGGCCAGGAGCGTGTTCACCAGGACGAGCGCCTCGGCCCCCGCCGCGACGGCGCTGGCGGCGATATCGATCAGGTCGGGCGTGTTGGGGCTCAGCTTGACCCAGACGGGGTGGTGCCCGGCGCGGGCCGCCTCGACGAGCTCGGCCGTCGCGGTGGCCGAGTGCGCGAACATCTGCGAGCGATCCTCCACGTTGGGACAGCTGGCGTTCACCTCGATGGCCACGATCGGCTCGCCGGCCAGTGCGGCGGCCGCGGCGGCGTAGTCCTCGCTGCGCCGGCCCCAGATGGACACGACCACGGTCGCGCCCGCCGCCTGCAGGCGGGGCGCGTCGTCGCGCCGCCACGCCTCGACCCCGGGACCCGCCAAGCCCACCGAGTTCACGAGGTGCTCGTCCATCGTCGCCAGACGGGGTGCCGGGTTCCCGTCCCACGCGAAGGGCGCCAGAGACTTCGTCACGACGGCCCCCAGCTCGGCCAGGTCTCCGTACCCCGCGAGCTCCAGGCCGAATCCCGCCGTCCCGGCCGCGGTCATCACGGGACTTTTCAGCTCGACGGACCCTACGCGAGTGCTGAGCCCGGTGGTCACTGGTGCAGCTCCTGCAGCGTGCGCACGCGCCACCCGTGCTCCCGGGTGTCGGCGATCCCGCGCACCGCGGCCAGCGCCGCGCTGAGGGTCGTGATGCAGGGCACCGAGTTGACCAGGCACGTGTGGCGGATGGCCGCGCCATCGGCGCGGGCACCGGCGCCGGTCGGAGTGTTGACGACCAGGTGCACGGCGCCCGCCTCGATGAGGTCCACCGCGTCGACACCGACGTCGCGCAGGCCGCGCTTGCTGACCAGGGTGGCCACGGTGACGCCGTTGGCCCGCAGGTAGCCTGCCGTGCCCACGGTGGCGGCCAGCGAGAAGCCCAGGTCGGCGAACTGGCGCGCCAGCACCAGGCCAGCCGGCTTGTCGGTGTCGGCGAGCGACAAGAACACCTGTCCCTCCTGGGGCAGCCGCGTTCCCGCGGCCAGCTGGGACTTGGCGAAGGCGATCCCGAAGCTCTCCCCGATGCCCATGACCTCCCCCGTCGAGCGCATCTCGGGCCCGAGCAGGGTGTCGACGTCGGGGAAGCGCGTGAAGGGCAGCACCGCCTCCTTGACGCTCACGTGGCGCGGCTGCGGCGTCGTGGCCGGCACGCGTCCTTGGGCGTGCAGGTCGGCCAGCTTGGCCCCGAGCATCACGCGCACCGCCAGGTCGACCACCGATACCCCGGTCGCCTTGGACACGAACGGCACCGTGCGGCTGGCCCGGGGGTTGGCCTCCAGCACGAAGACTTCGTCGCCCTTCACCGCGTACTGCACGTTGATCAGCCCGACGACCTCGAGGGCGTGGGCGATCCGGGCCGTGTAGTCATCGATCGCGGCCAGCGTGGCGGCGCTCAGCGTCTGGGGCGGCAGGGTGCACGCCGAGTCACCCGAGTGAATGCCCGCCTCCTCGACGTGCTCCATGACCCCGGCGATGTAGAGGCCGCCGGACCGGTCGCGCACCGCATCGACGTCCACCTCGATGGCGTCCTCGAGGAAGCGGTCGAGCAGGATCGGCCGCGACGCGCTCACCCCGCCCTCTCGAGCCAGGGCACCGTGGGATCGGGTCAGGTTCGCCATGACGCGCACCAGGGCGTCGTCGTCATAGACGATCTCCATCGCCCGCCCGCCCAGCACGTAGCTGGGCCGCACCAGCACGGGGTAGCCGATGCGCGAGACGACGCCGCGCGCCTCGTCGATGGTCAGGGCGACGCCACCGGGTGGCTGGCGCAGGCCCAGCTCGGTGCAGATGGCCGACCACTGCTCCCGGTCCTCCGCAGTGTCGATCGAGGCGACGGCCGTCCCCAGGATCAGGTCGTCCGCGAGGGTCGGCGCCAGCTTCAGCGGGGTCTGCCCGCCCAGGGACACGATGACCCCGGCGATGCGCGCCCCCGGAGCGCACGCGGCCCGCTCGGCCTCGATCACCGCGGCCACGTCCTCGGCGGTCAGGGGTTCGAAGTACAGCCGGTCAGCCGTCGAGTAGTCCGTCGACACGGTCTCGGGATTGCAGTTCACCATCACGGACTCGTAGCCCAGGTCCCGCAGCGTGTACGCCGCGTGCACGCAGCAGTAGTCGAACTCGATGCCCTGGCCGATGCGGTTGGGACCCGAGCCCAGGATGATCACGCGATCGCGCGGGGAGGTCGCCACCTCGGACTCGTCCTCCGTCGTGGCGTAGTGGTAGGGGGTCGTCGCCGCGAACTCCGCTCCGCAGGTGTCCACCGTCTTGTAGGTCACCGGGGCGGCCCGCCGGCGCTGCGCCGCCACCTCGGCGAGCGGCGCCCGGGTGATGGAGGCCACCTGCTGGTCCGAGAACCCGAGCTGGCGCACCGCGCGCCACGACCGGTCGTCGAGGACGTCGATGCCCCCGTGGTGGAGCCATCGCTCGGTGGCCACGATCTCGGCCAGCTGGTCGAGGAACCAGCGGTCGATGCGGGTCCGCTGCGCCAGGTCGTCGACGCCGATGCCGCGCCAGAGCGCCTCGTGCAGGGCGTAGAGGCGCTCGGGAGTCGCGTTCACGCAGCGATCCCACAGCTCGGGCAGCGACACCTCGGCGAACTCTCGGCTCGGGCCCGCGGCGAAACCCGGGCGTCCTTGCTCGAGGGAGCGGATGGCCTTCTGCAGCGACTCGCTGAAGGTGCGCCCGATCGCCATCACCTCGCCGACCGACTGCATCCGGGTCCCCAGCCGGGACGATGCGCCCGGCAGCTTCTCGAAGGCCCAGCGCGGGATCTTCGTGACGACGTAGTCGATGACCGGCTCGAAGCTGGCCGGGGTGAGCCGCGTGATGTCGTTGGGGATCTCGTCGAGCGTGTAGCCGACGGCCAGGCGGGCCGCGATCTTGGCGATCGGGAAGCCGGTCGCCTTGGAGGCCAGGGCGCTCGAGCGGCTGACCCGCGGATTCATCTCGATGACGAGCCGCTCCCCCGTCTGCGGGTTGACGGCGAACTGCACGTTGGACCCGCCGGTCTCCACGCCGACGCGGCGCAGCACGGCGAAGGCATCGTCGCGCATCGCCTGGAACTCCCAGTCCGACAGGGTCTGGGCGGGCGCCACCGTGATCGAGTCACCCGTGTGGACCCCCATCGGGTCCATGTTCTCGATCGTGCACACCACGACGCAGTTGTCGGCCCGGTCGCGCATGACCTCGAGCTCGAACTCCTTCCATCCCGCGATGGAACGCTCGACGAGGATCTCGTGGATCGGCGAGGTCGCCAGGCCCTCGCCGGCGAGATGGCGGAACGTCGCCTCGTCGTGCGCGATCCCCGTACCGGCCCCGCCGAGGATGAAGCTGGGCCGCACGATGATGGGCCAGCCGATGGACTTCGCGATGGCCACGGCCTCGTCGATGTCGTGGGCGAACCCCGACTCGGGCACGGCGAGCCCGATGTCGGTCATCGCGATCTTGAACAGCTCACGGTTCTCGGCCGTGTCGATGGCCTCGGGGCGCGCGCCGATCACCTCGACGCCGAGCGCGTCGGTCACGCCGGCGCGCACCAGCTCCATCGTCAGGTTCAGGGCCGTCTGGCCACCGAGCGTGGGGAGCAGGGCATCGGGGCGCTCGCGCTCCAAGATGTCGGTCAGGACGGCGACGTCGAGCGGCTCGACGTAGGTGGCGTCGGCCGTGGCCGGGTCCGTCATGATGGTCGCCGGGTTCGAGTTGACGAGGATGACCCGGTAGCCCTCCTCCCGCAGCACCTGGCAGGCCTGGGTCCCCGAGTAGTCGAACTCACAGGCCTGGCCGATGACGATCGGCCCCGAGCCGATGACCAAGATGGAGTGCAGGTCGTCGCGGCGGGGCACTAGCGGTCCATCCGTCCGCTGTCCACCAGGCCCGCGAAGCGCTCGAAGAGGTACCGGGCGTCGTGGGGTCCCGGAGCCGCCTCGGGGTGGTACTGGACCGAGAAGCAGCGCTGCGAGGCGTCCGCCAGCCCCTCCACGACGCCGTCGTTGGCGTTGCGGTGCGTCACCACCGCGGCGCGCAGCGAGCCCTCGTCGACCGCGTAGTTGTGGTTCTGCGCGGTGATCTCGATGCGTCCGGTCGTCAGGTCGCGCACCGGGTGGTTGCTCCCGTGGTGCCCGAAGGGCAGCTTGAAGGTGCTCGCCCCCAGGGCGCGGGCCAGCAGCTGGTGGCCCAGGCAGATGCCCATCAGGGGCACCTGGCCGAGCCAGGCCCGGATCTGGGCGACCTGGAAGTCCAGGGCCGCCGGGTCACCGGGACCGTTCGACAGGAAGATGGCGTCGGGCTTGCGGGCCAGGACGTCGGCGGCGGCCGTATCCGCGGGCAGCACGGTCACCCGGAAGCGCTGGGCGAGCTGGCGCACCATCGAGCGCTTGATCCCGTAGTCCAGCGCCACCAGGTGGGGACCCTCGGTGCCCTCGCGGTAGGGCTCGGGCGTCGAGACCTCGCGAAGGAAGTCCATCCCGTCGGTTCCGCGGGCCCCGGCCGCTGCCGCCGCCACCGTGGCGGGGTCGGCGTGCCCGAAGGCACCCGCCAGGGCTCCGTGCTCGCGCAGGTGCCGCGTGAGCCGCCGGGTGTCCACGCCTACGATCGCCGCGATGCGACGCTCGACGAGGTACTCCTCGAGCGAGCGCTCGGCCCGCCACCCCGACGGCGAGTCCGTGAGGGCCCGAGCGACGACCCCGGAGCACCATGACTGGCGGGACTCGTCGTCGGCCGGGGTGACGCCGTAGTTGCCCAGGTGGGGGTAGGTGAAGGTGACGATCTGGCCGAAGTAGCTGGGGTCGGTGATGATCTCCTGGTAGCCGCTGAGGGCCGTGTTGAAGACGAACTCACCCGTCGTGACGCCCGACGCGGGCAGGTATCCGGCCGCCCAGCCGTCGAGTTCGAGCCCGTCGGCGAGCACCAAGGTGGCGGGGAGCCGCGTCACACCATCTCCCCGTCTCGGGCCACGACGTGGCCCGAGATGATCGTGGCCACGGCCCGGCCCGTCATCTCGCGCCCGTGGTAGGGCGTGTTGCGCGCCCGGCTCTGGAGGGCCGCACGGTCGACGACCCAGCTTCGGAGCGGATTGAAGACGACCAGGTGCGCCTCGTCGCCCGGCTCGACCCAGCCACCGTGCTGGCCCAGCCCCTGGGGGCACCGCGGCCCGCGCAGGCCGGCCAGCGCGGCCGGGCGCCGGCTGAGCAGGTCGAAGAACCGCTGGGGATCGCTGTCGGGGCCGCCCAGGGCCGCCAACGTGAGCGACGCCGCGTGCTCGAGACCCAGGACGCCCGCCGGTGCCTCGTCGAAGGCCTGGTCCTTGGTCTCGGGCGCGTGCGGCGCGTGGTCGGTGGCGACGGCGTCGATCTCCCCGTCGCGCAGTGCTTGCTGGAGCGCCGCGACGTCGGCCGCCGTGCGCAGCGGCGGGTTCACCTTGACGTTGGCGTCGAAGGACGCGCACGCCGACTCGTCCAACGTCAGGTGGTGGGGGGTCACCTCGGTCGTCACGTCGACACCCTCGCGGCGCGCCCGGAGAATCGCCGCCAGCGCCGACGCCGTCGACACGTGGAGGATGTGCAGAGACCCTCCGGTCTCGCGCGCCAGCTCGATGTCCCGCAGGACCGTCACCAGCTCGGCGACGGCTGGTCGACCCGTCAGCCCGAGCCGACCGCTCCAGACGCCCTCGTTCATCACGCCGTCGCCCACCAGATCCGGGTCCTCGGCGTGCTCGGCGATGCGCACCCCCAAGGGGCGCGCGTAGGCCAGGGCCCGGCGCAGGACCGCTGGGTCCCGCACGGCCGCGCCGTCGTCGGTGAAGAGGCGCACCCCGAGCTCGGTCAGTTCGGCCATGGCCGTCAGGTCCTGACCGCGCCGGCCCACGGTGATGCTGGCGGCTGCCGCGATGTCGATGACGGCTCGGCGGCCGACCTCCAGGACGAAGCGCACCGCGGCCACCGAGTCCAGGGCCGGCTCGGTGTTGGGCATGGCCACTAGGGCCCCGTACCCGCCGACCGCCCCGGCCCGCGCGCCGCTCTCGATGGTCTCGGCGTCCTCGTTGCCGGGCTCGCGCAGGTGCGTGTGGATGTCCACGAAGGCCGGGCCGACCCAGCAGCCCTCGGCGTCGATCACCGTTGCGCCCCGAGCGCTCAGCGACGGCCCCACCTCGCGCACCTGGCCGTCGGCGACCAGGACGTCAGCGACGCCCGCCTGGCGCCCCACGACCAGCCCGCCGCGAATCAGCACTGTCACGACACGTCCTCCCGGTTTCCGGCGATCGTCAAGAAGAGCACGGCCATGCGGATCGGCACGCCGTTGGCTACCTGGCGCGTGATGACCGCGGCCGGCGCGTCGGCCACCGCGGCGTCCAGCTCGACACCGCGGTTGATCGGTCCCGGGTGCATGATCAGCGCCCCGGGACGCACGCGGGCCAGCCGCTCGACCGTGAGACCGAAGGTCGCGGTGAACTCGGCCAGGCTGGGCACGAAGCGCCCCGTCCCGCGCTCGTGCTGCAGGCGCAGGAGCGAGACGATGTCGGCCCACTCGAGCGTGTCGTCGAGCCGGTCCACCACCTTCACCGGCCACGTCTCGATGCCGGGCGGCAGGAGGGTCGGCGGCGCGACGACGCGGATCTCGGCACCCAGGGCCGCGTAGGCATCGATGTCGCTGCGAGCCACGCGGCTGTGGCGGATGTCACCCACGATCAGGACGTGCAGGCCCGCGAAGAGCTCGCTGCCCGTCTCCGAGCCCCGGGCCCCCTGACGCTCGGCGAGGACCTGGCGCACGGTGAAGGCGTCGAGCAGGCCCTGGGAGGGGTGCTGGTGCTGCCCGTCTCCGGCGTTGATCACGCGGACGTCGGGCACGTAGCGGGCCACCTGCTCGGCGGCACCGCTGGCCCGGTGGCGCAGGACCACCGCGTCGATGCCCAGTGCCTCGATGGTGGCGATGGTGTCGCGCAGGGACTCCCCCTTCTTGACACTGCTCGAGGCCACGGCCAGGGACAGGACGTCGGCGCTCAAGCGCTTGGCGGCGGTCTCGAAGCTGAGCCGCGTCCGCGTCGACTCCTCGTAGAAGAGCGATGCCACGACCCTTCCGCGCAAGGCGGGCACCTTCTTGACCGAACGGCGGTTCACTTCGACGAAGGACTCGGCCGCGTCGAGCACCTCCACGAGGTCGGCACGTGTCAGGTCGGAAAGGGTCAACAGGCTGCGTCCACGGATCGTGCTCACGCTCTCGTCCCTCCGGTTGCCGGGTCGCCGATCCAGACGCCGTCGACCGTCGCGACGACGGCCTCCCGCAGCGAGGTCGGCACGTTCTTGCCCACGAAGTCCGGGCGGATCGGCAGCTCGCGGTGGCCCCGATCGACGAGGACCGCCAGCTGGATCGACCGCGGCCGCCCCCACTCGACGACCGCGTTCAGCGCGGCGCGGATGGTGCGACCGGTGAAGAGGACGTCATCGACGAGGACGACCGTCGCGTCGGTGAGGTCGACCGGGATGGCCGTCGCCTGGGGGCCACGCAGGGGGCGCCGATCCAGGTCATCACGATGGAATGCCACGTCGAGGGCACCCAGGGAGATCGTCGCGCCTCCGAGAGTGCGCAACTCCTCGGCCAGCAACTCGGCGATCGCGACGCCGCCGTGCTGGAGGCCTAGCACCACCAGCGCACCCTGCTCGGCGTTTCGCTCGAGGATCTCGTGCGCCATGCGTCGCAGCGCCCGTCGGACGGCTGGGGCATCCAGCAACTGAGCGCGCGCCACGAAACCGCCACCCGGCGCATCGGTCGACCTGTCGCTCACGTTGCCTCCCGCCGTATGGGCCTCACGGGACCCGCTTCACGACGCTGGAGCGACCTTAGCAGGGGTGCGCGGGCTCAGCGCCCGACCGACTTGGGTGCCGGCACGATGTCGGTGGCCAGGCGCGCCGACCGCTGGCGCCAGTGGTCGAGAACGTCGCCCACCGAGCCCTCGGTCTCGATCACCCGGCGCACCAGCGCGGCGAGTGTCGGCAGCGCCCAGAAGTCGCCGCACACCCACAGGATCGCCGCCCCGATCTGCTGGTCGGCGAAGGCCGGTAGGGTCACGCCGGCGATGTGGTCGTAGCTCGGGTACCACGACGTCGTGGTGAGGATGCTCATCGAGATGGCCAGCACCGTCATGATGGCGTTGGTCGCCAGGATGGCGCCGATCTGGAATGCCGGTCCGCGGCGGGGCCGCAGGGGGTGCGACGGGAAGATCTGCAGCCAGAAGAGCGTGCCCGTCACGAGGAAGCTGCCGTGCATGAGCCACACGTGGACCAGCGCGTTGCGCTCCGAGAGCTCGAAGAGGGCCGGCACGTGCCAGGCCAGCATCGCGACGTTGAACGAGATCACCGCGGTCCAGGGATGGCGGAGGAACCGCCCCACCGAGCGCAGCCACCCCCATCGCGGCGCGTGGAGCAGCGAGCGCAGGACCGAGCGGCGCGCCGGGGCGGGCAGCGCGAACAGCAGCGGGATCCAGGGAGCCCCGCGGACGATCAGGATGGGGACGAAGAAGGCGGCCACCACGTGGTCGATCATGTGCACGAAGAAGTAGCTGCTGGCCCAGTAGTCCAGGGGTGAGACGATGCTGACGAGCAAGACGACGAGTCCGGCGTAGAAGCTCCACGAACGTCGGCGGCGCTGGCGCGCGTGCGCGGCCGTGGCGCGCTGGCGCAGCCGCGCGAGCCCGAGCTCGTGGGCCGCAACCACCAGCGCGGTGACGAAGACGACCGGGTCGAGGCTCCAGTGAGCCGTCAGGTAGGACATGCGGCCCCCGACGACCGGTCAGCGGGCCGTGTCATGGTCCTCGTCGTTGCCCGCGGCACCCGGCGCGCTACGGGCCTGGTGGTCGAGCCAGGCCTGCCGCATGGCGTCGTATTCGGGCGCCAGCCCCGGCTCGCGGCGCGCTCGATGCGGGTGAGGCTCGCCGTGCTGGACGCGCCACCAGATGTAGACGGCGAAGACCGCCAGCAGCGGCCACTCGAACACGTAGGCCCAGCTCAGGGCGTTGCCGTGCTCCGCGCGCCCCAGTTCGAACCAGAAGGCTGCGCCGCACAGTGCGAGGCCCGCGACCAGGAGCGCGTGGGTCCGCCACGTCGCGCGCGGACCCTCGGCGGGGTTCACGGGTCCCGCCCCCACGACCGTCCGTCGGCGACCACGCTGCGACTGTACCGGGCCGCCGAGGACGGAAACCTGCGAAGGCGCTCAGCCGACTACCGTCCCTGAGAAGAATGTCAACTCCGCCCACCCCGTCGGATCCCGACCACGCCGAATTTCGCGCCGCGGCCCTCCGGGCCGGGCGCACGCCCGTGCCCCGGCGATTCATCCTCCTGGTGGCAGCGGCGTTCGTCGTGCTCGGTGGTGGTGGCGTGCTCCTCGAGCGGGCCCTGGGCTCGACGGGGTCGCCCGCGCCCGTCACCACCGCGACGACGACCCACGAGCTCACTCCCCCGTCATCGGCCGCGATCTTGGGCGCACGAGCGCTCTCGGGGGCACCAGCGCCCGCGATCCCGCTGCTCGACCAGTCGGGTCACCGGTGGTCCTGGCGCGAGCACCGCGGCCGCACCACCCTGGTCTCCTTCGTCAACGCGTCGTGCGACGACATCTGCCCCGTGCTCGGGGCCGAGCTGCGCCAGCTGCGCGCCGACATGGGTTCGCGTGCCCCCAACATCGTGATCGTGAACACCGATCCCCGCGCGACGGCCGTCGCGCCGCGCCCGGCCGCCCTCGTCGTGCCCCATCTGACGACGGGACGCGTGTGGTTCCTGACCGGCTCCTTGCGCGCCCTCACGACGGTCTGGACCGACTACGGCGTCCAAGTGCGCACGACTGGTGCTGGGGAGGCGCCGGTCCACAACGACGTCGTCTATCTCATCGACGCTCGCGGTCGCCTCCGGGAGGCCGTCACGCCCTTCGCCAACGAGACCCGCGCCGGCCACTTCTGGC
This sequence comes from Actinomycetes bacterium, assembly GCA_021778895.1. Lineage (GTDB taxonomy): Bacteria > Actinomycetota > Acidimicrobiia > Acidimicrobiales > RAAP-2 > RAAP-2. The sequence goes on from JAJYBR010000007.1 coordinate 39,163, forward strand.
TGGACGCGGCCACCGAGCGGTCCTTCGCGACGGCCCTGGCCGCGCTCGCCGGTAGGGTGAACGCGTGACGGGCCCGGGCAGTGAGGAGCGCGCCAGCGCCTACGACCCCGGCTCGATGCCCGCATCGTCGCTCGTCTTGCGCAAGGCGGTCTGGTACCGGCGCCCGTGGTTCCTGATCATGCTCACCGTCGTGGTGCTGGCCGCGGTCTCCATCGCGGCCGACCTCCCCCATCACCTGACCACCGCCCAGGATGCCGCCGACCAGAACGCCACGATCGCCCTGATCAACACGGACATCGCGGCGTGCAGCTACGCCCTCACCGAGAGCTACGGCTTCTACAACGACTGGCGCCACGGATCCCTCACGTCGGCCCAGTCCCAGCAGGTTCCCCCGCTGCTCGCTCAGGACCAGACGTCGTGCACCCTGGCCAGCGGACCGCTCTACGACCTGGCCAACAACATCCAGCCCGTGGACACCGCGGCCGGACGCAAGATCGACAGCGCCTACCAAGAGGTGATCCGCTGGGCGACCAACGATGCCAAGGATGCCGTGACCGACATCATCGCGGTCATCACCCGGCCCGCGGCGCGCGCGTCCGCCCAGCGTGACCTACTGCGGCGTGACGCCTATCTGCGCGCCGACCGCCTCACGGTCCAGCGGCTCGTCGGGGAGGCCGAGGCCATCTTGCACCAGCACTTGACCCCCGTACGCCTGCCCCGGCTGCCGTCGCTTGCCGCGACCTAGTCGCCTCGACCGAAGAACCCGCGGTCCTTCTCCTGGCGCACCAGCCGGTACAGCTCGTCGTCGGGATCCTCCTCGCTCTGGAGCCAGCGCACCAGGTTCGCGAAGATGATCGGCAGGAACACGCCCGCCGTCACCACCCACACCGAGCCGGCGGCCAGCTGCTGGTCCGCCACCCGCGAGAGCGTCGTGGTGCCGCGAAAGACGCTGTACCAGGAGTGCGACGCCATCCCGTCGAGGTAGGCCATGATCCAGACCACCCACATCACCACCGCGGACATCCCGATGCGGTAGGGCCGCGACGTGCCCGGCCGCAACGGCGGCGAGACGACCAAGTCGGCGAACAGCGCCGTCGCGACAACGGTCAGCGTGAGAGCCTCCACGACCATCAGCACGGGATCGCGCACGAGGGTGTCCACGACGGGTGCGGTCCGCCACACGACCGCCAGGACGACGAGCGAGAACGCCTCGAGCAGGGACCGCCGCTGACCGGCGACCCCCGCGGGTCGCACGCGGCCCCAGACGTGCACCTCGCCACTGGGCAGGACGCGCGCCCAGCCGAGCACGCGCCACGGCGCGCCGAGCGCGATCAGCGCCGGCGCGACGAAGGCGAACGTCAGGTACTGCGCCGTCTCGACGACCTCATAGCGCCGGGCGAGCGGCGCGAGCGGGGGCACGAGCACCGCCAGCCACGTGGCCAGTCCCAGCGCAGCGAGCCAGCCACGTGCGCGCCGCACCGCCATAGCGTCAGTCCGATGGATGACGCTGGAAGAACCCCCAGATCAAGACGGCGATAAGCACGCCCAAGAGCACCAGCGTCGTCTGAACCTGCGGGCCCAGGTACATGTCTGCGATCACGCGCGTCCCCTTTTGCCTGGCCTAGATCTGATAGAACATCGCGAACAGGAACGCCCCGCTCAGCGCCACGAAGCCCACGAAGTACGTCATGGCCGAGACGTTCGCCCGCCACGACTGCGCGTCGACGTCGGTCGACAGCAAGGCGTTGCCCCCCCGCTCGTGGGCCAGGCGGTGCGACCGGGTCAGCGTCGTCTCGAGCCAGAACGTCGTGATCACGAGCGTCATGATGTTGAAGACGCTGAAGCCGATGAACGTCGAGGCGTACCCGCTGGAGCCCGGGTAGAACGGCAGCGACGACAGCTCCCAGATCTGCAGGATCAACGCGATGGCGGCAGTGGTGAACGCCGTCCAGCCCGCGACCTGCCAGTCCACCAGTGCCCCACCGCGCAGGCGTCGCCGGCCGGTCACGGCCATGATGCCCGTCGCGACCGTGGCCAGGAAGATCGCCCACCCGTAGTGCGTGGGCGCAGTGACGTGGTCCGGCCGCCACAACAGCCCGTTGTTGGCCGAGCGCAGGTAGAAGTAGGCGAACACCAGGGACGCCAGCAGGAACGTGTACATGCCGATGAAGAGCCGGCCGCCGGACCAGATCGAGCCGATGTGGGCACGCAACTCGAACTCAGCCTCCTCGGGAGTCGACGTGTAGCTCTGGTCTTCGATCGTCTTCATTCTGTGCTCCTCACACCGGCACTCCGCTGAGGGAGGGCTCGTCGGGGGGACTCGTGGGTCCCAGGTCGGCTACGGCGGGCGCGTTCTCCTCGCTGTAGTGGTACGGGTCGGCCAGGACCACGGGGATCCGGTCGAAGTTGTGGGCCGGGACCGGGGTGGCCGTCTGCCACTCGAGGCCCAGGGAGTCCCAGGGGTTGGCCGGTGCCTTGACCGGGTTGATGTAAAGCGACCACACCAGGTTGAAGAAGAAGATCAGGAACGAGAAGCCCAGGATGAAGGCGCTGATCGACGAGAAGTCGTTCAGGCCCTGCAGGTTCTTCGCGTACGTGAAGACCCGTCGCGGCTGGCCCAGCAGGCCGATGATGAACATCGGGAAGAAGGTCAGGTTGAAGAAGATGAACATCGTCCAGAAGTGCCACATCCCGATGCGACGATTCATCATGCGACCCGTCATCTTGGGCAGCCAGTAGTAGAGGCCCGCCATGAAGGCGAACAGCAGACCGCCCATGATCGTGTAGTGGAAGTGCGCGAGCACGAAGAACCCGCCGTGGACCGTCACGTTCACCGGGACGTCGGATAGGAAGACCCCGGTGACCCCCCCGATCAGGAAGTTGAAGTACAGCGCCATGACGAACAGCATCGGTAGGTCGAAGCGGATCTTGGCCCGATACAGCGTTCCCATCCCGACGAGGTAGATGAAGCCCGTGGGGATCGAGATCAGCTCGGTCGTCAGCATGAACAGTGGCCGCATGTCCGGGTTGATGCCGCTCTGGAAGAGGTGGTGCTGCCACACGAAGAACGACAGCAGGGACACGCCGATCATCCCGGCCGCGCCCACCTTGTAGGCGAAGAGCGGCTTTCGGGTGAACACCGGCAGGATCTCCCCGGCGATGCCGAATCCGGGCAGCGCCATGATGTACACCTCGGGATGCCCGAAGAACCAGAAGAGGTTCTCCCACAGGTACGAACTCCCCCCGTGTTCGGTCACGTAGAACGCCGTCTGCACCGTCCGGTCGAGCAGCCCGAAGACCCCGGCGGCGAACAGCGTCGGCGTGGCCAGGGTCAGTAGGGCGGCCGTGGCCAGGATGGACCACACGAAGATCGGGACGCGGCTCCACGTCATGCCCGGAGCCCGGTAGTTGATGATCGTGACCGCGATGTTGAAGCCGGCCGCCATCATCCCGAGGCCGATCACCGCGAACCCGAACAGGTAGGACACCATCCCGGGACCCGACTGCGTCTGCAGGGGCGCGTAGCCGGTCCAGCCCGTGGGGAAGCCGCCGAAGGGCAGGGCCGAGAAGATGACCATGTAGCCCGCGACGAAGATCCAGAAGCTGAAGGCCTCGATGCGGGGGAAGGCCATCCGGCGTGAGCCGATCATCAGGGGCACCAGATAGTTGCCCAGCGGCCCCACGACGATGGACGTGGCCATCATCATCATCACCGTGCCGTGCTCACTGACGATCTTGATGTACGTGTCGGGGCTGAAGACGTGCGTCGTCGGGCTCAGCAGCTCGGTCCGGATCGCCATGGCCAGCAGGCCGCCGGTGAACATGAATAGCAAGACCCCCACGACGTACTGCAGACCCACGGTCTTGTGGTTCGTGCTGTAGCGGAAGTACTTGCTCCAGCCCTGGATCTCCACCTCACTGTTCGGCTGGCGACCCGTCAGCTTGGCCAGGGGGTAGTTCAAGGCGCCGATGCCGAGCAGCCAGCCCAGCACGCCGAACATCAGGCCCAGGGTGTCGGCGATGGCGTTCTGCCCGCTGTTGGCGATGTAGGGGTAGTGGCCCGAGATGGTGTTGCCCAGCCAATGGCCGATCGCGTAGCCGACGATGGCGGCGAGGATCGCGGTCCCCACATGCTGGCTGAGCAGGCCGGGCCGCTGGGTCAGCGGGGGCCGCTCGGTGCTCGACGCGGCCAGCGCGACGTCGTGCGGACGCTCGTGGACTGTGCTCATCGCCCCAACTCCCTCTCCGAGGTGCTCATCGGACTCCCCTTCCGCGTGCCCACGCTCATGACGCCGGCTGCTTGGCGCCGTAGATCTCGGCCGGACTGTACGGCGTCACCTTGCCGTCGGGGTAGTACCCGCCGGCGGCCCCATTGGCGTCGGGCGTGTAGGTCCAGGCAAACGCCGGCAGCAGCTTGGTGTTGGCGGCGTTGGCGGCCTGAGCCTGCTGGGCCCAGGTCATGAACGACTGCTGGGACACGACGCGCCCGTAGTTGTACATCGCGCCGTGCCAGATCCCGCACAGCTCGCTGCAGCGCACCACGAACTGTCCCTGCTGGGTGGTCGCCGCGTAGGCCACGTCATTGATCAGCGGGTTGGCGTCGGCCTTCACCCCGAGTTGGTAGGCCCAGAAACTGTGCGTCACGTCGAGCGACGTCACGTTGAAGACGATCGACGTGTTGGTGGGCAGCACGAGCTGCGGCGACTCGAACCCGCCGAAGGTCGGGTAGCGGTACGTGAACTTCCACTGCTGGGCGATGACCTGGACGGGGAGGACCTGGCCACTGTTGGGTGACCAGGTCGCTGTCCCCGCCAAGGCCGCGGCTTCGGCCTTCGTCGCACCCGCAGGAGACCAGACCGGGTTGGGCCCCTCTCCTCCGCCCGATCCGTGATTCACCACGAGCTCGACGGTTCCGAAGCCGGCCAAGAACAGGACCACCACGGACGTGATGGTGATCCACGCCACCTGCGCAGTGCGATTCGTCCGAGCGGCCTCTCCTCCGACAGGCTCGGGCCCGCCGCGCTTGGCGCTCCAGACGACGATCGTGTACCCCAGGTAGATCCACACCCCGATGAGCACCGGCAGGGCGATCACGAAGAGGATGTTGAAGTCGAACTGGTTCGAGGTGGCCATGTCCGTCATGCGCCCCGGGGGCACGTGCGGGCCCACGAAGAACCAGAACAGCACGTCGGCCACCACGGACACGATCACCCAGGCGATCGTCATCCGACGCAGGTGGTGAGTCTCATTCATTGTCGTACGCTCCGTTGCCATCGCTTACCGGACCACGTCCAAGAAACCGCCCATGTAGTTCTGCGTCGACATGGGGCCGCCGTTGCCGAACAGGTACCCCAGGCCACACGGGACGAAGCACTGCCAGTGGTAGTTGCCCGGTCCCGGTGTCTTAAAGCTGAAGGTGATCGTGTTGTGCGTCTGGCTGGGCGAGCAGGGCGCCGAGCCGCACACCTGGGCGGTCGGGCTCACACCGACCAGGGGGACGCTGATGTTGAGCCCGGGCACCGAGAAGGTGTGCCCCACGCCATTGCCGGCGTTCGAGTTGTAGAGGCTGTAGGCCGACCCGTTCAGCGAGGCCGTGGAGCCGATCGTCCCTTGGACCTGGCCCCACTCCTGGTTGCGCAGCGGGCTGCCCGAGTCGTACTGCAGCACGGTCATGTGGATCAGGCTGTGCGCGGGAAGCTCCCACGTCGTGTCCTGGATCCACGTGCCGGTGTGGGGGTTCTTGACGAGGTACGAGACCCAGGTGGGGTGCGCTCCGTACCCGATCGAGCCCACGGTCTGCACCGTGAGGTTCACGGGCTGGCCGGTCGCTTGGGTATCGGTGAAGTTCACGACCCCGCCGGGTGTTCCTGGAGTGAGGAAGGCCGCCAAGCTCCAGATGATCAGGCCGACCGCCAGCAAGAACAGCACCGCGACGGTGGCGAACCTCCCTTGAATCGACATCGCGCTCTCCTTCGCTTCCCGGCGCTGGGCCCCAGGACTGCTTCGCGGTCGAGGGTAACGGCCCGCATCGCTACAGTGAGGTTTCGTGTCTGAGAAGGCTAAGAATGCTCCCTCGCGGCACCAGTTGCACCTGCTCGTGTCCCTGGCGCAGCTCATCTGCTGGTCCGCGTTCGCGATCGAGCTCCACCGTGCAATTCAGGGAAATTCCCTGTCGTGGGCCTACGTCTTCGAGTGGCCCGTCCTGGCGGGATACGCGATCTATATGTGGAAGAAACTTCTCAGTGAGGGCACCGCACATCCCGCCTCCGACGTGGCACCGGCCAACCCGTCCGACGAGATCGCGCGTCAGCGCTACAACGCCTACTTGCGCCGCGTGCACGGCGCTGCGGCCGAGGCCGGCGCTCAGTCCGCGGCAGCGAGGCAGCCCACGAGGACGCCGTTGACGAACGAGGGCGACGAGTCGGTCGAGTAGGTCCGCACCAGTTCGACGGCTTCGTTGAGGACGACGGCGCGAGGTGGCGCGTCGGGCCAGCTCAGCTCGGCCAGGGCCAGGATCAGCACGAGCCGGTCGATCACGGCCAAGCGTTCCAGGGTCCAGCCCTCGAGCACAGCCGCCACCCGTGCTTCCAAATCGCGACGCTGCTCGTCGGCCGAACGCGCGAGGCGCTCGGCGTAGGCGTCCAGGGGCAGGGGGTGCTCGGCGATGATCTCGGCCACGGAGCGCCCCTTGAGCGTCGCCTCGTACAGGACCTCCAAGGCGCGCTCGCGCGCCCGTCGCCGCGAAACGTCGGCGGTCGCCACTAGGCCCGGGTGATGTATTCGCCGGTGCGGGTGTCCACCTTGATCATCTCGCCCGGACCGACGAACAGCGGCACCTGGACCACGAGACCGGTCTCGAGGGTCGCCGCCTTGCGCGCGCCCGAGACCCGGTCACCCTGGATGCCCGGCTCGGTCTCCGCAATGGTCAGTTCGACCGACGCGGGCAGCTCGACGCCGATGATCTCGTCGCCGTGCAGGATCAGCATGGCCTTCCCGGTCTCCTTGAGGTAGTTGACCGCGTCGCCCAGGCGCCCCGCCGCGACGCCGACCTGGTCGTAGCTGACCTGGTCCATGAACACGTAGTCCTCGCCGTCGCGGTACAGGTACTGCATGTCGCGCTTGTCGATGATCGCCTGCTCCAGGCGCTCGTCGGCCCGGTAGGTCCGCTCGATCACGGCGCCGCTGCGGGCGTTGCGCAGCTTGGTGCGCACGAAGGCGCCACCCTTGCCCGGCTTCACGTGCTGGAACTCGACGACCGTGAAGAGCCCGTCCTCGACTTGCAGGGTGATCCCATTCTTCAAGTCGTTGCTGGAGATGGCGGCCATCGACCCGGTCCTTTCGCTGCGCGGCAGTGGACCAGTCTAGGCGGCCGGCATGCCCGGCGCGCCGAGCAGTGCCACCACGGCGTCGACGGCGAGGTCGTAGCCGAGCGGTCCGAAGCCCGCCACCGTGCCGTTGACCACTCCCGCCAGCGTCGACACGTGGCGAAATCCCTCGCGCGCGGCCGGATTCGAGAGGTGGACCTCGACCTTGACACCCGCGAAGGCCTCGAGCGCGTCGTGGAGGGCCCACGAGCTGTGCGTGAGGGCCCCGGCGTTGATGATCAGGGCGGCTGCCGTCTGGCGCGCCTCGTGCACCGCCTCGATCAGGACGCTCTCGGCATTGGACTGCACGTGGCGCACGGCCAGTCCGGCGGCGGCGGCTCGGCGTCGCGTGCGTTCGACGATCTCGTCGAGGGTCGCCGTCCCGTAGTGGCGCGGGTCGCGCTCGCCCAGCAGATCGAGGTTCGGCCCCGACACCAGGAGGATCTCTCGCTGCGCGCTCATGGTCACCTCCGTCTCGTCACCCTAGCCACGGGTCGCCTCGCCGCCCGAGGACTCGGCGGCGAACTCGGCCAGGGCGGCGCGAACCACGTCCGCGTCCACGCCAGCGACCAGCTCGAACCCCTCAGGTCCCGCCAGGACGAAGCGGAGGTCGTGGCGCGCCTTCTTGTCGCGTGCCATGTAGTCCATGAGCCCGTCGGCCGACAGCCCCGGCGGCAGCCATCGCCGCAGGCCCAACGAGGTCAGCACGCGGTCGTGCTCGTCGATCGTGGCGGCGCCCACGCGCCCCAGCCGGGCCGCTAGGCGCACCGCGAAGGCGATGCCGATGGCGACGGCCTCGCCGTGGCGCAGCTCGTCGGGGTCGCGCTCGAGCACCGTGCGCTCGACCGCGTGGCCCAGCGTGTGCCCGTAGTTGAGCAGGGCCCGGGCGCCGAGCTCGTGCTCGTCGAGCGCCACCAGCCGCGCCTTGAGCGCCAGGGACACCGCGATCATCTGCTCGTCGTTGGCCCGGACCACCTCTTCGTGGTCCCGCCCGTCGAGCAGCCAGCACTTGGCGACCTCGCCGAGCCCGCTGCGCCGCTCGCGGTCCGGGAGCGTCGAGAGGACCTCGGTGTCGGCGAGGACCCCGAGGGGCTGGTGGAAGGCTCCCACCAGGTTCTTTCCCGCGGGCAGGTTGACCCCCGTCTTGCCACCGACCGACGCGTCGACCATGGCCAGCAGGGTCGTCGGCACGTGGACGACACGCACGCCCCGCAGGTAGACGGCCGCCGCGAAGCCCGCCAGGTCGGTGACGGCTCCCCCCCCGAGGCCCACCACGACGTCGTCGCGCGAGAGCCCCGCCTCGGCGAATGCCTCGCAGAGGCGCTCGACCTCGGCCAGGCTCTTGGCCCGCTCACCATCGGGGACTTCGACGACTGTCTGGTCGAGTCCCGTGTCGAGGTCACTCCAGGGCCAGCGTCGCACCTGCGCCGTGGTGACCACGGCCGCCGCCCGCGCCCGGGGCCGCGTGGCCGCGAGCAGCTCGGCGACCCGGGTGCGCACGCCGGGGCCGACCTCGACGTCGTAGGGCGGCGTGGTCGCCACGGGGATCCTCACGAGTGCACCACCGCTCGGATCGCCGCCACGACCTCGTCGAGCGGCGCCTCGCCGTCCACGCTCACGTGGGCCACCGACGCGTACCAGTGCTCGCGCCGCGCGGCGAGCAGCGTCAGGCGCTCGGCGGCGTCGCCGGCCAGCAGCGGGCGGTCGCCCTCGGCCACCCGGGTCACCAGGCAGTCCACACCCACGCGCAGCCACACGGTGGTCTGGGCCCGCAGCAGATCGCGCGCCAGCGCATTCTCGACGACCCCGCCGCCGGTCGCGATCACGGCGTCGGACTCGATGCAGTCGCGCAGGACCGCCGCCTCCTCGTCGCGGAAGCGCTCCTCGCCGATCTCGCGCAGCAGGTCCGCGGTCGTTGATCCGTAGCGCGCCGCCAGCGCGTCGTCGATGTCGATGGCGTCACAGCCCCAGTGCTGCGCCAGCCGGCGCGCCACCGTGCTCTTGCCGCTGCCCGGCAGCCCGACGAGGACGATGCGGGCCATGGCGTCACCCGACGGCCGACGGTGCCGTCCCCAGTTGGTCGACGAAGGCATCGCGGTTCCGCACGAACTCGGCCACGGAGTCGCCACCGAACTTGCGCAGCGCCTCGTCGGCCAGGATCAGCGCCGTCATCGCCTCGGCCACCACGCCGAGTGCCGGCACGGCCGTCACGTCGGTGCGCTCCTTGAACGAGACGGTCGACTCGCCCGTGGACAGGTCCACCGTCTCGAGCACCGGACGATTGAGCGTGGCCAGCGGCTTCATCGCCGCACGGATGACCAAGGGTGCTCCCGAGGTCACGCCCCCCTCGAGCCCGCCCGCGTGGTCGCTGCGCCGCCCGAATCCGCCCGCCGCAAGCTGGGTCGGATCCGCGAAGATCGCGTCGTGCGCCTGGCTGCCGCGCTGGGTGGCTTGGGCCCAGCCGTCCCCGAACTCGATGCCCTTGACCGCCGGAATGCTCATGAGGGCCCCCGCCAGGCGGCCGTCCAGCTTGCGGTCCCACTGCACGTAGCTGCCCAGGCCCACCGGGACGCCGAACACGACGACCTCGACGATGCCGCCCAGGGAGTCGCCCTCCTTGGCGGCGGCACGGATTTCGGCCACCATCTGCGCGCCGACCGTCGCGTCCGCGCAGCGCACCTCGTCCGCGTCGATCGCGTCGAGGTCGTCGGGCCCGGGCCGGTAGCCCGATTCCAGCGCCACGGACCCGATCCGGACCACGTGGCTGATGACCCGCACGCCGATGTGTGCCAGCAGTGCCTTGGCCAGCGCTCCGGCGGCCACCCGGGCCGCCGTCTCGCGCGCGCTGGATCGCTCCAAGACGTCGCGCGCGTCGTCGAAGCCGTACTTCTGCATGCCCGCCAAGTCGGCGTGACCAGGCCGCGGCGCCGTGAGCCGACGGGTGGGCTGACCCGGGGCGGCGGACATCTCCTGCTCCCACTTGGGCCACTCGGTGTTGGCGATCTCCAGAGCCACCGGGGACCCCAGGGTCCGCCCGTGACGCACACCCCCGACGATGCGCAACTCGTCGCGTTCGAAGCGCATCCGGGGGCCCCTCCCGTAGCCGAGGCGGCGGCGCGCGAGCTCGTCGATGATCTCGTCGGCGCTGACAGCGAGGCCCGCGGGCAGCCCCTCCACGATCACGCTCAGAGCCGGGCCGTGGCTCTCACCGGCCGTGAGGAAGCGGAGCATCGCCTGAGTCTAGAACCGCGTCCGCGACCCCGCGGGCGCCGTGGTCAGGACTCTTCGGCGTAGAAGGGATTCGCCCCCGAGGCGTGGTCGGTGACGTCCACGACGCCCGTCAACTCGGGGATGGCTTCCACGAGAGCCTTCTCGATCCCCTGGGACAGTGTCATCCGGCTGAGCGAGCATCCCTGGCAACCACCACCCATGACGATGTACGCCACCCGCTTGTCCTCGTCGAGAGCGACGAGGTCGGCCACGCCGCCGTGCGCGGCAATGGAGGGGTTGATCGTCTCGTCGAGCACGGCGATGGAGCGCAGGGCCAGCGGGCCCGTCACGCCCAAGCTCAAGATGTCGGCGGGCACGCCGGGGTACATCTCGGCGGGTGCGGGGGCGTTCGGGTTCACCAGCACCAGGCCACCGCCGCCGTTGGCGGCGAACTCCAGCCGGCTGCCCCGCAGGCGATCGATGCTCGGAGCCGGCACGACGATGCTGACGTCGCCGTCCTTGGTCACCGAGGCGCCGGCCGGCACGTCGATCAGGTCCGAGAAGTACAGGTCGTAGGTGTAGCCACCCAGGCGCGTCCCCGTGACCTCGACCCACAGCGCCAGCTCGTCGCTGCGCTCCTCGTTGGCCAGTGCGTCGAGCACGACATTTCGCGCCTCGTCGGTGATGGTCAGGATCTCGGCGCTGTCCACGGTCGTCACCCCGCCAGTGTAGAGGCGGCATCGGCGCGCGGGACCGGCCGTACTAGGTTCGACCCGTGACCATGCCCCCGGCCGACACGCACGAGTGGGTGGCCTTCGAAGACGACCGGGAACAGCGCACCTGGATGCTGGACGTGACTTTCCTGGCCAGCGCCTGGACCTGCATCTTCGGCCAGGGCTGCCAGGGCGTGCTGACCGAGGCGACGCCCGAGCTCGCCCAGGGCTGCTGCAGCTACGGAGCGCACCTGACCGACGAGGCCGACCGCCAGCGCGTCGAGGAGGCCGCCCAGAGGCTCACGCCCGAGCAGTGGCAGAACCACCGCCGCAGACAACGCGCCACGACGCGCGTCACGCGCTCGGGCGAGCTGATGACGCGGCTCGTCGACGACGCCTGCATCTTCCTCAACCGACCCGGCTTCTCCCGGGGACCGGGCTGCGCCCTGCACCTGCTGGCCCTGGACGAGGGACGCAGCTACGTCGGCGTCAAGCCCGACGTGTGCTGGCAGCTCCCCTTGCACCGCGAGGACCACGTCACCGACTCGGGACACGTCGTGACGCACGTCGGCCCCTGGCTGCGCCGCCATTGGGGCGCGGGTGGCGACGACTTCCACTGGTGGTGCACCGAGTCTGCCGACGCCTACGTCGGCACGCGCCGCGTCGCCGACGAGATGGGCGACGAACTCACCGCCATGGTCGGCCCGCAGGTCTACGCGCGGCTCCTCGCCTACTTGGAAGATCGCCCGGCGCACCTTGCGCAGGCGCGACCGGTCGCTGTCCCTCGACGACGAGCAGCCCGGACCTGAGCCGTTCAGCTCTCGGCGGCTAAGGGGTCATCCTCCGCGACTTCGGTCCGAGGCAGGCTGCCGAGGATCTCGTCGTACCGATCCTCCTCGGCCATGCACCACTCGGCGTGGACGTCGTCGGGAGCCGCCCCGCACTCCGGGCACGCCGTCGCCTGAGGTCCCGTGGATCGCTTGAGTTCGCGGGCTTCGACGAAGCGACGATGGCGACCCTTTTTCACGGCAACTCCTCACTGGTCGCGGGCCATACCTGGCGGCAACCCGGCGCTGAACCCGCACGCCACGGTCGATACTACCAACTGGTACCCCAGTGACGACCGCATCGACCTAACATCTCGGCGTGGCGAACGGCTTCGATCCCAACGACATGATCGCGCGTTTTCGCGAGAGGGCGGACGCCGTGCGCCGCCGGGGGCTGCCCCCCGTGGAGGGACCCGAGCGCCAGCGATTCCTCGAGGCTGCCCAGATCGATTTCCAGGACTTCGCCATGCTCGGAGACGCTGAAGCCGCCGTGGAGGACGGGATCCTCCACCTGCGGATCGACCTGCGACCGCCCGCGTCCTAGTCCGACAGCGCGGCGACGGCCGCGCTCCCCTCGGCCAGCTGCGCCACTCCCCGCTGGAGTTCCGCCACCGCCGCACGGCGCGCGCTCGCGTTGGACGCCGTGTAGCACAGGTGTGCCGCCGCCCCGAGCGAACCGTAGGCGCGTGACAGCAGGTGCGTGACCTGATCGATCGGGGTGGGCAGCGACGCGTTGGCCGCCTCGGCATCCACCAGCAGCACCGCGCACACCAGGTGGCGCAGCTTCGCGGTGGGGTGCGCACCCCGCAGCACCCGGGCAGTCGACGCGGCGTCCCCGTGCAGCGTCGCAGCAGTCGAGGGGAACCCGCTCTGCGCGGACCACGAGTGCAGGGCCTGGCCGGGCGTGCGCACGGTACCGCACGCGCCGAGCACCACCGCGGCGGCCACGACGGCGGCCGCCCGCCGGATCATGCGACGACGACGAGGTGGAGCTGTCGCCGGCCCCGCCGCAGGACCAGGTACCGCCCGTGGAGGGTCTGGGCGAGATCCACCGGCTGGTCGGCCACGGCCCGGACGTTGTTGATGTAGACCCCGCCCTGGTCGAGGAATCGTCGCGCCTCGGCCCGTGAGGCCGCCAGTCCGGTCTCCACCAGGAGCTCGACCGGTCCGACGCCCTCTCGCACCCTCTCGCGAGCGATCGTGGAGCTCGGGGCGTCGGCCACCACCTCGAGCAGGAGCTTCTCGTCCAGATCGCCGATCTCCTCGGAGAACAGGGCGCGTCCGGCGCGATCCGCCTGCGTCGCGGCGTCCTCGCCGTGCACCAGGGCGACGACGGCGTTGGCCAGGGCCCGCTGGCCGCGGCGCTCAGCGGGGCGATCCCGCGTGTCGAGGTCGAGCTGAGAGATGGTGTCGTGGTCGAGGAACGTGTAGAAGCGCAGGAGCGTCGGGACCAGGGTGTCCTCGGAGTTCAAGAGGAACTGGTGGAGCGCGAACGGCGAGGTCAGCTCGGGATCGAGCCAGACCCGCTCGTTGCCGCCTTCGGACTTCCCGTACTTGCGCCCGTCGGAGCGCACCAGGAGCGGAGACGTCAGGCCGTAGGCGCTGTGGCCGGTCACCTTGCGCACCAGCTCGGCGCCCATGGTGATGTTGCCCCACTGGTCGGAGCCCCCCAGCTGCACCGTGCAGTCGTAACGCCAGTGCAACTCAAGGAAGTCATAGGCCTGCAACAGCATGTAGGTGAACTCGGTGAATGACAGCCCGCTGTCGGGACGATCGAGCCGGCTGCGCACGGACTCCTTGGCCACCATCTGGTTCACCGTGAAGTGCTTGCCGACCCGGCGCAAGAAGTCGGTGACCGAGATCGACGTCAGCCACGTGGCGTTGTCGGCCAGGACCGCCTGCGCGGCCCCCGCCGCGGGAGAGAAGTCGAGGAAGCGCTCCAGCTGGCCACGGATCCCCTCCAAGTTGGCGGCCAGCTCGTCGGCGTCGAGCAGTCGCCGCTCGGCGTCCTTGAAGCTCGGATCGCCGATCAGGCCGGTTCCACCTCCGGCCAGTGCGATGGGCCGGTTGCCGGCCTCCTGGAGCCGGCGCAGGTTGCACAGTTGCAGCAGGCTGCCCAGGTGCAGTGACGACGCGGTCGGGTCGAAACCGATGTAGGCCGTGCGCCCTCCGGCGCCCAGGTAGTCCAGCAGCGCCGGATCCGTGCTCTGGTACACCAAGCCTCGGAACTCCCAGTCCTGCCGCAGCGTCATGGCGGCCAGTCTACGAGCGCGACTCGGGGCTACAGGAGGGCCGTCGTGGCCGGGAAGTGGACCTGGAGCCACAGGACGAAGCTCGACCACGCACCCGTCATCTCGGCCACGCCGATCGCGATGAGCACGACGCCGCCGATGCGCCCGATCGTCCCGAGGTGCCGGCGCATGCGCGCGGACGCCAGCGCCATCCAGTCGCTGGCCCACGCGGCCGCCACGAAGGGAACCCCGAGACCCCAGCAGTAGACGAAGGCCAGGAGCGAGCCGCGCAGCGCCGTCGCGCCCGACGATGAGGCCGCCAAGCCCAGGATCGCCGCCAGGGTCGGCCCGATGCACGGCGTCCACCCCAGGGCGAACGTCACCCCGAGGAGACCCGCCCCCGCGACGGTGGCCCGGGGCACGTGGTGCACCCGGCGCTCGCGCTGGAGCCAGGAGCCCGGCCACCACTGCGCGAAGAACAGACCCATCAGGATCGTGATGGCGCCGAAGCCGATCTCAAGGCCCCGCTGGTGGTTGCGCAGCGTGGCGCCCAGCCCGCCGAAGAGCGCTCCGAAGCTGACGAAGACGACCGCGAAGCCAGCCACGAAGGCCAGGGAGCCCCGCAGGGCGCGGCCGCGGCTGCGCGCCCCGGACGCGCCGACGGCGCCCCCGAGGAACGCGACGTACCCCGGGAGCAGCGGCAGGACGCACGGCGAGATGAAGGAGAGCAGCCCGGCGGCGAAGGCCAGCGGGAAGGCGGCGACCAGTGAGCTGGGCAGTGCCGCGATCACGGATCGACGCTAGCGGCCGCCGCGGCCACCACGGCGGCCGCGCGCGCGTACTCCTCGTGGCGCGCTACGTTGGTCGCGCGGTCGGGCACGTCGGCGACGATCACGGTGAGACCCCCGCGCTCCAGCGCCGTCGCGATCGCCCGGTCCAGGTCATCCACGGTGGCGACGCGCACGCTGTTGAGGCCCATGGCCTGCGACACCGCAGCCACGTCGGTGCTCCGGGGCGTCCCGAAGAGGTGCTCGAAGGATGACGGCTCGACCGCCGTGGCCTGGGACAGGAAGGAGAAGATGCCACCCCCTCCGTTGTCGGCCACCACCAGCGCACAGCTCCCGCCACGCGGCCCGAGACCGTCGGCCAGTCCGGACAGGTCGTGGCGGAACGTGATGTCGCCGACCAGGCCCACAGCGCGGCTCCCGGCCGCCACGCCGAGCACCGTGGACACCACCCCGTCGATGCCGTTGGCACCGCGGTTCGCGAAGGTGGGTGTGGTGCGCGGGGGCGCCCACCACTCCACGTCGCGCACCGGCATCGAGGAGCCGACGACGACCGCGGCGCCCGCCTGGGTCGCCGCTTGCACCACCGAACGGGCCACGTTCACCTCGTCGAGGGCCGGGTCCGCCACGTCGCGGTCGAAGAGTCGCTCCACGCCCTCACTGGCACCCTCCCACCAGGTGGCGTAGGACGCGTCGGCCATGAGCTGGGCCCCCGTCGCATCGGGCAGCCCCGGCAGTGATCGCTCGACGAGACCCTCGGGATCGCTCACCGGTCCGGCCCCGCGCCACGCGATCACCGGGGCGCCCCAGGTGGCGATCCGCTGGGCGACGCTGCGCGAGGCGGGGGCACCGCCCAGGCGCACGACCACGTCGGGGCGAGCCCGGTGCGCGAACCCGTCGTGGCGCAGCAGCGGATCGGCGTGGGCCAGGGTGCCCGCCACGGTGGCGTCCCCCACGACCGCCCAGCCGAGTCCCCGCAGCGCGCCGACGGTGGACCCAGCCACGCCCCGGCCGACCACCGCCAGCACCCTCTGGCCGCGCAAGTCGACGGCCCCAGAGACCGCCGAGGGCTCGTCGTCGATGCGCCACGGACGCCCGTCGGGACGGCCCGCGGGCAAAGGTGCCGGTGCCGCGACCAGTGGCTCGACGAGCGGGACGTTGAGGTGCACGGGACCGGGCACCCCGTCGATGCCGCTGGCCACGCGCCACAGGCGTGCGGCCAGCGGTCGCCACGTGGTCTGGGCGTCGTGCCGGGGAACGCCGGCGTCGTCGAAGCGCCGCACCATGGCGCCGTAGAGGTGGAGTTGGTCGATCGTCTGGGCGGCACCAACACCGTGCAGCTCGGGCGGGCGATCCGCGGTGATGACGAGCAGGGGCACCGCGGCCAGGTCGGCCTCGGCGACCGCAGCGTGCAGTTCGGCGGCCGCGGTCCCGCTCGTCACGATCAGCGCGACGGGTCGACCCGAGGCCAGAGCCCGGCCCAGCGCGAAGAACCCCGCGCCCCGCTCGTCGATGCGGACCTCGACGTGCAGGCCCGCACACGACGCGCTGGCCAGTGCCAGCGGTGTCGACCGCGAACCCGGACCGAGGACCACGTCGCGCAGGCCCAGGCGGGACCACTCGTCGAACAGCGTGGCTGCGAAGCTCGCCTGCACCGCACTGGTGGTGGGTACGCTCGACTCCAATGTCACTCCTCCGGGTGCACCATGAGGGCCGCGGACCGACGCTGCTGTGGCTCCACGGTTTCACCCAGACCCATCGCAGCGCGTGGCGGTTCCGGTCCATTCTGGCAGACCACGTCGACCTGATCACGCTGGACCTGCCCGGCCACGGCGACTCCCGCGACCTCGAGGGCGACCTCGAGGGCGTCGCCGACATGGTGGCCGCAGTACTCGATGCGCCCGTCGCCCTCGGGGGCTACTCCTTCGGCGGCCGGGTGGCGCTCCACCTCGTCCTGCGTCACCCGGACCTCGTGTCCCGACTGGTCGTCCTGGGAGCCACGCGAGGGATCAAGGACCCGATCGCCCGCGAGGAGCGACGACGAGACGACGACGCCCGCGCTGACCGCATCGAGGCGGTCGGCACCGAGAGGTTCCTCGACGAGTGGCTCTCGCAACCCCTCTTCGCCACGATGCCTCCCGACCCCCGCGAGCGAGCCGCGCGCAGTGGAGACGCACACGGCCTGGCCCGATCGCTGCGCCAGTGCGGGACGGGGACCCAGGAGTGGCTGGGCGGACGGCTCGCCGAGGTCTCCGTCCCGGTGCTGGCACTGGCCGGTGCCCTCGACCGCAAGTTCACCCTCGAGGCACGCGCGATCGCCTCCGCGGTCCCTCAGGGCCGCGCCGAGACTATCGAGGGAGCCGGACACGCGGCCCACCTGGAGCAGCCAGAGGACGTCGCCGACCTCGTCGCGCGCTTCCTCACCCCTGGGCCAAGCGCAGCGCGATGACGGCACAGGCGCCCACCAGCAGCTGTCCCCGCGCCGAGGCGGCGAGCAGCGGCAGCAGGGCACGTCCTTCGCGGGACGAGGTCGCCAGGCGCCACGCGGGGACGAAGACCACCAGAGCAACCAGCGCCACCCACCACAGGTGCGCGCCGACGAGGCCCACGACGGCGGCCAGCACCCACGCCACGTAGAGCCAGCCGGCTCCGCGCCGTCCCAGGCGTGCCGCCAGCGTCAACTTCCCCGACGCCCGGTCGGTGGCGGCATCGCGCAGGTTGTTCGCCTCGAGGAGCGCGCACGCCATGGCCCCGGTAGTCAGACCGAGCCACCAGGCGGCACCGGGGATGCTGCGGTGCTGCACGTACGCGGTGCCCACCGTGGCCACGAACCCGAAGTAGATCAGCACGAACAGCTCGCCCAGGCCCAGGTAGCCGTAGGGGCGCGGTCCGCCCGTGTAGAAGTATCCCGCCAGGATCGCCGTGGCGCCCAGAGCGACCAGCCACCACGACGTGCGAGCCGACAACACCAATCCGGCCAGCGCCGCCACGGCGAAGGACGCCGCGGCCGCCGCCCGGACCCACGAGGAGGGCACCAGGCCCGAGGCGGTGAGCCGGAAGGGACCGACCCGCTCGGCGTCCGTCCCCCGGATCCCGTCGGCGTAGTCATTGGCGAAGTTGGTCGCGATCTGCAGCCCCAGGGCCACGATGCCGGCCAGCGCACTGTTCAGCCACGAGATGTGCCCCACCGCAGCCGCCCCGACGAACACCGGGACCAGGGCGGCGGGCAGCGTCCGCGGCCGAGCCGCGCTTACCCACCGGCCCACGGGGCCCGGCGGCTGGCTCATGGACGGCGCGGGAACCGCTGGAAGTCTGGCGCTCGGTGCTCGACGAACGCGTTGCGGCCCTCTTGGCCCTCCTCGCTCATGTAGAAGAGCATCGTGGCGTCACCGGCCAGCTGCTGCACGCCCGCCAGGCCGTCGTCGGCGGCGTTCATCCCGGCCTTGATCATGCGCAGCGCGATGGGCGAGAGGGTCAGCATCTGGCGGCACCAGGCGACCGTCTCGCGCTCGAGCTCGTCGAGCGGCACGACCGTGTTCACCAGTCCCCAGTCGAGGGCGGTCGCCGCGTCGTACTGGCGGCATAGGAACCAGACCTCCTTGGCCCGCTTGAGTCCGATGGTGCGCGCCAGGAGCGACGAGCCGTACCCGCCATCGAAGGATCCCACGCGAGGACCGGTCTGCCCGAAGCGGGCGTTGTCGGCCGCGATCGTCAGGTCGCACACCAGGTGCAAGATGTGGCCCCCACCCACCGCGTAGCCGGCCACGGACGCCACGACGGGCTTGGGCAAGCGGCGGATCTGCACCTGGAGGTCGAGGACGTTCAGTCGTCCAATGCCTTGCCGGGCGACGTCGTCATCGCCCAGGTAGCCGTCCGAGCCGCGGATCTTCTGGTCGCCCCCCGAGCAGAACGCGTCGGGACCCGCTCCGGTGAGGATGATCACCCCGACCTGGGTGTCGTCGCGGGCCCGCGACATCGCGTCGGCCAGCTCGAACAGCGTCTGGGGCCGGAAGGCATTGCGGCGCTCGGGACGGTTGATCGTCACGCGCGCGATGCCCTCGGCGACTTCGTAGATGATGTCGCCGTAGTCTCCTCGCCGCTCCCACGCCGGCAGAGCCAGCGATCGGAACTGCTCCACCGGGTCCACGGGCGATCCTTGAATCACGGTCTCGGCCATGGCGACCACGCTACCGGCAGGGCCTGCGCCGCGCGCGCCCTACCATGGCCCGGTGCATCCCCTCGTGGCCCTCGACCTGCCCCTGGGACCCGAGCTCGAAGCCGCCATTCGGGGACTCGTGGACCAGCGGTCGGCCTTCTGCGTCCTCGATCAGCGACTCGCCCCGCGGGCCCAGGAGCGACAGCTGGCAGCCCTCGGCGCGACGCACGTTCTGGACCGCAACGGTCGCCACGACCGCCGGAGCGGGCAGGGGGTCGACCAGGAGGTCGGCCTCGTGATGCTGACCTCGGGATCGAGCGGTGAGCCCAAGGCCGCCGAGCTCACCTGGGACGCGCTGGCCGCCAGCGCCCGCATCACCCAGGCGACGCTCCGCCAGCGAGGTGAGCGGCCGGTGTGGTTCCCCGTCCTGCCGCCCAGCCACATCGGCGGGCTCGCAGTGATCTTGCGAGCGGTGCTCGACGAGGCCGATCTGTGGTGGGGTGACGACACGGACTTCGCGGCCGCGCGCCGCGCCGGAGTGACCCATCTGTCGGTCGTGCGAACACATCTGGCTCGCCACAGCGTCGAGGGTTTCACAGCGGTCCTGGTCGGAGGGGCCCGGCCACCGGCGGACCGTCCGCCCAACGTCATCGCCACGTGGGGCATGACCGAGACGGGATCCGGTGTCGTCTACGACGGCACGGCCCTGCCCGAGGTCGAGCTGGCCGTGGTGGCGGGTGAACTCTTGGTGCGCAGCCCCACGCTCCTGCGCTCGTACCGCAGCCAGCCCCGGCCCGTGGCGACAGGACCCGATGGTCGCGCCGACTGGTTCCCGACGGGGGACGCCGCGGAACTGCGCGACGGGAGGCTGCGGGTCCACGGGCGGATCGGGTGGGTCATCGTGACCGGGGGGGAGAAGGTCTGGCCCGATGACCTCGAGGCAGCGCTGGCCACCGTGGACGGTGTGCGCGACGTCGCGGTGACCGGGGTGGAGGATCCCGAGTGGGGCCAGCACGTGGTGGCCCTCGTGGTCGGCGACGGGAACAACCTGGACGACGCCCTGCGCGCTGCGGCCGCCGAGCGCATCGGTCCTTGGGCCAAGCCCAAGGAGATTCGCTACGTCGCGGCGCTGCCCCGCACCGCCACCGGCAAGATCCGCCGGCACCTGCTCGCCACGCTGGGCTAGCCGACCCCGCCGCTCGGTCGGGCCAAGGTGCCGCCGTCCACCGTGAGAGTCGCCCCGGTGATCCAGGACGCATCGTCGGACAGGAGCATGGCCACGGCCGCCGCCACGTCGGTCGGCTCGCCGATGCGCCCGAGGGGGATGCGCTGCGCCATGAGCTGCTCGGCGGGCTCCCAGATCGCCCGGGCGAACTCCGTGCGGACGAGCCCGGGCGCCACAGCATTCACGCGCACGCCCGGGGCCAGCTCGTAGGCCAGCTGGCGCGTCAGCAGGAGCACGGCCGCCTTGGTCGCGTTGTACCACCCGATGCCGGGCTCGACCGACGAACCGCCAATGGAGGCGATGTTCACGACGGCACCACCGTGGTCGCGCATCCAGCCGTGCCACGCGGCCGCCGTGGCGGCCACCACCCCGGCCTGGTTCACCTCGTACGCCTTGCGCAGGCGTGCCTCGTCCGCCTCGACCAGCGGACCGAAGTAGGGGTTCGTCGCGGCGTTGTTCACGAGTCCGTCGATCGCGCCGAACGTCTCGAGGGACTGCTCCACGACCCGAGCCGCCTGCTCCCAGGACCCGGCGTGCGCAGCCACGGTGAGGACGCGATCGGGCGACGCGAACGTGGCGCGAGCCTGCGCCAGGTCGCTCTCGTGCCGGGCCGTCAGAACGACCCGCGCCCCTTCGCTGGCGCAGCGTTGCGCGATGGCCAGTCCGATTCCCCGGCTCGCGCCGGTGACCACGACGACCCGGTCCTCCAGGCGCGCGGCGCCGCTCATCGCGAGGCGGTGGAGCGCCGAGCGACCGAGTCCATGGCGACCGCGACCAGCAGCACCAATGCCGTGGCGATGAACTGGGTCGCCGCGCTCATGTTGATCAGCGCCATGCCGTTGTAGATCGATGCGATGACCATCCCGCCGATCACGGCGTGGATGATCTTGCCCCGTCCCCCGAAGAGCGAGGTCCCGCCGATGACGGCCGACGCCACCGCGAGCAGCACGAGGTTGCCCCCGTCCACCCCGTCGGAGATCCCCCCGAGGCGGGAGGCGTAGATCAGGCCGGCGACACCCGCCGTGACCCCCGTGAGGGAGAAGGCCAGCAGGCGATACCGGTCCACGTTGATTCCGGCTCGCCGGGCAGCTTCGGGGTTCCCGCCGATGGCGTAGATGTAGCGCCCGGCCTTGGTCCTCGTCAGGATGAAGCCACCCGCCGTCAGCATCACGAAGTCGACGGGGATCGCGTAGGGCATCCCGCGCAACACCGTGAACGTGCCACGGTTCGTGTTGAAGATGAGGACGAGGATGATGCCCGCGACGACCAGGGCGGCGACCTTCATGATGGTCACGGCGAAGGGCACCGACTCCAGCCCGCTCGCGCGGCGCGACTGGTCCTTGCGCAGGATGCTCCAGCAGAAGATGGCGAGGCTCGCCGCGGTGAATATCCACGTCGCCAAAGGAGACAGATTGCCGTTGACCAGGTCGTAGAGCACCTTCTCCTGCACCGGGATCGTGCCGCCGGTCCCCTGGCGGTCCACGAAGAAGATGAGGACGCCTTCCCATCCCAGGAGTCCCGCGAGGGTCACGATGAACGACGGGAGGCGCAGCTTGATGATGATGAAGCCCTGCAACACACCGATCGACGTGGTGACGGCGATCGCGGCCAGCAGCGCCAGGTACCACGGCCAGTGGAACTGGGCGTCGAGCAGGATCACCGCGGTCGTGGCGCCGAGTGCCGCCACGTAGCCGACCGACAGGTCGATCTCGCCCAGCAGCAGCAGCCACGTCTCGGCCATCGCCAGGAGGATGAAGATCGTGGCCTGGACGAAGAGGTTGGTCAGGTTGCCCGCGGACAGGAAGACCGAGTTGCGCACCTGGAAGTAGATGACCAGCACCGCGAGCCCGAGCAGGATCGGGAGCAGGCTGGCTTCGCCCGAGCGCACCTTGCGCCACAGGGACTCGAACACGCCGGGGGCGTCGGCGCTCTCGGAGCGCACCTCGGTCACGGTTCCGTCGGAACTGGTCACAGCATCACCTTCATCTCGTGATCCCTCAGCCGTCGGCTCGGGCTCCGGCTCCCGTCGTGATGAGCTCGACGGCGCGGGTTGTGTCGTAGTTCGCGATGGGGCCGCACTCGACGAGCGTCCCCAGGTACATCACGGCAATGCGGTCGGCCACGGTGAAGACATCGTTGAGGTTGTGCGAGATCACCAGGACGGCGATCCCGCGGGACGCCAGCCGTGTGATCAGCTCGAGCACCTGGGCCGTCTGGGTCACACCGAGGGCGGCGGTGGGCTCGTCCATGATCACGAGCTTCGACTCGTGCATGACGGCACGCGCGACGGCGATGGCCTGGCGCTGGCCACCCGAAAGCGAGCCGACGAGTTGGCGCACCGACCGGACGGTGAACACCGACAACTCGGTGAGCACGCGCCGTGTCTCGAGCTCCATCGTGATCTCGTCGAGGGTCAGGCGCTTCGACGCCTCGTGGCCCAGATACATGTTCTGGACGATGTCGAGGTTGTCGCACAGCGCCAGGTCCTGGTACACCGTCGCGATCCCCAGCTCCTCGGCGGCGCGCGGGGAGTGCAGGCTCACTCGCTGGCCCTCCCAGAAGATCTCGCCGCTGCTAGGCGGGTAGATCCCCGCGATCGCCTTGATCAGCGTGGACTTGCCCGCGCCGTTGTCTCCGATCAGCGCGGTGACCTGCCCCGCGGGGACGTCGAGGTCGACGTACTTGAGGGCCTCGACAGCGCCGAAGTGCTTCGAGATCCCCCGCAACTGCAGCAAGGGCGGTGATGACGCGACTTCCGGACCCCCGGGTGGGGTGTCATTCTCCGGCATGGCACGGCCCGTCGGTCCGGAAGTCGTCGTCATCTGGCGCTACTTACTTGATGCCGTAGGTGGCGCAGTCCTGCGCGTAGGTCGGCTGGTGCGTCCCGGCCACCGTCGGAGCCACCTTGGTGCACAGCTGGCTGGCCGTGATCACGCGGTCCTTGATGACCGTCTTCTGGATCTGCGTCGCCGTGACCCACTCCGCGGTCAGCAAGACCGAGGGAACGTGCTTCAGCGGGTTGATCGTGGCCTGCGGGTCGACCGACACGCCGTTCACCAGTCCCTTGGGAGGACGCACGCCCGCACGCAGGTAGACGGCCAGTGCCGCCGCTGCCTGGGCCTCGAGCCAGATGGGCTTGTAGACGGTGCCGCACTGGTATCCCGAGATGATGTTCTGGAACCCGGTCAGCGTCGCGTCCTGACCCGTGAAGGGCATGGACTTGGGCTTGAGACCCTTGCTCTGCAGGTACGTGATGATCGGCGCGGCGTTCTCGTCATTTGGCGTGACCACAGCGTTGATGCTGGGGTGCGCGGCGTAGGCGCCCTGGAAGTCGGTCTGGGCAACAGTCGGCGTCCACGTGCCCACGTTCTCGAGGATCGTGTTGGCCGAGCCCGTCTTGGTGTTGTAACCGGCCTTGTTCAGCACAGCGTCATAGCCCTGCGCGAACAGCGTCGCGTTGTTGTCCGTCGGTGAGCCCTTCATGACGTAGACGACCGGCTTGGAGATCTTCCACGCCGACAGGCACGCCAGCAGGCCCTTGCCGATGAGTGTCCCGACGGCCACGTTGTTGAAGCTCACGTAGTACGTGCGAGCTCCACCGAGCGTGAGGCGGTCGTAGTCGATCACCTTGACACCACGCGCCTTCGCGTAGGCCTCAATCACCGCACCGGTGGTGGAGTCCAGGGCGTCGAGCAGGAGGACCTTGGCGCCGCGCGCGATGTCCGCCTGTGCGTCGGTGTACTGGGTCGTGTCGCTACCCTGCGCGTTCTGAATGATGAACTGGCTGGGCTTCAGGCCCGCCATCAGGAATGCCTTCTTCAGATACGGGGCATCAAATTCGGTGTACCGCGTCGAACTCACGGTGTCCGGCAAGATCACCGCGATTGACCCCTTGCCGCGATGCGCGATCGCCCGCAGGTACTTCATCGTGGAAAAGCTCGTGTTGAACGTCTTGTCCGACACGGTTGGTGTTCCAGCGGAACTCACCGCAGGCAGCGCGGCGGCCACAAGACCCCCCACCAACGCTGCGGACGCGAAGAACCGCGCTCGCTTCATATTCATAGTCTCCCCAACCCTTCGTGGCACCCGGGGGTGCCCTTGTCCTTACCACTGCGTAAACGACTCGTGACGAGCCGTCCAGTCGGTGAACCTAGCACTCCCCTTGACACGATGTCACCTGATGCGACCGCCTCCACCGCTCTGGTTCCCGTCGACGCGACGCTCCTTAGCATGAGCCCATGAACCGCTTAGCGGGCTCGGTCTCGTCGTACCTGCGCCAGCACGCCAACAATCCCGTGGACTGGTGGCCGTGGGGTCCCGATGCGCTGGCGCGCGCGGTCGAGCTCGACCGGCCGATCCTGCTGTCGATCGGCTACGCGTCGTGCCACTGGTGCCACGTCATGGCCGCCGAGTCCTTCGAGGACCCGGCGATTGCCGCGCGGATCAACGAGACCTTCGTGCCCATCAAGGTCGACCGCGAGGAACGACCCGACATCGACGCCATCTACATCGCCGCCGCCGAGGAGATGATCGGCCGAGCAGGATGGCCCCTCACGATGGTCCTGCTGCCCGATGGGCGTCCCGTCGTGGCGGCGACCTATCTTCCCCCCGCCGACCGGCCCCACCAGACCGGACTCCCCCGCCTGGTCGACGCCGTCGCCCGCGCGTGGCGCACCGACCGTGAGGCGCTGGTGGCCTCGGCGCTGGACATCGACGACGAGGGGACCGGGGCGTCACCGGTCGGCTTCGACACCGACGAACCGGCGCCCACCCAGATGGCCACCCGTCTCGTCGACGGCCTCCTCGAACGGGCAGACGCGCGCGGAGCACTGGGTCCTGCTCCCCACTTCCCGCGCCCGAGCTACCTGCGCGCGGTACTCGACGCGCCGAGCCCGCCGGCCCGCGCCTGGGCGCGACAGGTGACGGCCACGTGGGCGTCGACGGCGCTCTACGACCACCTCGAAGGCGGGTTCTTTCGCTACTGCGTCGACGACCAGTGGCACCAGCCGCACTTCGAGAAGATGCTGTCGGACCAGGCGCTCCTGGCGCGCGCGCTCAGCCTCGCCGCACGCCGCGACCCCGAGCTGCGCTGGTGCGCGGGCGTCGCGGCGGCGACCCTGGACTTCTGCGAGCGCCATATGCGGGCCCCCGGTGGCGGGTACGTCGCATCCCTCGACGCCGATGCCGGTCACGTCGAGGGCGCCCACGTCACCTGGACGGCTGCGCAAGCGCGCGACCTGCTCGAGCCAGCGGGCCTCGACGCGGATGCCGCGATCGCGCGCTGGTGCGTCGGCGCGAGCCCGGCAGCACCCCGGCTCGTGCCGGGGGCCAGCTGGACGACACCGCGGGATCTGCGTCGCGAGCTCGATGCCTTGCGCGCGGGCCGCCGCCTCCGCCCCCAGCCCGAGACCGACGAGCTGGTGATCCTGGAGTTCAACGCGATGCTGGTGAGCGCACAGCTGGCCAGCGGCGAGCGCTGGCGTCAGCGCCGGGCCCTCGAGACGCTCGGCGCCCTGCGCCAGCGCCACTGGCGCCAGGGCCGGTGGCGCCGCGCAGTGACGGGTCCGGCGACAGCGACGGGCGCCGATGTCGCGTGGCTGGTCGACGTCGAGATCGATGCCTTCGAGCTCACGGGATCTGACGAGTGGCTCACGGCCGCGAGCGCCGACGCCGAGTACCTCCTGACCCATCACGGGGTCGACCGCCCTCGCGCTGGCCCGTCCGGCGCGTGGCACGGCGTCGTGGCCCTCGCGAGCGACGAGGTTGACGACGCTCCCGCCCGGCCGGCGTCGATCGTCGACGGAGCGACGCCCGCGGCGACGTCGGTGGCGGCGCGGGCCCTGGCGCGACTGGGGCTCGCGCGAAGCGACGACGCCGTACTGGAGGCGGCCCGCGGACTGGTCCGGGCCGTGAGCCCCCTGGCATTGCGGCATCCTCTCGCCTTCCCGGACCTCATCGAGGCCGCCGGCTACGCCTTCGCGGGGATCACCATCGTCGCCCCGGGGCCGCCGACAGTGCTGAGCGAGCACGTACGATGGTCCGCGATGTCGCGCACCGTCCTGGTCACTGGATCCGGATCGTCGCCCCAGTTGGTCGGGCGACGCTCCCCCTGGGCCTACGTCTGTCGCGGGTCACAGTGCTGGCCGCCGGTCGACTCCGTGTCGGGGCTGGAGCGCCAGTTGGCGGTGACGCACTAGTGCCCCTGTGGAGCCGCGACCCGGCCGTCCGGGCGATCCGCCGGATGGTCGAACGGATGCCGCAGCGCTCGAGCGTCGACCTGACGCCCTCGTCGACGATGGCGGCGCTGGTGCTGGGTTCGACCAACGAGTCGACCACCGTCATGGACCTGGCCTCCCAGACCATCGTGCGCTGGCGCATCCCGTGGCCCGAGGGCGTCGAGACCGATCTGGTCGCCTTCGACGTCGTCGAGGGCCTCCTGGCTGCCGAGGTCGAGCGCAACGACCTGGCGATGCCCGAGGCCGTCACCCTGGAAGGTCTCCCGCGACGCCTGGGCTCGTACCGGGGACGCCGCATCCGCCCGTGGCTCGAGCAGGCGGCCACCCCGGCCGACGGCCCCTTGTTCGGCTTTCGCGGCCCGAGCGCGCCGTACTGGGAGTTCCGCGGCGAGCGCCCCAGCGTCGCCCTGATCGCGGCCGACCGGGGCCCCCAGCTGCTACGCCGCTACGAGGACGGCTCGACCTGGGTGCGCTTCGGCTGGCTCGGCGATGACGTGTGGCTGGTGTGCGAGGACACGCACGCCATCCGCACGATGGAGGCGACCCGGCGACCCGCCCTCGCTGGCAAGGATCTCGCGACCTCGCTGGGCTTCCGCCCCGCCTACGTGCTCACGACCCTGACCACGCCGCACGACGGGCACGTCTACAAGAGCTGCACCGGGCTCCTGCCGCGGGGCTAGGACGCCGTGGGCAGCTTGCCCGACGCCAAGGTCTCGGCCATGGCCCAACCGAAGACCACGAGGCGCTGCCCCTCCTCGGGCCGCAGGTGCTCGAAGAGCGCCGTCGCGCCATCGGGGATCGAGCCCTTGGCGCTGGCGTAGTCGAGGCAGCCCACGGGGGCGGAGGGTGGCGAGAGCACGAAGGTGTGGTCGTCGATCCACTTCTCGGCCCCGAAGCGCTTGGCCAGACGGCGGGCCCAGGCACGGTCCTCGCCCGTGGGTCGGTAGCCGGTGCGCGGGACGACGTCCTGGAGGCCGTGGAACGCCCGCAACCCGTCGGGTGACGAGAGTCGCGCACCGAGCAGCACGTCCTCGTCGGGGAAGGCCAGCAAGGCTCGCCGGAACTGGTCGTGGAGGATCGCCCGCAGCGTCTGGTCGGCCTTGGCGTTGCGATCGATGAGCATGAGCCCCACCAGCAGTGATGGCGTCCCCCCGATGCGCTCGAGCGTCTCGAAGGAGTAGCCTCGCAGCCGCTCCCCCTCGCGAGCCTGGGTCACCAGGACCCACTCCTCGCGCTGCTTGGACAGGAACCCAATGTCAAAGTTCGGTTCGCGGTCCACGCAGAGATTCGCCATCTCCTCGAGCTCCGCATCGCTGAGCGCCGTCGTGTCCTTGGTCGTCACCGTTATTGCCATACCTCGCCATTTTACGGGACGCGGGACCCCCCTCCGAACGCGAACTACGCGCGGATCACATTGCGACCGAATTCACTGCGTAAATCCGGTACCACACTGGAGATATCGACGTTGAATTCGGCACCGAGCTTGAAGGCCTTACCGGTTTCGGCCGTCTCGACGATCACCGGCGAGCTCCCGGGGTAGCGCCGCAGGATGTCTCGCAGCACGCCGATGGAGTGCGCGTTGAGGTCCTCGGGCCCCAGCGCGAGCCGCAACTGGTTCCCCCCGGGACCCACCGACAGCGGCTGCACGTCCAGGATGTTGAGCCGGTAGTCGTCGTCGCGGCTGTCGAAACGCCCCTTCACGAGGACCACGCGGTCCTTGTCGAGATAGCCGCTCACTTGCTCGAAGCGACGCGCGGACACGATGAGCTCGGTCGAGCCGCTCAGGTCCTCGAGCACCACGCGCGCGTACTGCTGGCCCGCCCGCGTCGTGCGCACCTGGACCTCGGTCAACAGGCCGCCCAGGGTGACCGTCTTGCCCGAGCCGGCGTACTCCTCGGCGCGCTCGCGCACCTCGGCGAGCGAACCGTCCGTCCGCGCGGCCAGGGCGTCGGCCACCTTGTAGAGGGGGTGGTCCGAGATGAACGTGCCCAGCATCTCGCGCTCGAACTCCAGCTGGACGGCGGGCTCGAACTCGGTGGACGGGATGGGCAGCTCGGTGCCCTCCCAGTCGCCACCGCCGTCATCGCCCCCCAAGGCGGCGAACAGCGTCGTGATGCCGAGGGAGAGGTCCTTGCGGCGGCTCAGCGTCGCGTCGGTGATCTCGTCGATCGCGAGCAGCAGGCCCTGGCGCGGATACCCCAGCGAGTCGAAGGCCCCCGCCTTGATCAGGGATTCCATCGTGCGCCGATTCAGCACGAGCGGGTCGACGCGCTGGACGAAGTCGTAGATCGACGTGAAGGGCCCGTGGGCCTCGCGCTCGAGGACGATGCGCTCGACCTGGGCTTCGCCGACGTTGCGCACGGCCGCCATCCCGAACAGGATGCGGTTCGGGTCGGCCAGCGAGGGCGCGTAGTCGGCCCGCGACTCGTTGACGTCGGGCACCCCGACGGTGATCCCCATCTGGCGCGCCTCGTTGAGGTAGATGGCCGCCTTGTCCTTGTCATCGCGGAACGAGGTCAGCAGTGCCGCCATGTACTCGACCGGGTAGTTGGCCTTGAGCCACGCGTTCTGGTATCCGATCAGGGCATATCCATAGGCGTGGCTCTTATTGAAGGCGTAGTCGGCGAACGGCTCGATCTTGGCGAAGATGGCATCGCCGAGGTCGCGGCCGTAGCCCATGCGCTCGGCGCCATCGACGAACTTGGCCTTCTGGGCCTGGATCATCTCGCGGATCTTCTTGGAGCACGCCTTGCGCAGGTCGTCCGCCTCGGTCATCGAGAAGCCGGCGATGCGCGTCGCCACACGCATGATGTCCTCTTGGTAGATCATCAGCCCGTAGGTCTCGCCGAGGATGTCCGCCAGGTCCGGATGGTCGAAGCGCACGTCCTGGCGCCGGTTCTTGCGGTCGGCGTAGTCGTTGTGGACGTTCTCGCTCAAGGGGCCCGGCCGGTACAGCGCGTTCAGAGCCGCGATGTCGTCGAAGCTCGTGGGTGCCAGGCGGCGCATCAGCTGGCGCATCTTGTCGCCCTCGAGCTGGAAGATGCCGATCGAGTTGCCCTGGCGCAGCATCTCGAACACCTTCTCGTCGTCGAGGGGCACGTGGTCGATGTCGACGCTGGTCCCGTGACGCAGGCGGATGTTATCCAGAGCCCGCTCGATGATGGCCAGGTTGCGCAAGCCGAGGAAGTCCATCTTCAGCAGGCCGAGCTTCTCGATCGCCGTCGCCTCGTACTGGGTCACGATCGGGGCATCCTCGACGGATCCACCGGACCCCGACTTGCGCTGGATCGGGACGTACTCGATCACCGGGTCACGCGTGATCACCACCGCGGCAGCGTGGATCCCGTCCTGGCGGCGCTTGTCGACGAAGCCCTTGGCCACGTCGACGACGTGGTGCACCTCGCCGTCGGACTCGTACATCGAGCGCAGGTCGGCGGCCTCGGCGTAGCGGGCCTCGAAGCCGGCCGTGGGCGTGAAGCAGGCCTCGAGCGGTAGGTCCTGGCCCATCACCAGGGGGGGCATGGCCTTGGCGATCCGGTCGCCCAGCTGGGGCGGGTAGCCGAGCACGCGCGCCGCGTCACGCACGGCCGCCCGGGCCTTGATCGTCGAGAAGGTGATGATCTGGGCAACGTGGTCGGCCCCGTAGCGCTCGGCCGCGTAGTGGATCATGTCGCCGCGGTAGCGCTCGTCGAAGTCCATGTCGATGTCGGGCATCTGTCGGCGGCCCGGGTTCAAGAACCGCTCGAAGATGAGCCCGTAGCGGATCGGATCCAGCTCGACAATCCGCAGGCAGTAGGCCACGCAGCACCCGGCGGCCGAACCGCGCCCCGGCCCCACGCGAATCCCCTGGTCACGGGCGTGTCGGATCAGGTCCCACACGACGAGGAAGTAGTCGGCGAAGCCCATCGACGTGATCACCGACAACTCGTAGTCGAGGCGCTCGCGCACCTCGGGAGTGATCTCGCCGTAGCGCTCAGCGGCTCCCTGCAGCGATAGTTCGCGCAGGTACCACGCGGCCTGCTCGGCGTGCGTCTCCCCGGGGATGCCGTCGGGGATCGGGTACTGGGGCAGCGCATCGTTGTCGAAGTCGATCTGCACGTCGGAGCGCTCGGCGATCAACAGCGTGTTGTCACAGGCCTCGGGGACTTCGGCGAAGAGCGCGCGCATCTCGGCGGCGCTCTTGAGGTAGTGCTCGGTGCTGGCGAAGCGGAAGCGGTCCGGGTCGGCCACGCGTGAACCGGTGCCGATGCACAACAGCGCGTCGTGCATCTCGGCGTCGGTGGCCCGGACGTAGTGCAGGTCGTTGGTGGCCAGCAGGGGCGCGCCCAGCTCGCGGGCGATGGTGATCAGCTGCGGGTTCGTCCGGCGCTGCTCGGCCAGCCCGTGGTCCTGCAGCTCGATGAAGAAGTTCTCCCGCCCGAAGATGTCCTGCAGCCGGCCCGCCAATGCGCGGGCCCGCGCGTAGTCGCCGTGGACCAGTGCCTGGAGCACCACACCGCCCAGGCAGCCCGAGGTGGCCACCAGCCCCGGGGCGTAGCGCCCGAGGAGTTCCCAGTCGAGCCGGGGCTTGTAGTAGTAGCCCTCCAGGAACGCCAGGGACGCCAGGTAGCGCAGGTTGCGGTACCCCTCGTTGGAGGTCGCCAGGAGTGTGAGGTGGTGGTAGAGCTTCTGACCGCCCTCGACGTCCCCGCCCGTGTCATCCAGCCGGCCCCGCCGCGCCGGGCGGTCGAAGCGCGACTCGGCGGCCATATAGGCCTCGAGGCCCAAGACGGGAGTCACGCCCAGGCGCCGGGCGGCCTGGTAGAACTCGATGACG
This sequence comes from Actinomycetes bacterium, assembly GCA_021778895.1. Classification (GTDB taxonomy): domain Bacteria; phylum Actinomycetota; class Acidimicrobiia; order Acidimicrobiales; family RAAP-2; genus RAAP-2. Next base: position 70,726 of record JAJYBR010000007.1, read on the forward strand.
CCGTACAGGTTGCCGTGGTCGGTGATGCCCACCGCTGTTTGACCGTCGGCCAGGGCCGCGCGCAGGAGGTCCTCGATGCGGGCAGCACCGTCGAGCATCGAGTACTCGGTGTGGTTATGCAGGTGGACGAAGCCGTCGCCCATGGCCGATCAGACCTCCTTCGCGGCCGGCGACGCTTACAGGTACGTGCCCGCCCGCGGGTCCGGGGCCCCCGGGTTGAGCGAGCGCTCCCGCATCTTCTCGAGCTGTGCCGCTGCCGCGGCCTGCTGGGCGAACAGCGACGCCTGGATGCCGTGGAACAGGCCCTCCAGCCAGCCGACCAGCTGTGCTTGGGCCACGCGGAGCTCGGACTCGGAGGGCACCTCGGCCGAGAAGGGCGTGGCCATGCGCGACAGCTCCTGGCCCAGGTCGGGTGAGAGCGCCCCGGACAGCTCGTGGATCGAGGTCTCGTAGATCTCCCGCAGCCGCGTGCGCCCGGGCTCGTCCAGGGGGGCGCTCCGGGCCTCGTCGAGCAGGGTCTTGACCATCGCGCCGATCCGCATGACCTTGGCCGGCTGGCTGATGAAGTCCGCCCCCGCCTCCTCGCCGTTCTCGGGCTCGCCCGGAGGCAGGACGGCATCGGGGTCGATCGTCACGTTCTCGGGGTTCGGGTTCTGTTCGCTCACCCCTGCAGTGTGCCAGATTCCCCACCCTCTCCGATCGACCCCCATCGAGACCGCCCTCGGTACACTGAGCGCGTGAGGGTGTCCACCCGGGGCGATTACGCCAGTCGAGCCCTTCTCAGCCTGGCACTGCACGATGACCCCGCGCGCCCGACGTCGGTCAAGGAGTTGGCCGCGCGCACCGGACTACCCCAGCCCTACCTGGAGCAGATCCTGCTGGCCCTGAAGGGGGCGAATCTGGTGCATTCCAAGCGCGGAGCGGGCGGTGGCTACCTCCTGGCCCGTCCCCCCGGCAGCGTGACCCTGGCCGAGATCGTCGCCGCCGTCGACGGGCCGATCGTGGCGGGCGACTTCGGGGCGCCCCACGAGAACGGCGCCTGTGACCACGAGGGCCAGTGCGTCCTCTTGGGCGTCTGGGCGGCCGTCGGGACCCACATGCGGGAGCACCTCGCCAGTTATACCCTGGCTGACCTGGTGATACAGGCGCGTGGTGGTCGGCCGGTGGCCCAACCCCACAGCGCCTGATTTCGCGTACTCCTCACCTTCTTCTCACGTGCTTCTCAAGTGGCGGGAATAACTTCAACTGTCACAGTGTTTAACGGTGTGCTAGGTTTTACACGTTGCGGTAGGAGAAATCCATCCCGGCCAGTATGCGAGGAGTTCCGATGACAATGATCCGCCGGACCAGCGTAAATACGAATGACATGCTCGGGCTGCTCATGCGCGACCTCGATCGCTACCCGATGCCCAACTACGACGAGCAGGTCGAATTGGCCAAGCGCGTCGCCGCCGGAGACCAGGACGCCAAGAAGCAGATGGTCGCCGCCAACCTCCGCCTGGTCCTCCACTGGGCCCGCCGCTACCAGGACCGGGGCGTCGAGATGGTGGACCTCGTGCAAGAGGGCACCTTCGGCCTCCTGCGGGCCGTCGAGAAGTTCGACTGGGAGCGCGGCTTCAAGTTCTCGACCTACGCGACCTGGTGGATCCGCCAGGCCCTCCAGCGGGCCGTCCAGCAGCACGGGCGCACCATCCGCATCCCCCTCGAGGTCGGCGAGCAGCTCCAGCGCCTGGAAGCCACGGCCGCCGAGCTGACCTCGCACCTGGGACGCCGACCCACCGACGAGGAGTTGACCGAGGCGACCGGCATGTCCGCGGCCGAGCGCGATCATCTGCGCAGCCTCCCGGGCGTGACCGCCAGCCTCGACCAGCCCGCGTCGTCGGACTCGGCGACGACCTTGGGTGACCTGGTCGCCCCGAGCGACGAAGACTGGGTGGGATCGATCGAGCAGTCCATGGTCGATCAGGAGCTGATCGGTGCCCTCGACGAGCTCACGGAACTCCAGCGCGACGTCGTGACCCGGCGCTTCGGCCTGGATGGGAGCCACCCGCTGTCCCTGCAGGCCACCGCCACGGCGCTCGACATCGGCGTACGGCGCGTGCGGCGTGCCGAGGAAGAGGCCCTAGCCCTCCTGCGGCGGAACCGCACCGTCATCGCCGCCCACGACGTAGCCTGACAGCCGCTGCGCCACCGGCGCGGGCAGCCAGTCGTTCAAGTCGGCGGGCAGAGGCGACGTGACCACGACCGTCTGACCCGTCTCGGGGTCCTGGAAACGCAGGCGCGCAGCGTGCAGGAACGGGCGCGCCAGACCGTCCGGGCGCGGGCGGCCGTAGCGGTCATCGTTGACGATCGGGTGGCCGATCGCCGCCAGGTGCACACGAATCTGGTGGGTACGACCGGTACCCAAGGTGAGTTCCAGGATGGTCGCGTCGCGCGCGGCCACGTACTCCACGACGGCGAAGGCCGTCGTCGCCGGTCGTCCCTCAGGCCGCACCGCCATCTTCAGGGGACTGCGGGGTGAGCGCCCGATCGGCGCGTCGATGACGCCCCGCTCCTCCTTGACTTCCCCGTCAACGGCCCCCAGGTAGGTCCGGTGGATCGCCCGGCGCGCCATCTGGTCGCGCAGCGACGCCAGCCCGAGGGGCGTCCGGGCCACCAGCAGCAGCCCCGAGGTGCCCTTGTCCAGGCGGTGCACGATGCCGGGGCGCACGGCCCCCGCTCCGTCCTCGCGCAGGTCGGCGATCTCGGGGTAGCGCGCGAGGAGCCCCGCCACCAAGGTGCCACCGCGATTCCCGGCACCGGGATGCACGACCAGTCCGGCGGGCTTGTCGACGACGAGATAGTCCCGAGCCTCGCGAGCGACCCGCACCTCGACCGCGGGCTCGGCCTCGACCTCGGTGGACTCGTCGATCAGCCCCTCGGCCACGAGCACTTCCCCGGCCCGCAGGGTCCGCGCCGCGCGCCGGCAGATCTCCCCGTCGACGAGCACGCGGCCCGCAGCGATCAGGCCGGCGACGGCGGATCGCGGGCGACCGCTCAGCAGCGCGAGAGCCCGATCGCAGCGCTGCCCGTCCAGCGATGGGGGGATCACGACCTCGAGGTACCCGCCCGGAACGTCACTCACGAGCGACCGACCAGTGGGCGCCCCCGCAGGACCTCCACGATCAGGGCCACCGCTCCCAGGGTCACGGCGACGTCGGCCACGTTGAAGACGGGAAAGCTGCCGACCGCGATGAAGTCCGACACCCGCCCGCTGGGCGACGTCAGGTGGTCGAGCGTGTTGGCGATGCCGCCGCCGGTGAGCAGTCCAAAGCCGACCGCGGAGAGCGTCCCGCGCGCGTTCCAGGCCACGGCGACCACGGCCAGGGCCACGATCGCCTCCAGCACCGTCGTCAGCGACCAGCGCGCGCCGATGGAGAAGGAGATGCCCGGATTGGAGACCAATCGCAACCAGACGGGACCCGCGAGGTGGCGTGGACCGCCGGCGAGCGCGCGAACCGCCCACCGCGATGCCCCTGCGCTGAGGATCACCGTCGCCACCGCCGTGGCGACGGTGATCAGCCGGATGCGCGTCAACCGATGGCGCGACACGTGACGCAGGTGAATACCGGCACCTGGGCCAGCAACCGTGCCCGCCCGATGGGCTCGAAGCACGTGTCGCAGCGCCCGTAGGAACCGTCCTCGACCCGACCCAGAGCCACGACGATCAGGTCGTTCTTCAGCCGCTCCCCGTCGAGCTGCATCTTCAGCTGGTCCCGGTCGAAGTCTGAGCCGGCGCTGGAGCCGTCCTCCTCGTCGTACTCGGGCCGCTCGCGACCTTCGAGGAGATCGTCGACCGCGTTCTCGAGCAGTTCGATCTGCGACCGCGTCACCCTCTGGGCCTCGACCAGCAGAGCGTGCAGCTCCTCGAGGAAGGCGGGATCCTCCGCGTAAGGCTTGGAGTGCATCTTGCGCTCGAGCTCGTCGCGCCGCCGCTGCTCTTCGAGCTCACGACGCTGCTGGCGCTTGAGCTCCTCCTGATTGCGCCTCTCGAGCTCGCGCTCCTTGCGCAGGCGCTCGGCCTCGACGGCCCGGCGCTTCGCTTCGGCGTCCCGCTGCCGCTTCGCCTCGGCGGCTGCCTTCTCGCGCTGGACCTTGGCCACGGCCGCCGCCTTGGCCTTGGCCTTGGCCTTGGCCTCGCGCTCCTTGGCTGCCGCCTTGGCCTTGGCCTCACGCTCGCGCTGGGCCTTCGCGGCCGCCGCCGCCTTGGCCTTGGCCTCGCGCTCCTTGGCCGCGGCTGCCGCCTTGGCCTTGGCCTCACGCTCGCGCTGGGCCTTCGCGGCTGCCGCCGCCTTGGCCTTGGCCTCGCGCTCCTTGGCCGCGGCTGCCGCCTTGGCCTTGGCCTCACGCTCGCGCTGGGCCTTCGCGGCTGCCGCCGCCTTGGCCTTGGCCTCGCGCTCCTTGGCCGCGGCTGCCGCCTTGGCCTTGGCCTCACGCTCGCGCTGGGCCGCGGACACCGGTGTCGCCTTCACGACCTTGGTCGCCTTGACGGTCTTCGTCGCCTTGACGGCCTTGGCGGACTTGACGACCTTCGTCGCCTTGGTCGCCTTGGTGGGGGCGGCCTTGGCGACCGGCTTGGCCGTGCGCACGCTCGCCGCCTTCGGCGCCGCGCGCCGGGGCGCCACGGCCTTGGCCGCAGTCGTCTTGACGGTTCTGGCAGGTCGCGTGGCCATCCGGGTCTCCTTGTCGAGGTGAAATGCGCTGGCCGACCCTACCAGTCAGAGTGGCGTTTAGTGCCCCTCGTCGGCTCCGGGCATCGGGAAGTCGAGAACGTGCCCCAGCGCCGGCTGCTGGGCCGTCGGCTCGTCACCGGCCGCGTTGGCCTCGTGGCCTGCTCCCTCGTCGACGAAGGACGGCACCACCGGCTCGGTCGCGGGGACCGGAGCGGGATCGGGCTCGGAATCGCGGCCCGCTGCCCGGTCGCTGCCGACCAGCAGGCTGGACTCGATCCAGCGCAGCAGCTCGCCCAGCTGCGAACGCAGGCGGCCGCGCTCGGCTTCGAGCTGCCGGGTCAATTTCTCCACGTCCTCGCTGAGGCGCTGCTTGATCCCGTTGAGACGGTTGACCTCGTCCTCGGCGCGACTGCGCGCCTCACCGACGATCGACCGCGCGCGCTCCTGCGCCGCCGTGGTGAGCTCGCGGGCCTTCTCCTCTGCTTCGTGCTGGGCGTGCTCGATGAAGGATTGGGCCATGGCGATCATCGAGGTGACCTGCTCGGTGCCAGCCCCGGCGGCTGCGGGCCGCGGCGCCGGGGCGGGGGCCGCGGCCGGGGCCGGTGCGGCGGCGGGAGCCGCCGCGGTCGTGCGGGCCGCTTCGAGCTGGTTGATCCGCTCGGCCGCTTGGCGCAACTGCTGGCGCTGCTGGGCCAGTTGGTCCTTCAGCTGACGCGCCTCCACCGACAGGCGCTCGAGGAACTCGTCCACCTCATCGACGTTGTAGCCCTTCAGGCCGACTTTGAAGGCGACGGTCTCGATCGAGTCGAGGGCGGAACGGGGTGCCTCGGAGGTATCCATGGTGCAACCCTACTGCCCGCCATTCTCGCGGGCGTGGTTCAGATCAGCCGGTTGATGAACTCCAGGAGGATGATCGCGACCAGGACCGACAGGTCGATCCCGACCCCTCCGAGACGGGGCCGGGGCAGGATCCGACGCAGCGGCCGCAGCACTGGTTCGGTGGCCCGTCCGAGGAACCGGCGCGTCGAGTCCCAGCCCGCCGACGACGACGGGAACCAGCTGACGAGGGCCGCCAGGACGAGGATCCAGATGTAGAGGTAGATCAGCGTGTGGACGAGTGTCATGCCAGGTCGTACGACTGGTAGTTCGACGCCTGGAGCGACTCGCGAAGCTCGTGGCTCATGCGCCGGCCCTTGGGCGAGATCAGGAAGACGCCGTGGTCCAGGCGCTCGATGTGCGCGTCGAGGATGTACACGACCCCGGCGGCGAAGTCGATGACCCGCCGATAGGTCTCGGGCTCCAGGCGGCGCACGTTCAGCACGACGAAGTGGCCGTCGCGCAGCGGGTCGGCCACCTGGCGCGACTCGTTGTAGGAGCGCGGCATGACGATCATGGGGCGCGGATTCGTCGCCATCGTCGGCCGCTGGGCCATCGAGGGGGGCTGGGGACGGCCCCCGGGCACCGCGCGCACACGTGGCGGCTCGCCGCCGTCGAGCACGGAGATCGACGTCGCTCGGCGCGGGGGGACGGGCGGGCGCGAGCTCAGGGGCGCCGACGAGGAGCGGCCGTAGGGGCGGCCCGGCGCGGGCGCCGAGGGCCACTCGGTCTCCTCGGCGTACTCGGCCGGCTCGGGGTACGGGCGGGCGGGCGCGCTGGGGTAGTCGCTGTACTCATCTTCGACCAGTCCCAGGAACGCTAGGAACTTCCGAACCCGACTGTTCATGCGCTCTCCTCACCGCTGTCCAGCCCCCCAATGTTAGGGGACGGTTTCGCTGCAGGCACTCGGTCCCCGAACAGGACGCGACCCAGTCGGATCTCCGTCGCCCCGTAGCGACACGCCAGCTCGAAGTCGTCGCTCATACCCATCGAGCGCTCGACGAGGCCGAGACGGTCCGCCAGGCCCTCCAGCGTCGCAAAGGCCACGCGCGCTCCGGCCTCCTCGGGCGGCGCCACCGTCATCAGCCCGCGCACGTCGAGTCCCTGCTCGCGCCCCAGCGCGACCAGGGTCGCCGCTGCGTCGGGGCTCGCCCCGCCTCGCCCGGTGCGGCCCGTGACGTCGACCTCGACGTAGATCGCCGCGCCGGGGGCATCGTGCGCCAGACGGGAGACCTCCTTGGGCCGACTGACACTCTCGATGATGTCGGCAACGCGGCTCACCCGCGCGATCTTGTTGCTCTGCAGGGCCCCGAGGTAGTGCCAGCGCAGCCCCAGCGAGCCGGTTTGACGCCGCTTGACCTCGAGCTCGGCGACATAGTTCTCCCCCACGTCCTCGAGTCCGGCGGCCGCCGCGGCGCGTACCACCTCGGGCCCGAATGCCTTGGTCACCGCGACGACGCGCACGCTGTCGGGATCCCGTCCCACAGCGGCGATCCGCTGGCGGACCAGCTCCAGGTTGACGCGGACGCGCCCGGTCAGCGCCTCCTCAGCGGAGGAAGCTGGGAAGGTCGTCATCGCCCCCCACGTCGAAGAGGTCCTCGGAGGTGCCGCTGAAGATGTCGGTTCGCGGTCCCTCGGTCATGACCGGCTCGGAGTAGGTGGTCGGGGCCTTCGGGTGCGTGGTGTGCTCGAATCCCGCCGCGATCACGGTGACCCGGACCGCCTCGCCGATGGAGTCGTCGATCACGCTGCCGAAGATGATGTTGGCGTCGGGGTGCGCCACCGAGTGGATGATGTTCGCGGCGTCCGTCACCTCGGTGAGGGTCATGTTCGCCCCCCCCACGATGTTCATGAGGATGCCCCGCGCCCCATCGATCGACGCCTCCAGCAGAGGCGAGGTGATGGCGGCACGCGCCGCATTGACAGCGCGCCCCTCGCCCGTCGACTGGCCCACGCCCATGATGGCGCTGCCCGCATTGCGCATGATTGCGTTGACGTCCGCGAAGTCCGTGTTGATCAGTCCGGGGACCGTGATGAGATCGGTCACGCCGCGCACCGCCGACAGCAGCACGTCGTCAGCGATCTTGAACGCGTCGAGCATCGAGGTGTCCGACGCCGTGACCGACAAGAGGCGGTCGTTCGGGATCACGATGAGCGTGTCCACCTTGCCCCGGAGGCCCTCGATGCCCTTCTCGGCCTGCGTCGCCCGACGCTTCCCCTCAAAGGAGAAGGGCCGCGTCACGACGCCGATCGTGAGGATGCCGAGCGACCGTGCGATGTCGGCGATGACCGGCGCGGCGCCGGTTCCCGTCCCGCCGCCTTCGCCCGCGGTGATGAACACCATGTCGGTGTCACGCAGCGCGTCCTCGATCTCCGCACGATGCTCTTCGGCCGCCTGACGCCCGATCTCGGGGTCGCTGCCCGCACCCAGACCCCTCGTCAGCTGGCGCCCGATGTCGATCTTCAGGTCAGCCTCACTGAGCAGGAGTGCCTGAGCATCCGTGTTGGCCGCGATGAACTCAATGCTGCGCAGCCCGGCCGACACCATCCGGTTCACGGCATTGACACCACCACCACCGACGCCGACCACCTTGATCACGGCGTGGTAGTTGTTCTGGGCCAGACTCATGAAACTCCCTTCCGGTCACGATTCCTCGTGTGCCAGCCGCCTGTGACGCCCAGCACACGATGGGAGCGCCCTTGAAGGCTAGTTTGCCACGATACCCGGGGCAACATGATCACTACCCGGCCGTCGTCCCTGATGGACCGCTGATCGCGATCTCCCCCGGGGCGCGGACGTCGACCACATCGCCCGGCTGCAAGGTGGCGTGCGCGATGACCGAGGCGACCGACACGAACTTGTCGGTCAGGTCACTGGGCAGACCGAGCAGGAACGTGACCGGCGTCGTCATCTGCAGCGTCACCGACCCCGACGAGGTCACCTCCACGACCGACACCTGGGCTCGAAATGCGGTCGGGAGCCGGCTTGCGACCAGGGCAGCGTTGTAGCCGGCGCGCGTGAAGGGCCAGGTGCGGCTGCTCGGGTCCAGGTAGCGCAGCGTCGGCAGGTTGGCGTGGAGCGGGGCGCGTCCCAGGTCTCGGCCGGAGGCGTCGACGTACTGGAGGACGTGGTTGGCGTCGTAGGCGACGGCCACGGGCCGGCGCTCGGTGACGCTCACGACGACCGTGTCGGGCCAGTGCAGGGTGACGCGTGCGCTGGCCACCCAGGGGAACACGCGCAGGCGCTGGGCGATGGCCGCGCCCCGCACGTCGATCATGGGTGGCTCGCTGTCCAATCCGGACACCGAGAGCACCTGCGCCCGCGTCTCGTGGTGCAGCCCCAGCACCTCGACGTGCCGGGCCCGCAAGAACGGTTGGTGGACCAGCCAGTCCCCTCCGGCCACCAGGACGGTCACGGTGAGCAGCGCGATGAGGGTCACCAGGCGCACCCGCGACCGGCGCCGCGGTGCGCGCTCCCCCTCCTCGACGGGGGTCAGGCGGCGGGCTCGGCGGGCCACTGATCCTCCCCCACCCCGATGAGACGATGCTCGGTGCGCAAGACGACACCGAACTGGTCGGCCACCCGGCGGCGCATCTCGCGCATCAGGGTCAGGATGTCGCGGGCGTGGCCGTCGGGATCGGCCAGGATGAAATTGGCGTGCTTCTCGCTCACGCGCGCCCCACCGTGACGCAGGCCCTTGCAGCCCGCCGCGTCCAAGAGGCGACCAGCGTGGTCGCCGACCGGGTTCTGGAACACGCTGCCAGCGTTGGCCCCGCCCGGCTGGTTCTCGCGGCGCCACTGGACGATCTCGCGCACGCGGCCCTTGGCCGTCTCGGCGTCTCCGCGCGCCAGTGCCAGGCGCACCCGCACGACGACGTCGCCCACCTCGATCGCGCTGGTCCGGTAGCCAAAGGCGAGCTCGCTCGGCGGCATCCAGGCCAGTGTGCCGGCGCGCCACACCTGGGCGGCGGTGACGACGGCGTCCATGGACGAGCCATGGCCCCCCGCGTTCATGGCGACGGCGCCGCCGACCGACCCCGGAATGCCGACGGCCCACTCGAAGTCCACGATGCCCTCGGCGGCCAGGCGCCGGGCCACGACCGGCAGGCCGAGCGCCGCGCCCGCCTCGACGGTCACGCCGGCGTCCCCGTCGCGCCACGAGAGGTCGGCGGCCTCGGCGGCCACCGCCAACCGCACGACCGTGAGGTCGTGGTGCCCGTCGCCGACGAGCAGGTTCGAACCCAGCCCCACGGCGACACTCGGGGTACCGAGTGATTCCAGGGTCGCCGCGAGCTCGTCGAGCGACGCGGCGTCCACGACGACCTCGTGGGCGACCGTCCCTCCGACCCGATACGTCGTCCGGGCGCCCAGGGCGACGTCGGAGGACACGCGCACGGCGCTCACGACGACTCCCCCACGAGCTGGGCCGCCAGCTGCGTGATGTCCCCGGCGCCCAGGATCACCACGGCATCGGGCGGGGCCAGGCGCTCAAGCACCGTGACGACATCGGCGAAGGTCGCCGCGTAGTGGCACGGCGGGCTGTCGACGTCGGACAGGACGGCCTGGGCGACGACCTCCCCCGTGATGCCCGCCGGATTGGGCTCGCCCGCCGTGTAGAGGTCGGTCACGATGACTTCGTCGGCGTCGTCGAAGGCCCGAGCGAACGTGGGCGCCAGGACGCTCGTGCGCGTCACGCGGTGCGGCTGGAAGATCGCGACGACCCGCCGATACCCCGAGGCCCGCGCGGCGGCCAAGGTGGCCTCGATCTCCGCGGGCAGGTGCGCGTAGTCGTCAAAGACGTCGCTGGTGCGCCACGTCCCTCGCAGCTCGAAGCGCCGCGGCGCCCCGGAGAACGCCTCGAGCCCGGCCTGGACGTCCGGCACCGCCATGCCGACCGCCAGGGCCAGCACCGCGACCACCGACGCGTCGGCGACGATGTGGTGGCCAGTCACGCGCAGGCGCACCGGAACGATCTGGTCCTCGCTGACCAGGGAGAACCGGGAGCCCTGGCGGTCCACGACCTCGTCGGCCACGCGCCAGATGCTCGAAGCGCTGCCCACGGTGATGACGTCACCACGGGTGCGGGTCGCGCGACGCGCCCCGGGATCGTCGACCCAGGCGACGACGGGACCACGGGTGCGCCGGACCAGGTGGCTGAAGGCGTCCTCGACCGCGCCGAGTGTCTGGTAGTAGTCCAGGTGGTCGGCCTGGACGTTCAAGAGCCCGAGCGCCGCCGGCTCGAGCTCGCCCAGGGTCCCGTAGCTCTCGTCCACCTCGAGGACCAGGGGACCCGATCCCCAGTGGCCATTGGGCCCCAGTCCCCGGATTTCGGCACCGAGCAGCCACGACGGATCGCGCCCCGCGGCCGTGGCGACGTGCGCGAGCATCGACGTCGCGGTCGTCTTGCCGTGCGTGCCCGTGATCCCGAGCACCGCCTGCATCTGTCCGAGCAGAGCCAGCAGCCGGGCCCGAGGGATCATGGTGACGCCCCGCACGCGCGCCGCAGTGAGCTCGACGTGGTCCTCCGGTACCGCCGGTGACCACAGCACGACGTCAGCGTCGTGTCCGTACGCGCCGTCATGGCCGACGTGGATCGTCATCCCCAACTCGGCCAGTGCCGCGAGTCCCGGGCTGTCGGCCGCGTCGCTGCCCGAGACCAGGCACCCGCGTTCGTGCAGGAGTCGGGCGACACCGCTCATGCCACTTCCACCCACGCCGACGATGTGGACGCGGCTTCCCGGCTCGAAGGTCACGATCGCTCCCGGGCCAGCGCCAGGATCTCGTGGGCGATGTCGTCGGTGGCCCGGGGTCGTCCCAGGGCGGCCATCGCCGCGCCCATGGCATCCCGCGTGGGCTCGTCGAGCAGGGGACTCAGCGCCCGGGCGAGACGTTCACCGTCACAGTCCGCATCGGCGAGCACCACGGCGCCGCCCGCTCGCGCCACCCGCTCGGCGTTGCGCGCCTGGTGGTCCCCCGGGGCACCCGGCAGTGGCACGAGGACTGCCGGGATCCCGAGCACCCCCAACTCGGCCACGGTCGTCGCCCCGGCCCGGCAGACCGCAACGTCCGCCACAGCCCACCACTGCACCATGTCGGCGAACTCGATGGCCCGGTAGTCCAGCGCCGACGCCGGTGGCGCGCCGGCGCGCACCCACGCGGCGTCGCGCCGACCGGTGACGTGGACCAGCGTGACGTCGCGGCGATCCGCCCACTGGTGGGCCAGCTCGACGACTGCCCGGTTCACGCGGGCTGACCCGAGCGATCCGGTCATCACGACGATGACCACGCGGTGCGAGTCGATGGGGGGCTCCAGCGCCGCCCGAGCCAGCTGACGTGCCGCGGCTCCGCGGTCGAGCGTGCTGATCGCGTCGCGGACCGGCACCCCCGTCACGACGACCCGCGGGGCCGTCTCGCCAAAGGGGATCAGGCGCCGCCGCGCGTACGGCGCCAGGAGGCGATGGACTGCCCCGGGGACCGCATCGAGGTCCACCAGAACGAGCGGACTGCGCCACACCAGAGCGGCCGTTCCCGTCGCCGCCGCGGCGTAGCCTCCGAGCGACACGACCGCCGACGGCCGCCAGCGCCCCAGGCGCACGATCGCCAGGACGAAGGCGCTCGCCAGCCCGACGAGCGCGCCGAGGTTCTGCACCATCGCACCCGGCCGCCACGATCGACGCAGTCCGCGACCGGGGAGGAGCGTGAGCGGGTAGGCCCGCTCCCCCAGCAGCCGCGCCTCCTGGCCGCGCCGGCTTCCGACGAGGCGGAGGTTGCCCGGCTCGACGCCGCGGGCCACCAGCGCGTCGGCGATGGCGAGCATCGGGAAGATGTGACCTCCCGTGCCACCGCCGGTGATGACGATCGGCCGGCTCATGGCAGCGAGTGGGCACCCACGCTGTGTCGGCCGTTGTCGTGGCCCACGTTGTAGAGCAGGCCCACCGCGGCCAGTTCCGTGATGAGCGCCGTACCCCCGTACGAGAAGAAGGGCAGCGGCACGCCCGTCACCGCCCACAGCCCGACCACCGAGGCGATGTTGATCACCGCCTCGAGAACGATCCACACGCCGATGCCCACGGCCAGCAGGTGGTAGGCCGGCGAGCTCGCCCGCTGGGCGATGCGGATGGCACTCATCAAGAACCACACGAAGAGCACGATCACGACGAGCGTCCCGATGAGGCCGAGCTCCTCGCCCAGGATCGCGAAGATGAAGTCGGTGTGCGGATTCGGCAGCAGTCCCCACTTCTCCCGGCTGTGCCCGAAGCCCAGCCCCGTCACACCTCCCGCGCCGAGCCCGATCTTGGACTGCAAGAGCTGGTACCCGGCTCCCTGGAGGTTCTGGCCCGAGTGCAGGAACGAGAACATCCGCTGGAACGCGTACGGCTTGATGATCAGCATCGCGAAGAACCCCAGCACGCCGACCACGGCGATGCGCACCAGGTAGCGCCAGGCCAGACCGGCGACGGCGAGCAGCACCATCGCGATCGCCACGACGACCGAGGCGGTGCCGAGATCCGGCTCCCACACGATCAGCCCGACGCCGAGGACGATGGGCACCATGGCGCGCGCCAGGACCGTCGGCAGGGCTATCACCTCGGGCCGGTTGCTCGCCAGCCACGCGATGAAGATGATCGTGGCCAGCTTGAAGATCTCCGAGGGCTGAAGGTACAGGACGTGGAGGTTGAGCCAGCGCTTGCCGCCGTTGACGCTCACCCCCGCCACCTTGACGGCCGCGAGAAGGACGAGCGTCACCGTCATGATCGAGGGCGCGAGCCGGATCACCACGTCGAGCGAGATCCGCGCCCCGGCGACCAGCGCGAGTATCCCGACGGCGACGTAGGCCACGTCGTGGATGGAGATGGTCCACGGGCTGCCGCCGGACAAGGAGGCTTGCCCCTCGCTGGCCGAGGCGACCATCAGCGTGCCGAATGCCACCATGATCCCGGTGACGAGCAGCAAGGAGCGCGAGGCCGACTCCCCCGAGGGCCACGGGTGGAAGAGCCGCTCGCGACGGGCCGCCGACACGTTGGCCATCACACGACCTTCGCGATCTTCAAGAAGTCCCCGTAGAAGATTCCCAGGGCCATGGCCGCCAGGAGCGCTGACAGGATCCACAAACGGATGATCACGGTGGTCTCCGGCCAGCCCTTGAGCTCGAAGTGGTGATGGAAGGGCGCCATGCGAAACACCCGTCGATGGAAGAACCGGAAGCTCAGGACCTGCAGGATCACCGACATCGTCTCGGCGACGAACAGTCCGCCGAGCACGACGAGGAGGAGGTCGAGGTTCATGAGCAGGCACAGCGCGCCCAGCGCGGTGCCGATGGCCAGCGAGCCGGTGTCACCCATGATGATCCGCGCGGGCGCAGCGTTCCACCATAGGAACCCCAAGCAGGCGCCGACGAGTCCGACCGCGACGAGCCCCAGGTCGAGCGCACTGTGCAGGTGGTAGATGGAGAAGTGGCGGAACTGCCAGTAGCCGATCACCGACAGGACCGCGAAGTCGAAGGTCGCCGCCCCCCCGGCCAGGCCGTCGAGCCCGTCGGTCAGGTTGACGGCATTGGAGGTGGCGACGATGACGAAGACGGCCAAGAGGAACCAACCCGCCGCGGTCAGATCCCAGCCCGGGAGCGTCAGCCGCGTGAAGGACAACATCGTCGACGTGTGGACCCAGGTCAGGGCGAGCAGCGCGAAGATGCCCGCGACGGCGACCTGACCGACGAACTTGCCCCGCTTGTTGAGCCCCAGGTTGCGGGCATTGCGAATGCCGATGTAGTCGTCGGCGAACCCCAAGAGCCCCGACACGACGGTGACGCTCACCGCCAGCACGCCGGCCCGGGTGAAGGAGATCGCCGTGCCCACGTGCCCCATCAGGTAGCCCGCGACGGTCGCGAACACGATGACGACGCCGCCCATGGTGGGCGTGCCGGCCTTGACCAGATGCGTGGCCGGCCCGTCCTCGCGAATGTGCTGGCCCAACGAGCGGGCCCGCACGAAGCGAATCCACCACGGGGTCAAGAAGACCGCCACGACGAAGCCGATGCTCCCGGACTCCATGAGGCTCAGCATGTCGAGCTCATCCCAGGATCTCCCGCACCACGGTGCGGTCGTCGAAGGCGATGACGCGGTCCGCGAGCGTCTGGGAGGTCTCGTGGCCCTTGCCGGCGATGACGACGACGTCGCCGGGCTGGGCGGACTTCAGGGCCCAGGCGATGGCCTCGCGCCGATCTGCCTCCCGGTGGTAGTCGCGGCCCGCATCGAGCCCGCCCACGACGGCGTCGATGATGGACTCGGGGTCTTCGGAGCGCGGATTGTCCGACGTCACGACGACGCGGTCCGCCAAGCGCCCGGCGACAGCCCCCATCTCGGGCCTCTTGAGCACGTCGCGGTCACCTCCGCAGCCAAAGACGACCGTGAGGGCTCCGCTCGGGCTCAGCTCGCGCACGTCGCTCAGGATCCGCGCGAGTCCTTCGGGCGTGTGGGCGAAGTCGACGACGACCGTGAAGTCCCCCTCGTGGACGACGTCGAATCGACCCGAGACCGGCCGGACCCGGGAGAAGGCGTCCACCACCTCGTCCTCGGCGGCTCCGAGCGACGCCATGGTCGTGAGCGCCAGCAGCGCGTTGTCGATGTTGAAGGCCCCGACCAGGGGGGACCGCACCAGATGGCCACGCCAAAAGAATGTGGCACCGACCATCGACAAGGTCACGCTCGATGCATCCTCCCGGGACACGGGTATGCAGCCGATGGCGATCGACTCGGCCAACCGGGCGCCGTGGGCGTCATCGGTCCAGATGACCGCCAGCCGCGAGAGCTCCGGAGTGAAGAGCCGCGCCTTGGCCTGGAAGTACTCCTCGAGCGTGTGGTGGTAGTCGAGATGGTCGTGGCCCAGATTGGTGAAGATGCTGGCCGCGAAGCGCAGGCCATCGACGCGCCGCTGGTCGAGGGCGTGGCTGGAGACCTCCAGGGCGACCAGGCGCCGCCGCGCTGGGTCGAACTCGTCGACCAGCTCGCGGAGCCGACGAAACAGTTCCGGGGCAGCCGGCGTGGTCCGCTCGCTGGTCAGCGTGCCGATGCTCGCGCCGTTCCAGCCCATCTGGCGGGCCAACTGCTCGAGCACGGTGACGATGGTCGTCTTGCCGTTCGTCCCCGTGACCCCGACCAGCTCGAGCTCGAGCTCCGGATGGTCGACAATGGTCGCGCTCGCGTGGCTGGCCAACGCCCGCAACTGGCTGCTCGGCACCACGACCACGGGAATGCCCACGTCGAGGTCATGGTCGGACAGGACCGCGACCGCGCCGCGATCACGGGCCTCGGCGGCAAAGCGCGCCCCGTCCGTCGTGTGTCCCGGCAGTGCCAGGAACAGGGTTCCCGGCACGCACTGGCGCGAGTCGAGCTCGACGTTCGCGATCTCCAAGCTCGCCGTCGCCACGTCCATCGTGGCGTCATCGAGAAGGTCACCAAGTTGCATCACGTCACGTCCGAAGAAATGGCGACCTTACCAGTCAGCGGCTTGACGACCACGCCATCAGCGGGAACGCCGTAGTGGTGCAGTGCGTAGGACATCACCTGCTTGAAGACCGGTGCGGCGGCGGTGCCCCCGTACACAGTGGTGACGGGTCGCTCAAGAACCACGATCATCGACAGTACCGGGTGCGTGGCGGGAGCGAATCCGACGAAGGTGGCGTTGAAGTCGGCGTTGAGCAGTGCGGCGCGTCCGGGGTACGGGATCGTCGCAGTCCCGGTCTTGCCCGCCACGCTGTAACCAGGAATGATCGCGTTGGTGCCGGTCCCGGCGAGGACCACCTGCTGGAGCATGTGCGTCAGGGTGTGGGCGGTCGTCGGCGTCATGACCTGGCGGCCGGTGCTGCGCGGAGCGGCCGTCACGTCGCCGTTGGCACCCACGTAGCCCCGCACCAGCTGCGGTTGCACGAAGAGGCCCCCGTTGGCGATCGCGTTGTAAGCGTCGAGGACCTCGATGGGCGGGACGGCATCCACCTGCCCGATGGGCATGGCCGCCATGTCGCTGGGATACCAGGTGCTCGCGTTGACGAGGAGTCCGGGGGTCTCGCCGGGAAACTTGAGGTCGGTCATCTGCCCGAAGCCGAGACGCTCGACCTGGGCCAGCAGGCCGGACTCCCCCAAGCGGTTGGTGATCTCGTAGGTGCCGATGTTGGACGAGTACGCGAGGATCTGCGTCGCGCTCAACCGCTCGGTGGGGTGGGTCTCGGCATCGTGGAACACGCGGCCGCCCACGACGATCGTGTTGGGGATGGTGAAGTGGGTCGAGGGCGTGATGATGCCGGCCTGCAGGGCCGCGGAGAAGGTGACCGCCTTGAACACCGAGCCGGGCTCGTAGGCGAAGCTGAAGGCCAGGTCGTTGACGCTCTGGTCGATTCCCGGAACGCCGACGTTGGCACCCCAACTGGGAACCGGACCGAGGATGCCGGGTCGCGACTTGGTGTTGACGAGCGAGGCATTGGCCAGGATTTGACCGGTCTTGACGTCCATCACGATCGCGGTCCCCGCGATCGCGTCAGTGTTGTGGAGGGCATCGGCCAGCGCACGCTCCGACACAAACTGGAGGGCCGAGTCGATGGTCAGCTCGAGGCCGGTGCCCGCGACCGCCCGCTTGAGAACTCGGGTATAAGTGCTGGGCAGGTTCACGCCCGAAGCGGCCACGTACGCCCGCGAGAGCCCGTCTTGGCCGGCAAGCAGGCGCTGGTACTGGTACTCGAGTCCGGCAGATCCCTGGCCCGCAGCGTTGATCCCCCCGAGCAGTGATGTCGCCAACGTGCCGTTGGGATACGAGCGCACCGACGAGCGCTGCACGACGATCCCCGGGAAGTTCATCGCGGTGATCCGCCGACCGGTGAGGACGTCGAGCGTCCGCGTCACGACGACGTAGCCGCTGTGGCGGCTGAGCAGGCGGTCGAGCGTGGCGACGCGCACGTGCACCAGAGGACTCAGGGCCTGGGACTCGGCTTGGGGGTGAGAGATCTGGAAGTCGTCGGCAATGACAACAGACGTCGGGCGCGAGACCGCCAGGGTCTGCCCATAGCGGTCATAGATCCCCCCACGAAGAGCGGGCGTGACGATCGTCTGGCGGACTTGGCTCACCGAGAGTGCCGCGTAGCGCTGGTGCTCAAGGACCTGGATCTGCGCGAGTCGCAGGGCGAGCAGTCCGAGGGCCAGCGCGAGGACCAGCCGGATCGCTTGGAGACGCTTGCTCGTGGAGACCCTGGTCCGGCGTACCACGGGCCGGTCACGCCGCGTGGCCGTGGGGCTCACCGAGCGGTCCTCGACGTCACGGAGATCGGGCTGGTGAACCGCGGCAGCGCCAGGGGCGTGGCGAGCGACACGGCCGGAACCTGCGTGATGGTCGTGGGATCCACGAGGTGCAGCCCCCGGGCCTCCGTGGCCACGACACCCGGCGTCGAAAGACTCGACACCGAGCTCACCGACTGCGCGTAACTCGACTGGGCCGTCGTCAGCTCGTTCTGGAGCCGCTGGAGCTGGACCTGCCGATTGGCGGCCAGCATGCTGCCCGCGACGGATACCGCCAACGCCGCCAGCACGACGATCGCCGAACGGCGGGCGGGCGAGACCGCCCGACGATGCACCCGCACGCGGGTCGGTGCGGGTCGGGTCTGGGGACGGGCGACGTCGTCGCGCACCAGGCGATCGACGCGCCGGGGGAAGGTGACGACGCTCACGCCGCGACCTTCCACCCAACGCGTAGGCGTGCGGACCGCGCGCGCGGGTTGGCGGCTACCTCCGCCGGCCCCGCCTGGATGGCGCGCAGGCTGCGAACTCGGAGTGTCGGGACGGCGCCGCAAACGCACGGCAACCCCGGAGGACAGGTGCATCCCCCGGTCACGCCCTCACGGATGAAGTCCTTTACGACGCGGTCTTCTCCCGAGTGATAGGAGATGACGATCAGGGCACCGTCAATGCGCAGCGCCGCGAGTGCCTGACGGAGCCCATCGACGAGCTCGGCACCCTCTTCGTTGACCGCGCGGCGGAGCGCCTGGAAGACGCGAACGGCACTGGGGCCCCGACGCCGAGCGCCGGGAGGAACCGCGCGGTCCACGACTGCGACGAGCTCACTGGTCGTCTGCGGTCGAGAACGCATGATCGCGCGGGCCAGCACCCGGGCGAACCGGGTCTCGCCGTTCTCCCGTAGAAGGAGGACCAGCGTGTCCTCATCGACGCTCTCGAGGAACTCCGCCGCCGTCGCACCCTGCGTGGCGTCCATGCGCATGTCGAGTGGCGCATCGGCGCGAAGGGAGAACCCGCGATCAGGAGCGTCGAGCTGGTGCGAGGAGACTCCCAGGTCGAACAGAACGGCGCCGACGGCCGAGCCGGCCAGGAAGGCGGACTCCCGCTCCAGAATGGCGCTGAGCTCGCCGAAGCGTCCCGCCACCACGCGGGCGCGATCGCCGAAGGGCGCGAGGCGCTCGCCGGCCACCACGCGGGCCTCGGGGTCGCGGTCGATGCCGAGGACGCGGATGCGTGGGTGGGACGTCAGCACCGAGGACGCGTGCCCGCCACCGCCGAGAGTGGCGTCCACGACGACCTCGGGCTCGTCGGCGATCAGGTCCGCCACCTCGTCGACCAGGACGGGTACGTGGTAGCCGCCAGCACCCCCGTGCGGCGCGCTGGCTCCGTGGACCCGCCGCCCCGGTCGTGGGGCGCGTCGGCGCGTCGGCTCCGCCGCCATCATCCGGGCTCCCGGAATGCTGCCTCGGCCGGTTCGACGATCGCCGCGTACCGGGCGGGCGACCACAGTTCGACGTGGTCGATGGCCCCGATGACCAAGATCTCACCCTCGAGCTCGGCGTAGTCCCGAATCGAGGTGGGGAGCGCGAGACGACCTTGCCGATCGATCTCCACGTCGGCCGAATGGGCCGCCCAGTACCGGGCTTGCTGACGTCCGTCGCCGCCCCCGTGACGACTTTGGTCGAGGCGCTCGTCGGCCTGGCGCGTGAACTCGCTCGGCGTCCACAGGGCGGCGCATCCGTCCAGGTGCGGGCTGACGTGCCCGCCGCGCTCGAACGCGGGCCGGAAGCGGACCGGCAGGATCAGACGACCCTTGACATCAAGTGCGTGCTGGAAGCGTCCGACGAAACCCAGCACCCACCACCTCCTTCGTCATCCATTTCCCACCACTCTGCGCCACTGTACACCACAAGTCACCACTCCGGCGCCCAAAATATCCCAAGAAAACGGGGCTCTGCCACCGGTTAGCACGAGGTCGCCGGGTCCGTCAGGGCGTGCGCGGGGACCTCGGGGGGACACGAGGATGCGTGAGGTGATCCGGGCTAGATCGCGGGGTGGTCGACGACGTCAACGACCCAGGGACCGCCCTGGTCGACCAGTGCCGCGACCACCGCCTCAGGATCGTCGAGACCGAGCGATCCAACGGTGTGGTGGCGCATCTGGGCGCCGAGACCGGGAGGCGGTGCCGCGAGCCAGTCGAGCACGCGGGCCGCCGGCTGGGAGGGGATCTGGGTCGAGATCAACGCCCCTTCGCGGACGCGCCACTGCATCAGCCCCACGGCCTTGCGGTCCTCGACGAAGACCTCACCGGGGCCGCGCCCGGCGAAGCACACGACGCGATGCTCGACGGCCCCCGTGACTGGGCCCGCGTGCACCGACACGGCTCCGGCCACCCGGTTGGCCAGCACGGCCCGCCACCACTCTCCGGCGCCTAGCGCAGCCTCGCGAATGTCGGGAGTCCACCGAGGATCCGTGGAGGGGATCCACCAGTCGACCCACAGCCCTCCGGGGTCCAGCACCACGATGCCACCGCCGCCCCGCCGCCGTCGCAGCTCCAGGCGGCCGCGGGCCGCCGAACTCAACAGCTCGACGTCCTGACGGCTCCCGAGCACCACGTAGGTCATGTGCATCCGGTGGACGATCAGCGCGCCGGATCGTCGGGCGCGCAGCGCCTCGTAGTTCAAGAGCGCAGGAACGGAGCCGCTCACGAAGCTTGCGGCAAGAAGGGAGCCCACGACGGCTCGGGGTCCGGCACCGAGCGCCAGCGCCACCACAGTCCATCGGGCACCCGCGGCTCGAAGTGCAACTGCCAGCCGATCTCGTCGAGCAGACGGTCTCCCTTGAGGGTGTTGTGCCGGCGGCAAGCTGCGACCACGTTGAGCCACTCGTGGCGCCCTCCCCGGCTCTTGGGCACGACGTGGTCCACCGTGTCAGCGTGGCCCAGGCAGTACGCGCACCGGAAACCGTCGCGCACGAGGAGGGCACGCCGCGTGAGCGGGGGGATCCGGGCCGCAGCAGGAAGGCGCACGTAGTCGTTGAGCCGGATGATCGAGGGCACCGTCACCGAGAGGGTCGCCGCGTGGTACACGGTCGGCTCATCCTCGGTGGCGACGGTCTCGGCTCGCCCCCCCAACATCAAGACGACCGCCCGACGCTCCGACACCAGTTGCAACGGCTCGTACGTGGCGTTGAGCAGGAGCACCCGGCCCATACGTAGAACCTACCGGCTCGCGCGCTGGTGATTGGACCATCGTGCGGCCGCGACTACCTCTTGCGGGCTCAGTACGCGGCCGTCTCGCCCCGCTGCGGTGTGGACCCGGAATGCCCAGTACGCCGGATCGGGCACGGGTAGCCAGGGCCGATGCCGCCACCAGCCGGGCTGTCGCAGTCGCCAGGCAGCGCGGAGCACGGAGGGCACGAACTGGGGACGGCGCCAGAGATAGGACGCCAGCCCGGGAACGGCCGTCCACGGTGAGTCTCCGTTCGGTCGTGCCACGCCGTCGGGAGGTGTCGCCTTCATCGCGGCGCCAACGGGTGACGGTGACCTCGGTCCATCCCGGACTGCCCAGCGTCGCCTCCCGCATCCGGAGCCGGCACGCGCACTCCCCCATCGGCAGTTGGTTGCCCGCTCACTCCGTGCGACGTCGGATGTGTGAGACCCAGTCGCGGATGCGCCGCAGGCGCGGCTGGCCGTGCGCCGTCTCGGAGTCTCCTTGAGGCGAGCGCGTAATGTCGTGCCACGATGCCTTCCCGAGGAGTCGGGCGTTGCGCTCGATGACGATGGCCGACACGAACATCAGGGCGACGCCGGCCAGACCCAGCAGCGTGGATCGTGAGAAGAAGATGACGAGGATGAGAAGGCCTGCCACGAAGCCCATCGCCCCCCAGCGCACGCGCCGGCCGCCGTGCGAGTACACATTGGTCTCGGCAACGTTGCGCGCGAAGCGGGGATCCTGCCGACTCAGCGACTCTTCAAGTTGGGCCAGAATTCTCTGCTCGTGCTCCGACAGCGGCATCACACCTCCTTCCGCGCACTCGTTGTCATGGTACCGTCCGGCCCGCCGAAGTCGCACATCATGGAGCCTCCAGATGCCCGCATCCCCAGCGAGCGCATGATGGTTCGGGTCGCGACAATCTGCACCGGAAACATCTGCCGCTCACCCATGGTTGAGGTGGTTCTCAGCCACCTCGTGTCCCAAGATCCCGCACTGGCTGACCAGGTCGTCGTCTCCAGCGCGGGCACCACGTTTTGGCACGTCGGCTCCCCGATGGACGCTCGGGCCCGTCGGGCGCTGGATCGCGCCGGGTTCAGCGGTCCGGGCACGCCAGCCGCCTTCGCGAGTCCGGGCTACCTGGACGAGCAGGATCTGGTCATCGTCATGACCCGCGAGCACCGTGACGAGGTGCGACACCGCACCTCGGGCCGCCCGGACCGCGTCGTCCTCCTGCGCACCCTTGACGGCTCGCCGCACGCACTCGACCTGGCCGACCCGTACTACGGAACCGACCTCGACTTCGACCGCTGCCTGGAGGTCATCGTCCACCACCTGACGTCGCTGGTGGCCTCGTGGGAGCGACGTCGCGGCCAACACGACTGGTGGCTCGTCCCGTGACGGCACGGCGTCGGAGTCCCTGGATCGCCGGCGAGGCCGCGATCGCCGCGGGGATCGGCTTGGGCGCGGTGGGAGCACTCGTGTGGTCGGGGGCGGCTCACGCCTCCTATGCCGCCGTCATCGATGGCCGGACGAGCCTTCCCGTCCTAGCCCAGCTCCACGTGCGCAGTGTGCGCGAACTCGTGGCGTCACCGCTCTTGGCGATCTTCTTCTTCGGCGTCGGGCTGGAACTCGCCCGTGAGCGTCGCCACGGCATCCTCGCCCGCTGGCGCCACGCGATGAGCCCGATCGCCGCGGCCCTCGGCGGCATGGCCGCCACAGCGATCGTCCAGGTAGGGATCGGGTTGGCAACCTCCACGCCCGATCTGGTGCACGGGTGGGGTGTCCCCATGGCCACCGACGTCGCGCTGGTCCTCGGCGTCGTCGCGGCCGTCGGGCACCGCCTCCCCCTGACGACCCGCCTCTTCCTATTGGCCCTGGCCGTCACCGACGACCTCGTCAGCGTCGTCGTCCTGGGCGTGGTCGCAGGACGATCTCTGCGACCGTGGGGCCTCGTCCTGATCGTCGCGGCCGGCATCGCCCTCTACGCTTCGTCGCGCCGATGGCCCGGCACATCGCTGCGCTGGACCTTCCTCGCTCTGCTGTGGGCACTGTTCGCGTGGACCGGGATCGAGCCGGCCCTGGCGGGTGTCCTCACCGGCCTACTGGTGCCGAGCGACCAGTCCTCCTCCGAGCGCCTGGAGCCCGTGGCCTCGTGGTGGTCGACCCGCCTGATCCTCCCCGCCTTCGCTCTGGTGAGCTGCGGGCTCGATTTCTCCCGGCTGTCGTGGCGGGGACCGGTCCCGGGGATCCTCATCGGCGTCGTCGCGGCCCGCATCGCCGGAAAAGCCCTCGGCATCGTCGGCGGCGTGGCGCTGGCCAAGCGGCTCGGCTGCGACGCGCCCGCCGGTGTGCGCGGTCGCGTCTTGTGGGGAACGGGGCTGGTGTGCTCGATGGGCATCACGATCCCGGTGCTCTTTGCCGACGCCTTGTTCCCCGCCGACGTGCGCGTCACCGACGCCTTCACCGCCGGTCTCTTGGCGGCCTCCGTGGTCGGTGCGGCCGCCGCCTACCTTCTCTGGCGCTGGCCACCCCGCGTCGGGCGCCCGGACCTCTCGCGGACCTAGGTCCCGAGCACCCCGATCGGGCAGGCGACTCCGGTGCCGCCCAGCCCGCAGTAGCCCTGGGGGTTGGCCACGAGGTACTGCTGGTGGTACTCCTCGGCCAAGTAGAAGGGACCGGCCGGAGTGATCTCCGTGGTGACGGGACCGAATCCCGCGGCTCGCAGGATCTGGTCGTAGGTGTCGCGCACTCGCGTCGCCACGGCGGCCTGCTCGTCACCGCTCACGAAGATCGCGCTGCGATACTGCGTGCCGACGTCGGCACCTTGGCGATTGCCCTGGGTGGGGTCGTGACTCTCGAAGAAGTGCGCCAGCACCTGGTCGTAGGACAGCCGTGCCGGGTCGAAGGCAACCATCACCGTCTCGGCGTGGCCCGTCCGGCCGGTGCAGACCTCCTCGTAGGTGGGATTCGGCGTGAAGCCGCCCTGGTAGCCGACGGCCGTCATCTCCACGCCCGCCAGCCGGTAGAAGGACCGCTCGGCGCCCCAGAAGCACCCGAGCGCCACATGGGCCTGCTGCAGCCGATCGTCCACCTCGACGGTGAAGGCGCGTCCGTAGACCAGGTGCGCTCGATTGACGGTGATGGGTGTGGCGCGTCCCGGCAGCGCCTCGCTGGCCGTCACCATCTCCTGTCGCTGCCGCACGCCGGAATCCTACGGGTCGACCATGGACCGCCGATCGCCCTAGGCTCGGCCCGTGGACGGCACGTGGTCCCGCGACGACATTGCCGCCAGCGTGCGCCGTGCCGGTGGACGGATGACTGCCGCCAAGCGAGGAATCGCCGACGTCCTGGCGGCCACCGGCACCGACCTGTCGGCCGAAGAGATCACCCAGCGCGTGCAGTCGACCCGGCCGGAGATCTCACCGTCGACGGTCTACCGCGTCCTCGACGAGTTCGAGGATCTCGGCATCGTCGTGCACGCGCACCTCGGCCACGGTGCCACCGTGTACCACCTCACGGGCGCCCCGCACGGCCACGTCGTGTGCACCCGGTGCGGCACGAGTTCCGAAGTTCCCGCCGAGCTGTTCGACCGCATGGAGGGCGAGCTCCTCAAGCGCTTCGGCTTCGCTCTCGATCGGCACCACGTCGCCATCGCCGGCCTGTGCGCGGCGTGTCGAGGAGTCCAAGGGCGAGCGGCCCCCGCAGACCGGGCCCGACGCCGCGCCCACTAGGTTCTGGAGTGTGATTGTCGTCGACCACGTGACCAAGCGTTATGGTCACACGGTTGCGCTGCGCGACCTGTCCTTCGAGGTCCCCGCCGGGGTGATCACCGGCTTCTTGGGGCCCAACGGATCGGGCAAGTCCACCACGATGCGGGTGATCATGGGGCTCGACGCGCCCCAGCAGGGACGCGCCACGATCAACGGCAAAACCTACCGCGAGCTGTCCTCCCCGCTCCACGAGGTCGGTGCTCTGCTGGACGCCAAGTCGGTGCACCCGGGACGAACGGCCCGCAACCACCTGCGTGCGATGGCCGCCTCGAACGGCATCTCGCGCTCGCGCTGCGATGACGTCCTGGAGTTCGTGGGCCTGACCGCAGTCGCCAATCGTCGAGTCGGCGAGTTCTCGCTCGGGATGTCCCAGCGGCTGGGAATCGCCGTGGCCCTGCTCGGCGACCCAGGAGTCCTGCTGTTCGACGAGCCGATCAACGGGCTCGACCCGGAAGGCATTCGCTGGATCCGTGAGGTGTTCCGCACCCTCGCCGCCGAGGGCCGAACGATCCTCGTCAGCTCCCACCTCATGAGCGAGATGGCCTTGACCGCCGACCAGGTCATCGTGATCGGGCGCGGAAGCTTCATCACCCGCGGGACGGTCGACGATCTCACCTCGGCCGCAGCGCAGGACGTGCTCGTGCGCTCACAGGACAACGCCCGGCTGGCCGATGCCATCTCCGCCGCTGGCGGCACCACGAGTCCCGGACCCGGAGGCTCGCTCCAGGTGGCGGTGCTGGACGCCGCGACCGTGGGCCAGCTGGCCCTGCGCGAGTCCATCGCCCTGTCCGAGCTGACACCGGTGCGCGCCTCGCTCGAAGATGTCTTCATGGAGTTGACGGCGAGCGCCACCGACTACACGAGTTCGCCCGGGGCCGCCGATGTCTGAGCCCACCGTGCGGGCAGCCGTGCGCTTCGAGTGGGTGAAGTTCCGCACGGTGCGCTCCACGCCCATCGGCTACGCGGTGACGGTGCTCCTCACCATCGGGCTGGGAATCCTGATCACCTTCGCCATCCGGAGCCACTGGCACACCATGGACCCCATCGCACGGTTCGCCTTCGATCCGGTGTCGACGAGTCTGGCCGGCACCCTGTTCGCGCAGTTCGCCGTCGGCGTCATCGGCATCCTCTTCATCACGAGCGAATACGCGTCGGGCAGCATTCGCGCCACGCTGGCCGCGATCCCGCAGCGGTGGCGCGTCGTCACGGCCAAGGTTCTCGTGCTCGGCGTCACGACGCTCATCGTGTCGGAGGTCGTGGTCCTCGCGGCGTTCCTCATCGGCCAGCGCATCTACGCCGGCGTCGTGCCAACGGCCACCCTGGGGGGTCCGGGCGTGGCGCGCTCGGTGATCCTCGGCGGCGCGTACCTCGCCCTCTTGGCGCTGCTCGGCCTCGGGCTCGGCCTGATCATCCGCCACCAGTCGGCCGCCATCAGCGTCTACACGTCACTGCTCCTGATCGTGCCGATCATCGTGATCATCCTGCCGTCGAGCTGGCAGAACACGGTCGCGCGATTCGAGCCATCCGCACTGGGCCGCTCCATGATGTCGGTCACACCCTCCTCCAACATGTTCAGCGCGTGGCCCGCCACGACCGTCTTGGCTATCTACGTCGCCGCCATCCTGGTCGTCGCGACGGTGCTCATCGAGCGTCGGGACGCGTAGCGCCGTGGACCTGCGCCACGCCCTGCGCAGCACGTCCGCTGTGCGAGACTTCCAACCCCGGCCCGTCGAGGAGTCGGCGATCCGCCGCGTCCTCGACACGGCGCGCTTCGCCCCGTCGGGCGGCAATCGGCAGGGATGGCGGGTGATCGATGTCCGGGACCCCGAGCGGCGGCGGGCGATCCGTGACGCCTATCTCGATGCCTGGGTCGAGTATCTCGCGCACCTGCGGGCCGGCGTCACCCCGTTCTCCCCGCTCCTGACGAGCGAGGAGCGCGCCGCGGTGGTCGCGCACCACGCCGAGGCGCGCGCCAGCATCGGACCCGACGACTTCCCCGTCCGCCTGGACGCGGTCCCCGCGCTCCTCGTCGTGTGCGCGCGCCTGGGCTCCATGGCCGCGACCGACCAGGATCTGGACCGCTATCACTTCATCGGTGGCGCGTCGGTCTACCCGTTCGTGTGGAGCATCCTCCTCGCCGCGCGCGAAGAGGGTCTCGCCGGGGTCATGACCACCGTGGCCGTCGCTCGCGAGCCGGCACTGCGCGCCATCTTGCACATTCCCGACGGTTTCGCGATCGCGGCGGTCGTCGCCCTCGGGCATCCTCAGCACGAGCTCACGCGGTTGCGGCGGCGCGAAGTCGACAACTTCGCCACGCGCGACTCCTTCGACGGGCCGCCGCTCGGTCCCTAGTCGCGTCCCAGAACCTCGCTGGTGTCGGCACCGAAGGAGCGCGGGCCGCGCCGGATCGCCGGACGTCTCCCGTCGACGATGAGGGGCAGCCGCATCGCGCGCGTCGTCCCACTCGGCGTATCCATCTCGCTGACAAAGTCACCGCCAGCGATCTGCGGCTGGGCGAACGCGCCCGCGACGTCGTAGATGGGTCCGTGCGGGATCGCCGCCTGCGCGAGGCGCTCCAGCCACGTCTCGGTGTCCTCGCGGGAGAAGGCGTGATCCAGCGCGGCCCGCAGGTGATGCAGGTCGGCGACGCGCGAGACGTTGGTCGCCCACTCGGGCCGCAACAGCTCCGGGTCACCGACCATGGCGGCCAGTCGCGCGTACTGGGCGTCGGTCCCCACGGCCAAGAGGAGGTAGCCGTCGGCGGTGCGCACCGGACCGTAGGGCGCGATGCTGGGATGGTCGTTGCCCATGCGGTGCGGGTTGACACCCGTGGAGAGGTATCCCTGCGCCTGGTTGACCAAGGCGCTCATCGCCGACTCCAGCAGCGGCGCCTCGAAGTTTCGCGCGC
Organism: Actinomycetes bacterium; assembly: GCA_021778895.1. Classification (GTDB taxonomy): domain Bacteria; phylum Actinomycetota; class Acidimicrobiia; order Acidimicrobiales; family RAAP-2; genus RAAP-2. Next base: position 98,483 of record JAJYBR010000007.1, read on the forward strand.
GATGGCCCGTCGAGCGCGCGTAGAGACCGGTGAGGAGTGCGATCGTCGCGTAGAGACCCGTGATCACGTCGGCCACGGGCGAGCCCACCTTGGTGGGTTCGCCGTCGCGCTCCCCGGTGATCCCCATCAGTCCCGACCGGGCTTGGGCCAGCAGGTCGAACGACGGCTGCGCGGCCACGGGCCCCCCGCTAGTGGCCGGGGTGACACTCACCCAGATCGCGTCCGGGTTGGCCGCGCGAAGGTCCTCGATGCGCAAGGCGGCCACCTGGTTGGGCAGGTAGTTCTCGACGACGGCGTCGGCCTGGCGCACGAGCTCGGCGATGGCGGCGAAGTCGTCGGGATCGCGCAGGTCGGCGACGATCGCCCGTCGGTGCCGGTTGACCGCCAGGTAGTAGGTCGCGTCCTCGCCCAGGACCGGGGGCGCGAGAGCCCGCACCGGGTCGCCGCCGGGGCCCTCGACCTTGATGACGTCAGCACCCAGGTCCCCGGCGATCATGGCGCACAGCGGACCTGCCAGCACCCGGGAGAAGTCGAGCACGCGCAAGCCCTCGAGCGGCAGGCCGGTTCCGACATTCGAGGGATGGATGTCCCAGGTCACACCAGGACCTTGGACAAGAAGCTGCGCAGGCGCTCGGAGCGCGGGTTGGTCAGGACCTGGCGGGGGTCGCCGGACTCCTCGATGACCCCGGCGTCGAGGAAGTAGACCGAGTCGGCGACCTCGCGGGCGAAGCCCATCTCGTGGGTGACCACGATCATGGTCATGCCGGTCGTGGCGAGGTCGCGCATGACGTCGAGGACCTCACCGACCAGCTCGGGGTCCAGGGCCGAGGTCGGCTCGTCGAAGAGCATCAGCTTGGGGTCCATGGCCAGAGCCCGGGCGATGGCCACGCGCTGCTGCTGGCCCCCCGAGAGCTGGGAGGGGTAGGCCCGCTCCTTGCCGGCCAGGCCCACCCGCTCGAGCAGCTGGCGGGCCCGGGCGGCCGCCGTGGCGGCGTCGACCCCCTTGACCTTGACCTGGCCGATGGTGACGTTCTCTATGGCCGAGAGGTGGGCGAAGAGGTTGAAGCGCTGGAAGACCATGCCGATGCGGGCCCGCTCGGCGCAGATCTGCTTGTCGTTGCGCTCGTAGAGCTTGTTGTCGCGCAGCTCGTAGCCCACCAGCTGGCCCTCGACCAGCAGCTCGCCGGCGTCGTGCTTCTCTAAGTGGTTGATGCAGCGCAGCAGGGTGCTCTTGCCCGAGCCCGAGGGGCCGATCAGGCAGGTCACCTCGCCCTTGGCGACGACCAGGTCCACACCCGAGAGCACCTCGAGGGCCCCGAAGGACTTGCGGACCCCGCGGGCCTCGACCATGGGGGGCACCGGGGTGCTCACGGGGCCACCCGGGGAGAGCGCGGCGGGCGGGGGGTGCGCACCTTGGCCGCGATGCCGACCAGGTCGGCGCGCAGGCGGGCGATCGGGGTGGGGGGCGCGGTGCGCTGGGCCCCGCGCGCGAAGTGGCGCTCCAGGTAGAACTGGCCGATCGACAGGACCGTGGTGACCGCCAGGTACCACAGCGAGGCCGTGATGAGGAGGGGCATGACCTCGTAGTTGGCCGCGTAGATGTTCTGGGCCGCCCCGAGCAGCTCGACGACCGAGATGGCCGAGAGCAGCGAGGTGGTCTTCAACATGGAGATGACCTCGTTGCCCGTGGGCGGGATGATGACCCGCATGGCCTGGGGCAGCACGACGAGGCGCAGGGTCTGGCCCCGGGTCATGCCGAGCGAGCTGGCCGCCTCGTACTGTCCCTCGTCGACCGCGATCAGCCCGGAGCGGGCGATCTCGGACATGTAGGCGCCCTCGTTGAGGCCCAGGCCCACCAGGCCGGCCGTGAAGGGGGTGAACAGGGCGACCGCGTTGATGTGCAGGAAGGTGATCGAGGTGAAGGGGATCCCCAGGGTCAAGGACGGGTAGATGGCCGCGATGTTGAACCAGAAGAGCAGCTGGACGTAGACCGGGGTCCCCCGGAAGAACCAGGTGTAGCTCCACGCGGGGGCCGACAGCAGCCGGTTGGGCGACAGGCGCATGATGGCGATCACCACCCCGAGGATGATCCCGATCGCCATCGAGAGCACCGTCAGCTCGATCGTCAGCACCAGGCCGTGGAGGATCTCGCTCGAGGTGAAGTAGTGGAACACCACGTTCCAGCTGAAGCGCCAGTTGAGCGTCCCGTGGCAGTGGCGGGCGCTGCCCACGCCGCTGCAGGCGCGCTGGCCCGTGGGCACCTGGGACCACAGGGTGTGGACCAGCATGGC
>JAJYBR010000008.1 GCA_021778895.1 Actinomycetes bacterium
CGGGACCACGGTCGTCGCGTAGCCGCGGGCGCGCGCGGCCGCCGCGGTCGGGGCGCGCAGGTCCCGGGGGGTGGCGATCACGACGTTGCGGTGGACGGTGCGCGCCTGGCGCCAGCGCGCCCGGCGCGTCGCCGCGGCCGCGCGCACGCGCGCGGCGAGCCCCCTGGTCAGCGCGAACGTCGCCACGAGCGCCTCCACGTCCGCCGCGCGGGGTCGGTACGGGTACGTGAGCCCGGAGGCGACCCAGCGGGCACTGGCCGTCGGGGTGTCGACCATGACGAGGGCGCGCGACGCGGGCGTGCGCACGTGGGCTAGCGCGACACCGCCCGCCAGGGCCGACGTGGCCGCGCGTAGGCGATTGAGGGTCGTGATGTCGACGCCTGCGGCGAGGCCCGCGACCCACAGCGACCCCAGGTCCTCCAAGGTCAGTGGGGGCTCGGGGAGCGCCGCCAGGCTGGAGGCACCGCCCGACACCAGCCACACCGTCGTGCCTGCGGGCGCGCCCGCGTCGAGGAAGTCGATCACGGCTCGCCCGGCGGCGAGGCTCGCCGGTCCCGGCACCGGGTGGTCGCCGACGAGCACCGTCGGGTCCGGGTCGCCAGGATCGGGCGTGCTCACCACCAGGCGCCGGCGTACCCGGTCGCCGAGGAGCGTCGTTGCCGCCCGGGTCATCGCCCGGGCCGCCTTGCCGAGGGCCACCACGTCGACGGGTCCGGGGGCGAGGTCCCCCAGGGCCCCGGCCATCCGCGCGTCCAGGTCGAGGGCCCCGCGCCAGGCGTCGCTGATGGCCAGCGCGTCGCGTACCAGGAGTTCGCCCATGTGCGGCCGAGGGTAGTGCGCGGTACCCATACGGGTATCCTTGGCTGGCCATATGGATAGCAAATACCCATGCGTATCTTTGTGAAAATAGTCACAATCTATGACTTTGGTCCCTAGGTCCTGCCTCCTTCGCCCGGGGCGCCCTCCGTACCGTGAGAGGCGAAGGGGCAACGAAGGAGGCACCACCGTGACTGTCGCGGTAGAAGACCTGAAGGACCTGCACGTCGACGTCACCGTCGACGCCCGCGGGACGTCCTGCCCCGGCCCGATCCTGGCGGCCAAGAAGAACATCGGCCAAGTCCCGGTGGGCGGAGTCATGGAGGTCCTGGCGACCGACTCGGGCACCAAGAAGGACCTGCCCGCCTGGACGCTCAAGGTCGGCAACGAGTACCTCGGCGACTTCGACGACGCCGGATACATCCGCCTGTACCTGCGCAAGGTGAAGTAATGGGCGCCGGCCACGGGGCCGGTGCCGCATCGCCGCGGATCCTCGTGTTCTCGACGGCGAACATCTCGGACCCCGGCATCGACCTGGCGGGTAGCCAGCACCGCCACTACGCGTCGACGATCTCGACGATCACGGTCCCGTGCTCGTCGAGCGTCCAGCCCCGCTGGATCGTCTACGCCCTGGAGCACGGATTCGACGGGGTCTTCCTGGCCATCGACGGCGACGAGTGCGCCTACCTGCCCGACTGCAACGCCCGCTCGTCGCGCATCGCCGCCCAGGCCCAAGAGCGCCTGCGGGAGCTGGGCATCGCCCTGGAGCGCGTCCGCATGGCGGCGCTGTGCTCGGTGTGCTCCGAGGCCTTCGTCAAGCACATGGACGAGTTCGCGGCCCTCCTGGCCGCTCTGCCCGTGGAGGTGGCGGCATGAAGTTCGACGCACTGGTGGTCGGCGGCGGCATCGCGGGGATGGAGTCGTCCCTGAAGTTGGCCGACATGGGCTACTCGGTGGCACTGGTCGAGCGCCAGCCGAGCGTGGGCGGGCGCATGATCCTGCTGTCGAAGGTCTTTCCCACTCTCGACTGCGCGAGCTGCATCTCGGGGCCCAAGATGTCCTCGACCGTCAACCACCCCAACATCACGACCCTCACGACCAGCGAGGTCGAGGGCATCCACCGCCAGCCCGACGGCTCGTTCGCGGCCACGGTGCGCCAGCGCGCCAAGTTCGTCGACTGGTCGGCCTGCACGGGCTGCCAGGACTGCGAGGTGGCCTGCACGGTCGCGGTGCCCGACCAGTTCAACTACGACCTGGCCGCGCGCCGGGCGGCGTTCATCGCCTTCCCCCAGGCCGTGCCGAAGAAGGCCGTGCTCGAGCGGGCCGGGACCTCGCCGTGCACCGACGCGTGCCCGGCGGGCATCAAGGCACACGGCTACGTGGCGCTCATCCGCGACGGCCGCTACGAGGAGGCCTTCCAGCTGATCCTGGAGGCGACGCCGCTCGTGGCCACCCTCGGGCGCGCCTGCTACGCCCCCTGCGAGGAGTCCTGCACCCGCGGGGACCTCGAGGGCACCCTGCCGATCCGGCGCCTGAAGCGCTTCGTCGCCGACTGGCACTACGCCACCCATGACGGCCCGGGCGTCGAGCCCGCGGCGCCGACCGGCCAGCAGGTCGCCATCGTCGGCTCGGGCCCCGCGGGACTGACCGCCGCCTGGCAGCTGGCGCGGCGTGGCCACGCGGTCACGATCTTCGAGGCCGCCCCCGAGCCGGGCGGGTTCCTGCGCTACGCACTGCCCGAGTACCGGCTCCCGCGCTCCGCCGTCGAACAGGACATCGCCAACGTCACCGCGCTCGGCGTCGAGATCGTCGTCAACCACCCGGTCGCCGACGTCGGCGCCCTGCGCGACGCGGGCTACGACGCGGTGGTCGTGGCGACCGGGACGCCGCTCGCCCAGGCGCTGCGCATCCCGGGCGGGGAGCACGCTGGCGTCACCAGCGGGCTGGCATTCCTGCGCGCGGTGCGCGACGGGGAGAGTCGCGACCTGTCGGGTCGCAAGGTCGTCGTGGTCGGGGGCGGCAACGTGGCCATGGATGCGGCACGGACCGCCCGTCGTTTGGGCGCGGCCGTGACCGTGGTCTATCGCCGCAGCCGCGGGGAGATGCCCGCAAACCACGTCGAGGCCGAGGACGCTGAGCAGGAAGGCGTCTCGTTCGCCTTCCTGCTCGCACCGGCCGAAGTGGTTGCCGACGCGGCCGGCCAGGTGCGCGCGGTGCGCTGCCAGGAGATGCGCCTCGGACCCCCCGACGCGTCGGGTCGCCGCCGTCCCGAGCCGGTCGCGGGCGCCGAGCGCGTCGTGGAGTGCGACCTGGTGATCTCGGCCATCGGGCTGCGCCCCGACGGCGACGCCTTCGCCGCCTTGTCCCACGACGGGTCCGGTGCGCTGGTCGCCGATCCCCAGACCTTGGCCACCGCGATCCCCGGCGTGTTCGTCGCCGGCGACGCCGTGACCGGTCCCTCGGACATCACCCGGGCCGTCGGCCAGGGCCGGCGGGCGGCGCACATGCTGGACCGCTGGCTGCGCGGCGAGCCCCTCGACGGGTTCTACGCGCTCGACGACCGCCTGGCGGTGGTCGACCACGCCGCGGTCCTGGCGCGCCAGCGCAGCCACTCGCGCCGCGACCCGGTCGCCTCGGGCATCGACTTCTCCGTGACGCCCCGCGACTTCGCCGAGCTCGAGCCGGCACTCACCGAGGACGAGGCGCTGGGCGGTGTCGCCCGCTGCCTCGACTGCGGCGTCTGCTCGGAGTGCGGCGCCTGCTCGCGGGTGTGCCCGGCCGACGCCATCCACCTCGAGCAGCACGACGAGATGCTCGACCTCGAGGTGGACACCGTCGTCGTGGCCACCGGCTACGAGCTCTTCGACGCCTACCAGAAGCCCGAGTACGGCTACGGCACGTTCCCCAACGTCATCACGGCGACCGAGATGGACCGCCTCCTCGCGCCGACGCGGCCCTTTAACACGGTGCTGCGGCCGAGCGACGGCAAGGTGCCCGATCGCGTGGCCTACGTGAGCTGCGTGGGGTCGCGCGACCGGACCGTCGACAACCCCCTGTGCTCGAAGATCTGCTGCATGTACTCGATCAAGCAGCACCAGCTGATCATGGGGGCCCTGCCCCTGGCCGACGTCACCACCCACTACATGGACATGCGGGCGGCGGGCAAGCGCTACGAGGAGTTCTTCTCCCAGGGCAAGGACATGGGCGCGACCTACATCAAGGGGCGGGTGGCCAAGATCGAGGAGAAGGACAACGGCGACCTGCGCGTCTTCTACGAGGACATCGAGAACGGCGGGAAGGTCGTGGAGGCCGAGTACGACCTGGTGGTGCTGTCGGTCGGCGTGCGGCCCAACCCCGACGCGCTGCGCCTCTTCTCGGACGAGGACCTGGCGGCCACCGAGTTCCGGTTCGTCGCCGAGCCGGCGGGCGACCACAGTCCCGGCCGCACGAGCATCCCCGGCGTGTACGTCGCGGGCGCCTCGTCGGGGGCCAAGGACATCGTCGACTCGATCATGCACGCGGGTGCCGCCGTCGCCCAGGCGGCGGCCACCCTCGAAGTCGCGCACCCGCGCCGGCGGGTGCCTCTGGAGGTGCGCTGATGGAAAACGAGGAGATGACCACGCCGACCACGGACGCGGATCGCCGCCGGATTGGCGTCTACATCTGTCACTGCGGGGGCAACATCTCGGACTTCGTCGACGTTGCCGCGGTGCGCGACGCCGTGGCCGCCGACGACAACGTGGTGCACGCCGAGACGACCCTGTTCGCCTGCTCGGACGCGACCCAGCACGACATGGTCGAGCGCATCCAGCGCGACGGGCTCGACGGGCTCGTCGTGGCCTCGTGCTCGCCCAAGCTGCACGTCCCGACGTTTCGCGCCGTGGCGCGCCGCGCCGGGCTCAACCAGTTCCAGTACACGCAGGTCAACATCCGCGAGCAGTGCTCGTGGGTCCACAGCGACGACCGGCCCGGCGCGACCGCCAAGGCCGCTGGGCTGGTACGGGCCGGGATCGGCCACGCCAGCCTGTCGGTGCCCCTCGAGCCGGTGACCGTGGCGACCGTCCCGAGCGCCCTGGTGGTCGGCGGTGGCGTCGCCGGCCTGCGCGCGGCCGTGGGCCTGGCCGACCTCGGCCTCGGCGTGACCCTGATCGAGCGGACCGACCACCTCGGCGGCACTGTGGGGGGGCTCGGGGCGATGTTCCCGAGCAACCAGTCGGGCCGCGAGCTGATCGCCCAGCTGGTCGCGGAGGTCGCCGCCCGCCCGACGATCACGGTGCGCCTGGAGACCGAGCTCGTCGCCAAGTCGGGGACGTTCGGCAACTACGAGGTCGGCCTGCAGGGGCCGGCCGGGACCGACCCGGTCACCGCGACCGTCGGGGTCCTGGTCATCGCGACCGGCTTCGCCTCCTACGAGCCGGCCCTCGGCGAGTTCGGCTACGGCATCGAGGGTGTGGTCACGCTGCCAGAGTTCACGGCGATGGTCGACGCGTCGTCGGGGCCACTCGAGTACCGGGGCCGGCCGGTCGGCTCGATCGCCTACGTCTACTGCGTGGGCAGCCGCCAGCCCGGGGGCAACGAGTACTGCTCGAAGTACTGCTGCACGGCGACGGCCCACGTGGCCGTCCAGGTCGCCGCGCTCGACGAACGGGTGGCGCAGTACCACCTGTACCGCGACGTGCGCACCTACGGCGTCTACGAGCTGCTCTACGAGGAGGCCCGCAAGCGCGGCTCGGTCTACCTGAAGTACGCCGACGACGAGCCGCCCGCGGTCGAGCGCCGGGGCGACCAGCTGGTCGTCACGGCCCGCGACACCCTCACCAGCTCCGACGAGCTGGAGATCCCCGTCGACCTGGTGGTCCTGGTCACGGGCATGGTGCCCGCGGAGAACCACGACCTCACCAAGCTGCTCAAGCTGCCGCTCGGCTCCGACGGCTTCTACAACGAGATCCACCCCAAGCTGCGCCCCGTCGAGACGGTGGTCGACGGCGTCCTGATCGCCGGCGTCAGCCAGGGGCCGAAGACCGTCTCGGAGTCCGTGGCCAGCGCGCTGGCCGCGGTCGCCCAGAGCGGCGCCATGCTCCTGAAGGGCCAGGCCGAGCTGAACCCGCTGGTCGCCGTCGTGGGGGACGCGTGCGCGTGGTGCGGCGCGTGCGCGAGCGTGTGCCCCTACGACGCCATCTCCTCGGTGGAGGTCGAGGGCGTCGCCGTCGCCCACATCGACCCGAGTGCCTGCAAGGGCTGCGGCGGCTGCGCCCCGTACTGCCCGAACGAGGCGATCGACTTGCTCGGGGTCACGACGGCCCAGGTCGAGCACATGATCGACGGCATGGTCGGCCCGGTGCGCGAGGAGGTGCTGGTCTCATGAGGGAGCGCGACCGACGCGAGGTGATCCGGGACGAGCCGCTGATGCACGAGCCGATCCGGCGCGAGCTGGCCGGCAGGCCCCTCACGGTGCCCGAGCTGGCCGCGCGCCTGGGCCGCCCGCCCGAGGAGGTCCTCCTGTGGGTGATGGGCATGCGGCGCTACCGGCAGGTCGTCGAGGTCCCCGACAGCGACGAGGACGGCTACTTCCACTACGAGCTGGCCGTGACCGACGAGGAGGTGCTCGCATGAGCGTCGATGTCGAATCCCGACCCCCCACGCCTGCTCCGGTGCGGCTCCAGCCGGGCCTGGCGGCCGACCTGCGGGCCTTTGGCGCGCGCGACTTCGCCGCGTGCTTCAGCTGCGGGACCTGCACGGCGACGTGCCCCCTGGTCGACGACGACGCCACCTTCCCACGTCGCCTGATCCGCTACGGGCTGCTCGGGCTGCGCGACGACCTGCTCGGGTCCAAGGAGCTGTGGACCTGCTACCACTGCGGACTGTGCACCGAGAGCTGCCCCCAAGGCGCCGACCCTGCGGGCTACATGGCCGCGGCGCGCCGCTACGCCATCGCCGGCTACGACGCGACGGGGCTGGCCGGCGCCCTCTACCGGCGCCCCCGCCGCGCGATCGCCCTGACGACCGTGGTCGCCCTGGCTCTGGCCGGGGCGATGCTCGGCGTCTCGCACACCGCGCCCGCGCACCCCGAGGCGCTGTTCCGCTTCGTGCCCGAGTCGATGGTCCACTGGACCGGCGTCGCGGCGATGGTGCTGGTCGCCGTCCTCATGGTCGTGGGCGTCGCCTCGATGGTGCGGGGCCTCGCCCGTCGCGAGGGCGTGACCTGGAAGACCTTGACCGCCTCGCCCGGACGGGCCTTCGCCTGGTCGGCCGCCTGGTCGGCGGCCGTCTCGGAGTCCCTGGCCTTCCGCCGCTACCGCGACGACTGCGCCGAGGAGGAGACCGAGCGCGCTCCCTGGTGGCGCCGGCGCTGGCTGGTCCACGGGCTGACGATGTGGGGGTTCACGGGCCTGCTCGTGGCCACCATGGCCGACTACGGCCTCGCCCTCGTCGGGCTGCGTGCGACCGGGACCGCCGAGCCGGTGTGGTATCCGGTGCGTCTGCTCGGGACGCTCGCGGGACTCGCCTTCCTCTACGGCGTCAGCGTGCTGGCCCTCAACCGCCTGCGCCGCGTGGAGCGCTCGGTGCGCACCTCGGAGGTCGCCGACTGGCTGTTCCTCGCCGTCTTGTGGCTGGTCGGAGTCACGGGCCTCGTGACCGAGCTCTCGCTCTACGTCCCGGGTGGGGCGACCTTCGGCTACGGGTTCTTCGTCGCCCACGTGGCCCTGGCCCTCGACCTGCTGGTACTGCTGCCTTTCGGCAAGTTCGCCCACGTGATCTATCGCCCGGTGGCCCTGTTCTTCCACGCGCTGGCCCGCGCGCGGTCGGTGAGTTGAGAGAGGACCTATGACCGATACCTCCAAGAAGACCATCGTCGTGTTCAGCGGCGACATGGACAAGGTGCTGGCCGCCTTCGTCATGGCCAACGGCGCCGCCGCCATGGGCGATGACGTCACCATGTTCTTCACCTTCTGGGGACTCAACGCCCTGCGCCGGCCCGAGAGCGTCGCCACGACGGGCAAGTCGGGCATCCAGAAGATGTTCGGTCGCATGATGCCGCGCGGACCGGCCAAGCTCCCCCTTTCGAAGATGAACTTCGCGGGGATGGGACCGCGTCTCATGAAGCGGGTCATGCGCGAGCGCAACATCATGACCTTAGAAGAGCTCATCGCCACCGCCCGCGAGCAAGAGGTCACGATGCAGGCCTGCACGATGGCCATGGACGTCATGGGCCTCACCCCCGACGAACTGATCGACGGCGTCGACTACGTGGGCGTGGCCACCTACCTGGCCGAAGCCGAGAAGGCGAGCCTCAACCTCTTCATCTGAAGGAGCGGCCGCGGCCCGCTAGGGCAGGCCGACGTAGCCGTTCTGCATCTTCCACAAGAAGTACTTCTCGAAGCCCAACTTCATCAGGTGGGCCTGGGGACCGGGGACCAGGACGCCGTGCTGGCGCGGGGGCAGCATCTTGTCGGCCAGGATCACGACCCCGTTGTTGCCCGCGTCCATCACGCACACCGCAGGGATGTCCCCGAAGGCCTTCTCGGCGGTCGGCTCGTGACCGCGCACCTGGGCGGCGATGTTGGTCGCGGCCACGTGGGCCATGGCCTCGGTGGGAAAGCCGGTCTTGGGCACGCCGATGGGCGTCGGCGTGTGCCAGGGGGCACTAACCGCGGCGGCGATGCCGATCGCGTAGACGTTGTCGAGGTCGCGGCTCTGGTAGGTCGGGCGCACCGGTACGTAGCCGCGCGCGTCTCCGAGGCCGCTGCGCGCGACCACCTCCTGGCCTAGGAACGGGGGGATCGCCATGGTCAGGCGGGCGGGCAGGGTCTCCCCGTTGGCCAGCACCACACCGTCGTCCTTGACCGCGGCGATCGAGGTGTCGACGATCGCCCGGATGCGCTCCTTCTTCAGGAACATCCCGAGGAGCGCCTCACCGTGGGGCAGCCCGCCGATTCCGAAGTGGCCCAGGAACGGCTCGGAGGTCACGAAGGTGAGGGGGATCTGGCGGCGCAGGCGCGCCCGGCGGATGTGGTAGCTGGCGTTGAACAGGAACTCGTAAGCGGCCCCGAAGCAGCTGGCGCCCTGGGTCGCGACGACGACGAGCGGGCCGGGGTCGTTGAGCAGGTGCGTCCACGCTCCCGCCGTGGCCACGGCGTCGCGCAGGGTGGTGATGGTGTGCGCGGGGCCATTCGGCCCCAGTCCCGGCACCACGTCGAAGTCGTTGCGGTAGCCGGTCGCCACGACCAGGTAGTCGTAGTCGTAGGTGGCACCCGCCTCGACCCTCTGGCGCTCCGTGTCGATCCGCGTCGCGGCGGCCTCAACGAACTCGACGCCGTAGCGCTCGAGCACCGGAGCCACCGCGAAGGTGACGTCGCTGGCGGTGCGCTTGCCGAAGGGCAGCCAGATGAGCGACGGATTGAACACGAACTGCGCGCTCGGCGAGATCACGGTGACCTGGGCCGCCGACTCGAGCTCGCGTTGGATCGCCAGCGCCGCGGTGAGTCCCGCGAAACTGCTGCCCAGGACCAGTACCTTCGGCGTCATCGGGCCCCCTCGACTCCACCATCCCTGTGCCCCCACCCTGACACCCCAGCGGCCGCGGGTCAAGGGGGCGCCGCCCCCAAGTGCGCCGTCGCGCGTGGCAGGCTGGTCCGGTGCGCGAGCCCCGGCAGGTCACCACGCGGGCGCTCGGTCCCGACTTCGCGGTCGGGCCCGCCGAGCGCTACTTCGAGGACTACGTTCCCGGCGCCATCTACGAGTACGGCGAGCGCACGGTCAGCGAGCACGAGATCATCGAGTTCGCGACGGCCTTCGATCCCCAGGACTTCCACGTGGACGCCGCGGCAGCGGCCGCTGGTCCCTTCGGCGGGCTGATCGCCAGCGGCTTCCACTCTGCGGCGCTCGCGATGCGCCTGCTCGCCGATCACTACGTCTCGTGGGTGGCCAGCCTCGGGTCGCCGGGCCTGGACTCCCTGGCCTGGCCGGCACCCCTGCGCCCCGGGGACCGCGTGCGCCTGCGGACCGAGGTGCTCGAGGCGCGAGCCTCATCGTCCAAACCCGATCGCGGCATCGTGCGCACGCAGGTCCAGCTGCTCACCGGCGGCGACGCGGTCGTCCTGGAAGCGACCATCGTCAACCTGCTGGCACGGCGCCCGGCGTCGCCGTAGGGTCACGGTGACACCGCGTTCGGTGCGACCCCGTCGGGGCCATCGAGGATCGGGGGCCGGGAGTGGGAGGACGACGTGCGCAAGGCTTTGGTAGCCCTGGGGATCGGCTCGGTGGTGCTGGCTGGACTGAGCGGGGTGGCTGCGGGTAGCGGTCCGGCGTCGGTCACGGGCTCCGTCGCGGTCGCGAGCTCGGGCGCCGGCCTGGCGGGGGTGTGTGTTCGCCTGCTCAGCACGCCGACGCGCAGTCCTCTTGGCCGGCCCATCCACACGTCGGCGGCCGGCCAGTTCCGGTTCACCGGCCTCCTTCCGGGGTCCTACGTCGTCGCCACCTGCCTTCCGGCGTCGTCTCCCTACGCCCAGGCCTCGGCACCGGCCCAGGCGACTGCCCAGGGGGGAGCGGCGGTGAAACTCTCTCTCGGCATCGGCGGGAAGATCGCGGGAGTCGTGGTCGGCTCGACGGGTCGGCCCGCGGTGCGCCTGACGGTGATCGCGTCACCGACGACCGGTGCCATGCAGCCCGGCCAGCTCCTCGCGCCGGCGCGCACGGCCGGGAACGGGCACTACACGATCACCAACCTGGTTCCGGGTGGCTACTTCATCGAGATCGGCGCCCAGGCGGGCCCCAGCGACCGGTGGGGCTACGGTCCGACGCACTCGGCCATCGTCAACGTCGGCGCGGGGGCGGTAGCGACCGCGCCGCGACTGGTCGTCGAAGCCGAGGGCGGCATCACGGGGAAGGCGGTGTCTTCTTCCACGGGCCGGCCCCTCGGCGGCACCTGCCTGCAGGCGACGGGCCCGGGCGTGGCGTATCCGGTAACGACGACCCGCTCGGGTCACTTCCGGATCACCGGCTTGCTGCCCGGTCGCTGGACCATCAGCCTGTGCTTCGCCACGCACGGGTCCGGCAAGGGACGCAGCGCCTCCATCGTCGTCCGCCCCGGCCGAGGGAGCGCTGCGGGTCGGTTGCGCCTGCCCTGAGCCGAAGCCCCTCGTCACGGGGGTCTCTCGCAGTAGGGTGGCCGCAGCAACGAGCACCGAGGGGGATCCATGGGGACCGATCCGCACGCACCGTCCGGAGCTGGTGAGCACGCCCAAGGCCTGAATGACCTGCCGCCCATGGTGCGTGACAGCTATCTCGTGGCACCGCCGCACGGGGCATCGGGCCGCCTGCCCGTGGCCACGACCGCGCAGTACCGCGAGCTGTACGCCAAATCGCTGAGCGATCTCGGTGCCTACTGGGCGTCGGTCGCGGCCGACTTCGAGTGGATGGCGGGCTGGCCCCCGTCGCCGGCGCTCGCGGGAGACCTGGCCGAGGGGTTCTCGTACTTCCCGGGGGCGCGGGGCAACGTCAGCGTCAACTGCGTGGACCGCCACGCGCGCACCGCACCGGACCGGGTGGCCATCCACTGGATCGGCGAGGACGGCACGCGGCGCTCGTGGACCTACGCCGAGTTCGCCGACCAGACGGCGCGCTTCGCCCAGGCGCTGCTCGACCTCGGGGTGCGCCAGGGCGACGTGGTCGCCGTCTACCTGCCGAACCTGCTGGAGACCTTCGCCGTCGTGCACGGATGCCTGCGCATCGGGGCCATCTACAACATCGTGTTCTCCGGCTTCTCCCCGGCGGCCCTGGCCGATCGCGTGATCGACACGGCGGCGAAGGTCGTCGTGACGGCTGACGAGACGTTCCGGCGCGGGCGGGCCATCGCCCTCAAGGCGACCCTGGACCAGGTCCTCCCCGAATTGCCGAGCGTCGAGCACGTGATCGTCGTGCGGCGCAGCGGTAACCCCGAGGTGCCGATGAGCGCGCCGCGCGACCGCTACTACGACGAGATCATCGACGCCACGCCGCACGGCGCGGACCCGGTGGCCCTCGAGGCCAACGACCCCGGCTTCATCATCTACACCAGCGGCACCAGCGCCAAGCCCAAGGGGCTGGTTCACAGCGGGATCGGCTTCATGACCGGCGTCTACCACAACGTGCGCTACGCGCTGGACCTGGGTCCCGACGACGTCTACTGGTGCACGGCGGACTGCGGGTGGCTCACGTTCCCGATCTTCGAGCTCATCGGTGCCACGGCGCACGGGGCGACGATGATGGCGACCGAGGGCGCCCTCGACTACCCGACGCCCGACCGGCTCTACGCCCTGCTGGCCGAGTACCACGTCACGAAGATCTTCACGGCACCCACGGTGCTGCGGATGCTGGCCCGGCACGGGGCCGAGCTGCCCCGGCGCTTCGACCTGTCCGACCTGCGCCTCGTCGCTCTGGTCGGCGAGCCGCTCGACGCGACGACCTGGACGTGGGTGCGCGACAACGTGGGCGACGGCTCGGTCGAGATCAACAACACCTACGGGCAGAGCGAGACCGGCTCGGCGTGGACCTCGTCGCTGGTGGGAGTGACCGAGGCCAAGCCCGGGTCCTGCGGGGTGGCCCTGCCGGGCCACGCGTACGCGATCCTCGACGAGGACGGCCACCCGGTGCGTGAGGGCGAGGCCGGCTACCTGACGATCACGGCGCCGTTCCCGACGCTCTTCCGGGGCATCTGGCGCGACCCCGAGCGGTACCGCACGCAGTACTTCACGCGTTTCGGCGCCCACCGCTACGACAGCGCCGACGCGGCGATCGAGGACGGCGACCACCACGTGTGGGTCGTCGGGCGCGTCGACGACGTGATCAACGTGGCCGCGCACCGCCTGTCCACCATGGAGATGGAGAGCGCCCTGCTCACGACGCCGGGCGTCGCCGAGGCCGCCGTGATCGGCGTGGCCGACGACGTCAAGGGGCAGGTCCCCGAGGCCTTCGTGACGCTCACGGCCGCCGGCGGCGACGTCACCGAGGAGCAGCTCAGCGCGCGGCTCGTCGAGGCCATCGGGCCCATCGCGCGCCCGCGCCGCGTCCACGTGCTCTCCACCATGCCGCGCACCCGCAGCGGGAAGATCGTGCGGCGCCTGCTCAAGGAGCTGGTGGTCGACGGCCACGCCCGCGGCGACACCAGCGGGCTCGAGGACGCCGACGTCCTGGCCCAGCTCGAGCACGAGCTGGGCCAGGGGTAGCGCCGCCTGCTACTGGTCGGCCTCAGCCAGCATCGCGTAGAGCGCCCGGCGCGCCTCGGCGAGCACGGCCGTGCCGCGCTCGACCTGGGCCTCGGACCCGGCCATCAAGACCTGGCGCGCGGCCAGGATCACCTGGCGCATCGTCGAGATGAGCTCGCGCGCCGGACCGCCGAGGTCCTCGGCGGCGTCCTCCCAGGGCTGCCCGAGTTCGTCGCGCTTCTCGGCCACCAGGGCGCTGCCCGCGGCCGTGAGGCGGAAGGTGCGCCCGGACCCGGAGGGGACGACCTCGATCAGGCCCTCGTCCTCGAGCTGCTGGAGCACGGGGTAGACGGAGCCCGGACTCGGCCGCCACGCGTCGTGCGAGCGCTCGGTCAACTCCTGGATGATCTGGTAGCCGTTGCGGGGCTCCTCTTCGAGCACGAGGAGGAGGGCGGCGCGCACGTCGCCGCGGCGCTGGCGTCCGCGACCGCGCGGGCGGCCGTGCCCGTGGCCGAAGGGTCCCCCGAAGGGGCCGAAGGGCCCGCCGAAGGGTCCCATCGCGCCGCGCCGGCCCGGACCGCGGCGGGGGCGACCGGGCTCGCCCAGGTCATCCGGTTCGTGAAAGTGGTCGTGCATCGCACTCCTTCATTTGGTCAATGTATCTGAGAGTATAGCGATATATCGGTATAAGTCAATCATCGTTGACGACCCCGGGGCGCCGGTCGCCTACCATGCGCCACGTGACGCCAACCGACGACCGGCCCTTCCAGGACTTCTATCCCGAGCACCTCGCCCACTGCTACGGCTGCGGGCGCCTGAACGAGCACGGCTACCGCCTGGCCACCCGGTGGGACGGCGAGGAGTCCGTGACGCGCTTCACTCCCGCGCCGTACCACACGGCGATCCCCGGAGTGGTCTACGGGGGTCTGCTCGCCTCGATCGTCGACTGCCACTCGACGGGCACGGCCGCGGCGGCCCTCTACCGGGCCGAAGGCCGCGCCCTCGACTCCGAGCCCCCGCACCGCTGCGTCACGGGACAGCTGCTGGTGCGCTACCGCCAGCCCACGCCGCTCGGTCCGCCCGTGGAGGTGCGCGGCGTCGTGGCCGCCATCGATGGCCGCCGGGTGACGGTCGTCTCGCGGGTGCTCGTCGGCGGGATCGTCACCGTGGAGGCCGAGGTCATCGCGTTCGAGATGCCCGAGGACTTCCGCCCGCCGTCCTGAAAATCCTTCGCCCACCCGAATTCGCACGCCTGGCGGCGACCGACTAGAGATAGTGAGTGGGCGCGCGAGGTGTCGCGCCCCCTTCAGAGAGGAAGAGACATGTCGTTCACGTCCGTCAACCCGGCCACGGGCGAGGTGGTCGCGGAGTTCGCGTCCCACACACCCGAGCAGATCGAGGCGGCCCTGGCGCTGTCGGCTGCCACGTTCCGCTCGTGGCGCCGGACGCCCTTCGCGGCCCGCGGCGAGCTGATGAACGCGGCGGCCCAGATCCTCGAAGACGACGTCGTCGAGATCGGCGCCATGCTGACCGGGGAGATGGGCAAGACCCACGCCCAGGCCCAGGGCGAGGTGCTCAAGTGCGCCAAGACGATGCGCTACTACGCCGAGCACGCCGAGGGCATGCTGGCCACCGAGATCATCGCCTCCCCGGCCAGCCACAGTGGTGTGCGCTACGAGCCCCTCGGCCCGGTGCTGGCCGTGATGCCCTGGAACTTCGCCCTGTGGCAGGCGATCCGCTTCGCCGCGCCGGCGATCATGGCGGGCAACGTCGGCATCCTCAAGCACGCCCACAACGTGCCGCGCTCGGCCAACTTCCTGGAGGAGCTCTTCCGCCGGGCGGGCTTTCCCGAGGGCGTGTTCATCAACCTGTTCATGGGTCACGAGGACCTGGCCCGGATGATCGCCGACGACCGGATCGCTGCCGTCACCCTGACCGGTTCGGAGACCGCGGGACAGATCGTCGCGTCCCAGGCCGGCACCGCGCTGAAGAAGTGCGTCCTCGAGCTCGGCGGCTCGGACGCCTTCATCGTGGCCAGTTCGGCCGACATGGCCGTCACGGTGCCCGCCGCCGTCACCGCGCGGATCCAGAACAACGGCCAGAGCTGCATCGCCTCCAAGCGCTTCATCGTCGTGCGCGAGCGCGCCGACGAGTTCATCGACGCCTTCACCGCCGCGATGGGCCGGGTGGTCGTCGGGGACCCGATGGACCCGTCCTCGGGGATGGGACCGCTCGTCAGCCAGGAGCAGCGCGAGCAGCTGCACGCCCAGGTGCAGGACTCGGTCGCCAAGGGCGCCGTCGTGCGCACTGGCGGCACGATGCTGGAGGGCACGGGCTACTACTACGCGCCCACCGTCTTGACCAACGTGCCCCGCGACACCCGGGCGGGCTGCGAGGAGCTCTTCGGTCCCGTCGCCGTCGTCGAGGTCGTCGAGGACCTCGACGAGGCGATCGAGGTGGCCAACTCCACCCCGTGGGGTCTCGGTGGCTCGATCTGGGCGACCGACCGCGCCGAGATCGACCGCGCCATCGAGGGCGTCGAGGCCGGCATGGTCTTCGCCAACGCGCTGGTCGCCTCGACGCCGGAGCTGCCCTTCGGCGGCATCAAGAAGTCCGGCTACGGCCGCGAGCTGTCGGTGCTCGGCATCCGCGAGTTCACGAACGCCAAGACCTTCTACATCGCCTAGCCAACGCGGGGCCCGCCGGTCGCGGCGGGTCCCGCGCACGCCTCGCGTGTGAGTGACGAGAGGGCCCGGGGCGGCGCGTGCCCGATCACGACGCCGCGGCGGGGCACGTCAAGCGAGCCAAGGCCACGCGATGGTTGACGACGGGCGCCGACGCGGCCGTGCCCTGGGTCGTCCACACGAGGTCGTCGCCCGCGACGCGGATCGGGCTCGTCGCGCCCACGCGACCCGACAGGGTGGTCGCGCGACACCACGACGAGGCCCCGACGCCGAGCCGGTCGAGGACCACGGCGCCGGTGCTCTGCGGGACCTGAGCGAAGAGCGTCCCGTCGGGGGCCAGCGCCAGTCCGAGGCCGTAGCCGTAGCCTCCCGCCAGACCCGCCAGGTGCGGGAGGGCGACGGCGTGCCAGATCTGCCCCCCGTCCGCGCTGAGGAGGAGCGGGGTGGTCGAGGTGGGGTCCAGCAAGGCGAGGTCGTGCGCGGAGATGGCGGCCAGCTCGACCGAGGAGCACGCGTCGACGGCCGTGACCCACGTCGAGCTGCCCCAGTAGGTGCCGGTGGTCCCGGGGTGGCCGACGAGCAGGGACTGCGCAGCGCCATTCATTGCGCAGTTGCCCGGCTGGTAGGGGCCAAAGGTGGTGCACGGGCCGCGCAGAGGGCACCCGAGCGCCGCGGGAACCCAGCGGGTCGACCCGAACGGCGCGGTCTCGGTGACCACCCCGGTGCCCGAGGTTCGCGCGAACACGGCCTCGACGCGGGGGCCGCGGGACACGAATCCCCCGAATCCCCCGATCGTCGTCCCCGGCGGGTGGGGGATCAGCCGCCAGTGGCGGCCACCGTCGGTCGTCTCCAGTCCGGCCAGCAGGGTCGGGGGGATCTCCCCGTGCGCGCCGACAGTGGCAACGGCGTAGGCGACGCTGGGGTGTGCCGGGTCGACCAGAGCCGTCGCGCACGACGGTGGTCCGGAAACGCCGACCAGGGACTCGCCGCTGCCGAGGAGGGCCGGGCGCAAGCCGGTGGTCCCGATGCGCACCGTCGGGCGCGGGGGTCCGCTGGCCACGATGATGCCCCGATCGCACCAGGTCACGTCACCGGCATCCGGACCGGGCGAGGCCGTCGAGAGTCCTGACCAGATCGCGGTGAGGGGGTGCAGTGCGGGCTGGGTGGACCACGCGGGCAGCGGCGTCACGGTGATGGTCCGCGGGGTGAGCCAAACGGTCTTCTCGGTCGCGCTGGCGGTCGCGGTGAAGGAGAGCCACGGCGCTTGGGGACGGGGGGTCTGGGTCGTGAGGTTGAAGCCGAAGGGCCGGCCGATGATGGACTCCACGGGGGCGTGGCCGTGGACGACCAGGACGTCGCCGACCTGGGCGCGCACGGCGCTGACCGAGAGTGCCGCGCACGCGTGGTGGGCGTCGCAGGGCGCACTGGCCGGCGCGACCAGGCGCAAGGGGACCTGGGCGTCGGCCGGCAAGAGCGCGCAGCCACCGGCCGCAACGGCGCACTCCAGGCCGACGGGGTAGGTTCCCGATGCCAGCGGGTGCACGGTCACGTGGCCGTGGGACCACTGGAACCACGGCGCGGCGGGGACGACGAGCGTTGCTTGCACCACCCGCGCCGACACGACGCGGGTGGCCACGCCCGACTCGTCGAGGCCGCTCTGGCACCCGTCCCAGCACAGGTCGACGTAGCCCGAGAGTCCGCTGGGGTGGTGGTGCTGGTAGGTCATCGTGAGGGTGACGTGCTCGCCGGGACGGACGACCCGCGGCGTGGCGCTCAGCTGGAAGGCGCCGTCGGCCGTGAGATCGGTCGACTGGCCGGTGAGGGGAACGGGCCAGCTCTCGGCGTGCTGGGTGACGAAGCCCTGCACGGCGATGGCGACCGACGACGATGCCGTCGGGGGCAGGCGGAGGCACCCGTGCAGGGCTCCCGTCAGCGACTGGGTCAGCACGCTCGTCAACTGCGAGTTCACCGCCCCGCACAGCGCGCTCGGCCACTGCGTTGTGGCTGGCGTCGCGGCACCGCTCGCGGTGGGCGCCATCGTGACCAGGAGGGAGAGGATCAACGCGGCTCCCCCGCCGCGCAGGCCCAGGGAGCGACGTGATCGACTCACGCTGCGACCCTACTGCTGACGACTCGAGAGACCGTCGCCGCAGAGCGCTTGACCAGGGCCAGATATCCTTCGCCCATGGAGGAGGTCGACGGGCGCGCGGCGGTCTCGCGAGAGACGATCGGCGAGGTCGACCCGGCCTCGGACGAGGCGCGTCGCTGCCTGGCCGCCTACGGCGCGGAGCTCGACGCGCGGTTCCCCGAGGGGTTCGACCCCGCCGACCTGGTCGCGCCGAGCGAACTGCGCGCGGAGGGGGGCGCCTTCCTGGTCGTGCGCGCGGCCGGCTGGGCGATCGCGTGCGGCATCGTGCGCCCGCAGGCCCCCGGGACCGTCGAGCTGAAGCACCTGTGGGTCGACCCGGGTCACCGCGGCCGGGGCGTGGCGCGCCGGCTCCTCGGGGCGCTCGAGGACTGGGCCCGCGACCACGGCGCGCGCGAGGCGCGCCTCGACACGCACGCCACCTTGCGCGAGGCGGTCGGGCTGTATCGCACGAGCGGCTACCGCGAGGTCCCGGCCTACGGCAACAACCCCCACGCCCACCACTGGTTCGCCAAGGACCTCGGGGCTCCCCGTCGACCGGCGCGGACCGCGCCGCGCCGGGGCCCGTGACGCTGGTCCGGCGCGCGAGTCCTCAGGCGGGCCGGCGCATCGAGCCGGTCTGCTCGTAGCGCTCGTGCCACGACAGCGCCTCGCCGAGCAGGTGCGGCGTGTGGCGCCCGCCGTGGGCCATGGCGCGATCGACGTAGTCCTGGAGCGCGTCGCGGTAGTCGGGGTGGGCGCAGTTCTCGATGATGCGCGCCGCGCGACGCCGGGGGGCCAGCCCGCGCAGGTCGGCGACCCCGTGCTCGGTCACGATGACGTGGACGTCGTGCTCGGTGTGGTCGACGTGACTCACCATCGGCACGATGCACGAGATGTTGCCGCCCACGGCCGTCGAAGGCGTGAGGAACATGGAGATGTACGCGTTGCGTGCGAAGTCGCCCGAGCCGCCGATGCCGTTCTGGATCCGCGTGCCCATGACGTGGGTCGAGTTGATGTTGCCGTACAGGTCGGCCTCGATGATCCCGTTCATGGCCAGGCAGCCCAGGCGCCGGATCACCTCGGGGTGGTTCGAGATCTCCTGGGGCCGCAGCAGGATGCGCTCGCGGTACTCGCCGATGTGCTCGCGCAGCTCGTCGGCCCCCGCCTCGCTGAGCGAGAACGCCGTGGCCGAGATCGATGACAGCGTGCCCGAGCGCAGCAGGGCGAGCATCCCGTCCTGGATGACCTCGGTGTAGGCGGTGAGCGGGCGGAAGGGCCCGCGGTCCAGCTCGGCCAGCACGGCGTTCGCGATGTTGCCCACGCCCGACTGGAGCGGCAGCAGCGTCGGGGGCAGGCGGCCCGCGCGGACCTCGTGGGTCAGGAACTCGATCACGTGCCCGGCGATCTGGCGGGAGGTGTCGTCGACCGGCTTGAAGGGCGCGTTGCGGTCCGGGGCGTTGGTCTCGACGACGGCGACGATCTTCTCGGGCGCACAGCGCAGGTAGGGCACGCCGATGCGGTCCGATGGGCTGAGGATCTGGATGGGCCGGCGGTTCGGGGGCAGCGCGGTGCCGTAGTAGATGTCGTGCATGCCCTCGAACTCGATGGGCTGCCAGGAGTTGACCTCGAGGATGACCCGGTCGGCCATGTCGATCCAGGTCTTGTTGTTGCCCACCGACGACGAGGGGATCAGCTCGCCGTTAGTCGCGATGCCGGCGACCTCGATGACGGCGACGTCGAGGTGGCCGAAGAAGCCCTCCCACACCATCTGGGCGACGTGCGAGAGGTGCAGGTCCAGGTAGTCGAGCTCCCCCGCGTTGATCTTGGCCCGGGTCACCGGGTCCGACTGGTAGGGCATGCGCAGGTCGATGCCGCCGGCCGCGGCCAGGGCGCCGTCGAGCTCCGGGGCCGTCGAGGCCCCGGTCCACACGCCGACCGTGAAGGCCTCGCCGCGCGCCGTCGAGGCCTTGATGCGCTCCACCAGAGCCGCCGGCACGGCCTTGGGGTACCCCGAGCCCGTGAAGCCGCTCATCCCCACGTTGTCGCCGGGGCGGATGAAGGCGGCCGCCTCCTCGGGGGACATCACCAGGTTCGCGATCCGGGCGTTGCGGATGCGCTGGGGGTCACGAGGGGGCATGATCGAGCCTTTCGGTACCGGGGGTGGTTACGGCGGGGCATCATAGGCCACTGTCGCGACCACCCCCGGGGCCAAGAAGGCAGGACCGGCGCTCGCCGTGTCGATCGCGTGGATTTCCGCGCCCCCGCCGTGACGGAAACGTGAAAGCCGGGCTCGGCGAGCATCCGCCTCCGTAGGTTCATCAGGCAGACGAGGAGGCAGCCGTGCAAGACATCGTGTACGTCGCAGCAACCGTTGGATTCTTCTTTCTGATGCACCTGCTCGCGCGGGGATGCGAGCGCCTGATCCACACCGAGGCCGACGAGACGACCGAGGCCCGCCGATGAGCCTCGACGACGCGATCTCCTTGGTGGTGGCCGTCGCCCTGGCCGCCTACCTGGTCTACGCCCTGCTGTTCCCGGAGCGCTTCGGGTGACCGTCAACGACGTCGCCCAGTTCCTGGTGGTCGTGGCGGCCCTGGCCGTCACGGTGCCGCTCATGGGCGCCTACATGGCTCGCGTCTACTCGGGGGCGACCTCGCGCCTCGAACGCGTCTTCCGGCCCGTCGAGAACCTGCTCTACCGCGTCAGTGGCGTGGACCCCGAGTCCGAGCAGACCTGGCGCGGCTACGTCACGAGCCTGCTGGCGTTCTCCGCGGTATCGGTGCTCGTCCTCTACGGGATCCAGCGGCTCCAAGAGTGGCTGCCTCTGAACCCGGGTCACATCAGCGCACCGAGCGCGCCGCTGGCCTGGAACACCGCGGTGTCCTTCGTGACCAACACCAACTGGCAGAACTACAGCGGTGAGACCGCAATGTCGCTGTTCACCCAGATGACGGGACTCACGGTGCAGAACTTCGTGTCGGCGGCTGTCGGCATCGCGGTCGCCGTCGCGCTGATCCGCGCGCTCTCCCGGTCGCGCACCGCGACCCTGGGCAACTTCTGGGTCGATCTGGTTCGGGGCACCGTCCGGGTGCTGGTGCCGGTGGCGTCCCTCGCCGCGATCGTGCTCGTCGCGGGCGGCGTCATCCAGAACCTCGACGCGCCGCACCTGGTGCACACGGTCGTCGGCGCGCGCCAGAGCCTGCCGGGGGGAGCCGTCGCCAGCCAGGAGGCCATCAAGGAGCTCGGCACCAACGGCGGCGGCTTCTTCAACGCCAACTCGGCCCACCCCTTCGAGAACCCCTCGGGCTTCACCAACGTCTTCGAGATCTGGCTGCTGCTGCTGATCCCCTTCTCGCTGGCGTGGTCCTTCGGCGTCATGGTCGAGCGCCGCCGCCAGGGGATCGCCATCCTGGCCGCCATGGCCCTCCTGTGGGCGGGCTCGGTCCTGCCGGCGATGGCCCTCGAGGCTCACGGCAATCCGCTCCTGGGTCCCGGGATCAACCAGCGCGCCAGCGCCACCGTGGTCGGGGGCAACCTGACCGGCAAGGAGGTGCGCTTCGGCGCTGGTCCCTCGGCACTCTTCAACGCCTCGGCCACGGCCACCTCGACCGGGGCGGTGAACTCGATGAGCGACAGCTACACCGCCCTGGGCGGGGGTGTGCTCCTGGTCAACATGATGCTCGGCGAGGTCAGTCCCGGGGGCGTGGGCTCCGGCCTCTACGGGATACTGATCCTCGCGATCCTGTCGGTCTTCATCGCCGGACTGATGGTGGGGCGCACGCCGGAGTACCTGGGCAAGAAGGTCCAAGCGGCCGAGATGAAGCTCATCGGGCTCTACATCCTGATCGTGCCGGCGTGCGTTCTGGCAGCGACCGCGATCAGCCTCTCGTTGCCCTCGGTGCGGGCCTCACTGCTCAACCATGGTGCCCACGGGCTCACCGAGATGCTCTACGCCTTCACCTCGGCGTCCAACAACAACGGCTCGGCCTTCGCGGGACTCAACGGCAACACGACGTTCCTCAACACGGTCCTCGGCGTCTGCATGCTGATCGGGCGCTTCGCTCTGATCGTCCCGGTCATGGCGATCGCCGGGTCGCTCGGCCGCAAGGGACGGATCCCCGACAGCGCTGGCACCTTGCGCACCGACACCGCGCTGTTCACGACGCTCCTCATTGGCGTGACCGTCATCGTGGTGGGCCTGACCTACTTCCCGGTCGTCACGCTGGGTCCCATCGTCGAACACCTCGTCACCCACGGCTAGGAGGGTCATGAGCACCGTGTCCGCCACCCGTTCTGGTCTGCACCTCGAACCGGCCCTCGTGCGACGCGCGAGCGTCGAGGCGCTGCACAAGCTCAACCCCCGGACCCTGGTGCGCAATCCCGTGATGTTCATCGTCGAGGTCGTCACGGTGCTGGCGGCGTTCTTCTGGCTCAAGGGCCTGAGCACCCACTCGAGCGCGACCAACGTCTTCGCTGGCGTGACGGTGGCGTGGCTCGCCGTCACGGTTCTCTTCGCCAACTTCGCCGAGGCCGTCGCCGAAGGCCGCGGGCGGGCCCAGGCCGATGCCCTGCGGCGCACGCGTGCCGACACCCTGGCGCGGGTGCGCCGGGACGGCGCGGTCGTGGATACGCCGTCGGCCGACCTGCGCGTGGGCGACGTGTGCGAGGTCGGACCCGGCGAGATCATCCCGGGCGACGGCGAGATCATCGAGGGGATCGCGACGGTCGACGAGTCGGCCATCACCGGGGAGTCGGCCCCCGTGATCCGGGAGTCCGGCGGGGACCGCTCGGCGGTGACCGGCGGCACGCGCGTCCTGTCGGACTTCATCGTCGTGCGCATCACCTCGAACCCGGGCGAGACCTTCCTCGACCGGATGATCTCCCTGGTCGAGGGGGCGAGCCGCCAGAAGACGCCCAACGAGATCGCCCTGGACATCTTGCTGGCCGGGCTGAGCCTCGTCTTCGTCATCGTGATCGTCACCCTGCAGCCCCTGGCCGCCTACTCGCACGCCACCCAATCGATCGTGGTGCTGGTCGCCCTCTTCGTCTGCCTGATCCCCACGACCATCGGAGCCCTGCTTAGCGCGATCGGCATCGCGGGCATGGACCGGCTGGTGCAGCGCAACGTCCTGGCGACTTCGGGGCGCGCTGTCGAGGCCGCCGGCGACTGCTCCACGCTGCTGCTCGACAAGACCGGCACGATCACTTTCGGCAACCGGCGGGCCGTCGACATCGTGCCGGTCGGTGGTGCTGATGTCACCGCGCTGGCCGAGGCGGCGCTGTGGTCGAGCCTCTCGGACGAGACGCCCGAGGGACGCTCCATCGTCGAGCTGGTCCACGCGACCTACTCCCTGTCTGACGAGCTGCCGGGCGACGCGACCCTCATCCCCTTCAGCGCGCACACGCGCATGAGCGGGGTGGACGTCGCGGGCCGGCAGATTCGCAAGGGCGCCGGCAGCGCGGTGACGGCCTGGACCGAGTCCTGCGGGATCTCCACCCCGACGGACCTCGCGAGCGTCGTCGAGTCGATCAGTGCGGACGGCGGCACGCCGCTCGTGGTGGCCGACGCGACCCGGCTGCTCGGAGTCGTGCATCTGAAGGACGTGGTCAAGCCGGGCATGGCCGAGCGCTTCGCACAGCTGCGGGCCATGGGGATCCGCACCGTGATGATCACGGGGGACAACCCGCTCACCGCGCGAGCGATCGCGGGCGAGGCGGGCGTAGACGACTTCCTCGCCGAGGCGACGCCCGAGGACAAGATGAACCTCATCCGGCGTGAGCAGGCCGGCGGGCACCTGGTCGCGATGACCGGTGACGGGACGAACGACGCTCCAGCGCTGGCCCAGGCCGACGTCGGTGTGGCGATGAACTCGGGAACGCAGGCCGCCAAGGAGGCGGGCAACATGGTCGATCTTGACTCGGATCCGACCAAGCTCATCGACATCGTCGAGATCGGCAAGCAGCTGCTCATCACGCGGGGCTCCCTGACGACCTTCTCGATCACCAACGACATCGCGAAGTTCTTCGCGATCGTGCCGGCCATGTTCGTCACGCAGTTCCCCGCACTGCGCGCGCTGAACGTGATGCGCCTGTCGAGCCCCCACTCGGCCATCCTCTCGGCGGTCATCTTCAACGCCCTGATCATCGTGGCCCTGATCCCGCTGGCCCTGCGCGGCGTGCACTTCCGGGCCGCGGGGGCCTCCTCGATCCTGCGGCGCAACCTGTTGATCTACGGCCTGGGAGGCGCCATCATGCCCTTCGTCGGCATCAAGCTCATCGACATCGTCGTCACCGCGCTCGGGGTGCGATGATGCGCCGGGTCGTGCGCGCCGCGCTCGTAATGCTCCTGAGCCTCACGGTCCTCACCGGGATTGCCTACCCGCTCGTGCTGACGGGGCTCGCCCAGGTCGCCGTGCCCGGACGGGCCAACGGCTCGCTCCTGTACGCGCACGGGCACGCCGTGGGCTCGTCGCTGATCGGCCAGGCCTTCACCAACGCCGCGGGCCAGCCGCTGCCGCAGTACTTCCAGCCGCGCCCCAGCGCGTCGAACTACAACGCCCTGGCCTCGGGTGGCACGAACCTCGGACCGTCGAACCCGGTGCTGCTGCGCAGCGTGGCGCGCCTCGCGCGCGCCTACCGCGCCTTCAACCACTTGCCACCGGGCACGCCCGTGCCCTCCGATGCCGTCACCACGTCGGGTTCCGGGCTCGATCCGGACATCTCGATCGCCAACGCCCTCTTGCAGGCGCCCCGGGTCGCCGCAGCCCGGCACCTGAGTCCCGCGCGCGTCCGGGCTCTGGTCCAGCGCTACACCCAAAGTCGCATCCTGGGTATCCTGGGCGAGCCGGTCGTCAATGTGCTCGAGTTGAATCTGGCGCTCAACCGAGTCGGTCGGCATTAGGAGGCGTGGGTGCGCGGCAGGCTCCGCATCTACCTAGGGGCCGCCCCGGGTGTCGGCAAGACCTACGCGATGCTCGACGAGGGCGCCCGCCGCTTGAGCCGCGGCACCGACGTCGTGGTCGGCTACGTGGATACGCACGAGCGCGCCCAGACGGCAGCACGCCTGGAGGGTCTGACCGTCCTGCCGCGCCGGCGGGTCGCCTACCGGGACCAGACCTTCGAGGAGATGGACCTGCCCGCGGTCCTGGCCCGCCACCCGAGTGTCGTGCTCGTCGACGAGCTGGCGCACACCAACGTGCCGGGGGTGGAGCACGAGAAGCGATGGGAGGACGTCGAGGACCTGCTGGAAGCCGGCATCGACGTGATCTCGACGGTGAACCTGCAGCACCTCGAGAGCGTCAACGACGTGGTCGAGGCGATCACGGGCATCGCCCAGCGCGAGACCGTCCCGGACCGGATCGTGCGCGCCGCCGAGCAGGTCCAGCTGGTCGACCAGACGCCCGAGGCCCTGCGGCGGCGCCTCGCGCACGGCAACATCTATCCGGCCGAGCGGGTCGACGCGGCGCTCAGCAACTTCTTCCGACCGGGGAACCTGGCCGCTCTGCGCGAGCTGGCGCTGCTCTGGCTCGCCGACCGCGTCGACGACGAGATCCAGAGCTACCGCGAGCGCCACGGCATCGTGCGCACGTGGGAGACGCGCGAGCGGATCGTCGTGGCCATCGCCGGGGACGTCTCGGCCGAGCGGGTCATCCGGCGGGGCGCGCGCATGGCCGCCCGCTCCCACGCCGAGCTCGTCGGGGTCCACGTCACGCGGGGCGACGGTCTGAGCGCCGCGCATACCGGGTTGAACGGCGCCGTCGGCCTCCTCGAGGAGCTTGGTGGCCGCTACGTCGAGGTCGTCGGCGCCGACGTCGCGGCGAGCCTGGTGGCGGTGGCGCGCACGGAGAACGCCACGCAGCTGCTCCTGGCGGCCGCGCCCAAGTCCCGCCTGGCGACCTTCCTGCACGGCTCGGTCGTAGCGCGCTGCGTCGCGCTGACGCGCGGGGAGATCGACCTGCACGTCATCGGTGCGACCGAGGGGGAGGCACCCGAGCCCCGGCCGCGCGGCCGGCGCCGGTGGTCCAACCCGGTCGGACGGCGCCGCGAGGTCGCAGCCGCCCTGATCGGGGCGGGGGGGTTCACCGCGCTCACGCTGGCGCTGGGTGGGGGCGGATCGCGGAACCTGCCCCTGGCCATCAGCGCGCACCTCCTGGTGGTACTGGCTGTGGCCGGCGTGGGCAGCGTGCTCGAGGGCGTCGCGGCCGCGGTCGTCGGCTTCGTGCTGATCAACTGGGAGTACACCCCCCCGGTGCACACGTTCTCGATCGCCGACGCGCGCGACGTCGCCGCCCTCGTCGCCTATCTGGCGGCTGCTCTGTCGGTCAGCGGGTTGGTGGACCTGGCCACGCGGCGGACCCGGGCGGCGCGCCGGGCCGAGCGCGACGCCCGCGCCCTGGCCCGGCTGGCCCGCAGCGTGGCCGGGGGCCAAGAGGGCCTGCGCGACCTGGTGACCCAGGTGGTGCGCGTCTTCGAGCTACGCGGGGCCTCCTTGCGCGCCACGACATCGCCGAACGGAGATGTCACCGTGGGGGTGCTCGAGCCCGACGACCCCGTGGTGCCCCTGGGTGAGGGCTACGAGCTGCGCGTGGGCGGGAACATGGGCCCCTCGGAGCGCGAGATGCTCGTGGGCGTCGCCGCCCAGCTGGTGCTGGCCCTGGAGCGCCGGCGCCTGGAGGCCGAGGCCCGGGAGCGCCAGGCGCTCGCCGAGGCCGAGGAGTTGCGCGCTTCGCTCCTGGCCGCCGTCAGCCACGACCTGCGCACGCCGCTCGCCTCGATCAAGACCGCGGCGACCACGTTGATCGGCGCTCGGGACCGCCTGGAGGAGTCCGAGGTGGACGAGCTCCTCGAGGGCATCGACGCCGAGTCGGACCGGCTCAACGGCCTCGTGGGCGACCTGCTCGACATGAACCGGATCCACGAGGGCACCGTCGAGATCACCTCGCACTCCGTCGACCTCGCCGTCCTGGCCGAGCGCGCCATTGCCGAGGCCCGCCGCACGGTGGACGCCCCCGACGACGTGACGCGCCACGGCGCGCCGAGCCTGCCGGTGACCACCGACCCCGTGCTGGTCGAGCGCGTGATCGCGAACCTGGTGCGCAACGCCTTGGAGCACGGCGGCGCTCCGGTGAGCGTCGACCTGGACCGGGTCGCCGGGGGCGCCGTGCTGCGCGTGGTCGACCACGGCCCGGGCATCGACCGGGACCAGCGCGACCGGGTCTTCGAGCCCTTCCAGAGGCGCGGCGACGTCGCCCAAGGACGGGGCGTCGGTCTGGGCCTGGCGATCGCGCGGGGGTTCGCCACGACCGTTGGGGCCACGCTCGACGTCGAGGACACCCCGGGCGGCGGCTGCACGATGGTCCTCAGCCTGCCGGAGGTGCCGTGAGCACGGTCCTCGTCGTCGACGACGACCGGGCGCTGGTCCGGGCCCTCAGCATCGGCCTGCGCGTGCACGGCTTCAGCGTCCACGCCGCGACGACGGGACCCGAGGCGCTGCGCGTGGCCGGCAAGGTGCACCCCGACGTGGTCCTCGTCGACCTGGGCCTGCCCGGACTCGACGGCATCGAGGTGATCGAGGCGCTGCGCGGCTGGAGCGAGGCCGCCATCATTGTGCTCTCGGCGCGCCCCCAGGAGGCCGTCAAGGTCGCGGCCCTGGACGCGGGGGCCGACGACTACCTCACCAAGCCCTTCGGCATCGACGAGCTCCTGGCGCGGGTCCGCGCGGTCTCGCGCCGGCGGGTGTCCGCGAGCGAGCCCGTGGTGCACGTGGGAGAGATCACGATCGACCTGTCGGCCCGGCGCGTCGAGCGGGCCGGAGACCTGGTGCACCTCACGCCCAAGGAGTGGGCCGCGCTGGCCATCCTGGTGCGCCATCCGGGTCAGCTGGTCACCCACCGGAACTTGCTCGAGCAGGTGTGGGGCGAGGGATACAGCACCGAGACGGACTACCTGCGCACCCTCTTCGCGCGGCTGCGGCGCAAGTTGGAAGACGACCCGTCGCATCCGCGCCACCTCATCACCGAGCCCGGCATGGGATATCGCCTCGAGCTGTGATCTCCCGCGTGCCGGCCACGCGGACGTGCTCGGCGCCCCGGGGTTGTCTGGGGCCCTCGCTGCTCGATATTCTCACGAAATTATCAGGAAACTCCCCGAGCATTTCAAAGTATTAGGTGACTGCACATATCACGTAATGCGCGTCTAAACTCGGGGAATCGCTTGAGAGAGAGATGCGCCTATCAGAGTAGTAAATGACGAGAACGGGAGGTGGTAATCATGTCATTCACACGAAAGGTCTGGACGATCATCGCGGTGGTGGTCGTCGTCGCGGCAGGAATCACCGTGGCGGTCCTGAACACGTCGTCCTCGAAGACCGCGACCACGAGTGACACGATCACCTTCGCCGAGGGCGCGGGGGCGAACCCGAACTACATCTTCCCCTACATGGGCGGCCAGTACTTCTCGGTCGACAACATCAACCAGTTCCAAGAGCTGATGTTCCGTCCGCTCTACTGGTTCGGGCTCGGGGGCTCGGTCGCGGTCCAGCCCGCGCTGTCCCTGGCTGACCTGCCCGTGTTCTCCAACGGCAACAAGACCGTGACCATGACGATGAAGGGCTGGAAGTTCGCCGACGGTCAGACCGTCAACGCCCAGTCGGTCATGTTCTTCCTCAACATGTACCGCGCCGACCCGACGTCGTACGCGGGCTACAACCCCGGCTTCGGCATTCCCGACCAGGTCGCCACCGCGACGGGTCACGGGCTCACCGTGACGCTCACGTTCAAGACCTCGGTCAACCCCAACTGGCTGCTCTACAACTACCTGTCCGAGATCACGCCCTTCCCCAACACCTGGGACGTCACCGCGGCGGGATCGCCCTCGACCTGTGCGACGGGGGTCTTCGGGGCGCCGTCCACCAACACGGCCTGCAAGGCGGTCGAGAAGTACCTGGATGCGCAGTCCTCCTCCGTGAGCACCTACACCGACAAGATGTGGCAGAGCGGTGACGACGGCCCGTGGAAGCTCATCGCCATGGACAACCTCGGCAACGCCACCTTCGCGCCCAACGCCCACTACTCGGGTCCCCAGAAGGCCCAGGTCGCCTTCGTGAAGGAAGTCCCGTTCACGTCGGCCACGGCCGAGCAGTCGGCCCTGCAGGCCAAGACCGTCGACATCGGCTACCTCGATCCGACCGTCCTGACCAAGCCGGCTCCGGCGCCGGGCGCGGCGGGACCGAACTGGCCGCCCGTCGCGGGCTCCTACAACATCTACGCCGGCACGCCGTGGAGCTTCAACTACGCGCCGTTCAACTTCAGCACGGCTGATCCCATGTCGGCGGCGGTCCACCAGCTCTACATCCGCCAGGCGCTGCAGATGTCGCTCGACCAGTTCGGCATCATCAAGGCCGTCGACAAGGGCTACGGCGTGCCGACCTACAGCCCGCTGCCGCCCAACACCCCCTCGTCGATCAGTGGCCCGGTGGCCGATCCCTACCCGTACAGCAAGTCCCAGGCCCTCGCGCTGCTGACCTCGCACGGCTGGAAGATGGTCAACGGGGTCCAGACCTGCGAGTCGCCGGGCACCGGCGCGAGCCAGTGCGGTGCAGGGATCACCAAGGGCTACACCTTGCACTTCAAGATCATCTGGGCGAGCGGCTCGCCGTCGCTGAATGACACCTTCAGCGCGGAGATCGCCGACTGGGCGAGCATCGGCATCGTCTTCACCCACTCGACGGGCACCTTCAACACCGTGATTGCGGACTGCACCAGCGCCAAGCAGCCCTACGAGCTGTGCTCGTGGGGTGCCGGTTGGATCTACGCGCCTGACTACTACCCGTCGGGCGAGACGCTGTTCACGACCCACGGCGGCTTCAACCCCGGTGGCTACAGCGACAACACGATGAACTCGCTCATCAACGCGACCACGTTCGGCACCGCGAAGCTGACCCAGTACGCGAACTACGCGGCCCAGCAGCTCCCCGTGCTGTACCAGCCGAACCCGGTGACCCCCGTCGAGATCATCAAGACGTTGAAGAGCTCGATCGGCTTCACCCCGAACCCGCTGGCCAACTTCATGCCGGAGTACTACCACTTCTAGGAGAAGTGAACCCGCGAGCTGGTGACCTCACGAGACGCACTGCTGCGCAAGTCAGGCGCGGCGCCAGTCGCTCCGAGCGACGAGAGATGCGCCCGTGAGTTCACCAGCACCGCGCGCCGGTTGCCGTCTCGAGCCCGAGACGAGTAGTCCTGGGGGCATCGCCGCCGAGGCGATGATGCCACGTGCGTCCCGCGTGGCGCCGGGTCCCGCTCCTCGCAGCACGGTGACCAACCGTCAATGATGCGCACGGCGTGAAGCGGTGCGGCACGTGGGGATCTCGTCGTGCTGAGGCGCCTCGGGAACATCACCCGGCTGTGCGACTGCTCGTGCGCCATCGCCAGGCAGTGGGTCTTCGCGGATCCCCGGATTCGACCCCACGGGGCGCGTGACGGTGGTCGTCCCCACTCGTGACGGCACGCGGCGGCTCATCTCCCCGCCCACCTTTGTCCAGACCGGTCGCGCCCACTGGCGGCCGTGCGAAAGCTGGAACTCGAAGTTGTTGCGCGAGTCAGTCGCCGGTGTAGTAGCGATCTGCGACGGCGAGTGCCTCGTCGATGATCGCGATTCCTTCGCGCACCTCCTCGGCACTCGTGGTGCACGGTGGCGTGACGTGTGTTCGGTTGAAGTGCGTGAACGGCCACAGGCCCCGCTCCTTGCAGGCCGCAGCGAACTCGTTCATCGGTCCGGCCGCGGCACCCGAAGCGTTGTAGGGCACGAGGGGTTCGCGCGTGGCACGATCCCGCACGAGTTCGATGGCCCAGAAGACGCCCAGACCACGCGCGTCCCCCACCGATGGATGGCGAGCCTGCAGTTCAGCGAGCGCGCCGGCGATGACTTCAGTGCCGAGGTGGCGCGCGTGCTCGACGATTCCCTCTTCGCGGAAGATGTTGATCGAGGCGACCGCGGCGGCGCACGCCAAGGGGTGGCCCGAGTAGGTGAGCCCGCCGGGGTACGTCTTCGTGGCGAAGCTCGCAGCGATCTCGTCGGAGATCACGACCCCACCGAGAGGGACGTATCCGGAGTTGACTCCCTTGGCGAACGTGATCAGATCCGGTGTCACGCCCCAGTGGTCGACCGCGAACCACTCGCCGCATCGGCCAAAGCCCGCCATCACCTCATCGGCGATCATGACGATGCCGAACTCGTCGCATAGGGCGCGTACGCCGGCGAGGTACCCGTCAGGTGGCACCAAGATGCCGTTGGTCCCCACGACGGTCTCGAGCAGGATCGCGGCGATGGTCTGGGGGCCCTCGAAGGTGATGACGTCGCGCAGGTGCTCGAGCGCGAACGTGCTCTCCTCTGCGTCGCTCTGGGCGTGGAAGGCGGAGCGGTAGAGATAGGGGCCCCAGAAGTGCACGACGCCGGGCATGCTCGGCTCCGAGGCCCAGCGTCGCGGGTCGCCCGTGAGGGTGATCGACCCCGCAGTGGCTCCGTGGTAGCTGCGATAGGCCGAGAGGACCTTGTGCCGCCCGGTGTGCAGCCGGGCCAACCGCACCGCGTTCTCGATCGCGTCCGCGCCGCCGTTGGTGAAGAACACCTTGTTCAGCGATCCGGGTGCCAGCTCCGCAATGAGCCGGGCCGCCTCGCTGCGCACGTCGACGGCGAAGGCCGGCTGGATGGTGCAGAGTCGGGAGGCCTGCTCCGCGATCGCGGCGACCAGCTTGGGATGCTGGTGCCCGATGTTGACGTTGACCAGTTGCGAGGAAAAGTCGAGGTAGCGATGTCCCTCGAAGTCCGTGAAGTGCGAGCCACTAGCTGATGCGATCGGGAGGGGGCTGATGAGCTCCTGGGCGGACCACGAGTGGAACACGTGATCGTGGTCGAGGCGGCGTACGTCCTCGCCGGAGAGGTGGAGCGTGTCGGTGGTGGTATCGGTCATGGTGTTCCTATCGCGTTTGGGGGAAGCCCAAGTCGACCGTGGACGTCGCTGGATCGGGCCAGCGCGACGTGACGACTTTGGCGCGGGTGTAGAAGTTGATGCCCTCGGGCCCGTACATGTGGCTGTCGCCGAAGAGCGAGGCCTTCCAGCCCCCGAACGAGTAGTACGCCACGGGCACCGGGATCGGTACGTTGATCCCGATCATGCCAACCTCGACTTCGCTCTGGAAGCGGCGAGCCGCCCCGCCGTCCCGCGTGAAGATCGCGGTGCCGTTGGCGTAGGTGTTGGCGTTGATGATCTTGAGGGCGTCGTCGAAGGTGGCACAGCGAACGACGGACAGGACGGGGCCGAAGATCTCGTCCTGGTACACCGACATCGACGCGTCAACGTCGTCGATCAGCGTGGCCCCGAGGAAGAATCCCTTGTCCGGCAGGTCGGCCGAACGTCCGTCCACGACGACGCGGGCACCCGCCTTGTGCCCGTCGTCGATGTAGCCGGCGACGCGGTCGCGGTGGGCGGCGGTGATGAGCGGTCCCATGTCGGCCCCCGGCACCGTCCCATCTCCCACGTGCAGCCGGGGAATGCGCGCGGCGATGGCCTCGACGAGGCGATCGCCGACGTCTCCGACCGCCAGGACGACTGAGATGGCCATGCAGCGCTCGCCCGCCGCGCCGTAGCCGGCCGACACCGCAGCGTCGGCTGCCATGTCCACGTCCGCGTCGGGCAGCACGACCATGTGGTTCTTGGCTCCACCCAGGGCCTGGACGCGCTTGTCGCGTGCCGTGCCCTGCTCGTAGATGTAGCGGGCGATGGGCGTGGATCCGACGAAGCTCAAGGCGGACACCTGGGGGTGCGCGATCAGCGCGTCGACGGCGACCTTATCCCCCTGCACCACCGAGAACACGCCGTCGGGTAGGCCGGCCTCCTGCCACAGCTCCGCCAGGCGGAGCGACACGCTCGGGTCCTTCTCGCTCGGCTTGAGAATGAAGGCATTGCCGACGGCGATGGCGTTCGCGCACATCCACAGGGGCACCATGGCCGGGAAGTTGAACGGGGTGATGCCGGCGACGACCCCGAGCGGCTGGCGCAGCGAGTAGACGTCGACTCCCGAGGAGACCTGCTCGGAGTATCCACCCTTGAGCAGCTGGGGCACCGCGGTCGCGAACTCGACGTTCTCGAGTCCGCGGGCGACCTCGCCCGCAGCGTCGGCGAGGACCTTGCCGTGCTCGGCGGTGACGATCGCCGCCAACTCGTCGGCGTGCGCGTGCAGCAGCTCTCGGAAGGAGAACAGGACCGCGGTGCGCCGGGACAACGGGATGCGCTGCCACGCCTGGGCGGCTACGACCGCCGAGGCGACGACGTCGTCGACCTCCTCCGTCGAGGCGAGGTGGACCGTACCGGTCTGCTCGCCGGTGGCGGGATTGAAGACGGGCGACGTGCGCTGCGCCGATCCGGTGACGTGACGCCCTTGTATCCAGTGACCAATTATCGATGTCATGGCGTCGATCGTACATACGGTGCGTAGGCAGTACAATAGTATGTTTGTATGGTTACAAACTTCTTCGACGTCGTGAACGCGCGACTCGACGAGCGCACCAGCCGGGGCCTGGCGCACGCGGTGAGCCAGGCGATCGGTGATGGCTCGTTGGTCGAAGGAGTCAAGTTGCCGCCGATCCGCGAGGTGGCGGGCGTCCTGGAGCTGTCGCCGAGCACCGTGGCCACGGCGTGGCGGCTGCTCGGCGCGGCGGGCGCGCTGCGCACCGACGGCCGTCGGGGCAGTGTGGTGGCGCGTCGTGGACGGGGGCCGGCACGATACCGGCAGGCGCTGCGCCCCGGCGCGTCGCTGGCCCTAGACCTGTCGACGGGAATGCCCGACGAGGCCCTGCTGCCGGACCTGCACGACGCCCTGTCCCGCATCGGGCGGAGCTGGTCGTCGGGCAGCTACCTCGACGACCCGGTCATCGACGGGCTGGTCGACGTCCTGCGCGCGGACTGGCCCTACGACGCCGAGTCGTTCATGGTGGTCGACGGCGCAATGGACGCACTTGAGCAAGTGGCCAATCTCGCGCTCGGCTACGGTGACCGCGTCATCGTCGAGAATCCCAGCTTCCCGCCGCTGCTCGACCTCCTCGACGGGCTGGGGGTCCGATCGATTGGCGTCGACGTCGACGAGGACGGGCTCGACCTCCATCAGCTGGAGACGGCGCTGACCCTGCGGCCTCGTGCGTTGTTCCTGCAGCCTCGCGCGCACAATCCGACCGGCATCTCGATGAGCGTCGCGCGCGCGCACGAGGTGGCGCTGCGACTGCGCGGGAGCTCGGTGCTCATCGTCGAGGACGACTCCGCCGGCGCGATCGCCGCCGCTGCGCCGCTGAGCCTGGGCCGATGGCTGCCCGCATCCACGATCCACGTGCGCAGCTTCTCGAAGTCGCACGGGCCCGACCTTCGCCTGGCTGCGCTGAGCGCGCCGGGCGAGCTGGCCGAACAGCTGCGCGAGCGTCGGCGCGTGGGCCAGGGCTGGACCAGCCGGCTCCTCCAGACCGTCTTGCTCGAGCTCCTCACGGATGCCGGCTCGTGCGGGCTGGTGGCGCGTGCGCGGGACACGTATGGCGCGCGGCGAGACGCTCTCGTGAGGGCCCTGGAGCACGAAGGCGTTCCCACGATGGGCCGCGACGGACTCAACGTCTGGTTGCCGGTGCACGACGAGACGGCCGCACTGATCGCTCTGGCCAGTCACGGAGTCGGCGCGGCAGCCGGTGCGCCCTTCGCCACGCGGGAGGGGGGCGCCGCGTTCCTGCGTGTTACGGCCGGCCTGGTCGACCGTGACGTCGCGCATCTCGCCGGGGTGCTGGCGCGAGCGGCTCGCGAGGTGCCCATGCGCGGTCCCCGCTGAGTCGCTGCCTAGCCTCGCGCGCTCGGGAAGAGATCGAGGTAGGTGCGGATGTTGCCCGATCCCGTGGCCCGCAGGACGGCGTGCACGACAGCCCTCGTCACCACGTTGGCGGCGGCGGCCATCACGCGGTCGAGCTGCTCGGTTCGGTGCGACGACGTCACGACGAGACCGGGCTCGGCCGTGGTGGGCAGCTCCCGGGCTCCGGTCGCGAGGCAGAAGGCCACGTCGCCGTCGGTCATGCAATGGACGGGGGTCACCGCTCGAGCGAGTCCGTCATGGGCGGTCATGGCGACCCGGCACGCCTCAGACTTCGCGAGGGCCGCGTCGGTCGCCACCACCATGAGCACGGTGTTGCGGGCACGCGGGCTGGTGAGCCACGACTGCGCCTCCTCCACCTCGCTGGTCGTGGGTTGCCCGATGTCCGAGAACTCGCCGGGCAGTCCGTAGCGCAGGCCGTAGAGGACACCATCTTGGGGGTCGACGACGTTTCCGCCCGAGTTGAGCGCGACGAGCGCTCCTACCGTGATGCCCGAGTCGAGCACGACGCTGGCCGATCCAATGCCGCCCTTGAGCCCGCCGGCGCGCGCACCCGTTCCGGCACCGACGGTTCCCTGGAGGACGGTGGAACTGGCCGCTTCGAGTGCGGCTCTCCCGAAGCTCGCGTCGGGACGGTGGCGGAAGTCGCCACCGCCCACAATGTCAAAGAGGCACGCGGCGGGCACGATGGGCATGACGTGGCGCTCCTCGGGGCCGACACGAAACCCGATGTGCCGGTCCTCGAGCAGGGACATGACGCCGTCGGCCGCGGCCAGACCGTAGCCGCTGCCGCCGGACAGGCAGACGGCGTCCACGTTCTCCACCAGCGTGGTCGGTCCCAGGGCGTCGGTCTCCCGCGTCGCCGGTCCGCCGCCGCGAACGTCCACCCCCCCCACGCTCCCACGGGGAGGGACGACGACGGTGGTTCCGGTGAGCCACGTGTCCTCGACGCGCTGGTGGTGCCCGACCATAACGCCGGCAACGTCCGAGATGTCGTTGCGCGGGCCCCGAGTCCCGATCGCGTTGATGTCGATGATGGGCACGTCCCCTCCTCGCCACACCTGGCACGGGCCCGGCGACCGATCACGAGGGCGAACCTGGTGTTCGGTCCGGGCCGGGCCAGCCCGATGGTGCTGTACTCTGTATTCTGGATATTCAAGCACGACCGGTGCTCTGAAGGATGCCCGGTGTGCCTCGGGTTGATGGGTGCGGACAGAGGGGGACCGAAGGTGACTGATATCAGTAGCGATAGACCGGCGGCGACGCGCTGGGAGCGCCGGTCTCGGCTGGCCGACGACGTCGCGGACGAATTGCGCTCGCGGATCTACGACGGTGAGTACGGCGCGGGGACCGTCATCCACCAGGAGAATCTCTCAGCCGAGCTGGGGATCAGTCGAACGCCGTTGCGCGAAGCGATCCGAATGCTCGAGCAAGAGGGCCTGCTCGTCGCCGAACCGGGGCGTGCGGCCCGCGTGATCTCGGGAAGCCGCAAGACGCTGCTGGACGCGTACGAACTGCGCTCGGTCGTCGACGGGCTCGCGGCACGCCTGGCCGCGCGGGAGATGTCCGAGGAGCAAATCACCGAGCTCGCTGGTGTCGTGGACGGCCAGGAGGCCTCACTCTCCCCGTGGGTGCCGGCCGAGTACACCCGACTGAACATCCGATTTCACGAGTTCATCCTGCGCTCGACGGACAACCAGTTCCTGGTCGCCCAGCTCGTGATCCTTCGCATGACGGCCCAGATCTTCAATCCGTGGGTTGGCGTGTCCGAGACCGTGGCGATCAACGCGGTCCAGCAGCATCGACACATCTTGGAGGCCATCAAGGCGCGGGACGCGGCGCGCGCCGAGCAGCTGGCTCGTGGCCACATCGAGACGACGATCGCGAGGTTGCGCGAACAGGGTCCGCACAGTTAGCGACAGGTGACCCGCGACCGGGCGCGGTGCCCGTGGGTCGGGGAAGGGAGCAGGTGATGGTGGACGGTGAGTCCCAAGGTGGCGTGACCTCGTTGGGGGTGCTGGTCGATGAGCAGGGTGCCGTGCGGTTCGCGTCGGACCTGATCCGACTGCGCACGGTCGACGAGCCCGGTCGCTCGAGCGAAGAGGGCGCCACGCGCGCCGTCGTCGAGCTGATGGAAGGCTGGGGCTGGCGTCCGACCCTGGTCGAGGTGGCACCCGGCCGCTCGAACATCATTGTCGACGTGGTGGGGGGAGGCGGCCCCGGGCCGGTCCTGGCGTTCGAGGGCCACCTGGACGTCGTCACCGAGGGAGACGTCTCCCAGTGGACCTTCGACCCCTACGGCGCACAGGAGATCGAAGGCCGCCTGTACGGCCGCGGGTCCGCGGACATGAAGGCGGGAGTGGCGGCCATGCTCTTCGGCGTTCGCGCGATGGAACTGGCCGGACCGTTTCATGGAACCGTGCGGATTCTGGCTCTCGTTGACGAGGAGGGCATGATGCTGGGGGCCAAGCACGCCGTGGCCAGCGGTGCCCTCGACGGCGTCACCGGGGTGATCGTCTGCGAGCCGGAGGGAGACGAGGTGTGCCCCGTGTCCAAGGGCGCCGTTCGTCTGCGGGTCGACTTCATCGGCCACATGACGCACGGGGCCATGCCCGAGCGCGGCCGCAACCCCCTGCCGGCGCTGGGCCGGTTCCTCGGCGAGCTGGAGGAGCTGCAGCGCGAGCTCCAGTCGTCGCACGGTGTGCATCCCCACCTGGGTCCGACATACGTGACCCCGACGGTGATCGAGGCCGGCACCGCGGTGCAGATGAACACGATTCCCGCGACGGCCTCGCTCTACATCGACGTGCGCTCGGTTCCCGGTGTGGACCACGAAGAGCTGATCGAGCGCGTCATTACTACCGCGACCTCGGCCGGTTCGCCCGACGGCGTGGCGGCGCAGGTGACCGTCATTGACAACCGGCCGCCCGTCGAGACGTCACCCGACGACCCCGTGGTGACTTGCCTGCTGGACGCCCACGCCGCGGTCGTGGGCGAGCAGCCTCGCCTGGGAGGGGTGCCCGGCACGACGGACGGGACCATCTTCACCCGTGACGCGGGCGTGCCGACCGTGGTGTACGGCCCCGGCGGCAAGTGGATCGCGCACCAGGTGGATGAGTACGTCGAGGCGGCGTCCATCGGTCGCTATGCGCGCACGTACGCCATCGCCGCGCGGGACTACCTCACCCGCGCCAGTTGACCGTCCCGCCGGCCTGCCCCCGGATCGCTGGTCGACCGGAGCGCGCCACCGAGGGTGGTACTCTGGATGCGATATACTGGATACAATCGAACCCCTGAGTTCGGGGGAGTGCAAGGGAGGCGGATATGCAGCTCACGCACGCGAGACGCTCGTACCGTGCATGGCCGAGGGCCGCGGCATGACGGGTCAGGCGACCAGTGCGGCCCCCGCGGGCCCCGTAGAACGGGCACCAGGGGAGCGCGTCTACCGACTCGCCACCATTGGTGGTGACGGCATCGGTCCCGAAGTGCTCGATGAGGCGGTGCGCTGCGTCGAGGCGACAAGCGCCCTGTTCGGCTTCCGGGCGCAGTTCACGTCCTTCGATGTGGGGTCGGAACGCTACTTGCGCACCGGAGAATTGCTCACCGAGCAGGACCTGCGGGCGCTGGGGACCCACGACGCGATCCTCCTGGGAGCGGTGGGCGATCCCCGGGTGCCGCCGGGCGTGCTGGAGCGGGGGTTGATCGTGCGCATCCGCACGGCATTCGAGCTGGCAGTGAACGTGCGGCCGGCGCAGCTCTTTCGCGGCATCCCGACGCTGATTCGAGACCTGACGCCCGAGCGGTGCGACCTGGTGATCGTGCGCGAGAACACCGAGGGCATGTACGCCAGTGGTGGGGTCGTCGCGCACGAGGGCACGCCCTACGTCACGGCGACGCAGCTCTCGGTCAATACCAAGCCGGCGATCACCGATGCGGTCGAGTTTGCCTTCCAGCTGGCCCGTGCACGGCGGGGTCACCTCACGCTGTGCCACAAGACGAACATCCTGCTGGAGGCCGGTCGGCTGTGGATGGACACGGTGGACGAGGTGGCCACGCGGTATCCCGATGTGCGCCACGACTACGTGCACGCCGATGCGTGCTCGGTGCACCTGGTCGAGCGGCCCGAGATCTTCGACGTGATCGTCACGGACAACCTGTTCGGCGATCTGCTCAGCGACCTGGCCGCCGTCCTCCAGGGCGGCATGGGACTCGCGCCGAGCGCGAACCTGAATGTGCACGGCCGTCGACCCAGCATGTTCGAGCCGGTGCACGGCTCGGCGCCCGACCTGACCGGGACCGGAGGTGCGAACCCGGCCGGGGCGATTTTTGCCGCCGCGATGTGCCTGAGCCATCTGGGTGAGCCCGAGGCCGCTGGAGCGCTCGAGCGGGCCACGATCCAGGTTCTGGCCGCCCTGCCCGCGATGCGGGGGCCCCAGATGGGCTGCACCACCACCGAGATCGGCCAGCGGGTGCGTGACGCACTGACGGTGGATGCCGAACCGGGAGAGGTCGGAACGTATCGAAGCCGCACGGTTGTGGGGACGCTGAAAGGACGGTTGTCGTGACTGAGAGGGAACCGATGGCATCACTCTTCGACCTGCACGGCAAAGAGGTGCTCATCATCGGGTCGGGAGGAATCGGCGGCGTCCTGGCCCAGGGGCTGGGGGACTTCGGCGCTCGCGTGCGGTGCGCGGACATCGACGAGGCCGTCGCAGTCGATACGGCCGCGCGAGTTACCGCCCGTGGCGCTGAGGCGTCTGCCCTTCGGCTGGACGTGACTGACGAGGACGACGTCACGCGCACCCACGAGCGCTTCCCGGACCTCGACGTGGTCGTGCTGACGGCCGCGATGAACGTCCGCAAGCGAATGGTGGACCTCTCCGCCGAGGAGTTCCGCCGAGTGGTTCGCCTGAACCTCGAAGGCTCGTTCCTCGCCCTGCGCACCTTTGGAGCGGCGATGGCCGCGCGCAGCGCCGGAAGCTTCATCATCTTTTCGAGCATCCGTGCCCAGGTGGTCGAGCCGGGCCAGGGTGTCTACGCGGCGACGAAAGCGGGAGTCCTCCAGCTGGTGCGCACGGCGGCGGCCGAGTTCGGCGCGTCCGGCGTGCGAGTGAACGCCATCGCCCCCGGCGTGGTGGACACCCCACTCACGTCGACCATCAAGGCCGACGAAGGCTGGTATCGGGCCTACGCGGAGAAGCCGGCGCTGGGCCGTTGGGCCCGGCCCGACGAGCTCGTGGGCGCGACGGTGTTCCTGGCGTCGGATGCCAGCACCTATGTCACCGGCTCGTACTTGGTGGTGGACGGCGGCTGGCTGGCGGTGGACGGTCGCTTCACCCCCCGGCTCTAGGTGCAAAGGAGGCGCATCATGGCTCAGGATCGGACGCGGCAGCTCGACGCGGTCAACCCGGCGACGCAGGAAGTGTTCGCGTCACTGCCCCTGTCGAGCGAGGACGACGTGGCCCAGGTGGCTAGTTTCGCGCGCTCGAAGTTCGAGAGTGACGAGGCGTGGCGCGACCCGGCGACGCGAAGCGCCACGCTCGACGAGATGGCGCGACTCTTGCACGAGCACGCCGACGACCTGGCGCTCGCCGAGTGCCGCGACACCGGCAAGCCGATCGCCCAGGGGCGCGACGACGTGCGGGCCGCGGCGGCGTACTTCACGTACTACGCCGGCTGGGTCGACAAGTTCGAGGGCCGCGCGATCCCGTTAGGCAGCGACTACGTCGACTACACGCTGCGCGAGCCGTGGGGCGTGTGCGGCCAGATCATCCCGTGGAACTACCCACTCCAGGTCACGGCGCGGTGCGCCGCCCCAGCGATGGCGGTTGGCAACGCGGTCGTCGTGAAGCCCTCCGAGCAGGCCTCGGTCACCCCGTACCGGCTGGCCGAGCTGTACCGGGAGGCCAAGCTTCCCGAGGGCATGTTCAATGTGGTCATCGGCGCGGGCGACGTCGGGGCGGCGCTGGTCTCCCAGCCCACGATCGACCACGTGACCTTCGTGGGCTCGGCCGCCGTCGGCCAGGCAGTCGCGCGCGCGTGCCTGGACCGCTACGTGCCCGTCGAGCTGGAGATGGGAGGGAAGTCGGCGTCCATCGTCTTCGCCGACGCTGACCTCGATCGCGCGGTGCCGGTGATCGTGCGAGCCCTGATCCAGAACGCGGGGCAGAGTTGCTCGGCGGGCTCTCGGGTCCTCATCGACGCGTCGATCTATGAGGAAGTGCTCGACCGGCTCGTCACGGCCTTCGGTGAGCTGTCCATTGGGCCCGGCGAGCAGGGCGCCGACCTCGGTCCGCTCATCTCGGCCCGCCAGCTGGAGCATGCCGAGGGCATGATCGCGCGCGCTCGCGCCGCCGGCGTGCGGGTCGTGTCTGGGGGCTCGCGCCCCACGTCGCTGGATCGAGGCTGGTATCTCGAGCCCACCCTGGTCGAGGGCGCCGACCCGGGGAGCGAGATCTTCCAAGAGGAGGTCTTCGGTCCCGTGCTGGTCGCCGCGCCGTTCACGAGCGAGCAGGAGGCCGTGGCGCTGGCCAACCACTCGAACTACGGCCTCGTGGCCGCCATCTGGACGCGAGACCTTCGTCGGGCCCACGCGGTCGCTCGTCGCTTGGAGGTCGGCCAGGTGTTCGTCAACAGCTACGGCGTCGGTGGTGGTGTCGCCCTGCCCTTCGGGGGGCTCAAGCGCAGCGGCCACGCCCGAGGCAAGTCCCTCGACGCCATGTTGGCGTACAGCAGGGTGACCAACGTGTGCGTAGCGTTGTGAGATACACCCATGACGTCCGCGCAGACCGTGGTGGTGGAGGGAGGAGTGGGGGGAGTTACCCGTGGCTGGCACGGGTTGCGGGGTGCCGTTCGTCGGTTGACAGGCACGAGGCTAAGTAGTATACCGGATTCGGAATATTGGATACACTAGAGCGCACGGTGCCGGGCATCGCTGCGCGGAGGCTTGCGAACTCAGAGGAAGAGGGGGACAATGAAGTTTTCATCCGTGAAACGACGGGGTTTCAACGCACTGTCATCACTGCTGGCCGTGGCATTCGCGGCCGTCGGCCTGGCGGTCGCGTCGTCATCGTCGGTGGCGTCGGCGGCGTCGGGCAACTCGTTGGTGATTGGATCTGCGGTGGCGCCGCCGTCGCTTGATCCGACATCGAATGCCTCGGCGGCGATCGACGAGGTCTTTGACTACAACGTGTACCAGCACCTGGTGCAGTTGGACCCCAAGGGACAGGTGATTCCCGTGCTGGCCACCGGGTACAAGGTGGCGGCCGACGGGCTGACCTACACCTTCACGCTGCGCTCGGGAGTCGTGTTCTCGAACGGCGATCCCATGACGGCGGCCGATGTTGTCTACAGCCTGAAGCGGGCGGTGGACCCGAAGTCGGGCTACCCGTACCAGTCCTTGGTAGCCGACGTCAGCTCCGTGATCTCGCCTGACAGCTCGACGGTGGTCGTGACTCTGAGCCACCCGGACAACCAGTTCCTGTACAACCTGGCGGCGTACAGCAACGGCATTGTCCTGGACCCGACGCAGGTTGTGAACATCGCCACGAGCCCCGTTGGCACGGGTCCCTACATGTACCAGTCACAGATCTCGAACTACAACGTCGTGCTGGTGGCCAACACCAAGTACTGGGGCACCAAACCCGCTCTGTCGACGGTCACGTGGCGCTACTTCGCCA
Organism: Actinomycetes bacterium; assembly: GCA_021778895.1. GTDB lineage: Bacteria > Actinomycetota > Acidimicrobiia > Acidimicrobiales > RAAP-2 > RAAP-2. Next base: position 42,388 of record JAJYBR010000008.1, read on the forward strand.
GTGCCAGCACCATGGACAGCGCCCTGCAGAGCGGACAGATCCAGGTGATCGACAACCTGGACAACTCGCAGAACGTGTCACTGTTCAAGCACAACAGCGCGTTCAAGGTTGTCCACGGTCCGACCAACGGCAAGATCGACCTAACGATCAACAACAAGTCCGGCCCGCTGAAGAATCTCAAGGTGCGCCGGGCGATCTCGTACGCGATCGACAAGAAGGCGATCCTCAAGACGGTGGGTGCGGGATACGGCACGGTGATCGGCAGCGACCAGGTCCCGGGTGACCCGTGGTACACGCCGAGCGTCAACCGCATCTACTCCTACAGCGTGCAGAAGGCGAAGAAGCTGCTGGCCCAGGCGGGCTACAAGCACGGGTTCTCGCTCGTCCTGACGCTTCCGCCGTACGGCTACGCGACGCAGGCCGGGCCGCTGATCCAGGCCGAGCTGGCCGCTGTCGGAGTGCGCGTGACGATCAAGAACATCGCGTGGGCGCTGTGGATCTCGAAGGTCTTCGAGGGACACCAGTACCAGCTGACGATCATCGACCAGGTCGAAGCCCGCGACATCGGCGAGTACGGTGACTGCACCTACTACTTCAACTACGCCGGGTGCAAGGCCGTCGGCTCGATGATGTCCGCCGCCACCACTGCGACCACCAGCGCGAAAGAGATCTCGCTCTTCCGTGCGGTCGTCCACAAGATCACTGCTGACGCGGCCAACCTGTGGCTCTACAATCCCGACCAGCTGACCGTGGCCGACTCCAACGTCGTGGGCTTGCCCGGCAGTGGCCTGACCGAGTCGTTCAACGTGAGCTACGTCTCCATCGGTGGCTCGATTCCCCCGAAGGCAGCAGCGGAGGGCTTTGCGTCCTGATGAGCGCTGACGAGAGCCAGCCGTCTCCGCATCGCCTCCCCCCCCGGGGGGAGGCGCGGGGGCGGCTGGCCTCGTCGCTGCGCGGCGCCGTCTCGGCGCTGCTGCCGCTGGCGCGGCGGTTGGCGACGATGGTGGTGGCGCTCTTTGGGGCCTCGGTTCTCGTCTTCGTCGTCCTCAACGTCTTGCCCGGCTCACCGGCCCAGGTGATCCTCGGCACCCAGGCGACGCCGGCTGCCGTGCGACAGCTCACCGCCCAGCTGGGCCTGAACAAGCCCCTCGTCAGTCAGTACTTCGACTGGATGGGGGGCCTCGTCCACGGGAACTTCGGCATTTCCTACATCTCGCACCAGAGCATCGGGGGCCAGATCGGCCAAGCCCTCACCGTGACCGGCCCCCTGGTGCTGTTCGCACTGCTGATCGGCTTGATCATCGGGCTGCCCTTGGGACTGGCGGGCGCCTTGCGCAACGGACGGGTCTCGGGATCCTTCATCGGCGCCATGAGCCAGTTGGGGATGGCGGTCCCATCCGTCGTGGCCGGGCTGCTGCTCATCGTCGTGCTCACGGTCAAACTGCACGTCTTCCCCACGAGTGGCTTCCCGGGCTGGTCCGATCCGTGGCAGGCCCTGCGGGCTCTGGTCCTGCCCTCCTTCTCGCTCGGGATGGTCGAAGGCGCGATCATGAGCCGGTATGTTCGCGCCTCGATCCTGGAGCAGCTGCGGTCGGATTACTTGCGCACCGCCCGCTCCAAGGGGCTGCGCGTGGGCCAGGCGCTGCGTCGCCACGGCTTTCGCAACGCGGCGATCCCTCTGGTCACCGTGGTCGGGCTCGAGCTGGCCAGCCTCGTGGTGGGCGCGATCGTCGTGGAGAACGTCTTCTCCCTGCCGGGACTCGGGCTGTTGCTGCTGGACTCGGTCAACAACCGCGACCTCATCACGGTCCAAGACATCGCGATGCTCGTCGCGACGACGGTCCTGGTGCTGAACCTGCTCGTTGACCTGTCCTACCGGCTCCTCGACCCTCGTCTCAAGGGGACCGCGTGAGCTCGGCCGTACTGCCGAATGCCCCCGCGGCGCGAGAGGTGCCAGCCGACGAGGCGTTCGCGGACCTCGAGCGCCGCGGACGGTGGCTGCGCAATCCGAGCGTCGTGATTGGCGGCGGCATCGTCGCCCTTGTCGTGCTCTCGGCGATCGTGTCCATCTTCTGGACGCCCTACGACCCGCTCGCCGTGAACCCCGCGCACGCCCTCGCGGCGCCGAGCTGGGCCCACTGGCTGGGAACCGACGAGTACGGGCGCGATGAGTTCAGCCGACTCATGGCCAGTTCGCAGATCGCCCTGTTCGTCGGCGCCCTGTCGGTGCTGATCGCGACCGCCATCGGCATCCCGGCCGGCCTGCTGGCCGCAGCCCGCGAGGGCGCGATCAGTCAGGTGGTGCTACGCGTCACCGACATCCTCTACGGCTTCCCGGCGTTGCTGGCGGCGGTGGTCCTCGCCGCCGCGTTTGGCGCATCGAAGATGACGGTCGTGCTGGCCATCGGCATCGCGTACATCCCGGTGTTCATCCGTGTGACGCGCTCCAACGCGCTGGTGGTGCTCAACTCGGAGTACGTCCTGGCGGCGCGAGCCTACGGCCGACGCACGTTCTCCATCCTGCGCCGTCACGTCGTCCCGAACATCGCGACGACCATAATCGCGCAGATGAGCCTGCTGTTCTCCCTCGCCATCCTGGCGGAGGCCGCACTGGACTTCCTGGGCCTGGGCACGGTAGCCCCCACCGCGTCGTGGGGCACCATGCTGGCCTCGAGCCAGGACTACCTGGGCAGCGACGCGCTGCTCACGCTGTGGCCCAGCCTGGCCATCGTGGCGTGTGTGCTGGGGTTCTCGCTGCTGGGAGACGGCATCAGCGAGCTACGCGAGGCGCGGAGGCGCTCGTGACCGCGCTCCTGTCCGTCCGTGGGCTGAGCGTGTCCAGTGGCCCGCTGGAGCTCGTGCGTGACGTGAGCTTCGACGTGGACGCCGGCGAGCGCGTGGGCCTGATCGGCGAGTCCGGCTCGGGGAAGTCGCTCACCGCACTCGCGGTGATGGGACTGCTGGGAGAAGGGCTAAGTGCGTCGGGGTCGGTACGCCTCGGAGACGAGGAGCTGCTCGCGGCATCTGAGCTACGCCAGTGCGAGCTGCGCGGTGACGCCATCGCCATGGTCTTCCAGGAGCCGATGAGCGCACTCAATCCGACCCGGCGCATCGGGGATCAGGTGGGCGAGACCTTGCGGATCCACCGCCACCTGTCACGCAAGGCGGCCGAGCGCGCCGCGGTCGACCTGCTGGCACGCGTCGAGTTCACCGAGCCCGAGCGCTACGCGCGCATGTACCCGCACGAGCTCTCCGGCGGCCAGCGCCAGCGCGCGATGATTGCCAGCGCCATCGCCTGCGACCCCGGCGTGATCCTGGCCGACGAGCCAACCACCGCGCTCGACGTGACGGTGCAGCGTCGGGTCTTGGAGCTCTTAGACCGGCTGGTCGACGAAGAGGGCTGCGCACTCCTGCTCATCGCCCACGACCTGGCGGTGGTCAGTGAAGTGTGCGACCGAGTGATCACCATGTACGGCGGGCGGGTCGTCGAGTCGGGCTCGGTGAGCCAGATCATCAACGAGCCCCGCCACCCCTATACCCAGGCGCTGCTCGCCACGTCGAAGGCCCTGTCGGTGTCGGAGTCGTCGCTGGGGAGCCAGCTGCCGTCGATTCCCGGCACGGTGCCCAGCGCGGGCCACTTCCCACACGGCTGCCCCTTCCAGGATCGCTGTGACCGTCGTGTGGAGGCCTGCCAGGTCATGCCGGAGATGGTCGAGACGGGCCGCCGTGCCCTCGCGTGCTGGAACCCGGTCGTCGGCGCCACCCCGTCCAGTGGCGGGGAAGCCGCATGAGCGTCATCCCGACGTTCGAGGTCGATTCGGTGACCAAGGTGTACCAGAGCCGTGGGCGGCGCGGCCACGCCGTCGACGCGCTGCGGGACATCTCGTTCACCGTGGCACCGGGCCAGTCTCTCGGAGTCGTCGGCGAGTCGGGTTCCGGAAAGTCCACGCTGTCGCGCCTGCTGCTAGCCCTCGAGAAGCCCACGTCGGGGTCCATTCGCCATCGCGGCGAGGTGATCAGCGGTCGGCGAGAGCGTGACCTGCAGGACTTCCGCCGTCGTGTGCAGATCGTGTTCCAGGACCCGATGTCCTCTCTCGATCCGCGCATGCGGGTCTATGACCTGCTCGCCGAGCCCCTTCGGGCCCTGCACATCGAGGTCGATGAGGGTGAGCGCGTTCGCGAGCTCCTGGACTCGGTGGAGATGCCCGCGGCGGCGGCCCGACGGTTCGCCTACCAGTTCTCCGGCGGGCAGCGCCAGCGCATCGCCATCGCGCGGGCGCTGGGTCCCTCACCCGAGGTGCTGATTGCCGACGAGCCGGTGAGCGCCCTCGACGTGTCCGTGCGCGCCCAGATCCTCAACCTGCTCACCGGGCTGGTGCAGGACTTCAACTTGACGATGGTGTTCGTCTCGCACGACATGGCCGTGGTGCGCCACCTCTGTGACTCAGTGGTGGTCCTCTATCGGGGTCGACTGGTCGAGATGGGTGCGACCGAAGAGGTCTTCGAGCACCCCCGTGAGGACTACACGCGTGAACTGCTCGCCGCCGCTCCACGCCTACGCGCCCAGCGTGGGCTGACATCGTCGAGCTGAGCGCCGCCGCGTACGCGACACCGACATCGCCCTGATCGGCGGCGCATTCCAGTCTGGCCACCCTCGGCGGTGTCCGCCACCAGGCTCATGATGCCCATGGCGACCTCGTCAGCGCGCCACGCGGTGCCGTGACGCCGAGTCGCGCACGCAGGATCAGAGCTGGTAGAGACGTCGGGCATTTTCGCCCGCGACCATCTGCACCACGCGGGACGCCTGGGCTTCGCTCCAATCTCCGCACTCGACCCACTCTCCGAGCACGCGAGCCATCGCCCGGCGCCAGAGGGTGGCCCCGAGCAGATGGAGCTCAGCTGGGCCCCAGGCGTCCGAGGAGAACAGTTGCTTGCCGAATGGGGCCAGTGCGAAAGATTCGGCGACCACTTGCCGACTGTGCGCTCCGGCATAGTTCAGTGCCTCGCCCACGTCGAAGTAGACGTGGGGGAGCATCTGCGCGAGATAGGCAGCCTCGCGATGGTAGGGGTAGCAGTGAAGCAGCACGACGGGCGTCCCGGCGGACTCGCTGGCACGAAGGAAGGGGGTCAGGAGGCTCGGGTTGGCTCGGTGCAGCGTGAGGTCGCTGTCTCCAAAGCCGCAGTGGATCTGCAGGGGGACCCCAGCGTCGATCCCTGCCCACAGCAGGTGCGCGAGCAGAACGGGCTCGTCGACGCGGGTCGTTCGTGCCAACTGCGTCTCGAGTGCCGTGCGCAGTGCGTCTCGGTCGGGGCGCGCCGTGTCAACGTCGAAGCCTGCGCGGTAGGCGAGGATGCTCTTGGTGCCGACGGCTCCGTGGGCCACTGCGGCCTCCAGGTCGCTCGCCAAGGCGTCGGCGAAGGCTCGCGGCGAGGTCTCCTCGGCGAGGAGGCGCTCGGCGACGGCCTCGAGGCGTACCACCTCACGGGTCTGGGCACCACCGGTCGCAGCCATCTCGTCGAGGTCGAGCAGGCCCTCGGTACTGAAGCCGCTGTCGATGAGGTATGTCGCGATGCCGCTGGCACGCAGGAGTCGGCGGTTCACCTCGTCAGGACCGATCTCGAGGCGACGGGTCACGTACTCGACGCCGCTCACGTCTCCCTGGAGATCGAGCAGGGGTGCGCAGAATCGTAGGAGTGCGAAGCCCACGGGCGAGTCGAAACTGGAGACCCCCGGCGCGGCTGGCCGGTCCGACTCCGTGATGACTGACTCGAAGGTCGCCAGGTCGAGGGGCGCGCGCAGCGCTCCGTGGACGTGGTGATCGACCAGCGGGATCTCGGCAATGAGGTCGGTGACCGCCATGGTCACCACCCCGCGTACGGAGCGACCAAGTCGTCAGACACCCGACCGGCCGCCGCGTCGGTGATCGCCGCGACGAGCACCTCGACCCCTCGATCGACCTCGTCGTCGGTGATGATGAGCGGTGGCGTGATCTCCAGGGTATTTCCCCCCACGTAGAAAACGGCGGCACCGAGCTCGAAGGCCCGGTACACGGTCTTGGCGGCCAAGGCCGTCGCCGGCTCCTTGCTGCCGCGGTCCTTCACCAGCTCGCAGCCGATCGACAGGCCGTGGCCCCGCACGTCACCGATCTGGGGCAGGTCGGCGGCCCGCAACCCGGCGCGCAGGCGCTCGCCGGCGGCACGGGCTCGTGCCGGGAGGTCGTCGGCGACCAGGGTGCGCAGCACCGCGCGACCGACTGCCGCACAGATCGGGTTACCGGCCGTTGTCAACAGGGCCGTGGCTGGCGGCCCGTCGAGGATCCAGGCCGGGCCGACGCAGGCTGACAGGGGCAAGCCACCGCCGAGGACCTTGCCGAAGCAGACGACATCGGGCACGATGCCGTCGATCTGGAAGGCGTGCATCATCCCCGAGCGCCCCAGGCCAACCTTCACCTCGTCGACGATGAGCGGAACTCCGGCGGCCCGGCATCGCTCGGCGCAGCCGCGCAAGAAGCCCTCGGGGGGCACCACCATGCCTCCGTCGGCGAGGAAGGGCTCAACGATCATCGCCGCCACGTCCCCGGTGCGTAGCGCCGCGTCGATGGCCGCGAAACTTTGCGCCAGGGCCGCCGCTGCCGGATCTTTGCCCGCTGGCGGCCGATAGGGGTTGGGGTACGGGACGAAGACCACGTCGGGATCGGCCGCGGTCGAGCCGGCCTCGACGTGCACGCCCGAGGCCCCCAGTGCCACTCCGACCCCGCCGTGGTACGAGTGCTCGAAGGCGATGATCCTCCGCTTGCCCGTGGCCAGGCGTACCGAGCGAAGCGCCACGTCGCAGGCATCCGAGCCCGCGTGCCCGAGGTAGACGCGCCGGTCGGCGCCCCCGGGAGTCAGCGCGAGGAGCTCCTCGGCGAGGGCCACGGAGTCGGGGTGGACCGACGAGAGACCGCCCGACCCGGGCGGCGACTGCACCGCCCGGGTCACCGCCTCGACGATTGCGGGGTGGCCGTAGCCCAGACCAGATGCCGTCCACGTCGAGGTGAGGTCGAGGATGCGGCGCCCGCCCGCCTCGACGAGCCACGATCCCTGCCCCGAGACGGCCGCCAGGGGGAAGAAGCGCAGTTTCTCCACCCCAGCGACTGCGGCCAGGTCGCGACGATAGAGATCCGCCGCCTCAACCGGTAATGAAGAGAGGTCCGGCTCCACGGCCTACTCCTCGGACGCAGCTTGCAGCTGGGTCTCGATCCCCGGCGCCAGCAGGTCCTTGCCGACCGGACCGGCCTCCTCGGGATCCGAGGAGAGGCCCGCAGCGACCTTGTCCGCCAGCCCGGGCAGGAAGAGGGCGATGAGCAGTCCGACACCGAGCACCATGAAGGCGATGAAGGGCGCCGCAGACCACTGCGTCTGGCTCTTGACGTTGTAGTAGAAGACCAGGACCATCAGCACGGCCCCGAGGATGGGCAGGACGACCTCGGCGGCCTTGTCCTTGCGCTCGGTGAGCAGGTGCTTGATGGTGCCCAGCTCCATCATGAAGTAGGCGAACATGAGGGTCATCGCCCCGATGGTGGCGTAGTAGAAGTAGTAATCCAAGGCCGCGTCGCCCGTACCGACCACGGGGTGCTTGGTGACGCCGCCGATGATCGCCATCAGCATGGAGATCCCGGTCACCGTCACGATGGCGTTGAGTGGCTGGGAGTGCTTGGGGTCGAGCTTGGACCAGCTCTTGGGACCCAGGCCGTCGCGGCTGAAGACCCACATGAGTCGGCCGGCAGTGGCGACCGAGGCGAGGTGACAGGCGAAGGCCGAGATCGCTGCGGCGAACGAGATCACCAAGGAGAACCAGGTCCCGATGTAGGACTTACCGAGCGTCGTGAGCGAGTTGCCCTGCGTGGCGAAGGCGTGGAGTCCGGCTGCGTTGGTCCCGTAGCCGATCGTTTGGGCGAACATGACCAGGATGAACAGCACGGCCGTCAGGGCGACTGCCCAGGCCAGGGCGCGCGGGATGTTGCGCTTGGGGTCGTCCGTATCTTGACCGAGCGCCGCACAGCCTTCGAATCCGGCCCACGACAAGAACGCGGCGACCACCGCGCCCATAATGGTAGAGAAGCTGCTGCCCTTCAACGAGAAGGTGCTCCAGTCGACGCCAGTCGAGTGGGCGCCACCCTTGGAGATGATGACGATGGTGAGGATTGTCATGCACACGATGCCCAGTCCCTCGATGGCCAGGAGTGCGCGGGCCACCGTCCGAAGATCGCGGGTGTTGAAGTAGAGCGCGATCAACGCGGCGATGAGCGCAGCCAGGACCCACGGCACGTGGGGTGGGTGTGCCGATCCGCTGTCGGCCACTGCGAGGAAGGCATTGAGGAAGCTCGAGACGGCTCCCAAGCAGCAGATGGCGAAGAAGACGTACGTGACCATCACTGCGAAGCCGGCGATGAATCCGGCCCGCTTGCCGATCGTGAGGCCCACGAGCGCGTAGGAGCTTCCCGCGTGGGAATAGCGCTGGGTCAGTCGAATGAACCCGTGCCCGATGAGGGCGATGCCGATGGCGCCGAACACGAAGACGAGCGGCACGGCCTTGCCGACGATCGCCACCGTTCCTTGACCGTTGCCGGACATGGCGAGCGTGGGTCCGACGATCCCCAGTGACAGGGCGACCGCTCCCCACAGTTTCAGTTTCTTCTTACCCACCGTTGATGTGGCTGTCTCATTCGACATGCTGCGCTTCCCCCCTTTTGTACTGGTTACTTGGAACTGCGACTTTGAGCCCGTCTACGCCGACCACGCGAAGGTCAGCCGCTCGGCCACCGCCGCGATCCCGTCCGTGCCGACCAAGTCAGCCTCGTGACGTCGCACGGCCAGGATGGTCTCCACGAGGGCTTCGCCGAGCACCTCACGCATCACTTCAGAGCCAGCGAAGTTATCCAGGACGTCGGCGTGTTCGGCGCCCACGAGGTAAATGCCCAGCTCGTTCCTCTCGTCGGCCGAGAGCGTCGCAGGGTCGACGGTGGTCTCAGGACCCAGCACTTCGGGCGACTCGAGGGCGCGACGAGCCACGCCGACGAGTGCGGCGTAGGCGGCGTAGATGTTCGCGGCGGGATCGACGCACTTGACCTCCACGTTGGCTCCGTGCGGATTGCCAAGAGTGGCCGCGCACAGACGCACCGCGGCCTCCCGGTTCTCGAGACCCCAACACGCATACGCCCCTGACCACGTCGAGGGCTGCAACCGCATGCTGGACAGGACGGACGACGCCAGGGCGCCGGCCATCTCGGGGAGGTACCGGACATATGCGGCGAGAATGCTTTGCCCGTCGCTGGTCAATCCGTGCGGGCCATCGCCCCCGGACAGGAGCGAGCGGCCATCGCGAGTGAAAGAGAGGTGGGAATGGGCGCCATTGCCGATCGCGTCAGCGAAGGGCTTGGGGGAGAAGGAGGCCTGAAAGCCGCAGGCGCGAGCCACGCGGGAGATCACCACACGCACCAGCACATTGAGGTCGGCTGCCGCCAGCGGTGAGGCCGGGGCCACGGAGATCTCGAACTGGCCCGGACCGTACTCCGCGTGGAGTTGCTCGACCGGGGCGCCGACGAAGTTCAAGGCCTGGGAGAGCGAGTCGACGAAGTGCTCGTAGGTACTCAGACGGGTCCAGCCGTAGGCCGCGCCGCCCAGGGGCTGTCGATCACCGTCGTACACGGTGAACTCCACCTCGGTCGCCGCAATCACCGAGAGCCCGCTGGTGCTGGCCTGGCGCATCTGCTCGCGCAGCACCGTGCGGGGGCAGTACGGGAGAGGCGAACCCTGCTGGTCGACGAGGTTGAGGGGCGTCCACGCTACCCCGTCGCCGAGATCCACAACGGTGTCCAGGTCTGCACGCAGCCGCATGTCGCCCACGGCGGAGAAACGCGGGGTCATGCACAAGAGGTCGTCGGCGCCGAAGACGGCCCACGAGTTCGAGGCGCCGAGACCTGAGCGATTGAAGGCTCCCAGACGCGCCAGCGGTGTCTGCTTCGATCGCAGAACGCCGGAAGAGTCGACGAAGGTCCCGCGCACGTCGCGCACGCCGCGCTCGCTCAACGACTGGATCAGCTGGGCCGTCCTCTCATCGTCCGCGACCTGCGTCTGGGGGGCGACCTCGCGCATCGGGACTTCCAGCCACGACGACGACTGAACGTTTGATTTCATTGGGCCGGAGGATATCATCGAGTGAAACAAAACTCAAGAAAACTGCAGGAGCGTGCCATGTGTCGGTTGATGGGCTTCGCCGCCGATAGGCGGATCGGCCCGCAAGACGCTGTTGGGGCGACGGCCTTCGACGAATTCATCGAGCTCTCGCGACTGCACCGCGACGGCTGGGGCTACGGCGTGTCCGAGCAACCTGGGGACGTCACGGTCTACCGGTCCCCGCAGGCAGCATTCAGTGACCCACAGGTGAGCGCTCTGCGAGAGAATCGCGCTCGTGCCGGCATTGTGCACCTTCGCTGGGCGTCACTGGGGCTGCCCGTTCGCGAGGAGAACAGCCATCCCTTCGTGGCCTATCCCGACGGCCCTATCGCCTTTGCCCACAACGGCTCGGTGCGCGACCACGCCGAGATCGCCTTCCTCCTGGATGAGGAGAAGCGGGCGATGCGGCGCGGCGACACGGACTCAGAGCTGTACTTCCTGCTGTTCTTGCAGTCGCTGTCCCAATATCCGGACGTTGGCGACGCGCTACGAGCAACCGTCGGCGCGATCCGCGCTTTCGCGCCGGTCGCCAGCTTGAACGCCGTCCTTCTGACCCGCCAGGAGCTGTGCGTGGTTCACTCCCATACCGGGATGCGTGTTCCCACCATTGACCTGGAGGAGGCGTGTGGCTCCCGGGACGCGGTGCCGCCGGCCCACCTCAACCGGTACTTCGATCTCAACTGGATCGAGCGACCCGGAATCGTGGCTGCGGCCCACGCCGGACTCTCCGGTGACTGGGAACCCCTCCCGCCAGACTCGATTCTTCGGGTGCGTCGTGACGACCTCGGCGTGACGATCTCGGCTCTCTAGCTCCGCCGTCCCCGACGACTCCCCGAGACCGGCGCCGTACGCGTCGAGGCGACGTGGTCGCCCGTGGGGACGCCAACAGCCCCGCAGGGTCGCGAGCCCGGTCCTACCTTGTCGTGCCCGAAAGCCAGGCCGAGTCGCCACGAACTCGCTCCCCGGGTTTCGAGATGGCTGTGGATACGCTACGAACGTGACCAGTCCTCCGATGACCGACGAGGATGACTCTCGGTCCGTCTTGGAGCGCCTGCGGCGCCGCGCAGCGACTCTGACCCCCGGCGAGCGCAAGATCGCTCGAGCACTCATTGCCGAGTACCCGACCGCGGGGCTGGGCACTTCGGCCGAGCTGGCGCGGCGCGCCGGCGTGAGCGCTCCTACCGTGGTGCGCTTCGCCGTGCAGCTGGGATTTGCCGGCTTTCGCGAGCTCCAAGACGCCATACGCGCGGAACTCTCTGAGCGGTCGGCCTCACCGCTCACTCTCGAATCGGTCGTGGCCTCGCGTGACTTCCTGTGCCAGCAGGCCTGGGTGACCCTCGGCGGGGGGCTGCAGCGAACGATGTCCACCATCTTGAAGGCCGACCTCGATCGCGCGATTGACTTGCTCGCCGATCGCCGGCTGCAGATCGTGTCCTTCGGGGGACGATTCACGCGACTGGCTGCCGAATACCTGGACCTGCACCTTCGCATGATCCGGCCCGGGACGAGGTTCGTCTCCGGTCGCCAGCAGCTCGATTCGGGATTCCTCGCCGACGTCGGTCCTCGTACCGTCTGCGTGACATTCGACGTCCGGCGATATCAGGACGACGTCGTGGCCCTGGCCGAGTTGGCCGCGGAGCGCGGCGCCAAGGTGATACTCGTGACGGACCCGTGGATGTCGCCGATCTCGGCCGTGGCCGACGTGGTCCTGGGGGCGGCGGTCGAGTCCATCAGTTCCTTCGATTCCATGACCTCGGTCTTCGCGGTCGTCGACGTCCTGGTCGCCGGGCTCTACGCACGCCTGGAGGCGTCAGCTCGTCAGCGCATGGAGAGGATCGAGTCGAGTCGAGAACACCTCCTGCCCCCACCACCGGCGCGTGAGTGAATCGTTCATTTCAGATCGGTGCGAACGTGAGTAATATGAACGATTACAGTGGTGAGCCGCGAAGCGGGGCCCACCCGCGAGAGGAAGGTCCCGTGCAAAAGCCCCTGGCCGACGCGTGGCGCCGGGCCCGCACTCTGGGACGTCGACCGATGCAGGTCCCGGGGCACAAGTTGCGCTATCTGGACGGGTCGCGAGGGTGGGCCCACGAGTTCATTGGCGACTTCGTGCGCGACGACATCCCCCTGCAAGGCGGTGTCGACGACAACGCCTACTCGCACGGCTACCTGACATCGGCCGAGAGCCTGTGGGCAGCCGCCACTGGGGCCGATCACAGCCGCTTCCTCGTCGGCGGATCCACCCAGGGGAACATCACGGCGCTCGCCACGGTGGGCGACCAGGACACGCCCATCGCCATCGACCGCACATCTCATCGCAGCACCCAGGCCGGCCTGGTTCTCATCGGTGCCAAGCCGGTGTGGATCTACCCACGACTGCACCCCGAGTTCAACATTCCCATCGGCGTGGCGCCAGAGGCGCTGGACGGCTTGGAGGAGAAAGTTAACGGCTTCTTCGCCACGTCGCCGTCCTACGTGGGCACCCTCTCGGACATCCGGGCGCTCGCGAAGGTGGCACAGAGTTACCACGAGCCGCTCATCATCGACCAGGCCTGGGGGGCCCACCTCGACTTTCTCGATGGTCAAGGAGCGATTCAGCAAGGAGCCGACTTCGCCGTCACCAGTGTTCACAAAGCGCTCATCGGCTACACGCAAACGGCCGTCATCAGCATGCGCGACGGCATCATTCCCCGGTCCACCCTCGACCGGTGGGTCGATCTCACCTCCACGACCTCACCGTCGGGGACCTTGATGGCCTCGATCGACGGTGCGCGTGCCGCCATGGCCGCCGACGGCGCGCGACGACTGGCCGACCTGATCGACGCGGTCGCGACGGCCCGCCGCCGCCTGGCCCGCGTACCTGGTCTGGCGGTTCTCAGTGACGACACCGCGGGGTGCGCCGTCGATCCGACCAAGCTGACCCTGATCCTCCCCGGCACTGGTGCCGACGGAGTCCAGGTCGGCGACGCTCTGTGGCAGATGGGCCATGGTCCCGAGTCGGCCGACCACGACACCCTAATCTTGACTCTGAGCGTGGCCGATGAGCCCGAGTGGATCGTCGAGTTCGCCGATCTGCTCGCCGACGTCGTGGGGGCCCACCGCGATGAGCCACGGCAGGCCTCGCCGATCTCGATCTGGCAAGTGGAGCCCCAGGTCGTCCTGACGCCTCGCGAGGCCTTCCTGCGCGAGCGGCGCCGCGTCCCGATGCGTGAGGCCATTGGCGAGGTCAGCGCCGAGCAATTCTGTCCGTACCCTCCGGGCGTGCCACTGCTCGCCCCGGGGGAGCTCGTGACGCAGGAGTCCCTGGACGCAATCAGGGCCGCGAGTACCACGTGTCGCATCGCCTACTGCAGCGATCCAACGCTCGAGACGATCCTCATCGTCAAGCAGTGAGTTCTCTCATGGCTCGAAGCCGTGTCGAGTCAGTGGTCACTGGCATCGGCTGACGCACGCCGATGTGGCCCTGTTCCCCGAGCTTGGCTGACGGTCACGCCGGGGACATGTTGGTCGCGGGCTCGTCGACCGCGGCCATATCGGCCCGACCTTGACCCCGCGGCGACGTCCTGGTGGGCGAGGGTGCGTCTCGGGCCCACGGGGTCGCGTGCCATCGTCGGCGGCCCTCATCTCGGGCCACGCACCCCCGAGATCAGATAGTCAGCTGGGTGTTCGCGTGCGCAACACGCCGTTGCCCATGACGACGCCGCGCGACTCCGTTGACGTCTCGAAGCGGTAGGTGCCCGAGTGACGATCTCCGACGTCCCAGATGGAAATCTTCAGCACGTCTCCGGGGTACGTGGGTTGGGTGAACCGCGAGCGCATGTGCCCGAACAGGGATGGCTGGTCGTCACAGATGCTGCGCAGCAGTGCGCGACCGGTGAATCCATACGTGCACAGACCGTGGAGTATGGGACGTGGGAAGCCCGCTGCTCGCGCAAAGTCGGGGTCGGAGTGGAGTGGATTGTGGTCGCCGCTGAGTCGATACAAGAGCGCTTGGTCGGTTCGGGTGTGGTACACCACGACGTCGTCGGGCGGTCTCTGGGGGAGGGGCTCTGCGGCCAGCTCGGCGTCGTGGTCACGGGCACCGGACGGCTCGCCACCGAATCCTCCGGCGCCGCGAACGTAGAGAGTCATCCGAGACTCGAAGAGCGGTCGACCCTCGCTGGTGCCGCTCGTGGCCATTTCGATGACCGCGCCGGTCCCCTTGTCGTAGATGCCCTCGAGTCGTGACTGGACGGTGACGCTGCCACTGGTAGGGATCTCGTCGAAGACATCGATGGACTGCTCGCCGTGAACCATGCGTGCCAGGTCCATACCCTGCAGTCCGAGGTCACGTCGAGGACTGCGCGCGAGAATCGTGACGAACGTCGGCAGGACGCGTTGCTCGACCCCACGGGTGTTCTCGGCGACGTACGGCAGATCGGAGCCGTAGGGGTCCTCTGAACCCGCCCCGACACCCAGGGCGTACAAGAGCGCGTCGTCGCTCCTCCACGACTGTTTTCGCGGCGGGGACGTGCGTCCAATCTGGCTGAAATCGAGTGCCATGTCACCTCCAACGCTGCTGCGCACCCTTCGCCTTCGATGATATCTATGATATATTCTCTGGTGGTGCGGTTCGTGGTGGGCAAGGTCTCAGGGAGGTCATGATTCCTGGCGTCTGGTTTGAAGGCTGCGATGGCATCCAACTCGCAGCGGACGTGTGGGGCGACGACGCCGCGTGGCCGGTGTTGTTTCTCCACGGGGCCGGGCAGACCCGCCATGCGTGGGGTGAGTCGGCCGAGCGCATTGCCGCGGACGGTTGGCGCACGATCACGGTCGACCTGCGCGGCCATGGCGAGAGCGACTGGGCGCCCGACGGCGACTACTCGCACGCGGCATTTGGGGCGGACTGCCTGCGTCTGGCTCGACAGGTGGGGAGACCCCCGGTCCTGGTGGGTGCGTCTCTCGGCGGGGTGGCGGCCATGCTGGCCGAGGGCACAGCCGAGGGTGAGCTCGCGTCGGGCCTGGTCCTCGTGGACATTGCGGCCAATGCGAACCGGGACGGTGCCGACCGGGTGCATCAATTCATGCGCTCGGGTCTGGAGGGCTTCACCTCCCCCGACGAGGCGGCTGCGGCGATCGCGTCGTACCTTCCCCATCGGGAAGGAGGCAGGTCCGTCTCGGGTCTCGGACGCGTGCTGCGGGAGCGTGAGGGTCGCTGGTACTGGCACTGGGATCCTGCATTCATGTCGCGAAGCCGCGTCGTTGAGTATGAGAGCCGGCCGGGGGAGCTGCGGGGAGTTGCGATTCGTCCGATCACCGTCCCCGTGGCCCTGGTTCGAGGCCAACTCAGCGACGTGGTGACCAAGAGCGAGGTCGACGACCTCATCGAGCGAATGCCCAATGCCGTCGTCGTGGAGGTGCCCGGCGCAGCGCACATGGTCGCGGGCGACCAGAACGATGCGTTCACTCGAGCGGTCTTGGACTTTCTGGATGACTACGTTCGGCCGACCCTCGCGTGAGAGTGACGAAGACGTGCGCCCGTCACGACCGGATGCGTCGGGAGCACCGGGTTCCCCGCGCGGAGTCGTGCGGCTGATCCCGGCCTGGTCTCCACGGTGTCGAGATGCCCCGCCTTGCTGTCAGAAGTCGCCGCGAGGATGCCGTGCGTAATTGGCCAACGAGCGAAGCGTCGGGCGGGAGTGTGGACGCAGGCGCCCTAGCGCCCACAGTCGAACTGGCGGCTCTCGGTCGCCGGTCGCCTGTGCCGATGGCGGATGGCTCATCGGGCGAAGGTCGTGGCGACAGGGAAAGTCCCTGGTGGGAATATGTGCCCGGCGTCACAAGTTCTATATGATATTGCTTGAGATCAAGACCGTTCGAAGGATGACGCGCGACGGGAGGTGGGTTCCTTGACTGACGTTGACCTAGTTTCAAGTGACGAGCGTCCACCGCGCGGGCTGCAGGATTACGTCACTCGTAAGTTGATGCGCGCGATCATGACCGGAAAGTACGTGCCCGGCGAGAGGCTGTCACCGGCGCGAATTGCCGAAGAGTACGGCGTCTCGCACATCCCCGTGCGTGAGGCCCTGGCAGCCCTCGAAGCGGCCGGTCATGTTCGGCGCGTTCCTCGCGTCGGTGCGTTCGTCGCTGAGCTGTCGTCCGAGCTCATTGAAGACGTGTACCACTGGCGCCAGATGATTGAAGAAGAGGCCCACCGGTTGGCGATGCCCAAGCTCACCGGTGACGACATTGAGCGGATGCGGCAGCTGAATGACAACTCGTACCAGGCCGCCGAGACGCGCAGCGGGCGCTTCCTGGATTTCAATCGAGCATTCCACTTCGTCGCGTTCGAGCGAGTTGGCAGCCCGATGATGCTGCGATTCTTGAATCAGCTATGGGATGCCGCTGCGCGCTATCAGAACACGATGACGTATGTCAGCATGTCGCGAACCATCTTGCGCGACCAACACATGGGGATTGTGGAGGCCTTCGAGGCCAAGGACGTGGAACTAGTGAATGCCCGGATGGCAGAGCATCGCTGGGTAACCCTTACCGCGATTCGGGGAATGATTTCCGGTGAAGAGGCCGAGGCCTAGCACTTGAGCGGTGGCGTGCGAGAGAGGGCTCAGCAGGGGACCGGTGACGTCGTCCTCGCACCCGGGACCGCGGCGCGGGCCAGTGGTTCCACGTGACGGTTGTCGATCCGCGACATGCGAAGGTCCGACGCCGTCCCCGCTCGCCTATGAGTCCCTGACCTCGTCCAGCGCGGACGACTCTCGTGGCGACGCCGGGACGTCCGCCACGTGACGGGACAACTGGGCGTGCAGTTGACGGGCGGCCCGGCGGGCGCCAAAAGTGGGGCATCTGGTCTCGCTGCCCCGGGAGGAGGTCCCTCCCCGACGAGGCCCCGGGTGGCGTCGCCCCGGGCTCGCGCTCGCCGCGCGATGCCGTGATACGTGATCAGAGGCTGTTTTCGTGAGCTGACCGGTGTCCCGGACGATATCCGGGCCCGATGACTAGACACGCACCTCGCTAGGATATACAGTCGCGTCAGTCGAATAAGAAAGGGGGGGTTCGAACGTGAACCTACGTCGACTTCTAATTCTCAGTGCTGCGGCATCAACCGTGGCCCTGACTGCGAGCGTTGGTGGTCTGGGGGCGGCCAGCGGTGCAGCAAGTTCCAAGAAGCCCTACGTAGTCGCTGCTGTTACAACCCTCTCCGGCCCGATTGCGTTTGCCGGCGATGCGCTCGTACAGGGTCAGCAGGCGTACTACAACTACGTGAACGCTCATGGCGGCGTCCACGGGCACCAGATCAAGTTGGTGCAGGCTGATGACCAGGCGACGACCAGCGCAGCTCTCACGGCGACCGAGCAAGTCGTCAGGCTAAACGGTGCTCTCGTGATCTCCGGCTCCGTGCTCACGAACTTGGAGAGTGCCGTCCTGTCGTTTGTCCAGCGTGAAGGTGTGGCCATGGTCGACCAAGGCTGCGACACGACGATTGCGATCAAGAAGAACAAGGTCGCCTTCTGCGCGTCGTCACCCGAGCCGCTCGAGGCACGGCCAGAGGTGAACTTTGCGTCGAAGATCGTCGGTTCGGGGAAACCGAAGGTAGCCGTCATCAACATGGACTCTCAGGCCCAGGTGCTCCTGCAACAGAACATCAAGAATGACGTGACGAAGAAGGGCTGGAATGTCGTCTACACCGACACCGTCCCTCTCACAGCCACGGACATGTCGGCGGTGGCGACGGCGGTGCAGCAGAGCGGTGCCACGATCGTCATCGGCTCGATGGATACCCAGAGGATCCAGCTGTTCGATCAATCTCTACGGGGGCTCGGCGTGCATATTCCCATTGTCAACTTCGACGGTGGGGCATCGCTGGCGACGTACCAGGCATTGAAGGACCCGAAGCTGTACACGTTCTCACCGTTCGGGTTCCCGTCGGACCCGGGCAGGGCCATGCAGATCTACAACCAGCAGATGCGCAAGATCGGTGCGAACCCGGCTGAGGGCTTCGGCATCAATGGTTACGTCGAGGCGATGGTCATCGTCAGAGGACTCCAGAAGTGCGGGTCCAGCTGCACAGCGGCCAAGTTCGACCAGGCAATGACCAAGATCGGCGCGTTCCCGACCGGGGGCATCTCTACGGTTCCTCTGCGCTACACCGCGACGTACCGGTTCGGTGTGTCCGGCGGGGTCATGTACGCCTGGAGCACCAGCAAGAACAAGCCAGTCAAGGTGTCAGGAGTGCTGCGTCTCGGCGCATAGCCCAGGCGTAGGTTTGACACGCTACCCCGCAGGGCGGAGGGATCCCGTCGCCCTGCGGGGTAGCGAATTCGAAGGCTGGTAGATCAAGTTGGGGGGGTCGCAAGTGCTTGGCGTGTTTGGGGCGATCTGGCGAGTCGTCATTCTTGGCCTCGTACCTGCGAGTCTCTTTGCTCCACTGGCGGCCAGCACCGTGATGGTGTACTCATCCTCCGGCGTCCTCAACTTTGCCCAAGGCGCGTTTGCGTTCGTCGGGGCGTACGTGTTCTTTTATCTGAGCCAGATGCTCGGCCTGCCGTTCTTGGCGGCCTTTGCCGTGGCGATCGTGGCCACGTTCCTCCTCGGGCGCGCGATCAACTGGCTTCTCGTGCGACCGGTCATTGGCCAGAGCCCCGTCGTCGTCGTCATGATGACCATCGGGCTCTCCTCGGCCCTCGAGGCGGTCGTTCTCCTCATCTTCGGCCCGAGTCAGCGCTTCTTGGTCGAGCCCTTCGGACGCTCGACGGTTCGGATACCCGGTGGCGTCGTGATGACGTGGTTTGACCTAATCGTCGTGATCTTCATCGCCGTCACTCTCGGGACGCTGGCTCTTTTGCTCAAGTACACCCGAGCTGGCCTGTCCATTCGTGCCGTCAGCGACAGCGCATTGCTCGCGGGCTACTGGCGCACCAATTCGAGTCGCGTCGTCGGTCTCACTTGGGGTATCGCGTTCGCGCTCTCGACGGTCGCGGGGGTCGCCTACGCGCTCCGGACGACGCTGGACACCTCGGCGTTGAGTCTGGGAGCCTTGGTGTTCCCCGCCATCATCATTGGCGGCATGGACAGCTTGGTCGGTGCCATCGTCGGCGCCCTCCTGCTCGGCATCGGCTCCGAGGCGATCACTCTCTACATTGGCGGACAGTGGTCCGACTTCACCATCTACGCCACCGCGCTGGCCGTGCTGGTGATTCGTCCCTACGGACTGTTCGGCAAGCGGGAAGTGGTGCGTCTATGAAGACGGGCTTCCGGGTGATGGACAGGCGAATGGTCAGTGTCGTCGTTGGCCTGGTCGTCGCCTACGTCATCTGCGTCAACTTCTTCTCGGGCTACTACCAGTACCTAGCCATCCTCACCGCACTGTCCGCGATCGGGGCGGTGGCCCTGAACCTCCTCATGGGCTACGCCGGACAGGTCTCCATCGGCAATGCCGCCTTCATGGCGGTGGGTGCGTTTACCGCGGTGCTGTTCAATCACTGGGGCGGGATGCCCGTGGCCGTCCTGGTCGGTGGGGTCGCGGCGGGCATCGCAGGTTTGCTCGTGGGAATCCCCTCTCTGCGACTGCGTGGCTTCTATCTCGTGCTGAGCACTCTCGCCTTTCAGTTCATTGTGCAGTTCGTCTTCCAAGAGGTCGAGCAGGGGGCGAACCAGCCGGCCGGCTTCATGCTTCCGCTGCCCACGTTCGGCTCGTACACGCTGCAAAGCAATGCGGCGTGGCTGACTCTCTCGTTCGCCGTTCTCGGCGCGGCCATGATCGCGACGCAGTTTCTGGTGCGCGGACGGCTCGGCCGGGCCTGGGCGGCGGTGCGCGAGCACGAGATCGCGGCCGGCGTCAGCGGTGTCAACGTCACGCGATACAAGTTGCTGGCGTTTGTGATGAGCTCCTTCATCATTGGAGTGCAGGGGGCGCTGCTCGCCTTCTACGTGGGCAACGTCGACTACAACAGCTACGGCCTCGACGTCGCCATCTCGTACGCCGCGATGGTTCTCATCGGTGGGCTGGGTCTGTTTTACGGGCCGCTTCTCGGCGCCCTGGTTGTCAACGTCGTGCCAGCGATCCTCCTGCAACTGGGCAGCATCGGATCCGGAAACGGATGGATCTCCAGCAACTCGACGGCGATCGGGCTGTTCATCTACGGCGCCTTGATCGTCGTCGTCGTGATCGTCGAGCCCGGTGGCATGGCGGACTTGATCCGGCGGGGCGCCTTGCGCCTCGCCCGCCCGTTTGCGCGGCGACGAGCGGTAGCCCCCACGGGAGGCGCTGATGTCGATTGAGCCGGCAGGGGCCCGCGCTGACGACCTCGTCGTCCTGGAGGACGTCAGTGTCCGGTACGGGTCGGCGATCGGCATCGAGTCGGTGAGCCTGCACGTCGGTCCCGGCGAGGCGGTAGCACTCGTGGGTCCGAACGGTGCGGGAAAGACCACAACGCTTCGCGCCATTGCCGGTTTCATGCCTCGAGACTCCGCGCACCTGTCCGGACACGTGTTCGTCGCCGGAAGGCGCGTGGACGGGCGGCGACCCTGGGACATCTCTCGCCAAGGCGTCACGATGATCCCCGCGGTCACCAAGGTCTTTCGGAACCTCAGTGTGCAAGAGCATCTGAAGCTCGCCTTGCCCCCCAAGAAGTCTCCCGCGGCGATCGACGCCGCCCTCGACCTCTTCCCACGGCTGCGAGACCGGCTCAAGGCGACGGCCAGTGCCTTGAGCGGTGGCGAGCGTCAGATGCTCGCGATCGCCGCCGCAACCCTGGGAGATCCGAAGATCCTGCTGGTCGACGAGCTGTCGCAGGGTCTGGCACCTGCGACCATTGCCACGGTCGTGGCAGCACTGCGCGACCTGAACCACGCGGGCTTGACGGTGCTGCTCGTCGAGCAGGCCCTCCAGACAGCTCTCGAGATCGCGGACCGGTGCTACGCCCTCGAGTCTGGCCGCATCGTCGAAGAAGGGCCCGCGGCGCAGTTCTCCCAATCAGAGAACGTGCAGGCGACGTACCTGGGGCGCGCGACATCGCTCGCGGTGTCGTCACGCGAGCGGGACGCGCCGACGCGCATTGTCGTCGACGCTCGGAACGTGTCGGTACGGTTCGGTGGACTCAAGGCGCTCTCCGACGTGAGCCTCGAAGTGAACGAGGGCGAGTGTTTTGGGCTCGCCGGTCCCAACGGTGCGGGCAAGACGACGCTGCTGAACTGCATCAGTGGAGCCGTACGGCCTCAAGAAGGGGAGATCGAAGTCCTCGGGCAGCGCGTGAGCCAGCTGCAGCCGCATCGCCTACCGGCATTGGGGATAGCGAGAACTTTCCAGAGCGCTCACGTGTGGAACTCCATGCATGTGCTGGACATCGTGGCACTCGGCACACACCATCGCCATCTGAGCCGGCGAGAGGCGGTCGACGAGGCGCACTGGGCGCTCGGGGTGGTCGGCCTGTCGAACGTGGATCCCGTCGCCCTGTCGGATCTCCCCTACGGTCACGCCAAGTTGGTTGACCTCGCGCGTGCCCTGGCATCCCGGCCCCGCGTGCTCCTGCTCGACGAGCCGGCGTCGGGCCTGGCCAGTGATGAGCGGACTCTCATGGCTCGGCTGATCGTCCGCATCGGAGAGGAACTGCAGATCACTCGCGTGCTCGTCGAGCACGACCTGCAAATGGTTCGGGAGTGTTGCGATCGTCTTGCCGTCCTGAGTCACGGTCGCCTGATCGCGTCCGGTGAGCCCGAGGAGGTCCTGGCGGACGCCACCGTGGGGAGCGAGCTCTTGGGGATGGGCGAGGCCCCCGACGGCGCGCCCAGCGGGTCCGCCAGTGACCCCGCACCCGGGGGTGGCGCGCTGAAGGCGCCGCGCGCCATCGCCTGAGGGCCCAGTGAACACGGCATGGGCCCGTCTGTCCACCACCGGCGCATTGGTGGGCGCGCGGCCTGCGGAGCCGCCGCTCCACCCCCGGCTGGGTTGGAAGATCTATAATATATGATAGTTCACGCGGGGAGGATCGATGGGGCCGCTCGAGGGTGTTCGCGTTGTCGAGATCGCTGGTCGCGGGCCGGGTCCGTTCGCCGGGATGATGCTCAGCGACATGGGAGCAGAGGTCATTCGCGTCGATCGACCCAGGGCACCTGAAAGACCCCAGTCGCCCGATGCGGAGCTGGAGCTGGTCTTCCGCGGACGGCGCTCGGTGCTGGTAGATCTCAAGGAGCCCGGTGGCGCCGAGGTCGTGCTGCGTCTCGTGGAGGGAGCCGACGCGCTCTACGAGGGCTACCGGCCCGGCGTGGCCGAGCGTCTCGGCATTGGGGCCGAGCACTGCCTCTCACGGAATCCTCGACTGGTCTACGCACGGGCCACGGGCTGGGGCCAGACGGGGCCCTTGGCGCAGCGCGCGGGACACGACATCAACTACATCGCGCTCGCCGGCGCCCTCGAGCCGATCGGGCACCGTGGCGGACCACCCGAGATCCCCCTGAACCTGGTCGGCGACTACGCCGGTGGCGGGATGCTCTTGGCCTTCGGCATCGTGTGTGGCGTCTTGGAGAGTCGGACATCCGGGCAGGGACAGGTCATCGATGCCGCCATGCTGGATGGAGCTTCGCTGCTGATGACGCTATTTCACGGGCGTCGGGCCGCGGGTGTGTGGAGCGATGAGCGCGGGACGAACTACATCGACTCGGGAGCGCCGTTCTACAACGTCTACGAGACGAAGGATTCCCGCTACGTAGCGGTGGGCGCCATCGAGGCCAAGTTCCATCAGGAGCTGCTGCGCAAGATCGGTATCGAGTGCGATGACGCTTCACTCCTCACAGCTCGCGAGCGATGGCCGGAGCTGCACGAGCAGCTCACGAGGACCTTCAAGACGCGCACGCGTGACGAGTGGGCGACATTGTTGGAGGGTACGGACTCCTGCCTGACGCCCGTTCTGGGCCTCGGGGAAGTGGCGGACCATCCGCACAACGTGGCCCGGGAAAGCTTCATCGAACTGGGTGGCGTTCGCCAGCCCGCTCCGGCTCCCCGATTCAGCAGGACGCGGCCCGAGGTCCGGCGAACGCCACCGGTCCCGGGCAACGCCTCGTACGAGGTACTGGTCGACTGGGGATTCACCACGTCCGAGGTCGATGACCTCGTGGCCCGCCGCGTCGTGCATCTGAAGTCAGGGCGCGCGTAGCGCGGGCATCACCTCGGATGCGATCAGGCGCATCATGGACGGAGCATCGTCTGGTGGGCACATGACCCGAAAGAGGATCACCTCCACGCCGGCATCCACGTACTCGCGCAAGCGCGCTACGGACTCCTGCGGGGTTCCGGCCACCAAATACCGACCCAGCTTGCCGAAGTCCTGGTTGTACGCGGCACCGACTCGCTCGGCTGCGACGCGCCGCGCCTTCTGCCCGTCGGAGTAGACGGTCGTGAAGGCAAACAGGATTGTCCTGCCCGCCCACGTCCCGCGTCCCACATCACGTGAGAACTCATCCAGCTTGCCTCGCGACTCGCTGACCTGCTCGGGCGTGTAGAGATACGGCATCCACCCGTCGCCAAAGCGGACCGCGCGCCGGATTGCGGCATCGCGCCGCCCCGCGATCCACACGGGGATCCGCGGCTGCTGGATCGGTCGCGGGCTCAGTGTGGCTGACTCGAAGGACGTGAAATCACCATGAAACGTCGCATTAGAGGTCGTCATCAGCAAGTCGATGACCTCGAGGCTCTCGTTCGTGCGCCGGCCACGCTCGGCGACGTTGATGCCCACGGACTCGAACTCGGCGGGGAACTCTCCGCCCACACCGACTCCCATCGTGAATCGTCCGTCGCTCGCAACGTCCAGCGAGGTGGCCAGCTTCGCGGCAAGGACGGGCGGGTAGAGCGGCAACAGTGTCACCGTGCTCGCCAGCCGGACGCGAGACGTGACTGCGGCGGCCATCGACAGCGTGATGAAGGCGTTCGTGGTCGGGCCGTGGAACATGAGGTGCTCGCCGCAGGTGACGTAGTCGAAGCCGAGCGACTCGGCGAGCCGAGCGACCTCGACCGGGCTTCGTCCCGACTGCAGCGATGCACCGAACTCCAGAGTCGTCATGCGCCTCCGATCCCCAGATCCCTTGACGCAGGTACTATAGTATATTATACTTCACAATGAAGCCGACGCGACACTGGGGCGCCGGAGCGAAAGGAGCAGCCGTGGCGGAAGTGGATGGAAACCCCGAATACGGGAAGATTACGGAGGAAGCGGTCAAGAAGCTAACGAACCGTGTGGGTCGGGTCTTCCCCATCGAGCAGCCGTACTTGCGATACATCAACCAGGACAGCATCACGCACCTGGCGAGGTCCATCGGCGATGACAATCCTCTGTACGTCGATCCGGCGTACGCCAAGACGACGCGATTCGGCAAGCTCGTCGCACCCCCGGCCATTCTCTACGCGCTCGCGTGGGGCAGTTGGGACCTGCGTCACGGCCAAGGGCTTCCGGGAGTCCACGGATTCCACTCCGGGGACCGCTGGAAGCTCTATCGCCCGATTCTTGAGGGTGACGTCCTGCACGCGACCAAGGAGCTGGTGAAGGCGGAGCCCCTCGAAGGGCGGTTCGCCGGCAACAAGATGTTTATGCAGGAAGACAAGATCTGCTACTACAACCAGAACGATGAGCTGGTGGCCGTCCAGTTCTTCCCGGTGATCCGCGCTGAGCGCGAAGAGGCCAAGTCGCGCGGCAAGTACTCGGACAAGAAGAAGGCCACGTACAGCGACGAGGAGATCACGCAACTCGACAATGAGTTTGAGGCTGAGGTCGCTCGAGGTGGCACGCCGCGCCTGTGGGACGACGTCGAGGTCGGTGAGACCATGGACCCCGTGGTGAAGGGACCGCTGACCCTTCCCGACATGGTCGCGTGGCTCATGGCCATCGGCTCGCCGCACGTGCGGACGGGCAAGTACTGGGTGGAGTATCGCAAGTCCTCGCCCAAGATCGCGGTGAAGGATCCCGAGACGGGGATCCCGCAAGCAGTCGAGCGCGTGCACTGGGATGACTACATGGCCGCCGAGGCGGGTATGCCGGCATCGTACGACTACGGCTCGCAGCGGGGCGGGTACGCCTTGTACTGGGGGACGAACTGGGTCGGAGACGACGGCTGGGTCGCCGAGATGGACTACCAGTTCCGAGGCTTCTTCTACAAGGGTGACATCTTCCACATTCGGGGCGAGATCGTCGACAAGTGGCGAGGAGCCAAGACCGGAACGGGGTACGTGAAGGCGAAGTTCAGCTCGATCACCCAGCGTGGAGACGACATCATGCCGGGGACGGCAATCTTTGCGCTGCCGACGTCGTCGGACGGCCCCGCGCAGTTCCCGGTCGACGTGGAAGCCGACGGACGGGCGTAGGTCACTGCACGGGACCACGTGGCCAGGGCCTCACCCCGACACTCGCCGTCGGGGTGAGGCCACTCGCCAGAGAGATGGGGAGGAATGACAAACGTCGAAACACATGCGGGAACCGAGCCGCTCGCTGGCCTGAGAATCCTGGACTTCTCCCATGCGGCGGCCGGTCCTTTCGCAACCATGTTCCTCGCCGACCTGGGCGCGGAGGTGATCAAGATCGAGAAGCCGGGTCGTGGGGATGGCAGCCGGTACATGGGAGAACCATTACTGGGTCCCGTCGACTCGGACTACTACCTCAGCATGAACCGTTCCAAGCGAGATGTGCTGATTGACCTCTCGTGCTCGACCGGTCGGGATCTCGCCCGACGTCTGGCCGCGGTCAGT
The DNA here is from genome assembly GCA_021778895.1 of Actinomycetes bacterium. GTDB lineage: Bacteria > Actinomycetota > Acidimicrobiia > Acidimicrobiales > RAAP-2 > RAAP-2. The sequence continues at coordinate 68,333 of JAJYBR010000008.1, forward strand.
GACATCGTCATCCAGAACTTCCGCCCGGGAGTCATGGATCGTCTCGGACTCGGCTACGACGACCTGCGCGCCGTGCGTCGTGGCCTCATCTACTGCTCAATCTCCGCGTTTGGCTCGAGCGGGCCGTGGCAGGATCGACCGGCCAATGACATCATCATGCAGTCGGTGTCCGGGCTCATGGGAATCACCGGCGAGCCTGGCGGAGGACCCGTCCGCATCGGTGCGCCGATCTCCGACTTCGCCACGGGCCTCTTTGCGATGTCGGGGATCTTGGCCGCCCTCCACGCGCGAGAGTCCCACCCCGAGGGTCAGCACGTCGAGGTCGCGATGCTGGACGCGTCGATCGCGATGATGACGAACTACGTTCCGTCGGTCGTGACGTCTGGTCGGCGGATCCCTCGACTGGGCCGGGGACACGCTCAGATCGTTCCCTACCAGGCGTTCGCGTGCAGTGATGGCCAGTTCGTCATGGTGGGAGCTTTCACCCAAGGGTTTTGGCGGAGCCTCTGCCACGCTGTCGATCACCCCGAGTGGGTCGACGATCCGCGATTCCAGTCCAACCCCTTGCGCCTGGCGAATCGAGATGAGTTGCTGAGTCTGCTGGCGGATATCTTTGCGAAGAAGTCGCGCGATGAGTGGCTGACCGCACTGCAGGAGGCAGACGTGCCGACGAGTCCCGTCTTCGAGCTCGACGAGGCCATTCGGAGCGAGCAGGCCGAGCACAATCGTGTGGTGCAGCACATGGAAACCGCTCGCGGCCCGGTGGACGTGATCAAGTGCCCCATTGAATCGGACCGATGGATGGCGCGAGTGCCCGAGGCGCCGCCCGAGATGGGCGCGGACACAGACGCGGTTCTCGCGACCGTTCTGGACCTCGATCGCGCCGCGATCGACGAACTGATTTCCAGTGGCGTTGTGGCACGGGCCAGCGGGGCGAGTGGTGAGTAGTCCCCACGCCAGCAGCGAGCCCATCCTCCGCGGCCTTCGAGTTTTGGACTTGGCTCACCAGTACTCGGGTGCCCTGGCCGCGAGCCTCCTGGCAGATCTCGGCGCGGACGTCATCGCCGTTGAGCACCCCACGCGTGACGCAATTCGCACCATGCTGCCCCGCAAGGGCGAGCACTCGATGTGGTGGAAGGTCGTCCAGCGCGGCAAGCGCATGGTGAGCATCGACATATCCACACCCGAGGGCCGCGACGTGATCCTGGCGCTGGCTCGTGAGGCTGACGTCATCACCGAGAACTTCCGTCCCGGAACCCTTGAGCGCTGGAAGCTCGGCCCGCGCGACTTGGAAGAGGCCGGCATCAGTGTGGTCATGCTGAGGATCTCCGGGTTCGGGCAGTCTGGTCCACGAAGTGAACGCCCGGGATTCGGAACCGTGGCCGAGGCGATGAGTGGATTCGCCAATCTCAACGGCGAGCCTGACGGCCCACCGATATTCCCGTCGACCACCTTGGCCGATGGGGTCGCCGCCATCTTTGGTGCCTTCGGCGCAATGGCCGCCATGTGGAGTCGGGAGCATGCCGGAACACGCCCAGGTATCGAGGTCGTGGACATGGCACTCTTCGAGGGACTGTTTCGCATCATCCCGACGCAGATCGCGGGCTTCCACCAGTTGGGCGAGGTGCCGACTCGCCCCGGCAACAAACTGACGAGTCACGGTGTCCTGCGCGACCTGTACCAATCCCGCGATGGCCACTGGTTCATCATCAGTGCGGTGGGACCCGTGCCCATTCGCCGAGTCGTCGCGGCCGCGCGTCTGGACGCGCTGGTCGCCCGCCTGGACGCGGGAGTCATGGCCGATGACCCCGCCGAGGTCATCGCGTTCCTCGACGAGTGCAATGAGGGCATCCACACGTGGGCGCGCGCCCGGAGCTGGAACGAGCTGGTAGACGACCTCACGAGCGGCGACGTCGTCTATCAACAGGTCTACGCGGCGAACGACATTGTGGATGACGCGCACTATCAGGCTCGTGGCGATCTCATCGAGGTGCCAGACGACGACCTCGGCCCGATACTGATGCAGGGAGTCGTGCCGAAGTTCCCCTCACGGGTACACAGCGTGTGGCGAGCAGGTCCCAAGAGGGGCATCGACAACGAGGAGATCCTGCAAGGGATGCTCGGCCTGAGCGACTCGGAGTTGGCGAAGCTGCGGGACAACGGAATCATCTAAGCAAGAACGGAGGTCCCAGCGTGGAGTACGTGGAGGTGGAGGTGGCACAGGGGGTTGCCACGCTGACGCTCAATTCTCCCGCGACGCGCAACGCGCTGAATGTGGCCATGTCCCGGGAGATGATCGAGGCGTGTGCCGACATCGGCGCGCGCGACGATGTCGGCGCGGTCGTCGTACGGGGTGCCGGCGGCACTTTCTGTTCGGGCGCCGAACGCGGGGTCCTGGAATGGGCCGGCGAGGATCCGGCGGCACCCGAGCGCTACGACGGGCTGGGAGCGATCTACGACGCCTTCGTGCGGGTCGGCACTCTCCCCGTCCCCACCATCGCCGCCGTTCGCGGAGCGGCAGTGGGCGCTGGCGTCAACTTGCTGCTGGCGACGGATCTGCGCATCGTGGCACAGGAGGCGAGGATCATCGCCGGTTTCCTGCGGATCGGCATTCACCCGGGTGGCGGTCACTTCACCCTCCTCGGGCGCCTCGCGGGACGTGAGGCCGCTGCGGCGATTGGGCTCTTCGGAGAGGAGGTGTCCGGCCGCCGGGCTGTGGAGCTCGGACTCGCGTGGGAGGCAGTCGCCGACGGCGCGGTGGAGGAGCGGGCGGCCGACCTGGCACGGAGGGTCGCCCACGACCCGGAGCTGGCCCGACGAGGCGTGGCCATGCTGCGCGAAGAGCTCGGACCCCCCGGTGTGACGTGGTCGGCGGCCGTGTCGATGGAGCGCACCGTGCAGATGTGGTCCCTGCGACGCCGCCACGCCCAGCAGAAATAGCGCGCGGTGCCAGAACGCCGCGTCACAGCACGAGGAGCACGGGAATGAGGCTCGGAGTCAAGCTGAACGCCAGTCCTCCGTCTCGTGACCAGCTGCTGCGCGTCGCGCAGCTCGCTGAGGACGTCGGGTACGACTCTCTGTGGAGCTCGGAGTCCTACGGGATGGACGCGGTAAGTGTCCTGGCCATGGCGGGAGCCGTGACCCGTCGAGTTCGCCTCGGAACCAACATCATGCAGACCGCCGGTCGCAGTCCCGCCCTGACGGCAATGACCGCGCTGACTCTCGACCTCCTGAGCGAGGGCCGGTTCACCCTCGGGATGGGAGTGTCGGGTCCCCAGGTGGTCGAGGGATGGCACGGGCAAGCCTTTCACCACCCGCTGGCGAGGACGCGGGAGTACGTGGCTATCGTTCGCCAGGTCATCGCTCGCGAGTCGCGAACGGAGTTCCACGGGGACTACTACGACGTTCCCTACAGCGGGGCGGACGCGACGGGTCTCGGCAAGCCGCTCAAGGCCATGCTGGCGGGTCGACCCAACATCCCGCTCCTGCTGGCCGGGATGGGTCCGCGAAACGTCGAGTTGGCCGCATCGATCGCGGACGGACTGATCCTGGCATTCATCGACCCCGAGCAGATCGTGCGCCTCTACGGAGATGCGCTCGCGGCCGCGCCCGGGGGTTTCGAGATCGTCTACACGCCCGATGTGGTGATCGGTGAGGACTTAGAATCGTGCCGCAATGCCGTGCGGCCGCGCCTGGCGCTGTACATCGGCGGGATGGGTGCTCGCGGCTCGAACTTCTATACGAGCCTCTTTGCTCGTCTTGGTTTCGCCGAGGAGTCTCGCCGGATTCAAGAGGCCTTCCTGGACGGTCGCGTGGCGGAAGCGGAGTCTCACGTGTCGAACGAGATGGTCGATCGTGTGGCGCTCGTGGGTCCGGTCTCTCGAGTCAAGGAGCAGCTGTCGAGATGGGCGAGGACACCCCTGACGACCCTGGTCGTCAACTCGACCGACCCGCGTGTCCTCGAGACCATGGCGGAACTGGTCGCCTAGCTGGCCGCGTTCCGGGACGCCGGTCGCCCGGAGTCTCCTGGCTCGACCTGGTCGACCCGGTCATCGACGGAACGGCCCGGTCCTGAAGTGGCGCACACTCCTATCTCGGGGGATCCCAGCGGAAGGCACGGCGTGCCACGAGGAAGCCGCCAACACCCCACAGGGCGACGATCCCCACGTCGCTCCAGTGGAAGGCCGTGCCAAGGAACGCGGACTGCATGCCGACCACGAAGTGGCGCACGGGGAAGACGCGCGCCACCCACAAGATCCACGCCGGTGCGTTGGTGCCCAGGGGGATGAAGATCCCCGACAGGAAGAGCAGGGGCATGATGGTCGCGTTGATGACCGCGGGGGCGGCCTCGGCATTGGGGATTGCGCCGGAGATCGCGAAGGCCAGGGCGCTGAACGTCAGGGCTCCCACAACCAGCATCGCCGCGAACTGACCAAGGCTCGCGCCGGTGGGCAGCGTCGCGTGGTAGGCGGTGCGGCCGAGCAGCGCGGTCACGGCCACGAGAGCGATCGCGACCGCGATCGCGTGGATGATGCGGCTCGCGAGGTACGTCGCGCGCGACAGCGGCGTTCCCCGCAGCCGCTTCAGGATGCCGGCGTCGCGATGGAACGTGAGGGTCATCCCGAGGTTCGAGAAGCACGCCGAGACGACGCCGTAGGTCGCCATGGCGGCCACGTAGTAGGTCGAGAGGCTGACCGTGCGCCCCGGCAGCTGGACCTTCCCGGTACCGAGCAGGGAGGTGAAGATGACGAGGAACATCAGCGGGAAGGCGAAGGTGAAGAACGCGCTGGTCGGGTTGCGCCAGAAGGACAGGTTGGCGTAGCGAATCTGGCGGGCGAGAAGCCGAGCGGAGGTCATTCTTCCTCCAGGGCGTCGGCTGACGCTCCGGTCAAGTGGAGGTAGACGTCCTCGAGCGTCGGCCGCTCGATGCGCAGGTTCTCGAGCTCGACACCCGCGGAGATGGCCCAACCGGTGAGGACATGAAGATCGCGGGTCAGGTCGGTGGGTCGCAAGGTCCATCCGTCGTGGCCGTCGCGACGGGCAGCCAGGTTCGCGGGGGGCTCCGTGCTCGCTGCGCACGAGAAGCGCACCTCGACGGCTCGGCGGTTCCGCGACCCGATCGTGTCGGCGGTCCCCTCGGCCACGATGCGGCCCCCGGCGATCACGACCACCTGGTCGGCGAGGTTCTCGGCCTCGTCCATGTAGTGCGTGGTCAGCAGGATCGTCCGACCCAGGGCACGGAGCTCGTGGATGACGTCCCACGCCTCGCGCCGGGCTGAGGGGTCGAACCCGGTCGTCGGCTCGTCGAGGAAGAGGAGCTCGGGGTCGCCGACGATGGCGACACCGACGTCGAGCCGTCGCTGCTGGCCCCCCGAGAGCTGGCGCACCCGCCGGTCGCGGGACTCGGTGAGGCCGACCAGGGCGAGCACCTCGTCGACCTCGCGCGGATGGGGATAGAAGCCGGCGTACATGGCGAGCGTCTCGGCGACGCTCAGGTACGGCTCGACGCCGGTGGACTGCAGGACGATGCCGACGCGCGCGCGATGCTCCGCGCCGGCGTGCGCGGGGTCGGTGCCGAGCACGGTGACCGCACCGCCATCGCGCTGCCGGAAGCCCTCCAGGATCTCGACGGTGGTCGTCTTTCCGGCACCGTTGGGTCCGAGCAGAGCGCAGATCCTCCCGTAGGGGACAAGGAGATCGACGCCGCGCAGCGCATCGTGGGAGCCGTAGGCCTTGACCAGCCCGCGGACCGCGATCGCGGCGTCTTGTGCAGTGTCCATGGCAGACCTCAGTCACAGTATTCCAGGGTCATCGAACCAGAAGTGTTCCTTGCGATTTGAAAGCTGTTGAAGCGCAGCATTTGTCAGTCGAGTGATGTGGCCGTGCCGGCCGCCCGTCGTTCGTTGTGGGGTGGCCCGACCAGTACCATCAGTTGGCAGGACCGGACGTCGTCTGACCCTGTGGAGTCGTCGAGGGCTAATCAGGTCGTTCGCACGATGTCGGCCTTCCCGACGACGCCGGACCGTTGCGTCGCGGTCCCTCAGGGAACTGCTGATCGGTGAGTGCCGCCACGGCTATTTGCCAGCTTGAACGCTGATGTTGCCGCAGGTGATGAGGATCGGGCTAAAGCTGACGTCGGTGACGACATTTCCCGCAGGGTCAGTGACTTGCTGTCCGTACTGACCAGGCGAATTCGTGCCGTTGTCGATCCCCGAAAGGATGTAACTGTAGTTCCCGACCCCATCGAGGGTCGCCTTCCCCGTCACGATCGCCTCGTTGTTCACGATGGCCATGGTCGCCATCACGTTGCCCTTGAGGATGTGGGCCACGTTGCCACCGGAGTCATACTCGATGTCGAGAAACTTGCCCTGAACCTGGCCGTTCTTGAGATAGGTCGCCGAGTACGCGAAAGCATTGGTGTCGCCAGTTTCTGGACCAGTTACGTAACCGCCTCCAGTGCTGCTGCCGGGTGTTGGTTCGTAGACCGTGAGCACGCTGACGTCTGCACCTTGGAAATCGCCGCCGACACTGGCCTCGACTTCGTACACGTTGACCGGCGTGCCGGCAGGAACGGTGCACGTGACGACTTCGAAACCGGGGCTAGTGGCGGTCGCCTGTTGGAACGCCAGCGTGAACATCGAAGTTGAGGAGCTCGGGACTGTACAGGTGATCGGGCTGCCCGGCCCGACCGGGGTCAAGGTAAACGTAACCGGCGCATTGAAGGACGTGAACTGACCATAGGGGCCATATCCAGTCTCGGTGATACGTGCCGCAAATGTCATCGCGGGAGCCATTCCCTTGTTCGATCCAGAACTCGCCACCTGGACTGCATGCGGGTTGTTCTGGGATAGCCGCACCGCTGTCGTTGCCGGGCTGACGACGAGCGTGCCAGAGTCGGTGGTGATGTTGTAGTTGGGATCAGTCGCTCCCGTGCAGTTCGTGACGTAGGGACTGCCGGCAGTCGTGGGATCGCCGTTCGACGCCAGGTCCGCCGCCGGGATCGTTGTCGAACAGAGTGGCGGCGTCGCTGGTGCGAGGTCACCGTTCTCCAAGCCCGTGTAGCTGGGTGTCACGGTCGGGGCCGCCTGGCCGTAGGTGATCGTGGCACTGGAGGCGGTGATGGTCAGCGGCGCCGGGCTGACTGTCAACGTGCCAGGAACGTAGCCGATCGTGTAGTTGGAATCCACCGCCCCCGAGCACGACGTGGCGTAGCTGCCCACGGGCAAGCCCTGGGTGTAGGTGGTCACGCAGCTCGGCGCGGTCGAGAGCGACGCGATACCGTCGCCGTTGACGAAGCCGCTGTAGGAGGCACTCATCGTCGGCACCGCATCCCCGTAGGTGATCGACGGGCTGGCCGCGGTGATGGTGAGAGGCGCTTGGCCGACGCTGAAGCTCTGCTGGACCTGGGGCGCGGGCGTGTAGTCGGCGTTGCCGGTCTGGTTGGCGTCGATCGCGCAGGCCCCCACGCCCGTGAAGGAAACGGTGGAGCCTGAGGTGGACCCCGACAGCGAGCACACCGTGGTGGACGTGCTGTCAACACTTAACGTGACCGGGAGTCCCGAACTGGCCGTGGCCGTAACGGTGTAGGTGCCGCCATAGGTCGCGGTTGTGGGCGCCACCGAGGTGAACGAGATCGTCTGGGCGGCTTGGCCGACGCTGAAGCTCTGCTGGACCTGGGGCGCGGGCGTGTAGTCGGCGTTGCCGGTCTGGTTGGCGTCGATCGCGCAGGCCCCCACGCCCGTGAAGGAAACGGTGGAGCCTGAGGTGGACCCCGACAGCGAGCACACCGTGGTGGACGTGCTGTCAACACTTAACGTGACCGGGAGTCCCGAACTGGCCGTGGCCGTAACGGTGTAGGTGCCGCCATAGGTCGCGGTTGTGGGCGCCACCGAGGTGAACGAGATCGTCTGGGACGCCAGAGAAGAAGCAGTGGTCAGCGTCAGGACGGCCCCGTAGGCAATCATCCCCGGATCACTTGTATCGCTGCTCGCATAGGCGGCATAGCTATAGGTGGTTCCCGGCGAGAGGCCGGCGAGGTTGACAGTGAACATTCCGGTTACGGCTTCCTGCATTGGCGGGGGACTCACCGCAGTCACGCCCACTCCACCGAACGTTGGGTCCGGATTGGTTTGGGTTGGTGCGTACACGATGCCGACCGCCGTTGCGCTCCCCGTGGTGATATCACCACCGCTCGCTGCCGACGACTGCGTGATCGAGGTTGCTTGGGTGGTGGTCACGACCGGAAGGTATGCCGGATTGGTGAACTGGACGATCACCACGCCGGAGCCGCCAGAGCCGCCGGCGCCAGTGTTGTTCCCGCCGCCCCCGCCGCCACCGCCGCTCTCGGGGGCGCCCAGCCCGCCGTTGCCGTTGCCGCCTCCGCCGGTCCCGCCTAGACCGGGTGACGTGCTCCACGAACTGCTGCCACCCCCTCCGCCTCCGCCGCCGTACGTCGCGGTCGGAGCATCCAGCACCAGGCCCGCAGCGCTCGTCCCATCTCCGCCGGTGCCACCGGTCCCGCCAACAGTTCCAGTCACTGGTCCGCTGGCGCTACCGCCGGTCGCCGCGTTTCCACCGCCACCGCCGCCAGCGGCCGTCGCCCACATGGTGCTGGTGCCGCTGGCAGTGGAGTCCCACAAAGCTGCCCCCCCAGCGTTGCTTGAGCCCGACGTGCCGCCGTCTCCGAATCCCCCGCCGTCTGACGTGGCGTAGCAGCCACTATTCCCGGCCGATCCACCCAGGGCGGTGATTGGACCCACCGGTGAGGTGAACGAGGATGGTTCGCCCGCTGCACCGGGTGCGCCACCGGCGCCAACTGTCACGGTCGCTGCTTCGCCGGGCACGACGGTTTCGGCCTTGGCTTCGATGACCTGACCGCCGCCCCCGCCGCCGCCCGCGCCACCACCCGAGGTGCACGAGGCGTCCTGCGCGTTACCCCCGCCACCACCGCCGCCCACGGCGACCACCGAGACCGAGTTCACGCCAACGGGCACCGTCCACGACGCCGAGGCGCCGAAGGTGACTTGGCACGTCGAATCGCAGACGGCAAAGCGAACGATCACGATGCCTGACCCGCCGCCCGCGCCACTTCCCGCGGTGCTGGCACCACCTCCGCCGCCGCCAGTGTTTGGTATGCCCGCAAATGGTCCCACATAAGTGGCGCTCGACGAGTTCGTTCCGGGGGCGCCGTAACTGCCGCCGCCCCCACCACCATCGGTTCCTGCTCCCGGCACAGTCGAGTCCAACGCGTAGCTGCCGCCACCGCCGCCGCCGCCGCCGAACGCGTTCGATTCACCAAAGAACAAACCGGCAGCGGGAATCGTCCCCGAGCCACCGTTCCCTCCGGCGGTGCCACTGGCGGCGATGCCTACTGCCGAGTCACCGCCGCCCCCGCCACCCGCAACGGTCCACGGGTCTACTCGGTTCCCATTGCCCGATGACGAATTCCAAAATGCGGTCCCACCTGCCAAGCCTGATCCCGATGGGCCGCCGTTGCCGTAGCCACCTGTTTCAGTGGAGACGTTGGCCGCCCCGTAACTGCCCGGCCAACCGCCCGCAGCTGAGATATTGATGCCACTGCTCGAAGTGACGAACGAGGACGGACTACCCGCCACGTCACCGCCGCCCCCGACTCCGACGGTGATCGTCGCCGTCTCACCCGGCAACACCGTCTGATCGGTCCGCACGAGCACCTGGCCCCCGCCCCCACCGCCTCCAACACCGCCGCCTCCGGTCGCCGCACTACCGCCACCGCCGCCGCCGCCGACGACGACGACATCCACTGACTCGACACCCGATGGGATGATCCACGATGTCGGTGAAGCCGTCGAATCGAAGATGACCTGGCAGATGCCTGGGGTCACTGTCGACGCCGTCGATGGACATGGCGCTGCGGCTCCGGCAGGCTCAACGAGTGCGACACTTGACAGCGTCACACTGCACAGTGCCACCGAGAGAGCCCCACTCAGGGGAATGGCCCAGCGGGAGCGGTGGCTGTGGACGGTCGATCCGGTGGGCGAACGACGCATGGTGTCTCCTACGACTCGTGGCTGGCCGGGGCGGGATCGGCCGGCGGAGGTCCCAAGCTGGTCTCGACGAGCCCCAGAAACTGGAGGACCCCGTGAAAGGAGACCGGCAGCGCGTTCTCGACGGCGATCTCACCTTCGAGCACGCCTTCTGCTCCCCAGTGGACATCCACTCCAATGCGCATCGGCTGCCTTCCGCGGCTGAACCCTCCCGCTCATTGTTGGATGGCAGCGCCGGCATGTCCCTAGAAGGACCCCCCCAGTTTCTGGACGCGGGTGATCCAGGGTCAGTTGAGCCGGGCGCCCCTCACTGGGTTCGCACCGTCGGGGCCGAGTTGGTCGACCAGCGCCTGTCGGGAGGTCGCCCCGAGCTTGGCGTAGATGTTGGTGAGGTGGTAGGCGACGGTCTTGGCACTGATGAACAAGCGGGCCGCCACCTCCTTGTTCGTCAATCCTGTGCTGACGAGCCGGGCGACAGCCCCCTCGGCGGGCGTGAGGAGTCCGGAGAGGACGTGATCGCGATCCCTCTCCGCGAGACCCGCGTCGTCGATGATCGCGGTCGTGCGTGTCGCGTACCCGTCGGCACCCAGGCTGTCGAACGTGCGCCGAGCCGAGAAGAGGTGGTAGGCCGCGGGCTGGAGCCGACTGGCGTCGAGTGCGCCTTGGCCGGCATAGACGTGGCAGCGCGCCACCTCGAGAGGCATCTCCAGCGATCCCGCGACGCCCAGCGCCTGGTCGAAGAGGACCGCCGCGTCATCCCAGTCCCCGCGAGCCGCCGCGAGGCGGCCCCGTATTCGTGCGCTGGCCATGTCCGCGTAGGGGCGTGACCCGCGTCCCGCGTGCGCCTGCTCGTACGCGTCGAGGGTGGCACCCGATTCGCGGGTGCGGCCGAGGCGCATCAGGGCGTCCGCGAGCACGGGGCCGAATCCGTGGGTATTGCATCGTGGTGACAGGTGGGCGGCGTCCAGGCGCCGAGCGGCTTCGAAGTACGCCGCGTCGTCACCTTCCACGTCGGCGATCGCGGCGTGGGCTGCGGCCGGCACCGATCGCGGCTCGGCCATGCCCTGGCGGGTGGCCCACTCCTCGGCGGCCGTGGCGTGGATGCGGGCCCGATCGAGGTCTCCGCGAGCCGCTCGGGAGTGTGCGGCCCAGGCGTGCGCGATGACGAGGGCCGACCCCCGGTCGGCCTCGTCGGCGATGTCGACTGCCAGGTCCCCGTAGATCAACGCCTCGTCGATCCGTCCGAAGCGAAATGCGGCGGCGCCGAGGGCCCCGAAAGCCAGAGTCGGATGCAGAAGCACTCCGCCCTGGAATGCCCGCTCGAGGACCGCTAGCAGCTCATCGTGGGCTCTTCGCGGGTCGTTGGCGAACAAGTGCAGCATCCCGCCCGCCGCTGCCAGGTCGAGGTCGTCGGTTCGAGCCAGCCGGGCGAGCATGGCTTGGGCAACCTCGGGATCTCCATCTTGCGCCAGAGCCGAGCCGAGCAGTCGAGCGATCCACGCCATGCTCATGGACCACCGGGGCGACGGGCCACCGGTGGCCTCCTCACCCCACCGGAGCATCTCGTCCCCGTCGAGACGCAGCGTGGCAACGGCGGCGGAGATGGTGGCCACACGACCTCGGAGATCGTCGGGTGCGCGAGGTGGGCAGCCTCCCGTGTCCAGTGCCCCCCAGGCCCGGGCCAGATGGCCGGCGGCCTCACCCAGACGCCCCCGACGCATCGACAGGAACCCCTCCACGTAGTCGACCCACGCGTCGGGCGCGAGGCGCGACATCTCCGCCAACGGCCCCGCACCGATGTCGAGGTCGCCGACGACCAGTCGAGCCTCAATGGCCGAGAGGAGCCGCTCGCCTCGCTGGACCCCGGGTGGCGTCAGCTCGAACGCCTTCCACCGCCCGACGGCGGCCTGGTAGGGGCGACCGCTGGCGGCCTCGTCGGTGGCCGCACGCTCGACCTCGCCGGCGAGGGTGGCGTCGGGTCCGGCGGCTGCCTCCACCCGGTGGGCGAGACCGGCACCCCCACCGAGGGACTGACCAGCGCGGCGGTGGAGGCGTCGACGCTCGACGGCGTCGATGTCGTGGTACACGGCGGCGCGCACCAGCGGGTGGGTGAAGGAGACCCGGGGGCCGTCGGGACCGATCTCGCTGGCGAGCAAGCCGGCGGCCGTCGCCTCGCGCATCGTCGTATCAGTCGCGACGACACCCGAGGCTGCCTCGACGAGTGTCGTGTCGGAGCGCATCCCCAAGACGGCGGCAGTTGCGACGAAGCGTCGGGTGGCGTCGTGGCACGAGCCCAGCCGGGCCACGATCACCCCGGCCAGGGATGCGGGGGCCGGCAACAGCACCTCGGTGCGCTCGAAGCTGTCCAGGGGGAGCTGCTCGAGCAGCATGCGGGCGTAGAGCGGATGTCCGCGGGTGTGCTCGTACAGCCGACCGGCCCCCACCGGCGACAGGGGCCCCACGTGCTCGGCGAGAGAGAGGGCGGTCAACTCCGGTGGCGTCAATCCCTCGAGGCGAATGCCAAGGGTCGACGGTTGGGCGAGCAGCTTCTGCCACCCAGACCCCAGCCGGTGACTCTCTTCGCTTCGGTACGCCATGACCAGCAAGATCGGATCCCGATACAAGCGCCGAGCGAGGAACCCCAAGGCGACCAGTGACTCACGATCGACGTCGTGACCATCGTCAATCACGACGAGCAGTGGGGCACGCATCGTCGTCAGCGCTCCGAGCAGGCCCGCCCCGGCCATCAGTGGGTCGGAGCGCGGCGTTAGCCCCGAGTCCCAGTCACTCAGCGCCGCCACGAGGCGCGCGGGCGCCCGTGACGTCAGTCGGCCGAGCAGTCCGAAAGGAAGGTGCTGCTCCTCGGCTTCGCCGGCCACCCACAGAACCCCTGACGGATCGAACTCTGCCGCGAACGCTCGCAGGAGCGACGTCTTCCCGATGCCGGCCTCTCCCGCCACGCCCACCAGCCGCGATGTCCCCCCAGCAGCTTGCGTCCACGCTTCCCGAAGTTGCTCCAGAACCGGTGCTCGGCCGACGAAGGGGGTCGTGGCGGCCGCTGCGTCGGCCACCGTCGACCAACTGCCCGGAGCAACGGATGGGGCCACCCGACGTTGGCTATCGCCGGCGTGATCCGCGGCGTGGCCGCGGTTCAGGACGACTCCCGGACCGATTGTGCCGGTCGCGACTGCGGCGACTGCTCGCGCTTCGAGCGTCTCCTTCGGATCGGTCGACCGACCCCAGGCAACCGCGACGACGACGTCGACGGGTCCCAGACCCTGCAGCGCCTGACTGCCGGCTTCCCACATGCGCTGGGCGACTCTCCGTGCACCAGTGGCTGAACCCACACCGTGCAAGTCGATGACCAGCCGCCCGTCGCGAAGTTGCAACCGGTCATCGGGACGCACCACCTCACGAAGTCGCGCCATCGCCACATCCACGGCCGTGGTGCGTGCGACGGTCTCGTCGCGGCCGCGACCTGGCATCAGCGAGACGACGCCGACCGATACGGGCGCAGCCGATCGAGCGAGGTTCGAGCGACTCCTCGCGTCAGCGCCCCGTTGGGAAGACCCTTCGTGCATCGCACCAGCCTCCGAGGTCCTGCCTGCAGCGACCTGATGTTACGCCCGTCGCACACGGGCTGCTGGGAAGCGCCTGATCCCGCCGCAGCACTGGCTATTGGTGGTCTAGATGCCGGAACCGAAACAGGTTGGCATACCCAAGTATTCGCGAGCTTGGTCGGACGGATCCAACTCAGCAAGGTTCCGGAATAGTCGAGTTACCCGTACGACGGCGCGCTCAAGTTGACGTTCGCAGGCGGTCGATGCAGTGCGTTTATCTGGGTGGCGCGTGTTTATGGTCGGCATGGACACCTTCGACACTTTGACTCAGTGGCGGGACCTTGAAGTCGACGACGGCTCGTCGAGAAAGGTCGTCGCTGCAACGACGGCGCCGCCGCGACGTTGGAGCACCGAACCAACTTGCGCGAGCTCATCAGTGAGCCGATCATCCAAACGCGGTGCGACCAGGTCACCACCCGATATCCCCGCGGGCATCAGCGGAGACGCCTCCCAGAGTCCAAGCAGCGCTGGGGCGCCGAGCGGGCAGGGACAGTGTCTTGAATCGTGCTTCCCAACGTAAGCGGAGCGGGTAAGCCGTCTCAGAACAGAGTGCTGCACGTCTTTGACGGGTGCAGACTCGCTGAACCGCCACGTTCCGGTGTGAATTGCCCCGGTCGACACGCGGGTCGGGCGCCACGGCCCTTCTTTTTGATGAAGTTTCGGGGTGCAGCGCCCAACCCCGCAACCTATGGGCCGACTGCCATCGTGACGTTGTTCGTGACGAGCCCGTCGATTTGTGTTCCCGTGTCTCCGACGTGGTAGACGCCGTAGTAGTCATTCGTGACTACGTCGTGGAGAATCTGAGTCGAGGAGATGACGCCAACGTCTGGAATAGCGAACATCTCGATTCCCGTAGTTTGCTGTGACACCGCGCCTGTCCCACTACCCGTGAGCACGTTTCCGATCAACATGGTGTCGGCGATCGTGCCAGGCCCGAATGCGTGTAGCGAGATACCCGGAAGCAGACCGCCTGAGATGCGGTTGTCAGCAACGACGGTTCCCACGACATCGACCGGGCCGTTCGCACCGCCAGCCACAATGATCCCGCTGGGGACGGGAAACTCAGTTGCGGTTAGCGTGTTGTCCTTCACGACCGTGTCGTAGACACCACCACCCGGGTTCTTAGCCGACACAACGATGCCGCAATCCGCGAAGTTGTTGCTCACGATGTTTCTCTGGACAACGACCCCGACACTCGCGACTGGCGATTGGTCAATGGCCGTGGGTGCAAAGGGGCTATTGGGCCCGTCGTCGTAGACGCCGATACCCCCATGACCGTTCTTCGTGACCAGGTTGCCTCGGATTATCACTCCCGTCGAACCGACGACGGCGATGCCCTTGACTTCGCTGAGCGAAGGTGCTGGATCGACGGCATTGCCTTGAACAGTGCTGCCCTCGATCAGCACGTCGGAGGCATCTTGGACCATGATGCCCTCATCGTTCGCCCCACTGATCGTTGCACCCACGATTTGGACACGGTGGACGCCGGGACCCACGTAGATTCCGAGGTCGTAGCCCGTGGCGTTGATGTTGCCGGTGATCATCTCGCCTGACGAAGCAACGACCGCAGCGGTGAAGCCGTTCGCCGGGACTGCGGCCAACGCTGGCCCCACGGGAATTCCCAAAATGAACCCCGCACTCAATGCCGCGGCCAGTATCAATTTCTTCATTTCATGTACCCCCCCTGTCTCTCTACAGAGACCCGCCAACTCCGCAAGAGTGGCTCAACACAGACGGTGGCAATTGACCTTCCCACGCCATAGGGCCGAAGGTCACATTTAGACTACGTAGTGCCCAGTGCCGCGCTCGCGTAGCTGGTTAGAAGGTCGTACGGAAACGTGGTGACGGTCGCGTGAACCCGTCAAACGCCGGAGATGGGACGAGACAGGAAAGACCCGCTGATCTCCACAAGCAGGACCTCGTCGCCCATCTCCCGCAGTGTGCGCGAGACCCGCGGTTGGCGGGACTGCTCGGCTAAGGCGTCCAGGCCCCCGGTCCGATAGCGAACGAGTCAGGCGCGCACTCTCTGGCGGCCGACCCCCATTTTGCGGCCACCGTGGTGGCCACGACACCGTTGCGACCGGCATCCCCGATTGCTTCTGCGACCCGCACAACCTCTGCAGCGGGTGACCAACGAGAACACCAACGGGCTGCTGCGCGGTCACCTCCCGCGGCGAACCAGCTATCGACTCACCCGACCTTCGCGAGCTGGGCAGTGTCGCTCGTGAACCCGATGCAAATCCCCGCCAGACACTCGGCTCGGCGGCAAACGATCGGACCGGTTGGCTGAGTCGTTGCGATGCGGCTCTGATGCCACCGTCGGAACTGTGCAACGGAAGTCCCGAAGCCCTGGATCTGTTCTTGAACGCCCACACGTCCGGCGACTCGGACAGGCGGGGGGCCAGTGTGCTCTTGGACAGTGCGCCGTCGTTCCGTCAGCGTGACCAGCGGAGGACGTGGCCATAGTTCGCATGTCCCAAAGACGATGGGACTCGATGGGGGCGCAGCGATGCCGGAGACAATGCCCGAGCGCTATCTTCGGTCAAGCGATGGCCTCCATGGTCGACGGCGACTCGACGCAAGAGTGGATTCCGATCTGTTCGGCGCACGACGTGAGACCTCGCTCCCGCGGGGTGCGCCAATGGAGGACTCGTCACCTCCGCCCAAGGAGCCGGGGGATCCATCATCGACAATTTCTATGTGAGATAGATGGAGAAGACATTGGAAGCCTTGGCCAATCCGCCGTATCTTCCAATCGTGGACGCTCTGACGAGCGGCGAGGTCACGCAGACTCCCGTCTGGGAGTTACCTTCGACCTGTCGTTCCTACCACGGCGACGTGTCGTCTCGCTCGACGTCGGTCGATCTCTTTGGTCGTAGCCAAAGCGACGTCGTCGACCGCCGGGCGAGATCACTGCCACTGACCACGGTGCCAGAACTCCGTTCGCGGAGTTCCACGTCCACGCGGCGGTTCACCAATGCATCTCTACCGAGGAGTGACTCATGACCCGCAGAGCGTTTTACTGGCCCATCTTGATCATTGGAGTTGTCTTAATCGCCTTGCCCTTTGCGATCTCGATGCCCGCGAAGACGAGTGCGGGACAAAGGATGCTCAATGACTTCCATCCGATCATGCAGCGCGCCAGCGTCAACGAGACGGTCCAGTACTACAACACGACGTTCCTGCCACTGAAGCAAGTCGCCATCGGGGGCGTTGCGGCGGCCGGCGAGACGAACGCCATGATGTCGGGACTCGCGACAGCGTTGCACATGACGCCGGTACAGCTGAATCAGTACCTTGGCGGAAAGTTTCCCGCGATGGCGCAACTGCTCGGGAGCTTCCCCACGCTGGCGCCAGTCTTTTCCCGGGTACCCCCGGGACTCGCCTTCTATGAGCCGCTCGTGACGACGATGAAGAACAACGTCGACAACTATGCCCAGGTCGACAGCCTGCCCAACTTCAACCTGTTCACCTGGTTCTTTGTCGTGCCCGGCGTCCTACTCGTGATCTTGTCTCTTCTGGGTTTGGGTGCCTTCTCACGAAAGCCGTCCAGCAACGCGTAGCGACCGCCATGGATGTTGGGCGGCGCGTTGGTGAGTCTGCGCGTGGTGGCTGCTCGCGGCTCCTAATCACCGGTGCAGGGAACGCCCGTGAGGGCGTCGAATACGTGGCGGCAGGTCTGGGCGGGCACCCTCCCGTGGGTCGAGTGGGTTCGGGGCGCTCCTGGGCCAAAGCGCTCTCGCTGCGGCGACCGGCGGTAGGGTCTGGCTCCCTGACCCAGTCAGAGCCAAGGCCGGCGCGCTCTCGGTGTCAAGTACGTCCTGAAACCGTGTCAAGGATGTGTCGGGACTGTGTAAAGGAGGTCCCGAAGCTGATTGGTCAACCAACTCTCGGATCCTCACCGGTCTTTGGTGGGCCGCCCGGGTCTCGATCCCGGCACCTTGGGATTAAAAGTCCCCTGCTCTTCCCGATGAGCTAGCGGCCCGACGGTTGGAGACTTGCATTGAGAAATGCTCGATCCCCGGAACCTAGAGGTTAGTGCATGGGTTTTGGAAGATTCTCCCGGTTTTGAACCGCCCCGAGATTCATAGAGACTCGATCGTTTCCAAACTGGCGTCATCCACCAGCGCTGCTTGAGCGTAGTAGGCGGCTTCGAACATCGCCGGCGTGACCATGCCGATCTCTCCGTGGAGCC
>JAJYBR010000003.1 GCA_021778895.1 Actinomycetes bacterium
GCTCGGCCGAGGTCGACGTGCGGCTCCGCGACGTGCGCTTGGCCGGGGCGGCTGGTACCGGCTCGGCCGCTACCGCTTCGACGGGCGGCTCGGGCGAGCGCCGGCGCGAGGTGCGCCGGGCCGGGGCGGCCGGTACCGGCTCGGCCGGGGTCGGGGGCGCCGCGGCGAGCGCGGCCTTCTTCGCGGCCCGCACCGACTTGGCACCGCGCACGGGCAGTCTCGGCGTGAAGATCCACCCCACTCCGGGCACGGGTTTGCCCCCGATCAGACGTCCCTCGTCGAAGAGCCACGGGTAGAGGTGGTGGAACTCCTGGAACGAGTCGTTGGACAAGACGACGCCCGTGATGCGGTCGGCGATCTTCAAGATGAACGCATCGCCGCGCCCGATGGCCCCGGCCGGCGGGGTCACGATCGTGCCCTCGCTCTCGCGCTCGTGGAAGCGGCTTCTCTCACTGGCCGCCACGCGGTGCGCGAAGGTGGCATCGGCCACGACGATCAGCTCGGCGCGAGGGTTCTCGGCGCGAAACGCGCGGAGCACCTCGTCGAGTTGCGCCAGGCTGGGGTCACTGCGGCCCTCCGTGGCCATATTGGATCCGTCGACGACGACCTGGACCTTGCCGCGCTGACTGGTCACTGGAGCACTCGATCCAGCAGGTCACGTTGCTCGGCGGCGTGAACCAGCCCGCTGCCCGTCGCGGGACTCGCCGACTCGGCGCGCGCCACGTGGGACACCGCGACCTCGCGCAGCTGCTGGTGGACCTGGTGGTGCACAAAGGGCCACGGACCCATGTTCTCGGGTTCCTCTTGCAGCCACACCACCTCTTGGACCCCGGGGTAACGGGCCAGCGTTGCGTCGATCTCCTCGTGTGGCCACGGGTAGAGCTGCTCCACGCGGGCGATCGCGATGTCCGCTCGCCCCTCGGCGTCGCGCCGCGCGAGCGCCTCGTGGGCGATCTTGCCCGACGCGAAGACCACGCGGCGCACGCCGGCGGGTTCGATGACGTCGTCGAGGACCGGGCGGAACGACCCTTCCGTGAAGGCCGAGAGCGGCGAGCGCATGGCCGGCGAGCGCAGCATCGACTTGGGTGTGAAGACCACTAGGGGCGTGACCTTCTCGCGTCGCACCTGGCTGCGCAGCAGGTGGAAGTACTGGGCGGACGACGTGGGCTGGGCCAGGCGCAGGTTGTTGCGCGCGCACAGCGACAGGAATCTCTCGATCCGGCCACTGGAGTGCTCAGGCCCCTGGCCCTCGTAGCCGTGGGGCAGGAGCATCACCAGCCCCGCCTGCTGACCCCACTTGTCCTCGGCGGCGACCAGGAAGTTGTCGATGATGATCTCGGCCCCGTTGACGAAGTCGCCGAACTGGGCCTCCCACATCACGAGGGTGCGCGGTGCTTCGACCGAGTATCCGTACTCGAACCCCAGGGCCGCGTACTCGCTGAGCAGCGAGTCGCGCACGGTGAATGCGGCCTCGGTGCCCAAGTGAGCCAGCGGCACGTGCTGGTCCCCCGTCTGGTAGTCGATCAGGGCGGCGTGGCGGTGCGAGAAGGTGCCGCGCCGCGAGTCCTGGCCCACCAGTCGCACCGAGGTGCCCTCGACGAGCAGGGTGCCGAAGGCCAGGGCCTCACCGAGAGCCCAGTCGACCTCTCCGGCCTCGATCGCGGCCCGTCGCTGGGCGAACTGGCGCTCCAACTTCGGGTGCAGGGTGAAGCCCTCGGGCGTCCACATCGTCGCCTCGGCGACCCGCGTCACGATCTCGGCGCTGACCCCCGTCTCGGGCGCGGGCGGATCGGCGGGTACGTCAGCCGCTGGCACGCCCTCGAGCGTCGGCACCGGTACGGTGCGCACCTCGTCCAGCACCGCCTGCAGGCGTGCGTTGAAGGCCTCCAGAGCCGACTCCGCCTCTTCCATCGAGAGGTCCCCGCGGCGCACCAGCGTCTCGGTGTAGCCCTTGCGCACCGAGCGAAGCTGATCGATCACCTGGTACATCTGGGGCTGCGTGTAACTGGGGTCGTCCCCCTCGTTGTGGCCGTGGCGCCGGTAGCAGACGATGTCGAGGACGACGTCGCGATGGAAGGCCTGGCGGTAGTCGAAGGCCAGGCGCGCGGCACGCGCGCAGGCCTCGGGGTCGTCGCCATTGACGTGGAAGACCGGTGCCTGGATCATCTTGGCGACGTCCGTGGGATAGACGCTCGACCGGGCGGACTCGGGGGCCGTCGTGAAGCCGACCTGGTTGTTGATCACCACGTGGATCGCCCCGCCGACGTGGTAGCCCGACAGCAGCGAGAGGTTCAAGGTCTCGGCGACGACGCCCTGGCCGGCGAACGCGGCGTCGCCGTGGATCAGGATCGGCAGGTACGGGTACATGTCGGCCACGTGGTCGCGCTCGCTGGCCTCGCCGGGCCGCACGACCTGATCCTGCTTGGCCCGCACGATCCCCTCGACCACCGGGCTGACGGCCTCGAGGTGCGAGGGGTTCGACGCCATCGAGACCGCGATCTCGGTCCCCGACGCGCTGCGGAAGCTCCCCCGGGCGCCCTTGTGGTACTTGACGTCACCCGAGCCCTGCACGCTCTCGGGATCGAGGTTGCCCTCGAACTCCGAGAAGATCTCGCTGTAGGACTTGCCCACGATGTTGGCCAGGACGTTGAGCCGGCCGCGGTGAGCCATGGCGATCACGGCTTCGCGCACGCCAGCCGCCGCGGCGCTGTCCAGGATCTCCTGCAGGGCGACGATGGTCGACTCCCCGCCCTCGAGCCCGAAGCGCTTCTGGCCGACGTAGCGCGAGTGGAGGAAGCGCTCGAAGACCTCGGCCTCGTTGAGCGCCTGCAGGATGCGTCGCTGCTCGGCGGCGTCGAGCAGCGACGTGACACCCTCGACGCGCTCCTGGATCCACCGCTTCTGGGCCGGGTCCATGATGTGGCCGTACTCGATGCCGGTCGTGCGGCAGTACGCCTCACGCAGCAGCGACAGGATCTCCTCCAGGGTCGCCTGGTCGCGCCCGGCCAGTCCTCCCGTGACGAAGCGACGAGGGAGGTCCCAGATCGTCAGCCCGTAGTTCGAGAGCTCGAGCTCGTCGTGCACCGGCGGCGGGTCGCTGTGCAGCGGGTCGAGGTGCGCATAGAGGTGCCCGCGCACCCGGAACATGTTGATCAGCTCCTGGACCCGGATCTGCTTGAGGATGCGCTCGGCCTCGTCAGCGGCTCCCGCGTTGCGGTCGGGCGACCACCGTGACGGCTCGTAGGGAATGCCCAGCGAGAAGAACACGTCGTCGTAGAACTGGTGGCCACCGGTCAGGCACTCGGCGACGTACTTCAAGAACAGGCCGGACTCGGCACCCTGGATGATGCGGTGGTCGTAGGTGGACGTCAGGTTCATGACGCGCCCGACCCCCATCTCGGCCAGCGCGCGAGCGTCGGCCGCCTCGAAGCCACTGGGCCAGCTGAGTGCCCCGACGCCGATGATCGTCCCCTGGCCAGGCATCAGGCGCGGGACCGACTGGATCGTCCCCAATGTCCCGGGATTGGTCAGGGTCACCGTGGCACCCACGAAGTCGTCGGCGCCGATGGCTCCCGCGTGCACCTTGCGCACCAGGTCCTCGTAGGCCAGGAGGAAGGCGCGGAAGTCCAGCGTGTCGGCGTCGCGGATCACCGGGACCATCAGGTTGCGCGTCCCGTCGGGCCGCTGCACGTCCACCGCCAGTCCCAGCCCCACGTGGTCGTGGCGCACGATTCCGGGCGTTCCCTTGACGTCGATCGACTCCACGAACGTGGCGTTCATCGCCGACACCTGGCCCAGAGCACGCACGACGGCGAAGGCGATGAGGTGGGTGAAGGACACCTTGGCGCCGCTGGAGCGCGAGAGTGCCGTGTTGAGTGCCGCCCGGTTCACCTCGAGGAGCCGCGCGGGCACCGAGCGGACGCTGGTCGCGGTCGGGACGTCCAGGCTCGCCCGCATGTTCGCCACGATGCGCGCGGCCGCGCCGCGCAGCGCCTGGGCGCCCTCGGCCGCCGCCGGCACGGGCGCCGGGGCTGCAGGGGGAGCTGGCGGCGGTGCCACGGCGCTCGCCACGGGAGGGACGGTGGAGCGCTGGTAGTCGGTGAAGAACTCCTGCCAGCTGGCCGAGACCGAGTTCGGATCGGCGAGGTACTGCTCGTAGAGGTCGTCCACGAGCCAGGCGTTGGGCCCAAAGGAGCCCCGGGAGGGTTCGGGGGCGGAAGTCGCGTTCGTCACGGGCCCAGCCTAGGGCTGGATCCCTCCTGATCGATGGGGCCCACCGTCGCTCCTCACCGGTAGATTGCTCGCGTGGTCGACCCCTCGAATCGATGGATGTCTCGTGAGGAGGGACCCGTCGAGGGCCTCGCCCAGTGGGCCCAGCGCGTCCCAGGACCGCGCGCGACCCTGGTCACCGTCCACGGGGGGCTCGACCGCGGGCGATCCTTCGCGCGCATCGCTCGTCGTCTGCCCGATTGGGACGTCGTCACCTACGACCGGCGGGGCTACCAGTCGTCTCGAGCCCTCGGCGTGGGCACCGTCGAGGACCACGTACGCGACCTTCGCAGCGTCATCGACCGCGAGCGCCACCGGCACGATGCCCCGATCGTGGCCCTCGGCCACTCCTTCGGCGGTGTCGTCGTGCTGGGGGCGCTAACCGCCGCGTCCGACCTGGTGGCCGGGGCGGTCCTCTACGAGGCGCCCCTCCCCTGGATCCTGAGTCGAACCGACCACCGAACGATTCCCGCGACGGCCGGCAACCGGGCCGCCGAGCTGTTCTTCAAGCACGTGATGTCCGCGGCGGCCTGGGAGCGCTTGAGCGACACCGAAAGGCACTCGCGCCAGATGGACGGACCCGCACTGCTGAGCGACCTGGGGGCGCTCGAGGGTCCCGTCCCCTTCGATGTGACCACCCTCGACGTCGACGTCATCTACGCCTACGGGCACTGGGAGAGGACCCCGTACTACCGCGAGCTCGGCACGCGAGTGGCCGCGTTGACCGACGCCATTTGCTTCGTGGAGGTGGGAGACGCCCGCCACGACGCCCACCTGCGCCGGCCCGAAGCGTTGGCCGCGCTCGCGCGCCAAGCCCTGGAGGACGCGTGCGCGTCGGCGTGACCGGATCGTCCGGGCTCATCGGACGCTCGCTGGTCCGGGCGCTGTCCGCCCGCGGCGACCAGGTCGTCCGATTCGTGCGACCCGGCACGACGGCCCCCGGCGGCGCCGTCGTGCGCTGGGATCCCGCCACGCGGGATGTCGACGAGAACGATCTGCGTCAGGCCGGGCCCCTCGACGCGATCGTCAACTTGGCGGGGACGGGAATGGGCGACCGGCGCTGGACCGCGGCACGACGCGAGGCCATCGTTCGCTCGCGCCTCGCGGCCACCGGCCTCGTCGTCGAGATCATCGAGCGTCTGCCCGGCGGGCTGACGGCGCTCGTCAACGCGTCAGCGGTCGGCTACTACGGTTCCCATCCCGCAGCAGCCGTCGACGAGACCAGCCCGACCGGGACGGACTTCTTGGCCAGCGTGTGTCGCCAGTGGGAGGATGCCGCCAACCAGGCCCAGCGCTTCGGCACGCGCGTGGCCCTGTTGCGCTCCGGGGTGGTGCAGAGTGCCGCCGGCGGTGCGCTGGCGCGCCAGCTGCCGCTGTTCCGGCGCGGACTGGGGGGAACCCTCGGCTCAGGTCACCAGTGGGTCAGCCTCATCTCGCTCACCGACGAGGTGCGCGCGATCGAGTGGATCCTCGACACCGATCAGGCGGGCCCGCACAACCTCGTGGCACCGACGGCTGCCACCAACGCAGACCTGACGGCGAGCCTGGCCCACGCGCTCGGGCGGCGCGCCGCCCTGCGCGTCCCGGCCGTAGCACTCGACGTCGCCTTGGGTCGGGGCCTGTCGCGCCAGGCCGTTCTGGCCAGCCAACGCGCCCAGCCACGACGTCTGCTCGAAGAGGGATTCACCTTCCAGCACCCCGACGTGACAGCCATTGTGGCGGCAGCACTCGCTTCGTGAATCCGTGCGCCGCTCCATCGCTATCCCCTGACCAGCGCTTCTTATATTGCAATTAGGTGAATTTCACCCTGGGATGAACTTGTGAGACACCTAACCGCCCGGTACAGTGACCCACAGTCCATCGTTGATGGGCTCCAACAGTTGAGGCCACTTCGGTGGCCCAGGGAGGCAAGTTGATATGCATCTAGGGCGCAAACTAAGGCTCGCGATGTCGGTTGGCGCAGTCGCCAGTTCGCTGTCGCTGGGTCTCATCGCTCCAGCCACGAGTGGAGCGAGCGCTCCCTCAGGGACCATTACCTATGCGGAGGGTGCGGGGGCTAACCCGAACTACATCTTCCCGTATATGGGCTGTGCCTACTTCTCAGTGGACAACATCAACCAGTTCCAGGACTTGATGTTCCGGCCGCTGTACTGGTTCGGCCTCGGTGCCTCGAGCGCGTACGTTCCCAAGCTGTCCCTGGCTGCATCGCCAGCCTTCTCAAACGGGAACCGGACGATCACGCTCAACATGAAGGGATGGAAGTTCGCTGACGGTCAGGTCGTTAACGCCCGCTCGGTGATGTTCTTCCTCAACATGTACAAGGCCGACCCGACCTCCTACTGTGGGTACAACGGTGGCTACGGCATCCCTGACCAGGTGAAGACCGCCTACGCCAAGGGCGCAAACTCCGTGGTGATCAACTTCACCACCTCGGTGAACCCAGGCTGGATCTTGTACAACTACCTGTCAGAGATCACTCCATTCCCGAACTCCTGGGACTACACGGCACCGGGTCACCACTCCAACTGCGCGGGTGGCAAGTACGGCGCGGCGTCGACCAACGCCCAGTGCAAGGCCGTCGAGACGTACCTCGACAACCTGTCGAGCAACACATCGACCTACACCAACAAGCTGTGGCAGAGCGGCGTTGATGGACCGTTCCGTCTGACGCACTTCGACAACCTCGGCAACGCGACCTTCGTGCCGAACCGGGCGTACTCGGGACCGCAGAAGGCGCAAGTTGCCCAGGTGAAGGAAGTGGCCTTCACGTCGACGCAGGCTGAGGAGAACGCCCTGCAGGCCGGCCAGATCGACCTCGGGTACGTTGACCCGTCGATCTTGACGGCACCGGCACCGGCACCCGGCAAGGTGGGCCCGAACTGGGGTCAGCTCTCTCAGCGCTACAACATGTACACGGGCTCGACGTGGGACTTCAACTACGCGCCGTTCAACTTCAGTACCAAGGACCCGAAGCACGCGGCGATCGCCCAGCTCTACATCCGCCAGGCGCTCCAGACAGCCGTGGACCAGCTCGGGATCATCCAGAAGGTGGACAAGGGCTACGGCTTCCCGATCTACAGCCCGCTGCCCCCGAACACTCCTAGTTCGATCAGCGGCGCGGTGAAGAACCCCTACCCGTTCAACCTCACCGCGGCCAAGGCTCTGCTGACGAGCCACGGTTGGACTGAGCAGGGCGGCGTCATGACGTGCACCAGCCCCGGAACTGGCGCGAACCAGTGCGGCGCGGGAATCACGCAGGGCTACCAGCTCAAGTTCAGCATCATCTGGGCGAGCGGCACCCCGTCGCTGGACCAGACGTTCAGCGCGGAGATCGCTGACTGGGCATCGATCGGTATCCAGTTCTCGCACTCCACTGCGACGTTCAACAACGTGATCGCGGCGTGCAACGGTGGCAGCGGCTACGAGATCTGCTCGTGGGGCGGCGGCTGGATCTACGCGCCGGACTACTACCCCTCTGGCGAGACGCTGTTCACGCCGACCGGTGGCTTCAATGTCGGCAGTTACAACGACGCGCAGATGACGACGCTGATCAAGCAGACGACCTTCGGCCGGGCCAAGCTGACCGCGTACGCCCAGTACGCCGCGCAGCAGCTGCCGGTGCTCTACCAGCCCCAGGCGACTGGCGCCGGTGAGGTCATCAAGACGCTGAAGAGCACCATCGGGTTCACGCCGAACCCCCTGATGAACTTCATGCCGGAGTACTACCACTTCTAGACGTCACTATCCAGAAACGCTGGAGGGCAGAAGCGGGGCCCTCTTGGGGCCCCGCTTCTGCCCTCTGAGCACCCTCGTGGACCCAGTTCACCGAGGCAGCACTGCTAGGATGGCTTCCCGTGCTGGCTTACATCATCCGGCGGATCATTCAGTCGATCATCGTCGTTCTGATTGTCCTCTTCATCACGTTCTCTCTGCCCTACTTCCAGCCTCACGGAATCGTGGCACCCGCCTATGTGGTGTACGGGACCAAGGCCACACCGGCGAACATCGCCCTGTGGGCGCACCAGAATGGGATGGACCAACCCTTCCTGGTGCGCTTCTGGCAGTACATCACGCAACTGCTGTTGCACTTCAATCTGGGTCACTCCTACAAGCAGAACATGTCGGTGTGGACCATCATCAAGTTGTACGTGCCTCGCACGATCTGGCTTGCGCTGACCTCGCTGATCCTGGCTACCGCGATCGGACTGGTCGTGGGCATCGTCCAGGCATCGCGTCGCAATACGGTCTTCGACTACACCGCGACGGGGACCGTGTTCATCCTCTACTCGGTCCCGACGTTCCTGCTGAGCCTCCTCCTGATCGACCTGTTCGCCTTTCACTGGCCGCACCTGCCCGCGTCACCGCCGACTGGCGTCGCGCCCTGGGCGATGTTCACGGATCCCAAGGGGTTCGTCTTGCCTGTGGCCGCCCTGACGCTGCTGTCGGTGGCCGGCCTCAGCCGCTTCTTCCGAGGTGCCGTGCTGGAGGTCCTGGTCCAGGACTACATCCGCACCGCTCGCGCCAAGGGTTGCGGGAACTGGCGCGTGCTCTTCCGTCACGCCTTCCGCAACGCGCTCGGCCCGATCATCACGCTGCTCGGTCTCTACATCCCCGGACTGCTCGGCGGTGCCCTGATCATCGAGTCCGTCTTCAACTACGAGGGACTCGGCCTCCAGACGCTGAACGCCGCGCTGAACCTCGACATCCCGACCGTCTTGGGCATCACACTGCTCGCATCGTTGCTGACCGTGGCCGGCAACCTGCTCGCTGACGTGATGCTCGGTCTGGTCAATCCACGAATCCGCATCGAAGGGGGCGGCCGATGATCTCCGCGGAAGCCACCGCATTAACCACCACGACCGAGTCTCCGCAGACGTCCAGCGAGGTCGTCCCGATGTGGCGTCAGCGCTGGCGCATCTTCCGTCACAACAAGCTGGCGGTCATCTCGCTGGGCTACCTCATCGTCATCACCTTGGCGTGCTATTTGGTTCCGTGGCTCCATCCCACGAACCAGACGAATCAGGCCGCCACGTTCAACGTGCCGTGGAACGCTCCCCCGTCTGCGGCCCATCTCCTCGGGACCGACAGCTCGGGCTTCGACGAGTTGGGTCGCATCTTCTATGGAGGCGAGTACTCGTTGACTCTGGGCTTCCTGGCGGGCTTCATCACCATCATCGTCGGCACCGTCTACGGCATGGTCTCGGGCTTCTTCGGCGGTATCGTCGACACGGTCCTGATGCGCATCGTGGATGCCGTGCTCTCGATCCCGTACCTGTTCTTGCTGATCGCGCTGATCTCGGTCTTCGGGCGCTCGACCATGTTCCTGATCCTCGTGATCGGATTGTCCGGATGGTTTGGCAACTCCCGTATCGTCCGAGGCGACGCGCTGCTCATCAAGAATCTCGAGTACTCGCAGGCGGCGACCGCCATGGGGGCGGGCAAGGCGCACATCATTCGCCGCCACGTCTTCCCCAACTCAATCAGCAACATCGTGACGGTCGCCACCTTCTCGGTGGCCGACGCGATCCTGTTCCTGTCAGCGTTGGGCTTCCTGGGTCTCGGCATCCAGACGCCACAGACCGACTGGGGAACGATGCTGCAGGCCGGCGCCTACCAGCTGCAGAACGGGTTCTGGTGGGAGGTCTACCCCCTCGCCATCGTCTTCATCCTCGTCGTCGTGTCCCTCAACTACATCGGTGACGCTCTGCGCGACGCATTCGAGGTTCGCCTCATCGAGCGCTGAGCCACATGCCGACCGCCCGGTCGGCATGTGGGGTGCGAACGGGGCCGCCAGCATGCTGGGTGGTGGGCAGGCGAGTGGGCAGCGGGCCCTGGAGATGGCGGCTGCATGACCGCGCTAGCGATCCGCCTCGGCCGACACGCATCGCGCTCTATCGCGCCCGTGACCCACCAGCTCGGGCGCGCCCGCTCGGTGGCCCCCCCGACGGCTACGCGATTCTTGCTACAGGGAGCATCCCCCTTTGTGCAGCCAACACTTGCCAGACCCCGGTGATTGCTCACGATCCGCCGACGGGACAGGTCGTCTTCGAAATCTAGCGAGTGGGGGTATCCATTTCCGGACAGTAAAGTCCTGACGTTGAGGTAGCCTCGTTGGGGTGATGCCACCCCCGTGGCCCACCTCCACTACCCAACGGACCTGGCCGAGTTCGTGGCGTGGTTCTCCACTGACGAGGGCTGCCGCGACCACCTTCACTGGCTGCGCTGGCCCGACGGCTTTCTCTGTCCCGAGTGCGGTGGTCCGGGGTGGCTGCCCAGGAATGGGCGCTACGAGTGCGCCGCGTGTGGCCTTCGCACGAGCCTCATCGCCGGAACGATCTTCGAACGTACTCGTCTGCCACTCACTCTCTGGTTCCACGGTGCCTGGCTCTTCGCCACCAACAAAGACGGCGTATCGGCCAGCGCCCTCCAACGCCAGCTCAACCTCCACAGCTACCAGACCGCCTGGACGATGCTCTCGAAGTTCCGCGTGGCGACCGCGGCCACGGACCGCGCTCTGCTCTCGGGTGATGTTGAGGTGGATGAGACCCTCTTCGGCGGGCTCACCCAGGGCCTGCGTGGTCGCGCTCCGGGAGCAAAGATCCTGATAGGGATAGCCGTTGAGCGTGTGCCGGGCGGTGGCTTTGGGCGGTGTCGGATGGTCGTGCTGGACAGCGCGAGCGGCGCGAACCTGCGGGCCTTTATCAAGGCCAACGTCGAGCCTGGCTCGACCATCTACACCGACGGCTGGGGCCCCTACGTGACCGCGCTGCGCGGGTGCCCCTACCAGCACGTCTCCACGGTCGCCCCGGGTGCTCAGGCGGCGTAGGCCCTGCCTGGAGTCCATCGGATCGCCTCGCTCTTCAACCGCTGGGTGCTGGGCACGCACCAGGGCAGCGTCGGCTGGGACCACGTTGCGCTCTACCTCGACAAGTTCGTCTTCCGGTTTAACCGCCGGCGCAGTCGGCATCGCGGGCTGGTCTTCCTACGCCTGATGGAGCTCTCCGTCAGGCACTCTGCGGTCTATTACAAGGACCTCACGCCCAACGTCGGGCGCACCAAGGGTCAGGCGCGCACACCTCCGCCCGCTGTCGGGAGGGGCCGCAGTGCCAGCGTCGAGAGGCCTCGCGCGGACCGCCCGTGGCGTGGCCCCTGACGAGGACTGCTCCTGTTAAATGGATACCCCCACTAGCGAGATCCGGAGTCGAATTCGAGAAAGCCAAGCTTTCGGTACAAGTGGACGGCTGGGTTTGTCCGAGTGACAACCAACCTCAGTTCGCGAAACCCCTGTTCCTTGAGCAGTTCGGCACTCTGGGAAATCAGTTGATTCCCGATGCCGCGTCGCTGCCATTCCGGCAGGGTAAAAGTAAACGCCAGCAAGGGAAACTGTTGCCAAGTCGTCACCAGACTTGACGAGATTGGTGTGGTGCCAACCTCCGCTACCAGACTCGCCGCCCAGTTGAATTCTCCATGCTTGCCGTCCAGAGTTCCCTCAAGTTCCCCTATGGCGTCGAGCTCAGTCTCGCCCTCGTCATCGGCAGTTCCTCGGTATGCCTGGTGCATCACCCGGCCAAGCGCCGGCAGGTCATCGCGGACTATAGCTCGAACAAGAATGGAGGATGCGGGAGCAGTCAACGGATGTACGCCCTCCAAGTTGAGCCGCATCGAGACTGCGTCACGTTCCATTCATCCCCTTCCGCTGGATAGCAGGGAACTCTAACTCGGCCACTTCAATGGGTCCGGCCGTCTCTTGAAGAGGTCCGTTTGTCTGCCTGCACTGACCTTGCCCTGAACCGAGCCCGACACACTCATCTTTCTGTCGCGTGGCAAGTTCGTCACATCTGCATTTCAGCTGCACGACGCCAGGGCTTCGGTCGCACTGTGCTGTCAAGGGCGTTGGCGTGGACATCATCGATGTCGGGTGGCGTAGTGGGCTTGGACTCCGGCACCGAACGCCTAAGCACGTTGGCCCGAGTCACGAGTGGTGCCGCGACGGACTGCTCGGTCAATCGGGAGAGGAGCATTCCGCGTTTCCTCGAGTTTCGGTAGTCGAACCGGAAGCAGAACTCTTCACGGTAGGCCCGCGGATGCACCGGTTGAACAGAGCCCTGGTAAGTGCCGAGCATCCACCGCGTGGTTAGTCTGGCCACGCGATGCACCCCAGGCCGGTCCACGTGCGCCTGGTTGCCTGATACGGAGACGTTGAAGCCTGGGTCGTGTTTACCGGTCGTGAGTGCCAGTTGGCGGATCTCCTGCCCAAGACCGATACTTCCTCCATTGCTATTGCGCCAACTCGCCCGGCAACAAGCTCCACATGAGGCAGTCGCGACGCTCTCGGGAGTGTTGGTGCAACTCGTACGCGCGCAGGAGTCCCTCGTTCTGAAACCCGCACCGCTGAGCGACGCGCTGTGAGGCGGTGTTCCGTGGATCAGTCGTCAACTCGATCCGGCCAATCGGGAGTGTCGCAAACAGCCACGAGCACAGCAGGCGGACGCCGGTCGTCATGTAGCCGTGACCCTGGGCTTCGGGGACGAGCCAGTACCCGATGCTGGCCGACAACCTCCGTCCATCGATGCGGGCCCCCAGCGAGCCCAGCACAGAGTCGACGTGTACGTTGGCGATCGCCAACGCCAGGCTCGTCCCGGCCAGCCGGTCGGGCTCGTGCGTGGCCAGCCAGGCTCGGGCGTCGTCGTCCCCGTAGGGGCTGGGCAGGTTCACCAGGAACCTCACGACGGTGGGGTCAGAGCACGCCTGGACGATGGCCGGCACGTCGGTCGCGCGCCAGGGGCGCAGCAGCACGTCTCCGCGCTGCAAGGCCGGCTCGGGGAACGGCAGTCCCGCCACGGGGCGACGCTACCAAAGTGCTCGCGCGCACTGGCTGGTCCCCACCTAAGGTCTCATTCCGGCCAGTTGCAATCCGGGAACTGCGCGTCTGCCTGACCGCCAGTACCCGGGACTGCGCGTGCGGGCAGGCGAGTCAACGGGTCACGCTGCGCGCGCGGGCACGTCGGGATCTCGGAACTGCGTGGCGCGAGACTCCTGTCGGGTGACCTCGACAGGTCGGACTAGGCGCGGCCGTTCAGCTCGACCGGCGTGCGCAGTGGGAAGTGGCAGGCGGCCTGGTGGGACGGCCCGAAGTGCTGGAAGGCTGGCTCCTCGTTGGCGCAGATGTCCTGGGCACGCGGGCAGCGTGTCCGGAAGCGGCAGCCGGAGGGGGGGTTGACCGCGGAGGGCAACTCCCCAAACACCTGGCGCCCTCGCCGCTTGCGCGCCTCGGTGGGCTCGGGCACCGGGACTGCGTCGAGCAAACCCTGGGTGTAGGGGTGCGCCGGTGTGCGGAACACCGACTCGGCGTCGCCCAGTTCCACGATCTTGCCCAAGTACATCACGCCGATTGTGTCGGCCATGTAGTAGACGACAGCGAGGTCGTGCGACACCATGATGTACGTCAGGTTGTGCTTGCGCTGCAGTTCCTTCATCAGGTTCAGGATCTGCGCCTGGATCGACACGTCGAGCGCCGACACGGGCTCGTCGGCCACGATGAGTCGCGGGTTCAGAGCCAGAGCTCGAGCCAGACCGATGCGCTGGCGCTGGCCCCCGGAGAACTCGTGCGGGTACCGATCGGCTGCAGACGCCTCGAGCCCGACAGACAAGAGCAGCTCGCTGACGCGCTCCCGCTGCTCAGCGCGCGTTCCCTGCTTGTGCACCTGCAGCGGCTCGCCCAGGATGCCGGCCACGGTCATGCGCGGGTTCAGCGAGGAGTAGGGGTCCTGGAACATCATCTGCCGATTGCGGCGCTCGAGCCGGGCGGCCCGGTGGTTGCGCGAGGACACCTCGGCCCCCTCGAAGAGCACCTTGCCGTCGGTGGGCCGCTCCAGGCTCACGACCATGCGCCCGATGGTCGTCTTGCCACACCCGGACTCGCCCACAAGTCCGAAGGTCTCGCCCTCGCGGATCGTGAACGACACGTTGGAGACCGCGTGGATCGCTCCAACCTTGTGGCGCACCAGCCCAGCCTTGATGGGGAATTCCTTGACCAGCTCGTCGACCTTCAGCATCTCCCCGGCACCGCGCTCGGCCCCCGTCATAGGCGGCCGGAGGCTCACGGGACGTGGTCCGTGCACCGGGTGGAAGCAGGCGAACTCGCGGCCGTCATCCGTCTCGAGGGGCGGGTCCTCGACGTGGCAGCGCTCGGTCGCGTACTCGCAACGCGGTGCGAACCGGCACCCGACGATCTCCTTGCTGAGGTCCGGCGGCAGGCCGGCGATCGAAGCCAGCTCGTGCTTCGACGTGTTCTCCAAGTTGGGCATCGAGGCCAGGAGGGCCTGGCTGTAGGGGTGCCGCATGTCGTGGAAGAGCTCGTCGGTGGTGGCTTGCTCCGCCTTGCGCCCGCCGTACATGACGACGACGCGGTCGGTCCGGCCAGCGATGACACCCATGTCGTGGGTGATCAGGAGCACGGACATCTTCAGGCTCTCACGCAGGTGGTCGATGATGTCGAGGATCTGGGCCTGGATGGTGACGTCCAGCGCCGTGGTCGGCTCGTCGGCAATCAGCAACTTGGGGTTGTTGACCAGTCCCATCGCAATGATGACGCGCTGGCGAAGGCCCCCGGACAGCTCGAAGGGGTACTGGTCGAGTCGCTCGGTCGGGCGCGGCATCTCGACCATCTCGAGGACCTCGAGCGCCCGCTTACGGGCCTCGGCGTCGGTCGCGCCGTGATGGAGGCGCAAGCCCTCGCCGATCTGCTTGCCGATCTTGGTGGTCGGATTGAGCGAGCTCATCGGGTCCTGCGGGATCAGCGCCACTGCCCGGCCACGCTGGTGACGCATCTCCTTCTCGGGCAGCGACGTGATGTCGACACCGTCGAGTTCGATGGACCCCGACGCGATGTGCCCGTTATTGGGCAGGAGCCGCATGATCGCGAGTCCCGTCGTCGTCTTGCCGCACCCGGACTCGCCCACGAGTCCAACGGACTCACCGGGCTCGATGTCGAGCGAGAAGTCGTCGACGGCCGTCACGAAGGCGGCCCGAGTCGAGAATTGGACTTTGAGATTGCGCACGGAGAGCAGTGAAGCCATAACCAACCGAGTTTACTCCGGCGTCACCCCCGCGCTTGGTTCACTGCCCCCGAGGCAAGTTCCAACTCCGACGATGCAGGACGGTCGGACCCAGCTCGCGCAGAGCCGCCAAGTGCCCGCTGGAGCCGTATCCGACGTTGGACGACCACCCGAAGTCCGGGAATGCTTGGGCCAACTGCTGCATCAGGCGGTCGCGAGCGACCTTGGCCAGGACCGCCGCTCCCGCGATGCTCGCGCTGCGCCGGTCACCGTGCACCAGGCGCGCGTGGGGCAGATGGGACCAGCCCGCCGGGCGCTCCGTCGCGGCCCAGGGTCGAGGCTCGAGGAGATCGTCGCGCCCGTCGAGGAGCAAGAAGGTCGGAGCCACGCGGAGTTGGCGCAGTGCGCGATCGGCGGCCAGGGCAATCGCGGCGCGGATGCCCCAGGTGTCGACCTCGGCGGCCGAAGTGAACGCCACGGCGGCGTCGGCGGCCCACGCGTGAAGAGGCGCGACCAGGGCCCGGCGCTGCGCCGCACTCAGCAGCTTGGAGTCGTTGAGGCCACGAGGAGGCGGAGCCGACGACTGCACGACCACCACGCCGACGGCCACGGGACCCGCGAGTGCCCCTCGCCCCACCTCGTCGATGCCCGCGACGGTCTGCCCGTCGTCGACCAGTGGGCGTTCGAAGGCCAGCCAGTCCGCGCTCACGGACCGCAGGCTAGCGATACCTAGCATGGTCGAGTGTCCCCTCGCGACATGACCCGAGATCTGATGCGCCACGCCATGGTCGTTCCGCTCAAAGACTTCACCGAGGCCAAGAGCCGGCTGCGCCACGGGGGCCAGCCCGATGTCGAGGCGCTGGTACAGGACCTCGCGGCCTCCGTCATCGCGAGTTGCGCGCCCCACCCCACATTCGTGCTCACCGAGAGCGATGACGTCGACGCTTTCGCGCGGCGCCGCGGGTGGGCGGTCCTGCGATCCCCCCACGGTGGCCTCAACGCGGCGTCGCAGTGGGCGTTCGGCCAACTGCAAGACGTCTTCGCACGCGTCACCTTCGTGCACGGGGACATCCAGCACCCGGCAGGAATCGCCGACCTGCCGATCACCGCAGACGTGATGATCGTGCCCGACCACCACGGAGTGGGAACGACCATCCTCTCCTTGCCAACCCACCGGGACTTTCACATCCGCTTCGGGCCAGAGTCGGCGCGCGCTCATGTGCGTGAGGCCGCGGTCCAGGGACTGTCCTGGGAACTTCTCACCCCGTCGCCGTGGTCGCACGACGTCGACGTGCCGTCGGATCTTCAGCCATAAGACGGCGAGAGCGAGGGAGGTGACCCTCCCTCGCTCTCCGACAGGTGTTGATGCTGTTGTTCAGCTAACTACTTGGCTGCAGCCTTCTTGGCCGGAGCCTTCCTGGCCGGAGCCTTCCTCGCGACGGCCTTCTTGGCGACGGCCTTCTTCGCCGGAGCCTTCTTAGCGACGGCCTTCTTGGCCGGTGCCTTCCTCGCGACGGCCTTCTTGGCCGGAGCCTTCTTGGCAACCGCCTTCTTCGCCGGTGCCTTCTTCGCGACCGCCTTCTTCGCCGGAGCCTTCTTAGCGACGGCCTTCTTGGCCGGTGCCTTCTTGGCGACCGCCTTCTTGGCCGGTGCCTTCTTGGCTACGGCCTTCTTGGCCGGAGCCTTGGCTGCCGGAGCCTTCTTCGCGGCTGTTGCCACTTTCCCTCCTTGGGACATATCACTCAATCAATCCGGAACCTCGAGACAGCCCCGATCGGATCCGCACCGATACCCAGACACTCGTCCGACTCGCTCGACCATCCAGTCGTGCTCCCCGGCGCAGTGCCTGGTCCCTCTCCGAGGGACGAACTCCGACCTCGTCATCGACGACGATGTGGACTCCGTCTTCTTCCTCTTTGGAAGGACACTAAAAGTTCACTCGACATGATGAGTGATGTCAAGCATTTCGAATCGTCGACCGTTGCGATGCGTGCGCGACGACGACGGCGTCTACCTCGGACGCTCGTCCGTCGGTGATGTGACGAGTGGGTCGGAGCGATCGACACTGGTGCTCGGTCCCTCGCGCAGCGGCAAGACGTCGTCCATCATCGTGCCGAACCTGCTCCTCACGATGCGTGCTGCGGTGACGACGTCGACCAAGGACGACGTCTTGCGCACCATCGCCGAACGACGCACCGATGGGGCCACACTCGTCTTCGATCCCTCGGGCATGGTGGCGTTGCCGCGCGGCGCGCAGCGCGTCGGCTACTCGCCCCTGCGCCAGGCGCAATCGTGGGATGGTGCGGTGCTGGCGACGCGCACGCTCACCGACGTCGCACGCCGGCCGCGAGGCGATGGTGCCGACGACCACTGGACCGAGCGCGCCGGCGCGCTGGTCGCGCCACTGCTCCACGCCGCGTCGCTCGAGGGTGCCTCTCTCGGCCAGGTGGCGGCCCAGCTCGACCGCCGCGATCCCCAGCGCGCGGTAGCGGTGCTCAACGAGCGCTACGGCACCGAGCACCCCTCGACCGCGCTCCTGAGTGGCGTCCTCCAGACCGATGCGCGCGAACTGTCGGGCATCTGGTCGACGGCGTCCGGCCTGTTCGCGGGCCTGCGCACGGAGGCGGCTCGATCGGCGTCCCGCGATCCGGCCCTTGACCTGGACGAATTCCTGCGCGGACCCAACCAGCTGCACATCGTCTCGCCCAGCCGGGTCCAGGCCGTCTCCACCCCCCTGGTCGTCGGAGCGCTCGACGAGATCGTCCACGCCACCTACCAGCGGCACCACCAGGGGGCCCGGCTGCTCCTCGCCCTCGACGAACTGGCCAACGTCGCTCCCCTGCCGCGACTCGCCAGCATCGTGTCCGAAGGGGGTGGGCAGGGCGTGGTGACCGTCGCCTGTCTCCAGGACCTGAGCCAGGCGCGCACGCGCTGGGGTGCGGCCGCGGCGGGATTCCTGTCGCTCTTCCCGACGACGGTGGTGCTGCCGGGCATCGCGGACCGCGACACCCTCGAATTGATCAGCCGCCTGTCGGGGCACGTGCACCTGCCGAGCCGATCGCGGCACGCCGGGCGCGGGCGCACGTCGACGGTCTCGACGGCGTGGGTGGAGCGCGAGCGACTCGGCGTCGCCGAGGTGGCGACGGGCCGGCCGGGGTTCGCCCTCGGTCTGCGCGCTGACAAGTCGCTCGGATGGATCCGCCTGACGCCAGCTCACACAGACGCGCGCTGGCGCTCCGTCGAGCCGCCACGCACGGCGGGCTACCGCACTCGTGAGAACTCGTCGCGCCCGATGTCGCGCGAGCGCTGAGGAGCTCGCAGCCGCACCGGACCTTCGCGGACCGGCGCGCGCGCCTCATCGACCGTGAACTGGTAGCGACTGAGGCCACGCTCGAAGCGCCGCCCCGGGTGCTGGCGATCGATCACGCGGTCGACCACTCCGGGCGCAGCGCCGTAGGGGGACGCGTCGGCCCACGCGCGGACCAGGTCCGCTCGGTGGATCGTCACGGCCCCCTCGAAGGCAGCCGCATAGGCGTGCGCGTCCACGCCGGTCGCGCTCGGCGGCTCGAGGGAGCCGATCGGCCACAGGCGGTCCCTCTCCTCGCGCCACCGCTCCATCGCCGCCTCTCGCGACCAGTGCAGCTTGGGGGCACGCCGGTCGTCGTGTCCCGGCCATAGGGCGCGGTAGCCCTCATCGACTCCTGCGACGTGCTCGTTCCCGCCGCGTGCCCACACGCGCCAGGAGGTCGTGGCGCTGATCTCGAAGCGCAGGGCCGCGCGGTACAGGGCATCGGCCGCGGGGAGGTGGACGCGCAGCGCCCGACCGTCCAGGACTCCGGTGTGGTGCGCCGGACGGGCTCCGACGAGCACGTGATCGTGCAGGTGCGGCTCGCCCGCGCGGCTGATCCCGTGGGTGAATCCCACGACGTGCTCCCAGGTCGCGGCCGCCCCGAAGCGCTCCCCGTCGCGGGTGACGGGAACCACCAATGCCCGGCGCTCGAGATAGTCCAACGCCCCACCGACCGCGAGGCGCTGGGCCGCCACGAGCGCGCCCGACGACTCCGGGTCCACCGCGAGCAGGATGGAGACCGCCCGGGGTGCCGCGAACACCATGTCGTACCCCGTCACCGAGGATCTCGGCGACGTGCGCAGCACCGCGGCCACGTCGCGCTCGGACGTCGCGTCGCCTCCGCCGCGCCACCACCACCCCGCCGCGTCCCGGTGGCCTGCGAGCTCATCGGCTCGATCATTCACGAGGTAGGAGACGTCCTGGCTCTTGCGCACCAGCAGTCGGATCACGGGTCCCTCCGGGACCCAACGGTCGGCGCCCTCAGAGGCTGGCGAGCATGCGTGCGGCCACGGCGTGACCCGCCTCGCGGAAGCGGGGCGTGACCACCACCGCGCCGGCTCCGGCCTCGACCATGAGCTGGTCGAGGAACCCCTCGTTGGCCACCCGCAGGCGCACCAGATGCCGGCCATCACCGAGTGCGTGCCACTGCGCACGTGGCAGGGACTCGAACAGCCAGCGCGACGATGCCTGCACCAGGACGAGGACGTCCTCGCCGACCTCGCCGACCTGGGTGAGCCAGTTGGTCACGGTGTCGGGCGGCCGCGCCTCGTCGGCGGCCGAGCTGGCCAGGACCGCGATGATGCGATCGATCCGGAACGTGCGCCAATCGAGATTCGTGAGGCAGTAGGCCCGGGTGTACGCGTGGCCGTTGAGGAAGCGCACCTCCCGCGGCTCGATCGTGCGATCGGTGGTCTCGCCGGTGGTGCCCGAGACGTAGCGGATCTTCATGCGCTGGTGCGCCTGTGCGGCCTCCTGCACCTGCACCTCGACCTCGTCGACGACGACCTCGTCCATCTGCACCCAGTTCTGGGCCAGGCCCTCGATCTTGTCGATCACCGCGCGCACGACGGGATCGTCGTGGATCGCCAGCGCCTCGCGCAGCGCGATGTTGATCTCGAAGAGGTCCCGCCACGTGAGAGCCGGCAGCGCCGCCGTCCCCGTGACGACCACCTCGGGCACGTAGAGGGCATCCTCGGTATCCTCGTGCTCCCAGTCGTCGCACTCCTTGATCACGTGGGCGGGAAACCCGTAGTCCCCGTGGAGGGGCTCGAAGGTCACCAGGCGATCCATGATGTGGCGCACGACGTCCTCGGCCATCCCCGAGCGCTGGGCGAGGGAGCTGAGCCGCACGCCCTCGGGCTCGAGATGCACCATGTGCAAGAGCCGCAGCGCCTGACCCAGCGTGCTGTCGGTGCTCGGCGCCTCGAAGACGACCTCCCCCACTTCGGGGACGGGACCCGCGTTGACGCCCTCCAGCCAGTCGCGCAGCGCCCGCCGCAGGACCTTGGGCCCCCGGACGCG
Organism: Actinomycetes bacterium; assembly: GCA_021778895.1. Lineage (GTDB taxonomy): Bacteria > Actinomycetota > Acidimicrobiia > Acidimicrobiales > RAAP-2 > RAAP-2. The sequence goes on from JAJYBR010000003.1 coordinate 20,698, forward strand.
AACGCGATCGCCGGCCCGCAGGGCGAAGCGCAGCGCCGCCCGCAGGCTCTCGAACGTCAGTGCCACGTCGACCTCGCCCGACGGTCGTGCGTGGAGGTCGGCATGGGTGAACTGGCGCGCGATCAGGTGCGCGTAGTTCTCACTGGTCGCGAGCTGGGCACGCACGGGCGACAGAGTCGCGCCGAACTCCGGGCGCCAGGCCCGTGCCACCGAGGCCAGGTCCTCGTCGACCTCGAAGGTCTCGTCACTGACGTGGGGCATCGACGTCATGCGCGTGAGGCGGTAGCCCTTGACCTCGCTGGATCCCCGCACCCGGGCGACGAGGTACACCACACCGTGGAAGAGCCCGATCACCAGCGGCTCGACGACGCGGGCCCGGTTGGCCGAGGAGTGGTAGTCGAAGCGGACGACGCGGTGGAGCCGTACCGCCCGCAGGATGGGGGTGAGGTACGTCGTGTCCTCGAGCCCGCTGTCGGCTCCCGGACCCTCGTTGAAGAGGCTGAACGCCCCCGAGGCGCCGAACCCGTAGAGGCGCAGCGCCAGCTGGATGACTCGGCGCTCGTCGTCGTCCCAGTGCAGGACCGGCGCCATCACGCTGTCGGCATCGATCCAGTAGCCCACACCACCCTCGGGCAAGGCGATCGTCTCGATCTGCCAGCCCAACTCGCGGATGCGGACCTTGTCGCGCTCGAACTTCTGGCGCACGGCCACCGGCGAGCCCTCGTAGGCGCGAACCTTGCGCGGCGAGCGGCCCCGCTGGGGATATTCGTCGATGAGCAACTCGTTGACGATGGTGTCCTGCGAGAGAGGATGCTCCCGCGATGCGCTCTGCAAGAGCAGGGTCAGCGCCACCAGGCGCTCGCGGCTCTCCTCGACGCTGCTGCGAACGCTCATCGCGCGGACCCCCCTGGGCGACAGCGCCGCCGGAGCCAGCTCGCCGCCGGAGCCGCGACCGTCACGTCGCGTCGGCGCCGCCGTCGCGGCGCCACAGTCCCGAGCGTCCCCCCGACTTCTCCCACAGTGCGATGTCGTGGATCGTCATGGTGCGGTCGATCGACTTGCACATGTCGTAGATCGTGAGCGCGGCGACCGAGACGGCCACCAGTGCCTCCATCTCCACGCCCGTCCGGTCCACCGCGTCGACACTGGCCTCCACGGCGATGTCCGTGTCTCCGATCGTGAAGTTCACGTAGACGTTGCCCACGAGCACCGGGTGCGCCATCGGCAGCAGGTCCGCCGCACGCTTGGCGGCCTGGATCCCCGCCACGCGGGCCGTCGCCAGGACGTCCCCCTTACCAACCGCATTGGTCGCCACGGCCGCCGTCGTCGTCGGCTGCATGCTCACGCGCCCGCGAGCCAGCGCTCGCCGGACCGTCGCGTCGCCGGGGCTCAGATCGCGGGGCAGCGAGCCCTCCCGGGCAATCCGGCGCGGCGGTGAGAATTCGTCCACGGCGCCATGCTACCGGGGTCGTTCGAGCGCACCTGGGGGCCGGTACACTGGCAGAAACGTGTGGGATTCTGGGAGTTCGCAACGATGCCGACGTACGAGTATGAGTGTGAGCAGTGCCGCGATCGCTTCGAGATGGTGCGACACTTCTCGGATCCCGAGTTGACCGCCTGCCCGCGCTGCGGCGGACCCGTGCGCAAGGTGATTTCGTCAGTGGGAATCGTCTTCAAGGGGAGCGGCTTCTACAAGACCGACAGCCGCAAGGCGTCCTCGACCTCCTCGGCCGACTGACCGGGGCACCCAACCACCCCCGAAACCCCCCGGTAGTGTGGATTCGGTGATTCTGCCGTCGATCTCATCCCCCGATGACCTGCGCGGACTCTCTTACGCCGACCTGAACCAGCTCAGCGCCGAGATCCGGACGCTCATCATCGACACGGTGACTTCGACCGGGGGGCATCTGGGGTCCAACCTCGGCGTCGTGGAGCTGACGATCGCCCTGCATCGCGTCTTCCACTCCCCCCACGACGTGATCCTCTTCGACACCGGGCATCAGGCCTACGTCCACAAGATCCTCACGGGGCGCCAGCACGACTTCTCCCGTCTGCGCCAGCGCGGGGGGTTGTCGGGCTACCCCAGCCGCTCCGAGAGCCCCCACGACTGGATCGAGTCGTCACACGCCTCGACGGCCCTCTCCTACGCCCACGGCCTGTCCGTGGCGCTCGAGCGGCGCGGTCAGCTCGCGGGGCGGGGCGGCGACCGCCACGTCGTCGCGGTCGTGGGTGACGGTTCGCTCACCGGCGGCATGGCCTTCGAGGCGCTCAACAACCTGGGGCACGCCAACCAGCGCGTGGTGATCGTCCTCAACGACAACGGCCGCAGCTACGCGCCGACCGTCTCGCGCCTGTCGGCGTCCCTGACGGCGCTCCGGCTCAACAAGACGTACCTCACGTGGCGCGACCGCCTGCGTCGAATGGTGCGCGGGGTGCCGGGCCTGGGCAGCGCCGCTGACCGCAGCTTCGAGAGCTTCACGACCGTGGTGCGCGAGATGGTCACCCCCCGCACATTCTTCGAGACTCTGGGAGTGCGCTACATCGGGCCCATCGATGGTCACAACATCGCCGCCTTGGAGGCGATCCTGCGCAGCGCGAGGGACTGGGACGGACCCATCCTCCTCCACGTCCTCACGCAGAAGGGTCGGGGCTACGAGCCCGCGGTCACCGACTCGTTGCGGATGCACGACTTCAAGCTGCCCCCGCGCCTCAACGAGGAGGACGTCGTCCCCCAGTCCTTCACCCAGGCCTTCTCCGACGCGCTGGTGACCATGGCGGACATCGACGACCGCATCGTCGCTCTCACCGCGGCCATGGCCGGCCCGACGGGCCTCCTGCAGTTCCAGCAGCGCTACCCCCGCCGCTTCTTCGACGTGGGCATCGCCGAGCAGCATGCGGTGACCGCCGCTGCCGGGATGGCCATGGGCGGCATGAAGCCGGTCGTCGCGGTCTACGCCACCTTCTTCAGCCGCGCCTTCGACCAGGCACATCTCGACGTCGGGCTGCTGAACCTGCCGGTGGTGTTCGTCTTCGACCGGGCCGGCATCACCGGTGACGACGGGCCCAGCCACCACGGCATCTTGGACATGGCGCTGTGCCTGTCGATCCCGAACGTCACCGTTTTCGCCCCCTCGAGTGCCGAGGAGGTGCCGGGGATGCTCGCGACGGCCCTCTCCATGGCCTCGCCCACCGCTCTGCGCTTCCCCAAGACGCTGCCCACGCCCTTCGACGGAAAGGTCGGCGAGGGCCGCCGGGCCCGCCAGGTCGTGCGGGGGTCGGGCGAGCTGTGCGTCCTAGCCGTGGGCAAGATGACTCCAGCGTCCTACGCGGCCCTCGACCTCATGGCCGACGCCTCGGGCGTCACCCTCTACGACGTGCGCGTGCTGCCACCGGATCCGGCCATGATCGATGACGCGCTCGATCACCACCGCGTCATCACCGTCGAGGACGGCACGCGCCACGGCGGGGCGGGCACCTTCATGGTCTCGGCGGTGCGCGAGCGCGCCCAGGAGCGCGGCCTGCCCTTCCCGCCCACGCGGATCCTCGGGGTTCCCCGCGCGTACCTGCGCCACGATCGACCCGACAACCTGCTCGCGGACCTGGGGCTCAACCCCGCGGGGCTGGCCGAGGCGTTCACCCGCATGGTCCGCGACGAGCCCGAGTTCGCCCGCCGCCTTCCCGAGTCCCCGCGGTCCGCCTACGAGTCCTAGCCGCACCGCTACGGTGACGTCATGGACTTCCCGGTACAACGCAGCCTCGAGGAGTGGCGCCAGATCCTCGATCCCGAGCGCTTCGCCGTCTTGCGCGAGGCGGCCACCGAGACGCCCTTCACGGGCAGCCTCCTGACCCTCGACGACGACGGCGTCTACCGGTGCGCCGGCTGTGGCCAGCGGCTCTTCGCCTCGGACCGTAAGTTCGACGCCGGCTGCGGCTGGCCGAGCTTCGACCGCTGCGAGGACGGGTCGATCGTGGAACGGCCCGACACGTCTCTCGGGCGCGTGCGCACCGAGATCCTCTGCGCGTCGTGCGGCGGCCACCTGGGCCACGTCTTCGACGACGGACCCACCGACACGGGCCTGCGCTACTGCGTCAACTCGCTGGCAATGAGCTTCGAGCCCGAGAGCCCCGCGAGCTAGACGTCCAGGAACCGGCGGATCGCCAGACCGGAGCCCACCGATCCGATCAGGACCCCGACGACCAGCACGACGGCGTTGGTTCCCATCAGAGCACTGGTGGTGAGGACGAACTCGTTGTGCAGCGGATACCAGGTGTGCAGAGCCGTGACTGCACCGATGGCCACGGCCGAGCCCAGCAGCCCCTGGATGAACCCCTCGGTCATGTAGGGGATCCGGATGAACCAGTTCGTCGCCCCGACGAGCTTCATCACCGACACCTCCCGGCGCCGCGCGAAGATCGCCATGCGGATGGTGTTCAAGATCAAGACGGTGGCCGAGAGCAGCAGCACCGCGGCCAGCACCAAGAAGACGATCTGCAGGATGCGGATGGCCCGGTTCATCTCCCGGATCTGCTGCTCGGGTGCGGTCACCTTGTAGACGCCGGGCTGGTTGGCGAAGGTCGACTCGACGACGAAGGCGTTGGAGGGCACCGTGGGGACACAGCGGAACGAGGACGGGACGTCACTGACCTTGAGGACGGTCCACTCGACCGTGGGGAGGATCTTCTTGGCCTCCTGGTAGTCCTGGGCCTGCGAGAAGAAGGCGCAGTCCTTGACGATGGGCAGGCTCTCGAGCTGGGAGCGCACGTTGACCAGCTCGCTGCTGGTCGCGGTCGGCTCCATCCATACCGTGACGCGAGTGCCTTGCTGCCACTGGGCCGACGCCTGGGCGGCACTCTGCTTGAGCAGCAGCGCCGCCCCCACGAGCGACAGGGAGACCGCGACGGTGAGAACCGCGGCGATCGTCATGAGACGGTTGCGCCACAGGTTGCTCAGTGTCTCGCGGATGGCGTAGCGAAGGTAGACCCGCATCACCGGCCCCCGACGGGCTCATCGATCCCGTAGACGCCTCGCACCTGGTCGCGCACGATCTCGCCGTGGTCGAGCTCGATGACCCGCCGCCGCATCCGATCCACCAGCGCCTTGTCGTGGGTGGCCATCACCACCGTGGTCCCGGTGCGGTTGATGCGTTCGAGCAGGGCCATGACGGTCTCGGAGTTCGACGGGTCCAGGTTGCCGGTCGGCTCGTCGGCCAGGAGGATCAGGGGACGGTTCACGAAGGCCCGGGCGATCGCGACGCGCTGCTGCTCGCCGCCGGACAGCTCGCTCGGACGGTTGCCCGCCTTCTCGGTCAGGCCGACGAGGTCCAGGATCTGGGGCACCTGCGAGTCGATCGTCGTGCGAGGCCGCCCGATGACCTCGAGGGCGAAGGCCACGTTCTCGAAGACGGTCTTGTTGGGCAGCAGGCGGAAGTCCTGGAAGATGCAGCCGATGTTGCGCCGCAGGTAGGGAACGCGCCATGTCGAGACCTTGGAGACGTCCCGTCCCGCCTCGAGGATGCGCCCCTTGTCGGGCAGCTCCTCGCGCAGCAGCAGCCGCAGGAAGGTGGTCTTGCCCGAGCCCGAGGCACCGACGAGGAAGACGAACTCTCCCTTGTCGATGTTCAACGAGACGTCGCGGAGGGCCACGGTCCCGTTCTTATAGGTCTTCGAGACGTGCTCGAAGCGGATCACGACTGCACCCCCTCGGGTCAACCTCGACGGCCCGCCTGGCGACGGAACGGGAACCAGCCTACTGGACGGTGCGGTCGGGCAGGGCCCAGCTCACCGGTGCGCCCGCTGGCGCCGCAGCTCGGCCTCCATGAACGCGTCGATGTCGCCGTCCAGGACCGCGTCGACGTTTCCCGTCTCCACCTCGGTGCGATGGTCCTTGACCAGCTGGTACGGCGCCTGGACGTAGGAGCGGATCTGGGAACCCCACGCGTTGTCGGCCCGCTCACCGGTCAGGGTGTCCATCGCGGCCTGGCGCTCGGCCCGGGCCCGCTCGGCCAGCTTGGCGGTCAGGATCTGCATCGCCCGGGCCCGGTTCTGGTGCTGGCTGCGCTCGTTCTGGCAGCTGACGACGATCCCCGTCGGCAGGTGCGTGATGCGGATCGCCGAGTCCGTCTTGTTCACGTGCTGCCCGCCCGCGCCCGAGGAGCGGTAGGTGTCGATGCGCAGCTCGCGCTCGTCGATCTCGACCTCGTGGGAGTCGTCGGGCAGCAGCGGGGTGACCTCGAGGCTGGCGAAGCTCGTCTGGCGGCGGGCCTGCGAGTCGAAGGGGCTGATGCGCACCAGCCGGTGCACGCCACGCTCGGAGGAGAGCCAGCCGTAGGCAAAGGGCCCCTTGACGATCATCGTGGCCGAGAGCAGCCCGGCCTCCTGGCCCTCGGCCACCTCGTCGATCTCGACCCCGAATCCGCGGCGCTCGGCCCACCGCACGTACATGCGCAGCAGCATCTCGGTCCAGTCCTGGGCGTCGGTCCCGCCGGCTCCCGCGTGGAGCTCGGCGATGGCATCGTTCTCGTCGTAGGGCCCGCTCAGGAGGCTCTGGGTCTCGAGCGTGGTGAGGTCCGCCTCGAGGCGGCCAATGGCCTCACGCAGCTCGTCGAGCAGCGACCAGTCGGCCCCGCCGTCGGCCAGGGCCTGGCCCGAGAACTCGGCCAGGACGGCACAGTCATCCAGGGCCCGGCGCAAGCCGTCGAAGGAATCGAGCTGGCTGGTCAGGCGGCCGAGCTCCTTGGTCACTTCGCGGGCGTGGTCGACATCGTTCCACAGGTCCGGCGACGCCGCCTCCTCACCCAGCGCGGCCGCCCGCTCGCGGTGCTCGTCGATGTGCAGGTAGTGCGCGGCCGCCCCCCACCGGCGCTCGAGCTCGTCGAGCGTCGCCAGAGATTCGCGCTGTGCCGCCTCAGCTTTGGGGTCGGCCATGGCAGTTCTTGAACTTGCGCCCCGATCCGCACCAGCAGGGCTGGTTGCGCCCGATCTTCTCGCCCGCTGCCGGCGGCGACCCACTGGCCACGTGGGTCGGGAGCTCGACCGCCCCGGGGGCCACCTCGGCCACGTTGGTGGCCGCGCCCACGAGACCCGCGTCGACTTGCTCCTCAGTCGCGACCTCTTCGGCGGGGGTCGCCTCGACGTGCGTGATGTAGCGCACGTAGTCGGAGTCCACGGCAGCCAGCAGGCCCTCGAACATGAGGTACCCCTCCTTCTGCCACGCCGTCAGGGGATCCTGCTGGGCCACCTGGCGCAGGTGGATGCCGTCGCGCAGGTAGTCCATCTCCGAGAGGTGGTCGCGCCAGCGCTGGTCGAGGATCTGGAGCATCACGTCGCGCTCGATCTCCTTGGCGGTGTCCAGACCGCCCGGGTAGCCCTCGCACTTCTCGGCGTACAAGCGCAGGGCCTCATCGACCACAGCGACCAGCACCTGGTCCCGATCCTCGTACTCGCTGAGCGCCTTGGCCGTCAGCGTCGTCGGGTAGAAGGTCACCAGCTCAGTCACCAGGCGCTCGAGGTCCCAGGCCTCGGGGAACTCGCTCTCGAGGTGCGCCTCGACGACAGCGCTCAGCGTGGCGTCGATGAGCTCCAGGGTTGCCTCGTGCATGTCCTCGCCGTCGATGACCTGCTGGCGCCGCGCGTAGATCACCTTGCGCTGCTCGTTCATCACCTCGTCGTACTTGAGCACGTCCTTGCGGATCTCGGCGTTGCGGCCCTCGACGGTGTTCTGGGCGCGCTCGATGGCCCGGGTCACCATCTTGGCCTCGATGGCCTCGCCCTCGGGGAGGGCCCGGTCCATCACCCACGACACCGCGCCGGTCGCGAACAGGCGCAGCAACTCGTCTTCGAGCGACAGGTAGAAGCGGCTCTCTCCGGGGTCTCCCTGGCGCCCCGAGCGGCCACGCAGCTGGTTGTCGATGCGCCGGGACTCGTGGCGCTCGGTGCCCAGCACGTACAGGCCGCCACTGGCTCGCACCAGGTCGCCGTCGGTCTCACAGGTTGCCCGGATGCGCGTCAGCGCCGCCTGGTAGGCCTCGTCATAGCCCTCGGCGCCCTCGGTCAGCCCCTGGCCGGCCATGTCGCGCCGCGCGAGCCCCTCGGGGTTCCCGCCCAAGATGATGTCGACACCGCGACCCGCCATGTTGGTCGCGACGGTGACCGCTGCGGGCCGGCCCGCCTGGGCGACGATCTCGGCCTCGCGGAAGTGCTGCTTGGCGTTGAGGACCTCATGGGAGATCCCGGCCTTGGATAGCGCGCGCGAGAGCAGCTCGGACTTCTCCACCGAGGCCGTGCCCAGCAGCACCGGCTGGCCCACGTCGTTGCGCTCACGGACGTCCTCGACGATGGCGTCGAACTTGCTCTCCTCGGTCTTGAAGATCAGGTCCGCTCGGTCAATGCGCTGGGAGGGCTTGTTGGTCGGGATCGGGACGACCGTCAGGTGGTAGGTGCTGGCGAACTCGCTGGCCTCGGTCTCCGCCGTCCCGGTCATTCCGGCGAGCTTGTGGTAGAGGCGGAAGTAGTTCTGCAGCGTGACCGTCGCCCAGGTGTGGTTCTCCTCTTGGATCCGGACCCGCTCCTTGGCCTCAACGGCCTGATGGAGGCCGTCGGACCACCGGCGCCCCTCGAGGGTGCGGCCCGTGAACTCGTCGACGATCTTCACCTCGCCGCTGTCGACGATGTAGTCCTTGTCGCGGTGGAACAGCTCCTTGGCGCGCAGGGCCTGGCCGAGCTGGTGGACGTAGTTGGTCGCCACCGCGTCGTAGAGGTTGCCGATGCCCAGCTGGCGCTCGACCTTCTCGATGCCCGCCTCAGTGGGCACGACCGTCTTCTTCTCCTCGTCGACCTCGTAGTCGTCGTCGCGCACCAGTGACCGCGCGATGGAGGCGAACTGGTAGTAGAGCTTGGTCACGTCCGAGGCGGGACCCGAGATGATGAGGGGCGTTCGGGCCTCGTCGATCAAGATGGAGTCGACCTCGTCGACGATGGCGTAGTGGTGGCCCCGCTGGACCATGTGCTCGCGCCGACGCGCCATGTTGTCGCGCAGGTAGTCGAAGCCGAACTCGGTGTTGGTCCCGTAGGTGATGTCGCAGGCGTAGGCCTCGCGCTTGTCGTCGAAGTCCGGCAGGTCCGGCCCGACCCGCCCGACGGACAGTCCCAAGAAGCGGTGGAGCTGGCCCATCCAGGCGGCATCGCGGGTGGCCAGGTAGTCGTTGACGGTGACGATGTGGACGCCCTCGCCGGTCAGGGCATTCAGGTAGACGGGCAGGGTCGACACCAGGGTCTTGCCCTCGCCGGTCTTCATCTCGGCGATCCAGCCGAAGTGCAGCGCCATGCCCCCCATGAGCTGCACGTCGTAGTGGCGCTGGCCCAGCACGCGGCTGGCGGCCTCACGGACGACGGCGAAGGCCTCCATGAGGAGGTCGTCGAGCGTCTCGCCGTTCGCCAGGCGCGCGCGGAACTCGTCCGTCTTGGCGCGCAACTGGTCGTCAGTCAGCGCAGCGACGGAATCCGCCAGTTCGTTGATCGGGGCGACGAGCTCGGCCAGCTGGCGCACGCGCTTGCCCTCGCCGGCTCGGAGAATCTTGCCAAACACACTCATGTCGTGCATCACCCTACCGGTCGGGCCGACCGTCTCGAGGGGCTGCGGCCGTCTGACCTGGTCTTTGACCCCACACCTGCCTGCAGCAGCGTCCGCGGGCCCCGCCGGCAGCCACAGCTCTCCGGCGATCACGGCTCGCACTCCGCCGGCTCCCACCGGTGTCCTCGTGACACCGGTGAGGCAGGACTTACTTCTAAACCGCGCCATGCTCAGCGTCCCAGAGACGCCTTACGTGGGTCGTTTCGCCCGCGGCTGGCCTCGACTTGCAACCACAGACCCGTCCGCAGCCCCGCTGCAGTCTACGCCGGGGGCCGCAGGCGCAGCCGGCGCACGGCCAGGACCGCCACCAGGCGCAGCCCGAGCACGACCGCCGCCAGGGGCACCGCCGCGCGGCGCCAGCCCCGCGCCGCGTGGGCCTCGAAGCGCAGCGCGCTGGCGTGGTGGGCGATGACCATCGCGGTGGCCGCGTGGCGGCGCGACAGGCCCTCCACGTGCGTCACCACCGCATCCGCCGCGGCCACCACCGACCAGCCGGCCTGGCGCACGCGCCAGCACAGGTCCATGTCCTCGGCGAACATGAAGAACCGCTCGTCGAAGCCGCCGACCGCGTCGAAGGCCGCACGGCGCACCAGCAGGCAGGCCCCTGACACCCAGTCGACACTCCCGTCGCCGCGGGGCGAACGGTAGCGACGCGTGAAGGGGTTGGTGGGCCACCACGAGCCGAGCGCCGCGTGGGCCGCGGCCAGCAGGGGGCTGGGGAACACGCGGTGCGCGGGGTAGGTGCTGCCATCGGGACGCTCGATCGTGGGGCCGACGATCCCGACGTGCTCGTCGGCGTCGAGGCGCGCCACAAGCGTGTCGATCGTCCCGGGGTGGATCTCCACGTCGGGATTGAGGATCAGGATGGGAGCGTCGCCCTGGCCGAGTGCGGCCACCCCGCGGTTGGCCCCCGCGCCGTATCCGAGGTTGGCCCCCGGCTCCACGACCGTGGTCGCGGCGTCGACGTAGGGCCGCGACGTCCCCGGGTCGGCATTGTCGACGACGACGACGCGCTCGATCCCCTCGGCCCGCAGCGACGCCAGGCAGGACTGGAGGGCGTCGCCCGACCGGAAGTCGACGATCACGGCGGCGACCCGGCTCACGGTGCGACCGCCACCCAGGCGCCGAGGAGCCGGTCCACGCCTTCGGTCCACGGCGGCAGGCTCGTCCAGCGGGCCCGCCACTTCGCGGTGTCGAGGTCGCTGCGCGTCGGGCGCGGCGCCAGCGGGGGCGGCTCGAGCTCGCCGGTGGTGATCGCGGTGGCGAATCCCTCGTCGCGCCCGAACCACCCGCCGACGAAGCGGGCCAACTCGTACCACGTCAGCGACTCGGCGTTGGCGACGTGCCAGAGCCCGCCCGGACGCTCGCGGACCAGCGTCACCAGGGCGCGCGCGAGGTCCGCGGCCACGGTGACGGTCCCGCGCTGGTCGTCGACGAAGCGGACCGGCTGGCCGTCGCGGGCCCGCTGGGCGATGACGTGCACCACGCTGCGCCCGCGAACTCCCATGACCCACGAGGTGCGCACCACGGTGTCGCTGGGACGGCACCGCCGCTCCCCCAACCACTTGGAGATGCCGTAGACGCTGCGCGGATGCGGGGCGTCGGTCTCCCCGTAGGCCCGTGTCGCCCGCCCGTCGAAGACGTAGTCGGTCGAGACGGCGATCAGGTGGGCACCCGCGTCGGCACACGCGTCGCTGAGGTGACCGGTGCCGTCCGCGTTGACCGCGATGCAGGTCGCGACGTCGCGCTCGGCCCGGTCGACGGCGGTGTAGGCGGCGAGGTGGACGACCACGTCGGGGGAATGCATCGCGATCATCGCGGCGACCGCGTCGCGGTCGGTAACGTCGAGGTCCTGGTGAGTGAGGGCCACGACGGCGAACTCGCCGCGGCTGACTGGCCGCTGGTCCGGCTGGAAACGCACGTCCTCCCCGGGCACCGGGGCACCAGCCAGCATGTCGACGAGATCACGTCCCACCTGGCCTCCCGCCCCGGTGACCACGACGCGCGTCGGCCTCACGAGACGTCCGCCCACCGCACGTGCGTGACGTCGCCGGCGGCCAGCACGCGGACGCCGTCCTCGGTATCCACGCGCAGGCGCCCCTCCTCGTCGACGCCGATCGCGCGCCCGACGAGGACCTGATCCGCCAGGTCCACCCGGACGTCACGCCCGATCGTGGCCAGGCCACGCTCGTACTCGGTGCGCAGCCGGTCCCGGCCCGCCACGTCGTCGAGAGCCGCCCGGCGCCGCTCCACACCCTCGAAGAGGAGGTCGCAGACCGCGGCCGGCTCCAGGGTCACGCCCGCGCAGCGGCGCACGTCCGTCGCGCCGACCCCCGCCGGGTGGGCCGTCAGGTTGACCCCCAGCCCCACGACGACGCCGACGGGATCAGTCTCCACGAGCTGGGCCAGCACGCCGCCCAGCTTCAGGTCCCCGACCAGGAGGTCGTTGGGCCACTTCAGGGACGGACGCACGCCCGCGAGCCGGGTCAGGGCGTCGCGCGCGGCCAGCGACACGATGGCGGTGGCCCACGACACGCCAGCCAGGCTGGCCGGCCGCAGCAGCAGGGAGACCAGGAGTGCGCTGCCGGGCTGCTCCTCCCAGGAGCGCCCCAGGCGGCCCCGGCCCTCGGTCTGGTGGTAGGTGAGGACGGCGCGCCCCTCGGGCACACCCTGGCGAGCCTCCGCGGCCAACCAGGCATTGGTCGATCCCAGGGACTCGACGATCTCCAGGCGCCAGGTGATCGATGCCATGGTTCGACTCTACGATCCGGGGGCCAGTGGTAGAACTTATCGATGCCGGGACGGAGGATCGAGTGCTGAACAAGGTCGTCATCGCCAACCGGGGTGAGATCGCCGTTCGCGTCGCGCGGACCTGCCGCGAGTTGGGGGTCGCCACCGTGGCGGTGTACTCCGAGCTCGACCGCAACGCACTGCACGTGCGCCTGGCCGACGAGGCGTACGCCCTGGGGGGCTCGACGGCTGCCGAGAGCTACCTCAACACCGAGGCGATCCTCGCGATCATCGAGCGCAGCGGCGCCGACGGCGTCCACCCGGGTTACGGGTTCTTCTCGGAGAACACCGACTTCGCCCGCGCCATCACCCAGCGGGGCGTGACCTTCATCGGTCCGCCTCCGGAGGCGATCGAGGTCATGGGGGACAAGATCTCGTCACGCCTGGCAGCCGAACGGGCCGGCGTCGCGGGGGTCCCGGGCCGCAGCGAGGTCCTGACGTCACCCGACGAGGTCGTCGAGTTCGGCGAGACCCACGGGTGGCCGGTGGCGATCAAGGCGGCCTACGGCGGCGGCGGGCGCGGCATGCGCGTCGTCGCGGGCCGGGATCAGGCGGCCGAGGCGCTCGAGAGCGCTCAGCGCGAGGCCCAGAGCTACTTCGGCCGCCCCGAGTGCTACGTCGAGCGCTACCTGACCTGGCCCCGGCACATCGAGATGCAGGTGCTGGCCGACAGCCACGGCCACACCCTCTGGCTCGGCGAGCGCGACTGCTCCTCCCAGCGCCGCCACCAGAAGCTCATCGAGGAGTCACCGGCGGCCAACTTCCCCGACGAGGTGCGCCAGGCCATGGGCGAGGCAGCGGTGCGCGTCTCGGAGGCCTGCGGGTACGTGAACGCGGGCACCGTCGAGTTCCTGTACCAAGACGGCGAGTTCTACTTCCTGGAGATGAACACCCGTCTCCAGGTCGAGCACCCGGTGACCGAGCTGGTGACGGGACTCGACCTCGTCGAGTGGCAACTCCGCATCGCCAGCGGCGAGTCCCTGCCCTTCACCCAGGAGAGCATCCACCGCTCCGGTCACGCCATCGAGGTGCGGATCAACGCCGAGGACCCCGCGGGCGGCCGCTTCATCCCCTCGCCCGGGGCGATCACGACCTTCACCGCACCGGCCGGGCCCGGTGTCCGCCTCGACGCCGGCTACGGCCCGGGCGACGAGGTGTCCCAGTACTACGACAACCTGATCGCCAAGCTCGTGGTCTGGGCGCCAGACCGGGAGCGCGCCCGCCTGCGCCTGCTGCGGGCCATCGAGGAGACGGACATCCGGGGGGTCGCGACGACGCTGCCCGCCGACGTGGTCATCCTCTCGGACCCCGACTTCATCGCGGGCACGCACTCGACCAAGTGGGTGGAGGAGAGCCTGGACTTCTCGGGCATCGCGACCGGGCCGAACGATCAAGCACCGGAGGATCCCCGGGTCCGCCGCGACGTGGTCGCCGAGGTCGACGGCCGCCGGGTGAGCGTGGCGCTCTGGCTGGACGGCGCCGTCGCGGGCGCCCCGGTCGCCACCACTTCCGCGCGAGCTCGCCGGGGCCACCCCTCGAACGTCGTGGGCAGCGGGTCGGGCACGGTGCGGGTGCCCATGCAGGGCACGATCGTCAAGGTGGCCGTCCAGGTCGACCAGGAAGTCCACGCCGGCGACACGATCGTGGTGCTCGAGGCAATGAAGATGGAGAACGCAGTCACGTCGGAGCGCGACGGCGTTGTCACCTCCATCTCGGTCAAGCCGGGCGACGCCGTCTCGGCCGGCGACGTGGTCGCGCAGGTGGAATGAGCACCCGCGAGGACGCCGCCGCCGCGATCCGCGACGCTGAGGCCCAGCTGCTCGACCTGAGTCGATTCGTCCACGCCCATCCCGAGCTCGGCTACCAGGAGCACGAGAGCGCCGAGGCCGTGGCGTCCCTCGCCGAGCGCTTCGGCTTCACGGTCGAGCGCGGGGCCGCGGGCCTGCCCACGGCCTTTCGTGCACGCTTCGGCTCGGGCCGCCTCCACGTCGCGCTGTGCGCCGAGTACGACGCCCTGCCGGCGGTGGGCCACGCCTGCGGCCACAACATCATCGCCGCTGCCTCGCTCGGAGCCGCCGTGGGCCTGGCCCGCGTCGCCGACGAGTTGGACCTGACGGTCGACCTGCTCGGGACGCCCTCGGAAGAGGGTGGAGGCGGCAAGATCGACCTCCTCGAGGCCGGCTACTTCGACGGCGTGGACTTCGCCATGATGGTGCACCCCTGGCCCGAGGACCGTCTCGACGCGGCCTGCCTGGCTGTCGACCACCTCGAGGTGACCTACCACGGGCGCGAGGCCCACGCGTCAGCCGCCCCCTGGGAGGGCATCAACGCGGTCGACGCCCTCACCATTGCGCAGGTGGCGCTCGGCCTGCTGCGCCAGCAGCTGCCGCCGGGCGACCAGGTGCACGGCTTCGTCGTCGAGGGCGGCAGCGCCGCCAACATCATCCCGGCGCGTGCCGTGGCCCAGTTCATGTGCCGCTCGGTCACCGCGGAGCGGCTCGATGCGCTGCGGGACCGGGTCGACGCGTGCCTCCGGGCCGGCGCCTTGGCCACGGGGGCCACTCTCGACGTGCGCACCCTGGGCCACCGCTTCTCCCACATGGCGAGCGACCTCGAGATCCTGGCCCACTACCGCCGCGCCGCCGAGTCCCAGGGTCGCGCCTTCGCGCTTGACGACGCGGGTGCCCCGCGGCCCACGCTGTCCACCGACATGGCCAACGTCTCCCTCGCGGTGCCCGCGATCCACCCGCTCATCGGCATCGAGACGCGGGGTGCGGTCAACCACCAGCCCGAGTTCGCCGCGGCGTGCCTGGGCCCCGACGCCGAGCAGGCAGTCCTCGACGGCGCGATCTCCCTGGCCCTGACAGCCATCGCCGTCGCCGGGGACGCGCCGCTGCGCCAGAGACTGGAGGAGACCTCATGATCATCGAGCACGCCGTGCTGCACGTCGCGCCGGACCGAGCCGCCGAGTTCGCGCTGGCCCTGCGCACCGCCTTCCCCATCATCGAGTCCGCTCCGGGCTGCCACGGCGCCGAGGTGCGCGTCCAGCACGAGGACCCGTCGGTCTGCCTGCTCACCGTCCAGTGGGATTCGGTCGAGGCGCACCAGGCCTTTCGCGCATCCGAGCTCTTCGAGCGCTGGCGGGCCGCGACGCACCACTTCTACTCGACGCCGCCCGAGGTCACCCACTTCTTGGCCCCCATCGCGCGCTGAGGTCAGGCGGGGCGGTAGACCCCGAAGACCTCGCGCAGGGTGTCGGCCACCTCGCCCAGCGTGGCCCCCCGGGCCAGGGCCGTCTTCATTGGGTACAGGACGTTGGCCGTCCCCCGCGCGGCGCGGTCGAGGTCGTCCAGCGCGACGCGGACCGCGTCGTGGTCGCGCTGCTCGCGCACCCGGCGCACGCGCTCGACCTGGGCTCGCTGGAGGGCCGCGTCGATGGGGAACACCTCGGCTGAGGACGTCTCATCGACCGCAAAGCGGTTGACGCCCACGACGATCGCGTCGCCCCGGTCGACCCGGCGCGCCGCCTCGTAGGCGGCATTCTCGATCTCCTCTTGCATGTAGCGCGACTCGATGGCGGCCACGGCTCCCCCGCGTGCTTCGATGGCGTCCAGGTAGGTGCGCGCCCGCTCCTCGATCTCGTTGGTGAGCGACTCGACGTAGTACGACCCGGCGAGCGGGTCCACCGTGTCCGCGATCCCCGACTCGAAGCCCAGGATCTGCTGGGTGCGCAGGGCCAGTCGGGCCGAGTGCTCGGTGGGCAGTCCCAGCGCTTCGTCGAAGCTGTTGGTGTGGAGGCTCTGGGTCCCCCCGAGAGCCGCCGCCAGGGCTTGGATCGTGACGCGGACGATGTTGTTCTCGGGCTGCTGCGCGGTGAGCGTCGAGCCGCCCGTCTGCGTGTGGAACCGCAGCATCTGCGAGCGCGGCGACGTGGCCCCGAAACGGTCGCGCATGATGCTGGCCCAGAGCCGGCGGGCCGCGCGGAACTTGGCCACCTCTTCGAACAGCGCGTTGTGGGCGTTGAAGAAGAAACTCAGCCGCGGGGCGAAGTCATCCAGCGAGAGGCCGGCCGCCAGCGCCGCCTCGACGTAGGCGATGCCGTTGGCCAGCGTGAAGGCGACTTCCTGCACCGCCGTCGAGCCGGCCTCGCGGATGTGGTAGCCCGAGATCGAGATGGTGTTCCACGCGGGCAGTTCGCGCGCGCAGTAGGCGAAGGTGTCCACGATGAGGCGCATCGACTGGCGCGGCGGATAGATGTAGGTCCCGCGGGCGACGTACTCCTTGAGGATGTCGTTCTGGATGGTCCCCCGGAGGCTGGTCCCCGCGACGCCCTGCTCCTCGGCGACCAGCTGGTACAGCAGCAGGAGCGTCGACGCGGTCGCGTTGATGGTCATCGACGTCGTCACCTCGCCGAGCGGCAACCCGTCGAGCAGCAGGCGCATGTCGGCCAGCGACGAGATGGCCACGCCGACGCGACCGACCTCGCCTTCGGCACGCGGGTGGTCCGCGTCGTAGCCCATCTGGGTGGGCAGGTCGAAGGCGCACGACAAACCGGTCTGGCCCGCCTCGAGCAGGAACTTGAAGCGCTCGTTGGTCGCCTCGGCGGTGCCGAACCCGGCGTACTGGCGCATCGTCCAGAGCCGTCCGCGGTACATCGTGGGATGCACGCCACGGGTGTAGGGGTACTGGCCGGGACGGCCCAGCCGCTCCTCGGTGTCGAAACCCGCGAGATCCGCTGCCTCGTACAGGGGCGCGATCTCGATGCCGGAGTCCGTGCGACGTGCGTCCGCTTCCACGGACCGTAGATTACGAGATCGTGCTGGGTGCCCGGGGCGGGTCAGGAACCGGCGGCCACCACGGGGACGTGCGGCATGCACAGGTCGTCGTACTCGGCGATCTGGATCGGACCGGCGTCGTCGCCGCACACCGGGCACGACGGGTCGCGCCGGACCTTGTAGGTGCGAAAGCTCTGGTCCAGCGAGTCGTAGGTCAGCAGCCGGCCGACCAGGGGCTCGCCCAGCCCGAGGAGCAGCTTGATCGCCTCGACCGCCTGGAGGGAGCCCACGATGCCCGGCAGGACGCCGAGGACTCCGGCCTCGGCGCAGCTGGGCGCCAGCTCCGGCGGCGGCGGCTCGGGGATCATGCACCGGTAGCAGGGCCCGACGTAGGGGCTGAAGATCGTCACCTGGCCGTCGAAGCGGAAGATCGAGCCGTGCACCACCGGGATGCGCAACAGGAGGGAGGCGTCGTTGACGAGGTAGCGAGTCGGGAAGTTGTCGGTCCCGTCGACGATGACGTCGTAGCCGTTCAGGATGTCGAGCACGTTGTCGGCGCCGAGACGCGTGTCATAGGTGCGGACCTCGACGTCGGGGTTCAACGCGGTGATCGTCTCGCGCGCGCTGTCCACCTTGCGCTGCCCGACGCGGTCCACGTTGTGCAGGATCTGGCGCTGCAGGTTCGACTCGTCGACGACATCCATGTCGATCACGCCGATCGTGCCGACGCCGGCGGCCGCGAGGTACAGGGCCGCTGGTGAACCCAGCCCGCCGGCACCCAGCAGCAGCACGCGTGAGTCGAGCAGCCGCAGCTGGCCCTCCTCGCCCACCTCGGGCAGCAGCAGGTGCCGGCTGTAACGGTGGCGCTGGCTGGGCGTCAGGGTGCGGGGCTGGCGCCACGGGAGCCCCTCGTCCTTCCACCGATTGAACCCGCCGACGATGGACACGACGTCGCGGTAGCCGAGCTCCTGGAGGGTCTGGGCCGCGAAGACCGAGCGGATGCCGCCCGCGCAGAACACGGCGATGGGAGCACCCTTGTCGTTCAGCCGGCCTTCGACCGAGAATTCCAGCGTGCCGCGAGGGATGTGCACGGCTCCGGGCACGGATCCTTGCTCGTACTCGTCGGGCTCGCGCACGTCGAGCAGGGTCCAGTGGTCGAGCCCCGCCGCCACTTCGTGCGGGGCCATCTCGCGCACGCGCTCCTTGGCCGCGTCCAGCAGGTCCCGGGGCGTGCTCATCGGTCCTCCATCTCGAGAATGCTAGTCGAGGGGTCGAAAATTGAGCCTGCGTGGTAGAAGGGGGCATGGACGTGGCCCGCGCTCTGGCACGCCGCCGCATGGTCCGCTCCTTCGACGGGACCCCGGTCGATCCGGACATGCTCGACGGGCTCTGCGCGACGGCCCTGTGGGCACCCACCGCCGGGAACTGCGCCGGCGTGCGCATGCACACCGTCTACGGCGCGGCCCGACCGGAGTTCTTCGCCCGCGCGACCGACGTCGCGTGGCGTGCTCGCTCGCCGCGCTACGCGGGCCTGTCCCGGGCCGGCGCGATCGTCGTGGTGACCTCGCGGCCCCAGGACTACGGCGCCCGCTACGGCGAGGCCGACAAGCGGGCCTCGGGCCTCGAGACCCTCGACGCGTGGCCCGTGCCGTACTGGCACGGTGACGCGGCCATGGCCACGATGGCGCTCCTCCTCCTGCTCGAGGAGTCCGGCTGGTCGGCCACGCTGTGGGGCGACTTCGGCCGCGCCGCGGGGCTGCTCGCGTGGCTCGGGGCCACCGACGAGACCCTCTTCGCCTCGGTTCTGGTGGGGCGTGACGACCACGGCGACCGCCGCTCGGCCAGCCTCGATCGTGCCGTGCCCGCGCGCCGCGACCGCGTCAGCCGCGTGGGGATGCCGCCTGACGCGCCACCTCGATGAGCGTGCGCATCGAGAAGGCCGTCCCCCCGCGCGGGATGTGGTGACGAGCGGCCGTCGCTCGCGCCGGCCCGGCGATGTCCAGGTGCGCCCAGGGCCGGCCGTGGACGAAGCGCTCGAGGAACAGAGCGGCCACGACGGCGCCGGCCGATCGTGCGGGTCCCGCCTCGACGTTCGAGATGTCGGCGACGTCGGAGTGCAGCCGCCCCCGGTAGCTGTCGACCAGGGGCAGGCGCCACAGCGGCTCGCCGCTCAGCTGGCTCGCCCGCTCGACGAGCTGGGCCACATCGTCGTCACTGGCGAACAGTGCGCCCACCTCGTCCCCGAGTGCCACCTTCTGGGCACCCGTCAAGGTGGCCACGTCGATGATCACGTCGGGTGCGAGCTCGGCGGCCAGGCTCAGCGCGTCGGCCAGGAGCAGGCGGCCCTCGGCGTCGGTGTTCAGGACCTCGATGCGCGAGCCGTCGCGAGCCACGACGACGTCACCGGGTCGCATCGAGGAGCCGCCCACCGCGTTCTCGGCCAGCGGCGCCAGGGCGGTGATGCGCAGGCGCAGTCCCAGCCGGCTGGCCACCGACGTCGTGCCCAGCACGATGGCCGCCCCGGTCATGTCGGTCTTCTGCGTGCTCATCGACTCGGCAGGCTTGAGCGCAAGTCCGCCCGAGTCGAACGTGACCCCCTTGCCCACGAGCACGAGGTGCGTGAGCGGCTCACCCGGCGCGGGATCGTAGGTCGCGCGCACCAGCCTCGTCGGCTGCGCCGACCCGGCGCCCACCGCCAAGAGGGCACCGAGCCGCTCGGCCCGGATCCGTGACTCGGTCCAGACCTCGACGCTGACGTGGGGATCCCCGCCCAGGCGCTCGACGGCCGCGTCCGCCAGCTCGCGCGGTCCGAGCACGTTGGCCGGGCTCTGGATCTGGTGACGGGCCCAGTCGACGCCCTCGGCCACGGTGTCGCCGGCCGCCACCGCTCGCGTGATCGCGTCGTGCTCGGGCACCGTCGGCAGGGGCGTGCCCCAGGGGAGCACGCCTAGCGACCGCACGCGGTCACCATCGGCGCGAAACGACGCCAGCGCGGCACCCTCGACCAGGGCGCGAGCGCGCTGCTCCAGGCGCTCGGGTTGCGCCGTGGGGACGAGGAGCACCAGATCGCCGTCGCCGCTGGCCCGCGCCGCCGCCGCGCCGGCGCGGCGATAGCCCTCGGCGTCACCGGCCTGCGAGTCGACGACCACCAGGACGACCGTCGGGCCCGCGGCCGCGGGCCACACCAGGGCGCTGCCCACTCCTCCCGTGAGGCCGTGGCGTTCGGCCAGCCCACTGGGGAGCTCCGCGGGCACCGGCCACCCCGGGAATTCCTCGGCGAGCCCCGCCGGCAGCGCGACGGCACCGCCGCGCACTTCGACGGGCACGGCCACCGTTGGCCAGCCCCGCGCCTCGCTCCGCCCGATGACCCGACTCCGCAACATCTCAGCGCTCCTCTCGTGCCGTGCGGTGCTCGGGACCCTCGGCCCACCGGGCCATCGTCCACACGAGATCGCTCAGGCGATTCAGGTACTCGAGCACGTGGGTGCTCGGATCCACCCGGCCGACCGCCACGCGCTCGGCCCGTCGCACGACGGTGCGCGCCACGTCCAGGGCCGCCGCCACGCGGTCGTCGCCCGGGACGACGAACTCTGATGGCATGGGGAACTCACTGGTCAGCGCGTCGATCTCCTCCTCGAGTCGGCGCACCATCTCGTCGGTGACCAGCGTTCGACCCGCGACGAGCTGGGGCCGCTTGGTGGCACTCGTGCCCACGTCAGCCATCAGGACCCACAGGTCCCGTTCGACCGACACGAGCAGGACGTCGAGGCGGCTTCCGCGCTCGCACCACGAGCGCGCCCAGCCGAGTGCGGCTTGGGCTTCGTCGACCGCGCCGTTGACCTCGATGGGATCCGCGTCCTTGCTCACGCGCCCACCCAGGTACAGCCCGGTCGTGCCGCCGTCGCCCCGCCGGGTGTAGATCCTCACCCTGGGAAGCGTAGTGACTGGCACCCGGCCAGTAGCCTGACCCCAGATGTCTGAGCCGTTGCCCCGCTCCTTCCGTGCCCTGGACGCGGACCCCTACCTCGGGGCCATCGCGGACCACGTGGTGATCTTCGACGGGGCCGCCGGGACCAACCTGCAGCTGCTGGGGCTGGGCGCCTCCGACTTCGGCGGGGAGGCCCTCGAGGGCTGCAACGAGATGCTCACCCTGACGCGTCCCGACGCCATCGAGTCCCTGCATCGCTCCTTCTTGGACGTGGGCGTGGAGGCGATCGAGACCAACTCGTTCGGCGCCTTCGCCCCGGTCCTGCGCGAGTACGGCATCGCCGAGCGCGCCGGCGAGCTGGCGCTCGCCTCGGCCCAGCTGGCACGGCGGGTCGCCGACGAGTACGCGACGCCCGGTGCGCCGCGCTTCGTCGCCGGATCGATGGGTCCGGGCACCAAGTTCCCGACCCTGGGCCAGATCGGCTTCGACGAGCTGAGCGCGGCCTACGAGGACCTCGCCTACGGGCTGCTGGAAGGTGGGGTCGATCTCCTGCTCGTCGAGACGATGTTCGACCTCCTCTCGGGCAAGGCGGCCATCGCCGCGTGCCGCCGGGCCATGGCCCGCCACGGTCGGCGCGTGCCCATCCAGGCCCAGGTCACCATCGAGCTCACCGGACGGATGCTGCCGGGCACCGAGATCGGCGCCGCCTTGACCTCCCTGGAGGCCATGGGAGTCGACGTCGTCGGCATCAACTGCGCGACCGGGCCCGTCGAGATGTACGAGCCGCTGCGCTATTTGACCGCGACGGCGACCGGGCCGGTGTCGTGCCTGCCCAACGCCGGCCTGCCCTCGGTCGTCGAGGGGCGCATGCACTACGACCTGACCCCCGAGCAGCTGGCCGAGCACCACGCCCACTTCGTGGGCGATCTGGGCGTCGGCGTCGTGGGCGGGTGCTGCGGCACGACACCCGAGCACCTGGCGCACGTCGTCGCCGCGGTGCGCAGCCTGCCCCGGGCCGTGCGCCACCCGGAGCCCGAGCCGGGTGTCTCCTCGATCTACGCGGCCACCCCGTACCACCAGGACAGCTCGGTCCTCCTGGTCGGCGAGCGGACCAACGCCAATGGCTCCAAACGGTTCCGCGAGGCGATGCTCGCGGGCGACTGGGAGACCTGCGTGGCCATCGGCCGCGACCAGGTGCGCGAGGGCGCCCACATCCTGGACGTCTGCGTGGACTACACGGGTGCCGATGGCGTGGCCGACATGACCGAGGTCATGAGCCGGCTGGCGACCCAGTCGTCGGTGCCCGTCATGGTGGACACGACTGAGGCGCCCGTCGCCCGGGCGGCCCTGACGTGGCTGGGCGGCAAGTCCCTGCTCAACTCGGTCAATCTCGAGGAGGGCGACGGTCCCGGAACGCGCCTCGACCAGTTCCTGTCGCTGGCTCGCGAGTTCGGCGCGGCCGTGGTGGCGACCTGCATCGACCAGGACGGCCAGGCGCGGACCGCGGAGTGGAAGGTGCGCGCGGCGCGCGCCATCGTGACCCTGGCCGAGGAGCGTTACGGGCT
This sequence comes from Actinomycetes bacterium, assembly GCA_021778895.1. Classification (GTDB taxonomy): domain Bacteria; phylum Actinomycetota; class Acidimicrobiia; order Acidimicrobiales; family RAAP-2; genus RAAP-2. The sequence goes on from JAJYBR010000003.1 coordinate 43,384, forward strand.
GGCGCGCGGCGACATCTTCATCGACCCCCTGGCCCTGCCCCTGTCGACGGGCATGGAGGAGTCCCGGCGCGACGGGCACGAGACGATCGAGGCGATCCGCCAGATCCACCAGCAGCTGCCCGGCGTGCGAACGATCCTGGGGCTGTCCAACATCTCCTTCGGTCTCACGCCGGCAGCCCGTCAAGCCCTCAACAGCGTCTTTCTGCACGAGTGCCAGGCCGCGGGGCTGGACGCGGCGATCGTGCACGCGTCCAAGATCCTGCCCCTGGCCAAGATCGACGACGAGGTCCGCCAGATCTGCCTCGACCTGATCTACGACCGCCGCCGGGAGGGCTACGACCCCCTGACCGAGCTGCTCGCCCGCTTCGCGAACACCACCGCCGTGACGAGCGCGGTCGACGAGTACGCCGGACTCACCGTCGACCAGCGCCTGCGGCGCCGCATCGTCGACGGGGCCCGCACCGGGCTGACCGCCGACCTCGACGAGATGCTGGCGACCGGGACGAGCGCCCTGGCCATCATCAACGACTTCCTGCTCGACGGGATGCGCGAGGTCGGCGACCTGTTCGCGTCGGGCGAGATGCAGCTGCCCTTCGTCCTGCAGAGCGCCGAGACCATGAAGACCGCCGTGGCGTACCTGGAGCCCCACCTGGAGCGTGGCGACCAGGGCGGCCGCGGTCGTGTCGTCCTGGCCACCGTCAAGGGCGACGTCCACGACATCGGCAAGAACTTGGTCGACATCATCTTGACCAACAACGGGTACGAGGTCATCAACCTGGGCATCAAGGTCGGCGTCAACGAGATGCTGGCGGCCGTCGCCGAGAACCACGCCGACGCCCTCGGGATGAGCGGTCTGCTCGTCAAGTCCACCCTGATCATGCGCGAGAACTTGGAGGAGATGAACCAGCGGGGACTGTCCGATGTCCCCGTCCTGCTCGGGGGGGCCGCCCTGACGAGGACGTACGTGGAGCGCGACCTGCGCCAGGTCTACGAGGGACGCGTCTTCTACGGCAAGGACGCCTTCGAGGGCCTGCGCGTGCTGGACCGTCTGGGCGAGCTGCGCCGCAGCGGCGACGACGACGCCACGTTCGGCCGCGAGATCTCGACCCGCGCGGTGCACCGCCGCGCGGCGCCGGCCAGTACGGCCGAACCGGTGCGCAGCGACGCGGTGCCCTCGAACACTCCGCTGTACTCGCCACCCTTCGTCGGCTCGCGCGTGGCCAAGGGCATGAGCGTCGACGAGATCAGCGACTACCTCAACTTGACCGCGCTCTTCCGCAACCAGTGGGGATTCCGCCCCGACGAGGGCGAGGACGACAGCGCCTTCAAGGACCGCATCCGGGCCGTGCTGCGGGACCAGCTGGCCTTGGCCAAGCAGGACGACCTCTTGGTGCCCCAGGTCGTGTGGGGACACTTCCCCGCCGCCTCTGCGGGCAACGACCTGGTGATCTACCGAGACGAGCAGCGCACTGACGAGCGGGTGCGCTTCACCTTCCCGCGACAGGCTGCTGACCCGCACCTGTGCATCGCCGACTTCTTCCGCCCCACGACCAGCCCCGACCGCGACTACGCGAGCTTCATGCTGGTGACCATGGGGCCCCGGGTGTCGGAGCGCGCCCGGGAGCTGTTCGAGGCGAATCGCTACAGCGAGTACCTCTTGCTGCACGGCCTCGGCGTCGAGATGGCCGAGGCCCTCGCCGAGCTGTGGCACCGGCGCATCCGCGAGGAGCTCGGCTACGCCGACGAGGACGGCCCGACCCTGACGGGGCTGTTCCGCCAGCAGTACCGCGGGGGACGCTACTCGTGGGGCTATCCGGCCTGTCCCGACCTGACCGAGAACGCCAAGGTGGTCGACCTGCTCGAGGCCGGACGCATCGGCGTGACGGTGTCGGAGGGATTCCAGCTGCACCCCGAGCAGACCACGGACGCCATCGTGTGCCACCACCCGATGGCCAAGTACTTCGTCGCCTGACCCCCGCCCGCCGCGGGCGGTGCCGTCAGCGTGTGCCGGCGCGGATCTCGACGGGACGGGCCTCGGCCAGCGCCTCACCGGCGTGGTAGCTCGAGCGCGTCAGGGGCGAGGCCTGGACGTGGGCCAGTCCCAGGCGCCGCCCGCGCGCGGCGAGGTCGTCGAACTCGTCGGGCTCCCACCAGCGCATCACCGGCGAGTGGGCCCGCGTGGGCCGGACGTACTGCCCGATCGTGGCGATCGACACGCCAACCGCGGCCAGGTCGGCCAGCGTCTCTTCCACCTCGTCGACCGTCTCGCCCAGACCCACCATGAGTCCGGACTTGGTCGTGAGGCCCGCCGCGCCGGCGCGCGCCAGCACCGTCAGGGAACGTGCGTAGCCGGCGCTGGGCCGCACCGCCCGCTGCAGGCGTGCCACCGTCTCGATGTTGTGGTTCACGACGTCGGGTCGGGCATCGAGGATCAGCTCCAGCGACGCGACGTCTCCGCGGACGTCGCTGATCAGGACCTCGACGCTGGTCTCGGGGGAGCGGTCCCGGATCGCCCGGATCGTCGCGGCGATCGCACCCGCACCACCATCGGCCAGGTCGTCGCGCGCGACGCAGGTAACTACCGCGTGGCGCAGGCCCAGGCGGACCACGGCTTCCGCGACGCGGGCCGGCTCCGTCGGGTCCAGGGGCAGCGGCTTCTGGGTGTCGACCAGGCAGAAGGTGCACGCCCGCGTGCACCGCTCGCCGTTGACCATGAACGTCGCGGTCCCCGAGTCCCAGCACTCGAAGATGTTGGGGCAGCCCGCCTCCTCGCACACCGTGACCAGGCGCAGGTCGTCGTTGAGCCGCCGCATCGACCGGAAGCCGGCTCCCATGTCCGCCTCGACCCGCATCCAGGCGGGCTTGCGCGCATGCAGGTCGACCCCGTCATCGGGATCCACGCCCGCCCGGCGCAGCCGGCGCAGGGCGGCGGGCTCGGCCGTCGCCACCGCCAGGGACCGATCGACGGACGCCACATGCTCCTCACCGCCGCCGAGGCGCGCGGCCAGGGCGGACCCGAGGTACGACTCGACGTCGGCCAGCTCGGCGTCGAGGCCGAGCGAGCGCATCGACGCGACGGGCTTGTCGGGGATGCCGCAGGGCACGATGGCGCTGAAGGCCGCCAAGTCCACGTCCACGTTGAGTGCGACGCCGTGCAGGGTGCGGCGCTGGCCGTTCCGGTTGCGTTCGGTGCGCACCCCGACCGCCGCCACCTTGGCCGGGCGGCTCTCCACGTGTGCCCACACGCCGGGATATCCCTCGAGCCGGTCGACCGTCCCCAGCCGGCCGTCGGGGTCGAAGTGCCGGACCGTCTCGATGACCGCGTCCTCGAGCCGGTGCACGTGAGCCCGCCCCGAGCCGGGGTCGTCACCCACCGTGGCGATGGCCCAGGCAACGATCTGGCCGGGCCCGTGGAAGGTGACGTCGCCACCGCGATCCGCCTCGACCACGTCGGCGACGAGCGAGTCGACCGGGACCAGGAAGTGCTCAGGCACGGCCCGAACGCCGAGCGTGTACGTCGGCGGGTGCTGCATCACCAGGACGTAGTCGTCCCCTGACTCCAGCAGGGCCCGCTGCAGGTCGTTGGCCTCACGAAAGCTGACGCGACCGAGGTGGCGCCGCCGCAGCACCTAGCGCTCGCTCTCGAGGTCCAGACCCGCCAGGAGCTCTCCCACGCGCTCGAGGTACGCCGTCGCGGTGAAGGGCTCGCAGACGCGATGGTCGAAGGAGAGTCCCAGGATGACCTGCGACCCGACCTCGACGCGTGACGCGCCGTCCACCTCGCGCACCACGGGCACCTGACGCACCGCCCCCATCGAGATGACGGCCACCTGCGGCTGGATGATGATCGGTTCGGTCCACAGAACTCGCGACCCCGCCGGACCGACCAAGGTGAACGTCCCGCCGAGCAGGTCGTCGGTCGTCAGCTGACGGGACTCGACGCGCTCGCCGAGCTCGTGGACCCGGCGGGCCAGAGCGCGCAGCGTCAGGCCCGCGGCGGCGTGCACCACCGGGACGAGCATCCCGTCGCGGTGGACCTCGCGCATGTACCCGAGGTTGACGGTGCGGTGCACCACGAGCTCGTCACCGGCGAAGGTCGCGTTGAGGAACTCGAACTCGCCGAGTGCGCGAACGGCGGCCAGGCCCACGACCATCTCGTCGGTGATGGGAATGCCGTCGCGGGTGGCCCGACCCTCGCGGTCGAGCTCGGCGAACACGGTTCCATCGACCTCCACGGCCACGAAGCCGTGCGGCGTCGTCTGGGCCGAGAGCGCCATGTGCTGGCCCATCCGGCGCAGCCCGTTCGACAGGGGCACCACGAGGTCGTCGGTCGGGCCGTTGGCGACGGCGCGCTCGGCGTCACGTCGGGTGATCGCGCCACCGGGACCAGACCCGCGCACCGTTGCGGGGTCCACGCCGCCATCGGCCAGGATGCGGCGCACGACGGGTGACGTGACCAGGCCGGGGCGCTCGGAGACCGACGCTGGCGCGGCCGCGGCCGCGGCCGCGGGTGCCGGCGCAGGTGCGACCGGCGTCGGTGCGGCTGCGGGTGCTGGTGCGGCTGCGGGTGCTGGTGCTGGTGCGGGTGCGGGTGCTTCGGAAACCACCGGTGCGGCTGCGCTCGCCGCCGGCGCCGCCGTGGCGCCCTCGTCGATCACCGCGACCCGGGCCCCCGTCTCGACGGTGTCACCCTCCTCGGCCAGGATCTCGGTCAGGACGCCCGCGGCCGGTGAGGGCATCTCGGAGTCCACCTTGTCAGTCGAGATCTCGAACAGCGGCTCGTCGCGTGCGACCTGGTCCCCCACGCTCTTGAACCACCGCGTGATGATCCCCTCGGTCACCGATTCGCCGAGCGACGGCAGCGTTACGTCAGCCAATGTGGAGCCCCCTTCCAGCGAGCGCCAGCAGGGTCTCGCCGAAGGTCTCCGACAGGGACGGGTGCGGCTGGATGAGACCGGCCGCCTCTTCGGCGGTGGCCTCCCAGTTGACGGCGTAGTAGCCGGCGCCGAGCTGCTCGGTCACCCACGGTCCGGCCATGTGCACACCGAGGATCTGGCCTGCCGAACCATCGGGCCGCTTCTCGGCGATGATCTTGACCACGCCATCGGTCTCGCCGATGATCTGGGCCCGGCTGTTCCCCCCGTAGGGGTCCTTCTTGACGACGACGTCGTACCCGCGCTCCTTGGCCGTGGCCTCGGTGAGCCCGCAGAAGGCCACCTCCGGGTTGGAGTAGATCGCCCAGGGCACGCGGTCGTAGTCGACCGGCGTGGCGGGCTCACCCAGGATGGTCTTGATCGCGACGATCGCCTCGGCGAAGCCCACGTGCGCCAACTGGGGCGTGTTGGCCACGATGTCGCCGATCGCGTAGACGTGGGGATTGGCGGTGCGCATGGCCGGGTCGGCCACCACGAAGCCGCGATCGTTGACCTCGACCCCGGTCCCCTCGCCGAGCAGGCCCTCGCTGCGCGGCCGACGACCGACGGCCAGGATGACGGCCTCCACCTCGACGTCATCGCCGCCCTCGACGTGGACGTTGGTGGTCTTGGCACCCTTGCCGCCCTTGGCCGGCGTGTGCCCGGTGACCGTCACGGCGGTGCGCACCTCGATGCCGCGCTTCTTGAAGACCCGCTGGATGACGCTCACGACTTCGCTGTCGCAGCCCGCGAGGATCGTCGGCAGGCCCTCCAGGATCGTCACCTTGCTGCCCATGTCGGCCAGCATCGAGGCGAACTCGCACCCGATGGCGCCGCCACCGATCACGACGGCCGACGCCGGCAGGCTCGAAAGGTCCAGGAACTCATCCGAGGTCAGGACGAACTTCCCGTCCAGGTCGAAGCCGGGCAGCGTGCGGGGCACCGAGCCGGCCGCCAGGATCACGTCGCGGCCGCGGCACACCACACCCGCGTCGGTCCCGTCGACGACGCGCACCGTACGGTCGGCGTCGAGGCGCCCGGTCCCCTCGAAGATCGTCACCTTGCGGCCCTTGAGCAGCCCGCTCAGGCCCTTGTGCAGCTTGTCGACCACCTCGCCCTTGCGCTGCTGGCTGACGGCGAAGTCGGTGCTCAGGCCGTCCACCGCGAACCCGAAGGCCCCGGCGTGCTCGATCGTCCGGCGCACGTGGGCGGTCTCGAGGAACTCCTTGGCCGGGACGCACCCGCGGTGCAGACACGTTCCGCCAACCTTGTCCCGCTCGATCATCGCGATGTGGAGCCCCGCTGCGGCTCCGTAGAGCGCGGCGGCGTAGCCTCCCGGCCCGCCACCGATGATCACGACGTCAAACTCCTGGACCTCGTCGGCCACGATGTGTCCCCTTCGCTCGCACCACTGTCGACTGAGAATCCTAATGTTTATGCCGGAAAGATCGGCGGGCGCGCCACCCCGTCCTGGCGGTCGGCGGCGGTCGTGGCGAGGGCGTCGACTAGTTCATTCATGGGGTCACCGGCGTGCCCCTTCACCCACCGGAAGCGGATCGTGCCGCGCGCTCCGACCACTTGGTCGACCAACGGTTCCCACAGATCGCGGTTCGCGACGGGTCGTCCTTGGGAGTTGCGCCAGCCGCGGCGCTGCCACCCGACGTACCAGCGGTCGTGAAAGCACTTCACCACATAGGACGAGTCGCTGACGATCTCCAGATCCTCGCCGCCCAGGACGTGCAGCGCCTCCAGCACAGCGCGCAGCTCCATGCGCTGGTTGGTGGTGTGCGCCTCGGCACCACTGGCGTAGAGGTCGGCCGAGACCGCCCACGCCCAGCCCCCGGGCCCGGGATTGCCTCGGCAGGCGCCGTCGGTGTAGGCCGTCGTCATCGGTGGCGGGTGACCCACGCGTCCGGGTCGCGGGTGAAGCGCGTCACGGACTCGGGGAGCTCTCCGCGCAGGATCTGACCGACGCTGACGTGCTCGAGGACCTCGCGCAAGGCGGCGCGCACGGCGACCCAGACGTCACGCAGGTAGGTGGCCTCGCCGCCGTAGCTCAGCGTCTCGGGCCGCATGCCGCGCACCCCCGCCATGGGACCCGTCACCACCCGCAAGACGTCGGCGATGCAGATCTCGTCGGGATCGCGGGCCAGGCGGAACCCGCCCTCGGGACCCCGCTGGCTGGTCACCAGGCCGCCGCGCCGCAGGTCCGAGAGGATGGCCCCCAGGAACTTCGCGGGCAACTCCTGCTCGGCCGCCAGGTGCTCGGCGCTCACCGAGTTCGAACTGCCCGCCAGCGTCAGCAGCGCACGGATGGCGTATTCGGCCTTCGCGGGAATCTGCACGCCCCCATTCTGCCCCAGTCGCTCGTCGCGCACCGTGGACAGGCGGGTCGATCGGATCCCGCGACCGGTCACTGATCGCCCACTGCGTCGGGCTCAGCGGTGCCGATCCAACCAGCCGAGCAGTGTCGCCACCATCCGCGGGTCGGCCCGCAACTGGTGGCCCGCCCCCTGGATGAGACGCAGCTCGGCTCGGCCGTCCGCCGCGTCGACGAGGTCGCGGGCGTCTTGGACGGGGACCTCGACGTCGTCGGTCCCGTGGCCGATCAGGAGCCGCCGCGGGGGGATCCGGGTGACCGCCTCGAGGGGCGCCACTGCGAGCACGTCGGCCAGGAGCTCGTCGGCGCCCGGCAGCTCCTCGGTGGTCGAGACCACCCCGGCCTCGATCGTGCGGCGGTGCAGGCTCTCGGCCGAGCCGCACCAGGCCTCCAGGTGCGCGGGCGCGGCGAACGTCGCGACGCCGCGCGCCCGCTCGTCGCTGGCCGCCACCGCCAGAGCCAGCGCACCGCCGAACCCGAATCCGGCAAGCGAGATGCGCGCGTCGCCGTCGTCGGCCCAGTCGATGACGCGGCCCAGGTCCCGCCGCCATCGCGCGGCCGAGAAGGTTCCCGTGCTGCCGCCGACACCCGACAGGGTGCCCGTCGCCACGCGCCAGCCGGACTCGGCGGCCAGGTGCTCGGCCAGCTCGGGCAGGAGGCCCGCCGCGTGCCGGCCCATGCCCGCGGCCCGCGGCAGCCCGTGGACCAGGATCAGGGTGCGCCCAGCAGCCGAACGACTGCCGGCAGCGACCTTGAGGTCGAGATAGGTTCCCGCGACCTCCAGGCGCTCGTGGGTCAGCACTCGGTCAGATGCCCAGGTGTTGAGCCAACAGGCTGCGGTGGTACGCCGGGTCGCCGAAGAGGAGTTCCGAGCTCTTGGCCCGCTTGAAGTACAGGTGCGCGTGGTGCTCCCAGGTGAACCCGATCCCGCCGTGGATCTGAATGTTCTCGGCCGCGCAGTGGAAGTACGCCTCGGAGCAGAAGGACTTGGCGAGGCTGGCCGCGATGGGCAGCTCGGAGTTTCGCTCCTGGGCGGCCCACGCCGCGTAGTACGCAGCCGACTTGGCCGACTCGACCTCGAGCAGCATGTCGGCGCACTTGTGCTTGATCGCCTGGAACGAGCCGATCGGGCGGCCGAACTGGATGCGCTCTTTCGCGTAGGCCACCGCGTTGTCGAGCACGCGCTGGGCGCCCCCGACCTGCTCGGCGGCCAGCGCGGCCAGGGCCACCTGGACGGCCGTGGCGAGGCCTTCGGCCGCCGCACCCTCGTGGCCGACCAGGGCGGCCGGGGTCTGCGACAACGTCAGGCGGGCCTGCTTGCGCGTCTGGTCCATGGTGGCCAGGGCTTCGCGGGTGACCCCGGGGGCATCGGGCGAGATGGCGAACAGGGAGAGGCCGTGTTCGGTCAGCGCAGGAACGAGCACCAGCGTGGCGGTCATCCCGTCGAGCACGTAGCTGCGCGTCCCCATGACCGTCCACCCGTCCGGGCCCTCCGTGGCGACCGTTGACGTGGTGCTCAGGTCCCAGGACCCGTCGTCATCGGTCAGGGCCACGGTGGCGATGGTCGTGCCGTCGGCGATCCCCGGCAGGTACCGGCCCTTGTCCTCGTTCGTGCCGACCTCGAGGATCGCGGGTGCGGCCAGCGCGACCGTCGCGAAGAACGGGCTGCACAGCAGGGCCGCGCCCATCTCCTCGAAGACGACGTACTGCTCGACCGGTCCGAATCCCTGACCCCCGTACTGCTCGGGGATCGCCAGGCCCTGCAGAGCGAGCTCCTCGGCCATCTGGCGCCAGACCGCCGGGTCGTAGCCCTCGGCCGTGGCCATGAGGCGGCGCACCTCGGTCTCCGGAGACTTCTCTTCCAGGAAGCGGCGCACCATCCGGCGCAGTTCGTCCTGCTCGTCTGTGAATCCGAAGTTCATGACCCACCCTCAGTTTTTACCGCCGAGTACGGCGGGGCACCTGCGACAATAGTCAAATCCCGTCGCGCGCGAGGACGGTCCGTCGCGGGCGCAGGACCGGCCAAAGGTCCCCGGTAGGCTGCGGTCGTGCCGGAGAGGCTTCTCGAGTTACGCGGTGTCCACGTCGATGCTGAAGGGACGCCGATCCTGCGCGGCGTGGACCTGGCCGTCGATGCTGGCGAGATCCACGCCCTGATGGGGCCCAACGGCGCTGGCAAGTCCACCCTGGCCAACACCGTCATGGGCCATCCCGGCTACCACCTGCAAGCGGGCCAGATTCTCCTTTCTGATCAGGATGTCTCGACCTGGTCGACGGACGCGCGGGCCCGCGCGGGCCTGTTCCTCGCCTTTCAGTACCCCGAGTCCATCAGTGGCGTCTCGGTCATCCAGTTCCTGCGCCAGGCGATGCTCGCGCGCCGCGGGGTCGAGCAGCTCTCGGTGCTCGAGGTCCGCCTCGAGCTGATGGAGTGGATGGAGCGGCTCAGCATGGACCCGGCCTTCGCCGAGCGCCACCTCAACGAAGGCTTCAGCGGGGGGGAGCGCAAACGCAACGAGGTCCTCCAGATGGCCCTCCTCGACCCGGTGGTCGCGCTCCTGGACGAGACCGACTCGGGCCTCGACATCGACGCGCTGCGCGTCGTCGCTCGCGGTGTGCGCACGGTCCGGGAGCGGCGTCCGTCCATGGGCGTCGTCGTCGTCACCCACTACGTCAAGCTGCTCGAGGAGATCGAGCCCGACCGGGTGCACATCTTGATCGACGGGCGCATCGTCGAGTCGGGGGGACCGGAGCTGGCAGCCGTCATCGAGCGCGATGGCTACGACGCCTGGCGAGTGGCGGCTCGATGAGCTCCTTCGACCCCCGGCGCGTGCGCATCGATACGCCCGTCTTCTCCCGAGTGATCAACGACCGGCCCATCGTGTACCTGGACTCGGCCTCCTCGACCCTGCCGCCGCGCCCGGTGATCGAGGCCATGGACCGCTACTACAGCGGCCACCACGCCAATGTGCACCGCGGGGTGTATCAGACGGCCAATGAGGCAACCGACATCTACGAGGGGACCCGTCTCGACGTGGGTCGCTTCATCGGGGCGCCCGATCCGCGCCACGAGATCGTCTTCACCAAGAACACGACCGAGTCGTTCAACCTGCTCGCGCGCTCGTGGGGCGCTGCCAACCTCCAGGCGGGCGATGTGGTCCTGGTCACCGAGATGGAGCACCACGCCAACATCGTCCCGTGGTTCCAGCTCCAGGCCGAGCGCGGCATCGAGGTGCGCTTCGTCCCGGTCGGCGACGACTTCCGCTTGGACCTCACCGACCTGGACCGCCTGCTCGCCGGCGTCAAGCTGTTCTCGTTCACGGCCATGTCCAACGTGCTGGGCACGCGCAACCCCGTCGCCGAGCTGGTCGGAGCCGCTCACGCCCACGGTGCCCTGGCCGCGGTCGACGCCGCCCAGTCGGTCGGGCACCAGCCCACCGACGTTCGTGGCTGGGATGCCGACTTCGTGTGCTTCTCCGCCCACAAGATGCTCGGCCCCACGGGGCTGGGGATCTTCTGGACGCGGGCCGACCTGCTTGAGGCCATGCCCCCCTTCCTGGGGGGTGGGGGCATGATCGCCGACGTGCGCACCGACGGCTTCGTCCCGGCGCACGGACCCACGCGCTTCGAGGCGGGGACCCCACCGATCGCCGAGACCGCCGGGCTGCGTACGGCCGTCCGGTACCTGACGGGCTTGGGCCTCGACGAGGTCAGCCGCTACGAGCACGAGCTGACGCGGCAGGCCCTGGACCTTCTCGCCTCCTCGGTCGACGACCGCGTCCGCGTCATCGGTCCGGCCGACACCGTCGACCGGGGCGGTGTCTTCAGCCTCGACGTCGAGGGTGTCCACCCCCACGACGTCGCCCAGGTCCTGGACCAGTACGGCGTGTGCGTGCGGCCGGGCCACCACTGCGCCAAGCCGCTGATGCGCCGCTTCGGGCTCGCGGCGACCGCCCGGGCCTCGCTCGGCCCCTACTCCTTGCGCAGCGACCTCGACGTCCTGGTCGAGGCGCTGAACGCCGCGATCAAGTTGTTCGCGTAGTCATGGCCAACCTCGACGACCTCTACCGGGAGATCATCCTCGATCACTACCGCTCGCCGCGCAATCGCGGCGAGCTGACCGAGGCCACGTCGCGCACCGAGGGGTTCAACCCCCTGTGCGGCGACGAGCTGGTGATCTACCTGGTGGTGCGGGACGGCGTGCTCGAGGACATCAAGCTCACGGGGCACGGGTGCTCGATCTCCCAGGCCTCGTCGTCGATGATGAGCTCGGCCGTCAAGGGCAAGCGCATCGAGGACGTGCGCCGCGCCATCGACCGCTTCAAGACGATGATGACCCTCCACGAGGACGGCGCGGCGGCGGAGCCGGCAGCGGAGCCAGACTTGCGCTCCGACGGCGAGCTGGCCGCCCTGGCGGGCGTCGTGAAGTTCCCCGTACGCATCAAGTGCGCGACCTTGGCTTGGAACACCCTGACTCAGGCGCTGGACGAGGCAACGGCGTAGGGGCCGAACTCCGGCGACGGCGGTTCGAACGAAACTGCGACCCTCGAGGCTCCCCGCTCAGGGGTTGCAGGGCACCGGGTCGAAGTACGGGACTGCGGTCGTGGGATTGACGACCTGCTTGGTCCGCGCGGTCGAGGTCGTCGCCTTGGGTGCAGAGGTCGTCGTGCGGGCGACGGTCGTCGTGGTCGTGGGGGGCGCGATCTTGGGCGGCAGTGGGGTCTGCAGTTGCTGGTTCGGCGGCGGGTTGGTCGGCGTGAGCAGCGACGTGCCGAAGATCTTCACCAGCAGCTGCTGGACCTCGGGCTGCTGGGCGAACAGCACGTCCCCCAAGCCCGAGAGGGTCGCCGGCACGGTCGGCAGGGTGTACGTCATCATGCTCGCCGGGTTGTAGCTGTGGAACTTCACGGCCAGGCCGATCAGCTCGTTCAGCGTGAACTTGCTGTCCAGCGTGATGCCTTGGGGGATCTTGGACAGGAACGAGTTGATCGTCAGCGGGTTGTAGAGGTGCTTGGCCCGGCTGATGAGCGCTCGGATGAAGACGTTCTGGCGGTCGATGCGTCCGAAGTCGCTCGTCGGGTCGTAGTGCCATACGCCACCTTGCAACCACTGGTAGTGGCGGCTGCGCGCGACGGCGAGCGCTTGGAAGCCCGTGACCAATTGACATCCGGGGTGGAGGATCTTGAGTCCGGAATAGGCGTCCTTGGCCGGATACGGGAAGTCCAGGTAGACGCCGCCGATGGCGTCAGCGGCATTGATCAGTCCCGCGAAGCTCACCTGGATGACGTGGTTGATCGGGATGCCGAAGTTGGCCGTGATCGTCTGGGCCAGCAGGGACGGCCCGTTGGCGTAGTTGACATTGATCCGGTTGAACTGGCCGTACAGGCGCTGGTTGGCCAGCAGCGTCACCATGGTGTCACGCGGGATCGACACGATCGAGATCGTCCCGGCAGCCGGATCGATGTGCATGATCTTGACGACGTCGCTGCGCTGGCCGCTGACGAGCCCCGCCGAGGCTCCCGTCTGGCGCGCGACTTGCCCGCTCAGGCCCACCCGGGAGTCCGAGCCGACCTCGAGGATGTTGAACGGCTGGCCCGAGATCTGGGGCAGCTCGCCCGCGACGTTGATCTTGGGGATCTGTCCGAAGCGGTAGCGGGCGTAGAGATAGCCTCCGCCAACGAGCGCCACCAGCAGTCCGACGATGGTTATCCCGACGATCAGCGTCACGCGGAAAGCGCGCCGCCGGGGACGCCGCGTGCGGTGTCGTCGCGTCTTGATCACGCGATCGGGGTGGGCGTTCTGCTCGATCTGCGTGCCCAGCTCCTCGAGCCGGCTGCCGTTGGCTAGGGGTCGATGGTGCCGGCCGCCTCGGTCGTCGCGCCCGCGCCCCGCGCTGTGACGTCCATCAGGCATCGTGCAATCCTACCTGTGCCCCTACGCGTCAGATGACGGTGCGCCGAACGGCTCGTAGCCCTCGCGCTCCAGGACGGCTGCCAACTCGGGGCCACCCGTGGTCACGACCTGGCCAGCGCGCACCACGTGGATCTTCGTCGGCATGAGGTCGTGGAGGAGGCGCGAGAAGTGGGTGATCACCAAGACGCCGCATCCCCACTCCTGCGACGACGCGGCCAGGCGACGGGCGACCGCACCCAGTGCGTCGACGTCCAGACCCGAGTCCACCTCGTCGAACAACGCGAAGGCCGGCCGCAGCAGGGCGAACTGGACGACCTCGGCGCGCTTGCGCTCGCCGCCCGAGAGGTCCACGTTCATGAATCGACTGAGCAGGTCCGGCCGCAGGCCGACGCGCTCGGCCTCGACGCGGATCCGCCCCTCGAGTCCCTCGGGGTCGACACCCGCGGCGCGCAGGACATCGGCCAGCCGCACGCCGGGGACCTCGATGGGCTGCTGGAGAGCCAGGAACAGGCCGCGGCGAACGCGATCCGTCGGCGAGAGGTCCAGGAGCGAGACGCCGTCGATCTCCGCCGTGCCCCCGGTGATCCGGTAGCCCGGGTGCCCCGCCAGGGCGTGGGCCAGCGTGGACTTGCCCGAGCCGTTGGGACCCATGATGACGTGGACCTCGCCCGACTGCATCGTCAGGTCGAGCCCGCGCACCACCTCGCGATCCCCCACCGCCACGCGCAGGCCCTGGATCGTCAGCACGCTCACGCCAGGCTCACCTCCACGCGGCCGTCACGGACGACCGCCTCGTAGTGCCGCACCGGGTGGGTGGCCGGCAAAGTCAGCGCGGCACCATCGACGAGCGAGAACTGCGCGCCGTGTCGGGCGCACTCGATCGTGCAGGACTCCTCGTCCACCTCACCGCGCGCGAGGCTGAAGTCCTCGTGGCTGCACCGGTCGTCGAGCACGTAGACGTCGTCGCCGATGCGCACCACGACGACCACGTGGCCGTCCAGGGTCACCTGCTGCGTCCCGCCGTTGGCGAAGTCGTCCAGCGCCCCGGCATCGACCACGCTCACCCCGCCACCTCCAGCGCGCCGAGGGCAGCATCCACGTCGGCGGTCAGCAGCTCGGCCACCGCCGGCGGCAGCGCGTCGAGCATCTCCAGGAAGAAGCCGCGAATCATCAGCCTCTGCGCCTCACGGCGCGGCACGCCGCGGGACTCCAGGTACCAGCGCTGGATCTCGTCGAGCGGCCCGACGCTGGAGGCGTGGGCGCACACCACGTCGTTCTCCCGGATGTCGAGGTTGGGAACGCTGTCGGCGTGCGCCTGGGGCGACAGCAACAGGTTGTGGTTCGTCTGGCGGGCGTCGGTCCGCCGCGCACCGTGCTCGATCTCGATCAGCCCCGTGTACACGGACCGGGCCTCGTCGGCCACGGCCCCCTTGGACAGGAGGGTCGAGCGGGTGCGCGGGGCGACGTGGTACTGGCGGGTGCGGAAGTCGTGGACCTGGTCACCGGACCCGAAGAAGGTCGTGCGCAGAACGTTCTCGGCGCCCGAGCCCAGCATGACCGCGTCGTTGCGGCTTCGGTCGTAGCGTGCGCCCAGTCCGACGACGGCGTGGCTCAGGCTGGCATCGCGGTCCAGGCGGGCCGTGGTGCGGGCGATGTGCCACGCCGTGTGATCCAGCCGCTGGTACGCCACGAGCGTCAATGCGGCGCCGGCGCCGAGGTCGTACTCGCCCACCATGTCGACCAGAGACTCGCGTCCCCCCTCGTGGGCCTCGATCACGACAGCTCGGGCACCGGGCTCGAGGACGACGTGCACCCGCGGGAACGACGCCGTCTCTCCGGCACCGCAGGCGATCACCAGGGGGCCCGGAACCTCGACGCCCGATCGCACCGTGATCGTGGTCACGCCCGGGGTCACAGCGGCGTTGAGCAGGGAGAACGCATCGCTGGCGTAGGGCTCGAGATCCGCGCCCGCGGGTGCCGGGAGCCACGTGACATCAACGCCCGGCACCGGGCGTCCGCTGTCGAGGACGAATCCGTCACCGAGGCGGATCGTGGTGGCGGCCACCGTCGAGAGCGCGTCGGCCAGCGAGGTCGTCGGGGCGCTCGGCGCTGTGGTGGCCAAGGCGTAGCGGTCCAGGTCAAACGCGTCGAGCGGCGCGTAGCGCCAGACCTCCTCGCTGGCCGTGGGCATCCCGACGGCATCGAAGCGCTCCAGGGCGGCCAGGCGTCCCGCGGCATCGGGCTGGGCGCGCACGAAGTCGAGGGCACTCTCGCGGAAGGGAACCATAGCTGGGCCTTGCCAGTGTACTGGCGGGGCCCCGGCGACCGGACCGACGCGTGCGTAGGCTCGACGCGAAGGGAGGCCACGATGGCCGGGGACGCCGGGGTTGTAGAGGTCACCTACGAGGGAGCCGTGGCCACGGTGTGGCTGAGCCGCCCCGAGGCGCGCAACGCGCTCGGTCGAGCCTTCTGGCTCGAGCTGCCGCGAGCGAGCGCCGAGATCGCGGGTGACCCCGCGGTTCGCGCCGTCGTCCTGGGGTGCCGGGGAGACCACTTCACCGTGGGTCTCGACCTCAAGGAGCTGGGCGGTGACCTGATGGGCGCGGGTGCGACCGGCTCGAGCGCGACGCGCGCGAGTCACCGGCTGGCCCAGGTTCGCGCCATGCAGGACGCCGTCTCGTCCCTGGCGCGCCTGCCCGTCCCGGTCGTCGCGGGCGTCGGGGGCTACTGCCTCGGTGCCGGCGTCGACCTGATCACGGCGTGCGACATCCGCGTGGCCGCCGCCGACACCGTGTTCTCGGTGCGCGAGACCCGCATGGCGATCGTGGCCGACGTGGGAACCCTCCAGCGCCTCCCGCGCATCGTGGGCCCGGGCCACGCGGCCGAGCTCGTCTACACCGGAGCCGACATCGGTGCGACCCGCGCCGCCGAGATCGGCCTCATCAATCGGGTTGCGGGAGCCACGGCGGCCGAGGCGGTCAGCGCCGCGCAAGAGCTGGCCCGCACGATCGCCAGCAACTCACCGCTCGCGGTGCGCGGGTCCAAGGCCGTGCTCCAGGCCAACGACGGCCGCACGGTGGACGAGGGCCTCGACTTCGTCGCGCGCTGGAACACCATGTTCCTCGAGAGCGACGATCTGCACGAGGCGCTCGCCGCCTTCCTCGAGCGCCGACCGCCGAACTACTCGGGCCAGTAGGTCACGACCGCCGGCGCCAGAACCGCCAGTTGCGCGAGCCCCGCTCGAGGTCGCGGCGACGCTCCTCGTTGAGCTGCGGAGCCACCTGCTCGATGATCCCGTCGGCCTCCTCGAGCACGGACCGGCGCTCGTCGGAGGAGCTGCGCTCGGGGATGGGCTCGACGGGACGACTCACCAGCGTGCCGTGGGTCCAGCCGACGTCAGCCAGGCGCCGCTCGTAGGTCACGCAGTCCGCCGGGCAGGCCCAGGGCTGGTCCGGGGCGGCGCCCAAGACGCAGAAGCGCGCCACCTCTCCCGAGGCGTACGTCCGGCTCTGGAAGTGCTTGCACTCCTCGCGCATCGGCATGATGAGGGTCCTCCACTTGCCTCGGACCTCAGCCGACCGCGCCCTCCATCTGCAGCTCGATCAGTCGCGACCACTCCACGGCGTACTCCATAGGCAGCGTACGCGTCACGGGCTCGATGAAGCCATTGACGATCATGCCCATGGCCTGGCTCTCGGTGAGCCCGCGGGACATCAGGTAGTAGAGCTGGTCGTCACCGATCTTGGAGACGGTGGCCTCGTGGCCCACGGACGCGTCCTGCTCGCCCACTTCCATGTAGGGCTTGGTCTCGGACGTCGACTCCTCGTCCAGGATCAAAGCGTCGCAGCGGACGAAGCTCTTGGCGCCGTGGGCCCCCTCCTCGACCTTGACCAGGCCCCGGTAGGTCGTGACGCCGCCGTCCTTGGAGATCGACTTGGACACGATGGTCGAGGTCGTCTCGGGAGCGGCGTGGATCATCTTGGCCCCGGCGTCTTGCACCTGGCCCGGACCGGCGTAGGCGACCGAGAGCACCTCACCGGAGGCCTTGGGGCCCATCAGGTACACCGACGGGTACTTCATGGTCAGGCGCGAGCCGATGTTGCCGTCGACCCACTCGACGTGCGCCTCGGCTTCGGCGCGCGCCCGCTTCGTGACCAGGTTGTACACGTTGTTCGACCAGTTCTGGATGGTGGTGTAGGTGATCCGTGAGCCGGGCAGCGCCACGAGCTCGACGACGGCCGAGTGCAGGGAGTCGCTGGAGTAGACCGGGGCCGAGCAGCCCTCGACGTAGTGCACCTGGGAGCCCTCGTCGGCGATGATCAGCGTCCGTTCGAACTGTCCCATGTTCTCGGTGTTGATGCGGAAGTACGCCTGGAGCGGCTGGTCCACCTTGACCCCGGGCGGCACGTAGATGAACGAGCCACCGCTCCACACCGCCGAGTTCAGCGCGGCGAACTTGTTGTCATTGGGCGGAATGACGGTCCCGAAGTACCTGCGCACGATGTCGGGGTACTCGCGCACGGCGGTGTCCATGTCGCAGAACAGGACGCCCAGGCGCTCGAGGTCGGCCCGATTGCGATGGAAGACCACCTCGGACTCGTACTGGGCCGTGACCCCGGCCAGGTACTTGCGCTCGGCCTCCGGGATGCCCAGGCGCTCGTAGGTCGTCTTGATGGCGTCGGGCAGGTCCTCCCAGCGATCGACCTGCTGCTCGGTCGGCTTGATGTAGTAGTAGATGTCGTCGAAGTTCAGGTTCGGCATGCGGTAGGCGAACCAAGGCGCCATCGGCTTGCTCTCGAAGCGCTTGAGCGCGCTCAGCCGGAACTTGCGCATCCAGGGAGCCTCGTCCTTCATGTCCGACATCTCGCGCACGATGGACTCGTTGAGCCCCTTCTTGGGCTTGAAGACTGGGATCTGGTCGTCCGACCAACCCAACTGGTAGCGGCTGAAGTCGAGGTTGTCGAGTGTCACGCCCTGCCTCCGGGAGTTTGTCCTATGTCCATAGTAGTAAGAAGCCCACGTGGTCCGTCCCGAAAATACTGGCAGAGTGGGAGCCGTGCCCACGCCCCCCCGCGCAAAGCAGCGCCCCCACCAGATCGAACGTCACGGTGACGTGCGCGTGGACCCCTACCACTGGCTCCGCGATCGCGAGGACGACGAGGTCCTGACCCTGCTGCGCGAGGAGAACGACTACCTGGCGGCCGGCCTGGCCAGCCTGGAGGGTCTGCGCGAACGCCTCTACGCCGAGATTCGCCGGCGCATCGACGAGACCGACATCTCGGTCCCCGTGCGCCGCGGATCGTGGTGGTACTTCGAGCGCACGCGCGAGGGACTGGACTACCCGGTCTCGTGCCGCGTGCCCGCGGCGCCCGACGAGCCTCCACCACCGGTGGACGCCCAATCATCCCTGGAGGGCGAGGTCGTCATTCTGGACGAGAACGCCGAGGCCCGCGGGCACGACTACTTCTCGGTCGGGGTGTTCGAGATCAGCCTCGACGACCAGTGGCTCGCCCTGGCCACCGACGTCGCGGGCGATGAGCTGCATCAGTTGTGCTTCCGTCCCCTGGCCGGCCAGGCGCCCGCCGACGAGACCATCGACGACGTCTTTTACGGCGCCACCTGGTCGGGGGACTCGCGCACCTTCTTCTACACGCGCGTCGACGAGGCCATGCGCCCGCACCAGATCTGGCGCCACACCCTGGGGACACCCGCCAGCGCTGACGTTCTGGTCTACGAGGAGTCCGACCCCCAGTTCACGGTCTCCATCGGGCGCTCGCGGGACCACGACGTGATCGTGATCGTCAGTTCGTCGTCGACGAGCTCCGAGTCGCGCTGGTTGCCCGCCGACGACCCGACCGGGGACCTCCGCCTCGGCGAGCCGCGGCGCAGCGGCATCGAGTACGGCCTTGAGCACGCGGTCGACGCGTCCGGGCAGCGGTGGTGGCTGAAGCTCACCAATGAGGAC
Organism: Actinomycetes bacterium; assembly: GCA_021778895.1. Classification (GTDB taxonomy): domain Bacteria; phylum Actinomycetota; class Acidimicrobiia; order Acidimicrobiales; family RAAP-2; genus RAAP-2. The sequence goes on from JAJYBR010000003.1 coordinate 62,552, forward strand.
GCCACGGACTTCCGCCTGCTGGTGGGACCCAGCGCGACCGGACCGTGGCGCGAGCTCGTCGGACACCGTCCCGGAACCCGCCTCGACGGCGTCGAGGCCTTCGCCCGCCATCTGGTTCTGGCCGAGCGGCTCGAGGGCTCCTCGGCCGTCCGCGTCATCCCGCTGCCCGCCGAGGACCCGTGGGGCGGCGACCTGCTGGCCCGCTCGTGGCTGGTCGAGGGGCCCGAGCAGCCCAGCACCGTGGGCGTGGGCGCCAACCCCAACTACGAGACGTCGTCGCTGCGCATCGGCCTAACCTCCCTGGTCACGCCGTACCTCGTGGCCGACGTCGACCTCGCCAGCGGCGAGATGGTCGTGCGCAAGCAGCAGCGGGTGCGGGGCGGCTATGACGCAGCGGCCTACGCCACGGGGCGCCTGTGGGTGACGGCCAGCGACGGCCAGCGCATCCCGGTCTCGTGGGTCGCGCGGCGCGACCTGCTTGAGGAGCGCGACGGGCAGATGGCTCCCCGGGCCGCCGCACCGCTCCTGCTCTACGGCTACGGCAGCTACGAGATCTCCATCGACCCGACGTTCTCCTCGATTCGCCTCTCCCTGCTGGATCGCGGCATCGTCTTCGCCATCGCCCACATCCGCGGCGGCGGCGAGATGGGCCGCACCTGGTACGAGATGGGCCGCCTGGCCCAGAAGCCCACGACCTTCAGCGACTTCGTCGCGGTCGCCCGCCACCTGGTGGCGACCGGGTGGACCTCGCCGGAGCAGATGGCTGCGCGGGGTGGCTCGGCCGGTGGACTGCTCATGGGCGCGGTGATGAACCTCGCGCCGAGTCTGTGGCGCGCCGTCGTGGCCGAGGTGCCCTTCGTCGACGTCATGACGACGATGCTCGATCCGACCCTCCCCCTGACCATCGGCGAGTGGGAGGAGTGGGGCGACCCCGACGCCGACCCGCTGGCCTACCGCACGATTCGCTCGTACTCGCCCTACGACAACCTGCGCGCGACCGAGGCCGATGGCTCGGTGCGGCGCTACCCGCGCCTGCTGGCCACCGCCGGGCTCAACGACTCCCGCGTGGGCTACTGGGAGCCCGCCAAGTGGATCCAGGCGCTGCGCGCGGCCAACCCGGACAACGAGGCCTACCTCAAGACGGAGCTCGGTGCCGGGCACGGCGGACCGTCGGGACGCTACGACGCGTGGCGCGACGAGGCACTGGTCCTCGCCTTCGTCATCGACTCGATCGCGCCGGCTGCCGCCGACCTCGGCGACTCAGTGGCCCGTGACGACGAGCGTCACGATGACGACCAGCACGGCGGCGACGGTCACGATGACGGCGACCCGGCGGCGCCGCGGATGGTGGCGGGGCCAGCGAACCCGGTGTGAGCGCCGGCCGGCGAGGCTGAGCGCCCGCTGCACGTCGCGCGTCCGCGGGGCCGTGGGCGCCTCGGTCGCCTCGGGCTCGCCGAAGACATGGGTTGGATCGACGTGCAGTTGCGGGCGTGAGGGCGGCGTGTGCTCCTCGGGCTGGACCCCGCTCGTGACGTGCACGCTGCGCACGGGTCCGGTATCGCTCAAGGGATGCGCGTGGCGCGCCGCCCGGTCCCACTGCGCTCGCGCACGGTGCGCGCGGGCCCGCAGGAGAAGGAGGGCGACCACCACCGCGACGATCACGACCACTGCGAGAATCGACTTGGCCACCGCGTCCTCCGCTCGCCTTCGAGCGTAGTGAGCCTGGGCTAGCCGGTGAAGCCTCCGTAGCGCCCGCCCAGGTAGACCAGCGGACGGCCCTCGCCCGCCCAGGCGTGGTTGACCTCCACGACGGCGACCTCGTGGTCGCCCAGCTGATGGACGCTCGCGATAGTGCCCTCGAGGTGGGCGATGGCACCCCCCAGCAGGGGCGACCCCCCGGGCCCCGGGGCCCACTCGACACCCGCGAACCGGTCGATCCCCCGCTGCGCGAACCGCCGGGCCAGGTCCTCCTGGCCGTCGGCCAGCACCGAGATGCCCACGACGCCCCGCGCGCGGATGTGGGGCCACGTGGTCGAGTCGACCGCGGCCGAGAACGACACCAGCCGGGGCTCCAGGGACAGCGAGCCGAAGGTCTGGCAGGTGAAGCCGACGGGCGCCGCGCCGGTGGCCGCGGTGACGACCACCACCCCGGTAGCGAAGCGGCCGACCACGGCCTTGTAGCTCGCGATGTCCTGGGACACGGACGCGACCCTATCGCCCTAGGCCCGCAAGCGGATCTGGCCGCGCCAGACCTCGACGAGTCCGTCGTGCTCGAGGGCCGCGAGCGCCGTCTCGAAGCGACCATCGAGCGTGCCCACCCGCGCGCGCAGGGCGCGCCGGCTCTGCGGGCCGTCGCGCAGCGCGCGCACCACGGCCCCGCGCATCTCGCGGCTCGATCCGGCGAAGGGTGGCTGGGCCTGCGTCACACCGGCACTGCCGCGCGCGGGGTCCGATCCGCCCTCGCGCCGCCAGCGGCACGCCGTGCGCACCGGGCACTCCTCACAGTGTGGCCGCGGGCGGCAGAACTGCGCCCCGAGGTCGAGCAGCGACTGGTTGACGGGGGCGCTCGCGACGCCGGCGACGAGGCGGTCGGCGAGTGCCTGGGCCTCGGCGGGCATCAGGCGGGCGTTGGCCACGGCGCGCGCCAGCACGCGGCCCGCGTTGGTGTCCACGACCCCGACGGCACGACCGAACGCGAAGCTCGCGACGGCGCGAGCGCTGTAGGGGCCGAGCCCGGGCAGGGCCACGAGCGCGTCGAGCGTCGAGGGAACCCGTCCGCCGTGGTGGTCCTCGATGGCCCGGGCAGCGCGGTGCAGCGACTGCGCTCGGCGGTTGAATCCCAGCCCGACCCACTGCGCGACCACCTCCGACTGGGTCGCTGCGGCACAGGTCGCGGGCGTCGGAAAGTGCTCCAGGAACGGCCCCCAGCGCCGGATCACGCGCCCCGTCGAGGTCTGCTGGAGCATCACTTCGGCCACCAGAACCGACCACGGATCGCGGCAGCCGATCCACGGCAGGTCGCGGGCCAAGGAGCGGCGCGCCGCGCGCAGCGCGGCGCGCAGCGCAGCGACCTCAGGTCCAGGCGTCGTCACCGTAGGGGCGCTGGCGCGCGGGTGCCGCGTCGCGGCGCCAGACCATCACGCGTCGCCGGAAGTAGCACACTTCGCGTCCGTCCTGGTTGAACCCCTTGGTCTCCACGCGCACCACGCCCCGGTCGGGCTTCGACGATGAGGGCGTCGCCTCCAACACGCGGGTCTCGGCGTAGATCGTGTCGCCGTGGAAGGTCGGGTACCGGTGGACCAGCTGCTCGACCTCCAGGTTGGCGATGGCCGCACCGGACACGTCCGGCACGCTCATGCCGAGCACCAGCGAGTAGACGAGGTTGCCCACCACCACGTTGCGGCCCTGGACGCTCTCGTGCTCGGCGAACCACGCGTTGGTGTGCAGCGGGTGGTGGTTCATCGTGATCATGCAGAACAGGTGGTCGTCGGCCTCCGTGATCGTCTTTCCCGGCCAGTGGCGGTAGACGTCCCCCGGGACGAAGTCCTCCAAGTAGCGCCCGAAGGGCCTCTCGTAGATCGTCATCGACCCATTGTGCCCGACCGCGTCACTCCGCGGGAGCCGGACGCGTCGTGAACGACGAGATCGCACCGGGCAGAGACTCGCCGTCGATCACCAGACGCCACGAGTAGCGCGACGCCGGCGCGAGCGGAATGGGCCCGAAGTTGACGGCGATGGGCACGTCGACGGGCGTCCCGGCCGGGACGCCGAGGGGCTCGGCGGCGTTGAAGTCGCCCCGGACCTCGATGGGCTGGACCCCTTCGGGCGTCTCGAAGCGCACGGGCTGGCCGTCCGCATCCTCCAAGAAGAGCTCCCAGTGGTGCTCGACGTGGAACTCGGGAACATCGACCGAGACCTTGATCACCACCGCCGAGGGCACCGGCTCGGGACCGGTCACCGACCATCCCCCACCGAGGATGTAGAGCTTGCCATCGGCCACTTGCGCCGAGTCCGCCAGAAGCATCGTCACCTGCACGCCGTCAGCCTATCGAGGCGGTGGTCGCCCTCCGGTCGGCTAGTTTTCCACCATGACGCCCGGACTCCCCCTGGACTTGTCCCGCCTGCTCGACCACGCCGACAGCGTCGTCGCCAGTGGCGTGGACGCCCTACGCGCCCACGGCGGGCCCGACGCCGACCAGAGCCTCGCCTACGACGTGGCCCACGCTGCGAGCGGTCTGGCGACCGCCCGGGCGAGCCTCAGCTTCGCCGAGTACGGGGACACCGAGCGCGCGCTGGTCCAGGCATTCGCCGGCCTCGCCCTGGCCGACCTGCACCAGCGCGTGCTGGGACGAGAGTCCCGTTGGGGAGTGACCGATGGGTGGTTCGCGCCTCTGCAGGACTTCGTGGCCGAGCAGCGCGACCCCGCGGTGCTGGCGTCCCTGGCCGAGGCTCCCGACCTGCGGCACCTCGACGAGGACTTCGCACTCGTCCAAGACGTGTTCCGTCGCTTCGCCGACGAGCAGGTGCGGCCGCACGCCGAGCACGTCCATCGCACCAACGGAGACATCCCCGAGAGCGTGATCTCGGGGCTGCGCGAGCTGGGCGGATTCGGGCTCTCGGTCCCCGTGCGCTACGGCGGCGACGCGACCGGCGACGAGCACGAGTACGTGGCCATGGTGGTGGCCACCGAGGAGCTCTCGCGCGCCTCGCTGGGCATCGGGGGCTCCCTGATCACCCGGCCCGAGATCCTGACCCGTGCCCTGCTGGCCGGAGGGACCGAGGACCAGAAGGCCCAGTGGCTCCCGCGGATCGCAACCGCGGACGTCCTGGCGGCCATTGCCGTCACCGAGCCCGACTACGGCAGCGACGTCGCCCACCTCACCACCGCCGCGACGCGCGTACCCGGCGGCTGGGTGCTGAACGGCGTCAAGACGTGGTGCACCTTCGCCGCGCGAGCCACGGTCCTCGTGGTCCTGGCGCGCACCGACCCCGACCGGTCGCGCGCGCACCGCGGTCTCACCCTGTTTCTCTTGGAGAAAGAGCCCGCCGACGGGCACGGCTTCCTCCTGGAGCAGTCGGGCACGGCCGGGCGCCTGGAGGGCCGCCCGATCGACACCCTGGGATACCGCGGGATGCACTCCTACGAGGTGAGCATCACGGACTGGTTCGTGCCCGACTCCCACGTCGTGGGCGGCGAGGCGGGCGTGGGCCAGGGCTTCTACTACCAGATGGCCGGCTTCGAGAACGGGCGCATCCAGACCGCGGCCCGGGCGCTGGGAGTAATGCAGGCCGCCTACGAGGCGGCTCTGTCCTACGCGCGCCAGCGCTCCGTGTTCGGCACGCCGATCATCGACTACGAGCTGACCCGCGTCAAGCTGGGCACGATGGCGGCGATCATCCAGTGCTCGCGGCAGTTCGCCTTGACCGTCGCCCGGCGCATGACCACCGGCGAGGGCTCGATGGAGGCCTCGATGGCCAAGGCGTACGTCTGCCGGGCAGCCGAGTGGATCACCCGCGAAGCCATGCAGATCCACGGCGGCATGGGCTACGCCGAGGAGTTCCCGGTCAGTCGGTACTTCGTCGACGCACGCGTCCTGTCCATCTTCGAAGGGGCCGACGAGACGCTGTGCCTCAAGGTCATCAGCCGCGGGCTGGCGAGTTGACCGCCCGATGCGCGCGCCGCGTGAGCGCGCGGCCATGAGCGCGCCGTCGGGATCCGCGGGCTCGGCGACGACCGTGCGGCCGAGGCGGCTGCTCGCCGTGACGTCGTTCGCACACTTCATGAACGACGGCATGATCTTCTTCCTCCCGGTCGTCTCGGACCTGCTCGTCGTGGGCCACCACGACTCGACCGCCACCGTCACGGCGATGCTCACCGTCTTCTACCTGTGCTCGGCCGGCGTGGGCGTCCTGGTGGGTCTGCTCGCGGACCGCGTCGGCCGGCGCGGACCGCTCATCGCCCTCGGCATCGCGACGCTCGGCGTCAGCATGTTCGGCTTCGACGCCGCTCTCACGGCGTCGGGTGCGGCGAGCACCGCCCTGGCGATCGCGGCCGCCGTCGTGGCCGGCGTGGGCAGCTCCGTCTACCACCCCTTGGGCGGCTCGATCGTGCAGCTCTCCTTCGGCGACGGGGCGCGCGGCAAGGCTCTCGGCGTCAACGGCGCCTTCGGCAGCCTGGGCCGAGCGCTCTACCCCGCCCTCTTCTTCGTCATCGCCGGTCTCGGTCTCTCCAAGGCCGACACCGCACTGGTGGCCGGCACGGTCGCCCTGGTGGCGGCCGCGGTCATCGCCGCCGGGCTGGTGAGCGGTGGCGCGGACGGGCCGCGCCGGGGCACCCGCGCCGGGGCCACCCCGAGGGTCCCCTTGCGCTCGTTGCTGACCCGCAGCGTCGTCGCGCTGATGGGCATCTCCCTGGTGCGCTCGCTGGCCTTCATCGGCGTCGTCTCGTGGATCCCCATCTACTTGACGTCGAACCGGCACGCCGGAGTCTCGACGATGCTGGGCGTGATCGTGACCATCATGTACGCCGGAGGCGTCGTGGGCCAGCTGGTCTTCGGCCTGCTGGCCGATCGCTTCGACAAGCGGGCCGTGCTCGCCCTGGACAGCCTGGGCTCGGCCGGCGGCATCGCGTGGTTCTTGACGACCTCGGGACATGGCGTGGCCGCCACCGCCAGCCTGTGCGCGTTCGGGCTCTTCACCTTCAGCGGTTTTCCCCTGCTCCTCTCCCTGGTCAGCGACTACGTCCCCCGCTCGGCCTCGGCCACGGGCAACGCGCTGGTGTGGGGTGTGGGTGCGACCGGCGGCCAGGCCCTCGGCCCCCTGGTCGTCAGTGTGCTCATGGGAGGGCAGGTCCACCACCTCGGTGGGGCCTTCGGCGCCATGGCCGCCCTCATCGCGCTGACGGTGCTGGCCACGCCGTTGCTCGGTCGCGCGACCCGATCGAACCCGGTCCAGCTCTTCGGCTAGCCGCCCGCGACTCCGGACTCGTCGTCGATCGTGAAGGGCCGGTGCACCGCCCCCAGGGTGAGGCCGGCCGAGTGCCGGTCGATCCGCTCGCCGCGAGCCCGTTGCGCGCGCATGGCCGCGCGCTCCCAGCGCTCCTCGACCCGTCCCCAGCGCCACAGGGCGAGCGCCACGGCCCACACCAGCACGAACATCCCGACGATCACGAACCCCGCCGTGTTGATGTTGAACGCGCGCACGAGGCTCCACAGCCCGCCGTGGAGCCCCAGCTCGCCGGCCATCACCTGGGCCAGCTCGAGGGTTCCCACGTAGAGCGCGACGAGCACGCTCAGGCTGGTGATCGTGATGTTGTAGTACACCTTGCGCACCGGGCGCGAGAAGGCCCACCCGTAGGCGAAGTTCATGAAGGACCCGTCGATCGTGTCGAGCAGGCTCATCCCCGCTGCGAACAGCAGCGGCAGGCTGAGGATCGCCCAGAACGGGAGGCCCGCGGCGACCGACGTCCCCGCGAGCACCAGGAACGCGATCTCGGTCGCGGTGTCGAACCCGAGTCCGAAGAGCACACCGATCGGGTACATCTTCCAGGGCTGGTCCACGGAGCGGGCCAGCGATCCGAAGAACCGCATCATGAAGCCCCGCGCGTTCAAGTGCTTGTCGAGCTCGGAGTCGTCGAAGCGCCCCTGGCGCATCTGCGAGAAGAGCTTGACGATGCCCGCCAGCACGATGATGTTCAAGATGGCGATCAGGTACAAGAACCCGCCCGACACGATCGTGCCGATCAGCCCTCCGAAGTGGTGCAGGGGCGACGAGGTGTTGCGCACCTGGGCGCCCAGCGCCCGGGCGCCCAGACCCAGCAGGACCGTCAGGGCCAGCACCACGCTCGAGTGGCCCAGCGAGAAGAAGAAGCCCACCGACATGGGGCGCCGCCCCTCGCTCATGAACTTGCGCGTCGTGTTGTCGATGGCGGCGATGTGGTCGGCGTCGAAGGCGTGGCGCAAGCCGAGGGTGTAGGCCAGCACGCCCGTGCCCAGGCCCAGCTCCTGGGGCGACCGCAGCCCGTAGTGGCGCGAGGCGGCGATCACCAGGAGCGTCCAGCCCGCCACGTGCAGCAGGACCACGATGCCGCTCATGGCACCGACCCGCCGCCACTCCGCCGGCGCCAGCGCCGCTCGGACGCGAGCGCGCCGCGAGACCGTCCCCGTGGTCGTCACGCCGTCAGGCTAGCGCCCTTAGTAGAAGAATCTCCTAATAAGGTCCTCAGGTCGCCGAGCGCTGCCGCCCGGCGCGCTCGCCCCGGGCGACGAACTTGAGCGCCATCTTGCGGCTGGCCTCGTCGATCATCTCGTCGCCGAACATCACCGCGCCCGTGCGGTGTTCCTCGGTGGCCACCCGGTAAGCCTCCAAGATGTCCCACGCCCGGTCGAACTGCTCCTGGGTCGGCGAGTAGACGTCGTTGAGCACCTCGGCCTGGTCGGGCGTGAGCGCCCACTTCCCGTCATAGCCCAGGACGCGCGTGCGCTGGGCGAAGGTGCGCAGGGCGTCGAGCTCGCGCACCTTGAGGAACGGCCCGTCGATCACCTGGAGGCCGTTGGCGCGGCCGGCCATGAGGATCCGGGAGAAGACGTAGTGAAAGTGGTCACCCGGGTACTCGTCGATGGCGACGCCCCCGGTCAGGACCGGCATCTCGATCGAGGCGGCGAAGTCGGCCGGGCCGAAGATGATGGTCTCGAGCCGGGGCGAGGCCGCGCAGATCTCGTCGACGTTGATCAGGCCGCGGGCCGTCTCGATCTGGGCCTCGATCCCGATCTGACCCGGCTCGAGGCCCGCGTTCTTCTCCACCTGCGTCAGCAGCAGGTCGAGCGCCACGACCTCGGCGGCCGACTGGACCTTGGGCAGCATGACCTCGTCGAGGCGCGGTCCGGCCGAACCGACCACCTCGATGACGTCACCGTAGGTCCAGGGCGTGTCCCAGGCGTTCACGCGCACGCACAGCACCCGGTCGTCCCACGCCAGGGAGCGCACGGCCTCGGCGACCCGGGCCCGGGCGGCGACCTTCTCCGCGGGCGCCACCGAGTCCTCGAGGTCCAAGAAGGTCATGTCGGCTCGCACGGACGGGGCCTTGGCCATGAACCGCTCCGAGGAGCCGGGTGTCGACAGGCAGGAGCGGCGCGGGAGGCTTCGGGAGCGTTCAGACATGCGCTGAGCCTACGTGACACCATGTCAGCCCTCGGGCGACCGAACCGGACCGGACGGCTCAACGGCGCTGATCAGGGATGATGCCAATCCCGCGGGGGACCGCCGCCTCGTCGCGGGCCCCCAGCAGGTAGCCTGGCACCCGTGCCTGACGTCAAGCGCCTTCGGCGCCTCTCGTCGCCACGGCCCCGAGGGCGGTGGAGCCCTCGCCGGACTCTCGCCAGTGCCGCGATCCTCGCCCCGCTGGCGGCTCTCTGGGTCTCGCCGGGCGCCGGGGCTGCCGACCTCACCAGCTCGCGGGCTCAGGCTGCCACCTTGTACAAGCAGATCCAGTACATCGACGGGCGCGTCGGGTTCTTGGGCCAGAAGTACGACATGACGCTGATCAAGCTGCACGACATCACGCACGTGATCGCCAACACCAAGACGATCGTGGCCCAGATCGAGCGCCAGGTGCTGCGGGGCAACGGCCAACTGCGCACCGACGCCATCTACGCCTACGTCACCAGCGGCGCCGCCGGCTCCAACCCCATGTTCGCCCCCACGGCCACCAAGCTCGGCGCCGTCCAGGTCTACAGCCAGGTGGCCCAGGGCAACGTGGCCACGACCGTGGCCAACCTGAAGAGCTACCGGCTCAAGTTGACCCAGGAGCGCTCGCTCCTGGCCGCCGAGGACCAGCAGGCCGCGGACGCCGCGCGCACCGCCGCGCGGGCCCTCCACGAGGCCAAGCTCCTCCAGGCCACCCTGCAGCACGCCCTCTCTCAGGTCAAGGGACAGATCGCGTACTTCGTGCGCCAGCAGGAGGCCGCGGCGGCGGCCCAGTCCGCCGGCGCCCTGGCGAACGCCAAGCCCGCCGTCGGCTTTCCCGCTCCCCCGCCCAACTCGCGGGCCGACATCGCGATCCGCGCGGCGCTCTCCTACCTCGGCGTGCCCTACGTGTGGGGCGGCGCCTCGCGCGCGGGCGTGGACTGCTCGGGACTGGTGATGCTGGCCTACGACGCGGCGGGCATCTACCTGCCGCACTACTCGGGAGCCCAGTTCGCCGACACCGTGCGGGTGCCGCTGTGGGACCTCCAGCCGGGCGACCTCCTCTTCTACGGCTACGACGGCGACCAGCACGTGGCTATGTACCTGGGGCACGGGATGATGATTGAGGCGCCGAGCGCCGGCTACACCGTGCACGTCACCCCGGTCCGCCTGGGGTACGGGTTCGCGGGAGCCGGCCGACCGCGGGCCTAGCTGGTGGAGCCCGTCCCCACCAGCCTCCACCTGGGTCCCCTGACCTTCCACCTCTACGGCATCGGGCTGGCCCTCGCGACCATCCTCGCCTACTCCTACGCCGCCCGCCGGCTCCGGCGCGCTGGCCTGGGCGACACGCGCTGGGCACGCTTCACCGTGGCGGTGCTCATCGCCGCGCTGATCGGTGCGCGCGTCGCCCACGTGGCCACGAATTGGTCGCTCTATGCCGGGCGGCCGGCCCAGTGGTTCGCCCTATGGAACGGTGGCCTGTCGAGTTTTGGCGCCTTGGCCACTGCCATCCCCGTCGCCCTGATCCTGCGGCGCCGGTGGTGGCCCGACACGACGCTGGCGCGCTTCGCCGATGCCGTCGTCCCCGCGCTGGTGGCCGGCTGGGCCGTCGGCCGCGTGCTCGGGCCCCAGTTCATGTACCAGGGCGGGGGGCACCTGACGCACCAGTGGTTCGGGATGCGCTACGCGGGCCAGGCGGGCCGGCGCGTGCCCGTCCCCCTCATCCAAGGCTTGGAGGACGGCACCTTGTGGCTGATCCTCCTCGCACTCCAGCGCCGCCTGCGCGACCGGGTGCCGGGTCTCGTCGCGTCGGTGGCCATGATCGTGTGGGGCCTGGTCCGGGCCTACGACGAGCGGTGGCTGCTCGGCCAGCACTCCCACAGCGGTTCGGTCGGGGTGCAGCTGGCGGGTCTCGCGCTGGCGGCCGCCGGTGTCGTGTGCGCGCTCGTCGCCACGCGTCGCGCGGCCCGGGCTCGGGTCAGCCCAGCGGCTCGAAGCGCGCCGTGAAGTGGCGCAGCGCCGGCGGCTCGTAGACCATCTTGTAGCCCCCGAGGCTCTGGGCGTCGCCCGCGACCGCCGTGACGACCTCGATCACGTAGTCGATGTGGCTCTGGGTGTAGGTGCGCCGCGGGATGGCCAGGCGCACGAGCTCCAGAGGTGCCGGGTGCTCGCTCCCGTCGGGGTGCCGGCCGAACATCACCGAGCCGATCTCGACCGAACGCACGCCCCCGGCCTCGTAGAGGGCGACCGCTAGCGCCTGCCCCGGGTACGCCAGGGGGGCGATGTGCGGGAGCAGGGCCCGGGCGTCCAGGTAGACGGCGTGACCACCAATGGGCTTGACCACGGGGACGCCCGCCCGGTCCAGGGCCTCGCCGAGGTAGGTCGTCGAGCGGATCCGGTAGCGCAGGTAGTCGTGGCTCACGGCCTCGGTGAGCCCCTGGGCCAGGGCCTCCAAGTCACGGCCGGCCAGACCCCCGTAGGTGGGGAAGCCCTCGGTCAGGATGAGCAGGTTGCGGCAGCTCTCGGCGAGGCCGTCGTCGTTGAGCGCCAGCCATCCCCCGATGTTGCCGAAGGGGTCCTTCTTGGCCGACATGGTCATGCCATCGGCCAGTCCCGCCATCTCGCGCACGATGTCGGCCACGTCGCGGTCGCCCTGGCCGGCCTCGCGCTCGTGGATGAACCACGCGTTCTCGGCGAACCGGCAGGCGTCCAGGAAGAGCGGCACGTCGTAGCGCCGGCAGATCTCGCTGATGCCCCGCAGGTTCTCCAGCGACACGGGCTGGCCGCCACCGGAGTTGTTGGTGATCGTGACCATCACGACGGGCACGTCGGCCCGGCGCTGGCGCAGGAGCCCGTCCAACGCCTCGAGGTCCATGTTGCCCTTGAAGGGGTGCAGCGAGCTGGGGTCGAGCCCCTCGGCGATGACCAGGTCCACGGCCTCGGCCCCGGTCGCCTCGACGTTGGCCCGCGTGGTGTCGAAGTGCGTGTTCGAGGGCACCACGCGGCCGGGGCCGCCCACCGCGGTGAACAGGATCTTCTCGGCCGCACGGCCCTGGTGCGTGGGAATCACGTGCCGGAAGGGGAACAGGTCCTTGACCGCGGCCTCGAAGCGGAACCACGACGGCGACCCCGCGTAGCTCTCGTCGCCGTGCTGGATGGCCGCCCACTGGTCGCGCGACATCGCCCCGGTCCCCGAGTCGGTCAGCAGGTCGATCAGCACGTCGTCGGCGTGCAGGCTGAAGAGGTTGTAGCCGGCCGCCTGGATCGCGGCGCCACGCTGCTGCGGAGTCGACATGCGCAGGGGCTCGACCGAGTGGATGCGGAACGGCTCGATGATGGTGGAGAACTCGTAGGACATGCGTCGATGGTACGTCGCGACTACCAGAGCGCGTTCCACTCGACGGCGCTGAGCCGGTCGATCTCGACGACCTCCCGGCCCTCGACGTCGAGCAGCGTCCGGTCGTCACTGATGAAGGACGGATGGTCCAGGCCAATGCGTCGCCACGGTCGGAACGGGATGCGGCCCGGACGCGACTTCGTGTAGAGCGCGCGCACCAAGAGCTGGGACGTCGAACCCGCCACGACGACGGCCGGGCGGTGCTTCTCGTGCTCGTCGGGGCGCGACGGGTCGATGGCGTCGAAGGGGACGTCGACCGTGACCAGGGCGCCGACCAGGGGGTGGCGATCACTCACGGATCGCGCCTCGCTAGGCGTCAGGGGTGTGCGGCGCCACTGCGGCGGCGCGAGGGGCACCGCAGGCGATGCCACGTCCCCCCCGACGTCGGGGCGCCGGGCGCGCGACGGTCTCGCCGGCCGCGACGGAGCCGGCGACGCCTGTCGCGCGGCGCGGCGCTGGCGCCGGCGCTCGCGCACCTCCGGATCGACCTCTCGCGGCGGTGCCATCACCGCGGTGGCGCCCGCGACCTCCACCGCCGGCAGTGCCAGCTCCGGGATCTCGGTCAGGAGCCGCCGGCAGTGAGGCGCCGCGGCGAACTGCTCGGCGACGGCGAAAGCCAACAGGGCCGCTCGCCGATCGTCGCTGACACCCTCCTCGGCCAACACGTCCATGGCCGCGGCCAGCTGGTCGAAGCTGGGGTGGTCTGCGTGCTCGCCGAGGAGCTCCACGATGCGCTCCAGATCGGGGGCGACCAGGGACTCGAGCAGTGCTCGCACCGCGGGAGCCGGTGCGTGGCTCACGAACTCGTCCACGTCACGCCGCTCACGCAGGGAGCGCAGCGGCAAGGCGACAGCTGGCGAGATTCGCGCACCGGGACGCAGGTCCAGCCCATCTACGCGCTCGAGTAGCGCCTCACCCGGCAGGCGCGCCAGCCCCCGGCGCCACAGCGTCGGACCGCTGAGCGAGTCCCCGCCCGCCATCACGGACGCACCTGGTCAACGACGCCCCCGCGCAGGATCGAACGGCGGTCCTCCACGATCGCGGTAGCAGAGTCGGGTGCGGGGAGTGTCCCGAGACGACGGGCACTCCTCGACGGTGGGTCCCACATGCGCACGGCCATGAGTGACAACTCTAGGACGCGCGTCTGGGGACCGCGGGGTACCCGGCGACGTCGGGGGTCTCGTCGCAGACGACCACGCCACCGCGCCTGCGGTCTCGCGGGGGTGACGGGGTTCCCGCGTCGACCCCCGGGGCAGACACCCGGTCGCCTGACGTCCGGGGTGCCGGCCGGTGGGCCCGGTTCCGGAGGGATCAGTGCTGGTCGGCGTTCCCCGGTTCGCCCCGCCGCGCCGCCAGTTCCTCGGCCAGCCGCAGCGCCGCATCGAGGTCCAGCCCGGCCCGCCCCGCGAGCCACGTCGTCACCGGGGCGACGGAGCGGTGGGCGGCGTGCGCGGCGGCCGCGGCGAGACGCAAGAGTCTCTCGATCTCGTCGTCGCTGGGACTCGCCACGCCCATCTCCTGTGCGTAGTCCCTGATCCAGGCCTTCGCGTCCTCGTCCATGACCGGGACCTTACTCACTCTCGCGCCCACCGGCGACGAGTCCGCCGGTGAGCTCGATCTCGACGAGATCACCGGCGCGGAGGCCGGGGCCGTCGGGGACGAGTACCAGGGCGTTCGCGAGGGCGGCGGAGCGCAACCGGTGCGACTCGGCCTCCCAAGCCGCCTCCACTCGCAAACGGGCCTCGGAGTCCACGGTCACCCGCGCCGGCACCACGTGGGTGCGTCCATCCACTCGTCGCGACAGGGCGACGTCCAGGCGCGCGACGAGGCGCGCCTTGGCCGCGGCGAGACCCGCGCGCCGCGCCAGAGCCGGGCGCACCACGAGGTGGAACAGGGACACGGCAGCCAGCGGGTTGCCGGCCAGTGAGAAGATCGGCACCCCTTCGTCGGTGACGGCGAAGGACATCGGCTTGCCCGGCTTGATCGCCACGCGCAGCCCCACCGCGCTGACCGGGCACAGGCGGCGCAGGGCCAGCATCACGTGATCGGCGTCACCGACACTCACGCCTCCCGTCGTGATGACCGCATCGCAGCGGGCGATCGTGGCGTCCAGGCGTGCGACGATGGCGTCCTCGTCATCGGCCACGCCACCGGCGTCAACGGCCTCGTAGCCCCACTGCTCCAGCAGCGCGAGCATCATCGGCCGATTGGTGTCGAAGATCTGACCTGACGCGAGCGGACCACCCTGGACGAGCTCGTCCCCCGTCGAGATCACGCCGACGACGGGTCGTGGCCGCGCGCTCAGGGTGGTGACCCCCTGCGAGGCCAGCACCCCGACATCAATGGGCCCGAGTCGGCGGCCCGCGGAGACCACGACGTCACCCACGTGCACGTCCTCGCTCGCGTAGCGCACGTGCTGACCGCGCGCCACGGGCCCGTGCAGCGTGACGGTGGCCGACCCGTCGTCGACCTCGGCGTCCTCGATCTTCACCACCGCGTCGGCGCCCTCGGGCATCGGCGCACCGGTCATGATGCGTGCGGCCTCGCCCGACCCGATCGACCGGGCACTCGCGCGGCCCGCCAGGATCTGCTCGACGACCCGCAGGCGCACCGGGAGGTCTCCAACGTCCGCGCTGCGCACGGCGAAGCCGTCCATGGCCGAGTTGTCGAACCGGGGATTGGCCACCACCGCCCGGAAGTCGGTCACCAGCACGCAGCCGTGGAGGTGCTCCAGTGCGACGTCGCACTCCTTGAGGGCGCTAACGCGCGACACGATGGCGTCGCGAACATCGTCGAGCGGCGTCAGGGCGTGACGCTCGGATGCCGAGCGCGGTCCTAGTGCCACGAGCGCTCCTCGCCGAGCGCGCCGCGCAGCCCGAGGTCTCGAGCGTCCTCGGGCGTGTCGACGTCGGCGAAGTCCTGGGGACGAATCGCTGGCGCCCAGTGCGCACGATCCCAGTGCAGCACCTCGGGACGCTCCCCGAGGAACCGCAGCGAACGCTCCCCGCGAGCCCACTGCCGATGCGCCTCGTCGAGGTCCTCGGGCGACCACCGCGCCAGCAGTGGTTGGCTGCGACCGTCCACGACCGGCAGCACCGATCCGGAGGTCGCGACGTCACGCAGCTGCGCCAGCAGCTCGACGTGCAAGCGCGGCAGGTCCGTCGCCACGAGGAGGACCGGGCCTCGATAGCCCTGGAGTGCGAGCCACCGCTCACCCGCCAGGAGACCGGCGAGGGGACCTCCACCGCGGGGCGACTCGAGAACCGACGGCAACCCCGAGCGTCCCGGTCCGACCTCGACCGCGAGTTCGCAGACGGCGACCAGCAGGCGTCCCGTACGGCGAGCCAGCGTCTCGCCCTCGACGATCAGGCTGGCCTTGTCGCGCCCGAGGCGCCGACTCGCCCCCCCGGTCAGGAGTATCCCGGCGCACGCTTGCCCATCGCGCACACGGGTACATTGGCGGCCCCTGCTCACCCCGTGTCGGCCTCCTACTTGTAGTCTCACACTATGCGACTCGAGATTGCTCGAGGCAGCGACCTCGCAACTCGCGTCCTGCTCGAGCCCGCCTTTCCCGACCGATGTCTCGGGGTCCTCGCACGCGCCCAGCGACTCGACCGAGTACCACGCTCCTGCCACCAGACCGGCCGGCGCAACGAGCCCGAGAGTTCGCCCCGTCGCGGGCTGCGCATCGCCCGCTGTTGCACCACACCGTCGGGTGTCCGGGCGAGGTTGTCCGCGTGAGCCCCGCGATCGACATCGGCGCGACGGATTCCCCACCCGCATCGGTCCCGGTGGCGCTGCCCTCGCGGCGCCGGCCCGCACGCGACGCGAGCCGCGAAGAGATGCCCATCACGGGCGACCTAGTCGACCGCTATGGACGGGTGCACCACGACCTGCGCATCTCCGTCACGGACCGCTGCAACCTTCGTTGCGTCTACTGCATGCCAGAGACGGGCGTGACCTTCACGGATCGCGAGCAGGTGCTGAGCTTCGCCGAGATCACCCGCGTGGCCCGCGTCGCCCACCAGATGGGCGTGACGTCGCTCCGCCTCACCGGCGGCGAGCCGCTGCAGCGCCACCGGCTGACCGATCTGGTGCGCTCCCTGTCAGCGATCGGCTTCGAGGACATTGCGCTGACCACCAACGGCACGGCACTGGCGCGCCTGGCCCAGCCCCTGGCCGATGCGGGGCTGACCCGCGTGACGGTCAGCTGCGACTCGCTGGATCCCGAGACGTTCGCACGCATCCGACGGCGCGGCGTGCTGTCCACGGTGCTCCAGTCGATGGACGCCGCCGAGGCCGCAGGACTCCGACCGCTCAAGGTCAACGTGGTCCTCATGTCGGGCGTCAACGAGACCGAGGTGCGCGCGTTCGCCCAGTTCGCGCGTCAAACCGGTCGGGTCGTGCGCTTCATCGAGTTCATGCCGCTCGACGCCGAGAGGCGTTGGCAGCGCGATGCGGTCTACTCGGCCGAGCGCGTCGTGGAGGAGATCGACGCGATCTGGCCCCTCGAGCCGATCTGGGACGAGCACGCACCGGCCGAGCGCTACCGGTTCCGCGACGGTGCCGGGGAGATCGGCGTCATCGCCAGCGTCACCCGCCCCTTCTGCGGCACGTGTGATCGCCTCCGCCTGACGGCCGACGGCGCGATCCGCAACTGCCTCTTTGGACACGACGAGCCCTCCATCCGCGACGTGATGCGTGCTGGCGGCTCCGACGAGGAGATGGCGATCCTGCTCCGGCGTGCCGTGTGGGACAAGCTGCCCGGTCACGGCATCAACGACACCGGGTTCCTGCGGCCGAAGCGCTCGATGTTCATGATCGGTGGCTAGCCAGTGCTGCGGGCCCGGATCCTGACGGTGTCCGACGGCGTCGCCGCCGGCACCCGCGTCGACGAGTCGAGCCCGCTGCTGGCCCAGCTGCTCACCGCCGCGGACTTCATCGTCGAAGAGACCCGCACCAGCCCCGACGGCATCGACGAGGTGGCCGATGCCTTGCGCGAGATGTCGACGGGATTCGCCGGACTTCTCCTCACCACGGGGGGCACGGGCTTCAGCCCCCGAGACGTCACGCCCGAGGCGACCCTGCGCGTCATCGAACGCGAGGCGCCGGGTCTGGTCGAGGCCGCGCGCGCTGCCAGTCCGTACGGGGCACTCTCGCGGGCGCGTGCCGGCGTGCGTGGCAGCTGCCTCATCCTCAACGTGCCCGGCTCGCCCCGCGGTGCCCGCGAGAGCCTCGCCGCGGTCCTGGCGATCATCCCGCACGCGCTCGAGCTGCTCAGCGCGACGCCGAGCCCTCACCCGCCAGAGATCGGCGGCACCACGGCAATCTCGTCTTGATCGGTGACGAGATCCTCGTCACGGGCCAGGATGCCGTTTCGCCACACGCGGCTGTGCGCGAGCAGCTCGGCGAAGGCGCTGCCGTAGCGCTCGCGGGCTTGCTCGAGCACGCCGGCCACGTCGGGCGCGCGGATGACGTCTTCGCGACACCCGGCCACCTCGCGCGCCGGCCCGAGCAGGATGAGGCGCGCCATTACCCGTGCGGCACGTCGACGGCGTCCTGGGTCGTCGCGCTCCAGGCGGCACCCGTCGACCAGATGTCGCGCTTGTAGAGGGGGACCGAGACCTTCAGCGCGTCGATGCCGAATTGGGCCGCCGCAAAGGCCTCCGCGCGGTGCGGGCTCGAGACCGACACCACTACCACCGGGTCGCTGACCTCGGCCCGGCCGAGGCGGTGCAGCATCGCCACGGCCGCGACGTCGGGCCAGCGTCGCCGGATCTCGGCCACAACCTGGCGCATGCGCGCGAGGGCCAGCGGCTCGTGCGTCTCGTACTCGAGGGCGGTGACCGGCTCGTCGCGCCCGTCCGACACGTCGCGCACCAGCCCGCTGAACGTCACCACCGCTCCGGCCCCCGGCCGGCGCACCCAAGTGTCGGCGGCCGCCACGCTGAGATCACCGTCCACCAGCTCCACCCAGTCGCTCGCGTCCGGCGCCATGCAGCGCATCCTATGATCGCCCCCGCCGTCTGATACCTGCGGGACCCGCACCTGCCAGAGCACCCGAGCGTTTTGTCATCATCTGCGAGGGATATTCTCGAAGAGCCCCGCAGTGGCGAAGGAGATCACGATGAGCGTCCAGCGACGGCGTCGGCGCGTCGGTGCCCTACTGGCCACGATCTTCCTGGTTGCGGCGGGCCTGGCGGGGGCCCCGACGCCCGCCCGCGCGTCCGGTGGGTCGGTCGATCTCCTCTACGCGGGATCGCTGCTGAATCTCGTCCAGCAGCGCCTGGGCCCCGCCTTCACCCGCGCGACGGGTGACGCCGTCAACGGGTACCCGGACGGCAGCGACGCCCTCGTCAGCACGATCAAGGGCGGCACGCAGCGCGCCGACGTGCTCCTCGCGGCCGCGCCGAGCGCGGATCGCCGCCTCATGGGGCCCGCCAACGGCGACTGGATCTCCCGCTACCGCGTGATCGGCACGTCGCCTCTCGTGCTCGCCTACGACCCCGCGTCGCGCTTCGCCAGCGCCCTGCGCCACGAGCCGTGGTATCGCGTGGTGGGCCGCCCGGGCTTCCGGCTGGGGCGCACCGATCCCTTGACGGACCCCAAGGGCGTCCTGGCCCGTCATGCCCTCGCCGACGCCGCCCGGCGCTTTCGCGTCCCGACCCTCGCCACGCTGGCCCGCAACGACGCGACCGTCTTTCCCGAGGCGACCCTGGTCGGCCGCCTGCAGGCGGGCCAGCTCGACGCCGGCTTCTTCTACCTCGTCGAGGTGCGCAGCGCCCACCTCACGAGCGTCCCGCTGACCGGTGAGAAGTTGGCGGCGACCTTCACCGTCGCGCTCGTGCGCAACGCCCCGGACCCCCGCGCTGCGCGGGCCTTCGTCGCCTTCCTCGAAACGTCGAAGGCGCGGGCCCTGCTCGCCCAGGCCGGCATCCGCCCCGCAGCGCGCGCACCCCACGCATGAGGCAGCGCCACGGCGTGCTCACGGGCCTGGCCGGGCTCATCGCGCTCTATCTCGCCGTACCCCTCGGTGCCTTCGTCTGGCGCGCGTTGCGCGCGCCGACCGGATTCCGCCAGCCCGGCCTCTTCCCCTCCCTGGTGGTGACGGCAGCCGCGGCGAGCATGGCGACCCTCCTCGCGGCGCTGCTCGGTCTCCCCCTGGCCTGGCGCCTGGCCCGCGGGCACGGCGCGCTCAGCCGGGCGCTGAACGTGCTCGTCCACCTGCCCCTCGCGCTGCCGCCGCTGATGAGCGGCATCATCCTGATCTACCTGGTCGGTCCCTATAGCGCGCTCGGCGGACTCTTCCACGGGGCGCTCACCGACTCGTTCACCGGCGTGGTGATCGCGATGCTCTTCGTGAGCGCACCGTTCCTCATCGTGGCCGCACGGGCCGGCTTCGCGACCCTGGACGCGGGGCAGCTCGACGTGGCGGCCACGCTGGGACACGGCGAGCTCTCACGCTTCTGGCGCGTCGCGCTGCCCCACAGCGCGCCCAGCATCCGCGCCGGTGTCCTGCTGTGCTGGCTGCGGGCCTTCGGCGAGTACGGCGCCGTTGTGGTCCTCGCCTACCACCCCACGACCTTGTCCATCTACGCCTACAACCAGTTCAGCGGCCTCGGGATCGCCAACACGGTTGCCCCGACGGCGCTGGCCCTGGGAGCGGCCGGCGTGGCTCTCGGGCTCAGCCGCGTGCGCCGGCCACGCTCCCGCCCCGACCTCGAGGCGCCCCCACGCGCGCCCGCGCCTCGGGCCACCTCGGAGCTCCTCGACTTCTCCCTCGTCGTGCGCCACGGCTCCTTCCACCTCGAGGCCACCCATCACGCCACGTCCCCGCGTCTGGCCATCCTGGGCCCGTCGGGCTCGGGGAAGTCCACGCTCCTGCGCGCCCTGGCCGGCCTCGAAGACGGATCAGCACGCGCCCGCGTATCCCCGCAGGTGGGCTACGTGGCCCAGGGCTTCGCGCTGTTTCCCCACCTCACCGTCTGGCAGAACCTTCTCTTCGCACGGGGGGCGACTGCGGGGCTCGCGAGGCACTGGCTGTCTCGCCTGCACCTCGAGGGTCTGGAGGCGCGCCGTCCCCACGAGCTGTCCGGCGGCCAACGCCAGCGCGTGGCCCTGGCGCAGGCCCTGTGCGCGAGCCCCCACGTCCTCTTGCTGGACGAGCCGTTCTCCGGACTGGACGTACCCATCCGCGACACGCTGCGCCGCGAGCTCCGCGCCCTCCAGCGCGAACTCGGCCTGTCCAGCGTGCTGGTGACGCACGACCCGCAAGAGGCGGCGATCCTGGCCGACGAGGTGATCGTGCTCGCGGGGGGTCAAGTCCTCCAAGATGCCCCGACCCGGGAGGTCTTCGGGCGGCCCGCGTCCGCCCAGGTCGCCCGGCTGCTCGGTCTGGCCAACCTGGAGAGCGCGCACCTCGACGCGGAGGGCCAACTCCTGTGTGGCGGCGTACGCGTGGCGCAGCTCGCCGACGAGCAATTCGGCGAACAATCCGGCGACGTGCTGTGGGGCATCCCGCCCGAACGCGTGCGCGTCGGCGCGCGCAAGCCGGGACGTCTCGAGGGAATCGTCGAGGACGTCATCGATCTGGGGGCGAGCGTCGAGTACGGCGTTCGTCTCAGCCCGTCGCTGTACCTGCGTGCCCGGGCGATGCACCCGGTGCGGCTCGCCCCGGGTGACCCCTGCGGCGTGAAGATCCCGACCCAAGCGATCACGCTCTGGGCGGCCCCCACGAACGTGACGTCCTGACCGCGATCGGCGAGCAGTCCCTGACGGGCTGCTTGGCCGTCAGGGCTGGACCCGCCGTCCCCACTCCCCTGAGCGTCCGCCGCTCTTGAAGTCCAGTCCCAGCCCGGTGATGCTCACCTCCGGATCAGCGTCCTTGAGCGCCGACACGAGGCTGAGCGCAGCGATGGCACACGCGCTCAGCGCCTCCATCTCCACTCCGGTCCGCTGGGTCGCGACGACGTGCGACGACACCTGATAGCCATCCTCGTGGGGCGTGATCTCCACGTGGGCTTGGGAGACGTCGATCGGGTGGCACAGCGGGATCAGCGACGCCGTCGACTTGGCCGTCATGACGCCGGCCAACTGCGCCGCCAGGATCGGGTGCATCCCGTCGCGCTCCGCCAACTCGAGTGGCTGGCGCACGCGGGTGCGAACGACACAGTGGGCTTCGGCCACTCGACGGGTCGGACTCTTCTCACTGACATCGACCATGCGAACGTGACCGCTGCGGTCGACATGGGAGAACCGGTCCTGCTCCATGGGTGCCTCCAGCGGCGCAACGCGCCGTGGCCGTCATGCTACCGGGAGACCCTCGCGGCGAGCCCGCCCGGTGCTGGGTACGCTCGGGCCCGGTGGAGTATCGCATCGGCCAGGCCGCCGAGCTGCTGGGCGTGAGCGCCGACACGGCGCGTCGCTGGGTCGACGCGGGTCGCCTGGTGGCCCGCACCGATGCGCGCGGTCAGCGACTCGTCTCGGGCAGCGAACTGGCCCGCTTCGCGCGCTCCCTGGCCGAGGAAGCGCCACCCGAGAGACCGCGCGCCCAGTCGGTGCGCAACCGCTTCATGGGGATCGTCACGCGGGTGGTGCGCGACGCCGTCATGGCCCAGGTGGAGATCCAGGCCGGCCCCCATCGCTTCGTCTCCCTCATCAGCCGGGAGGCGGCTGATGAGCTCGGCCTCGAGGAGGGGGTCGTCGTCGATGCCGTCGTCAAGGCCACCAACGTGGGAGTCGAGATACCCGACCGCTTCTGAGCGCCCCGGTCACACGAGCCATCGGGCACCGAGAGCCGCTCGCGGCGCCCTCGCGGCGATCGCGCGTCGTCGGGTCCGGGTGCGGGGTGGAACTGGGGTCGAGCGGTCAGGACGTCGGGGCGCTCTTGAGCCGCTCCACGGCCGCGACGACCAGGGGACCCAGGGAGTCGTTGCCCTCAGCGTCGATCAGCTCCGCCCGCATGCTCGAGGGCCAGAACTTCGCGATGTGATCGGCCACGGCAGCGGCCGCTCGGTCATTGTCGAGGAACGCGAAGTTCGCCGCGATCTGGTTCGACATGCGAGCGAGGTCCCGGCGCAGCCCCGGGCTCCCGCTTCGCCGCGATGCCGCCACCTCGTCGAGAGGGATGACCGGAGTCGTGAACTCCTCGGCGGGCTCCGGCCCTCGCGTGCGCGCGCGAACCTCGACGGCCGTGACCTTGTACTCCGGGCAGTTCGTCGCCCAGTCGGAGTGCTCGGTCGTCACCACGTTGGTCCCGTTCGTCGGGAAGTGGAACGTCGTGTAGACGACCCCGGTCGGCACTCGATCGGTGATTCGGGCTCGCAAGGCGGTCTCGCCGATCCGACTGCTCAAGCCGACCCAGCCCCCATCGACGACGCCACGCTCCTCGGCGTCGTGGGGGTTGATCTCCAGCACGTCCTCGTCGTTCCACGCGACGTTCTCGGTGCGCCTCGTCTGAGCTCCGACGTTGTACTGGGCCAGGATCCGTCCCGTGGTGAGCAGCAAGGGGAAGCGTCGGGTCGTGCGCTCGTCGGTCGCGACATACGGCGTCTCGACGAAGCGGCCCTTGCCCCGCACGAACGCGCCGACGTGCATCGTCGTCGTGCCCTGCGGCGCCGCCTCGTTGCACGGCCACTGCACGCTTCCCAACTCGTCGAGCAGCGCGAAGGAGACGCCCGCAAATGAGGGCGTGGTGCTCGCGATCTCGTCCATGATCTGACTCGCGTCGTCGTAGTGCATGGGGTAGCCCATCGCCGTCGCCAGGTCGCAGACAACCTCCCACTCCTGCTTGCCGGTCTTGGGCGGCATGGCGGGACGGACACGATTCATGCGCCGCTCGGCGTTCGTGAACGTGCCGTCCTTCTCGAGGAATGAGGTCCCCGGGAGGAAGACGTGCGCGAACTTCGCCGTCTCGTTGAGGAACAGGTCTTGGACGACGCACAGCTCCAACGATGCGAGCGCCGCCTTGACGTGGAGCGTGTCGGGGTCCGACTGGGCGATGTCCTCGCCTTGGACGAACAGGGCCTTGAACGAGCCCTCGAGCGCGCCTTCGAACATGTTGGGAATCCGCAGTCCGGGATCCGCGCTGAGCTCGAGACCCCACGTCTGCTCGAACTGGTGGCGCACCGCATCACCCGAGACGTGGCGATAGCCGGGGAACTCATGGGGGAACGAGCCCATGTCGCAGGAGCCCTGCACGTTGTTCTGACCGCGTAACGGGTTGACGCCGACACCTTCGCGGCCGAGGTTGCCCGTGGCCATCGCCAAGTTCGCCAGGCACGTGACCATCGTCGAGCCCTGGGAGTGCTCGGTGACGCCGAGCCCGTAGTAGATCGCGCCGTTACCGGCCTGCGCGTACAGCCGCGCGGCGGCCCGCACCAGCTCGGCCGGGACGCCACTGCTCTCTTCGGTCGCCTCCGGACTGTTCTCGGGCGCCGCCACGAAAGCCGCCCACCGCTCGAAGTCCTCGATCTCGCAGCGCTGCGCCACGAAGTCCGTGTCGACGAGACCCTCGGTGACCACGACGTGAGCCAGGGCGTTGAGCACGACCACGTTCGTTCCGGGACGCAACTGGAGGTGGTACGCGGCCTCGACGTGGGGCGTGCGCACCAGGTTGATGCGCCGAGGGTCGATGACGATGAGCCGTGCTCCCTCACGCAGACGGCGCTTCATGCGAGAAGCGAACACGGGGTGCGCGTCGGTCGGGTTCGACCCGATGAGCACGATCACGTCCGCCTGCTCGACCGACCGGAAGTCCTGGGTGCCAGCGGACGTCCCGAAGGCTTGTCCCAACCCGTAGCCGGTCGGCGCGTGGCACACGCGCGCGCACGTGTCGACGTTGTTGTTGCGGAAGCTCGCCCGGACCATCTTCTGGACGACGAACACTTCCTCGTTGGTGCAGCGAGACGAGGTGATGCCGCCGATCGAGACGACGCCGTGTTCCTTCTGTATGGCCTGAAAACGCGACGCCGCGTAGCTGATCGCCTCGTCCCACGACACCGTGCGCCACTCATCGCTGATCGACTCGCGAATCATCGGATGGAGCTGGCGGTCCCGATGCGAGGCGTAGCCCCAGGCGAACCGGCCCTTGACGCACGAGTGCCCCTCGTTGGCCTTGCCGCTCTTGAGCGGCACCATGCGCACGACCTCGTCCCCCCGCATCTCGGCCTTGAAGGAGCAGCCCACGCCGCAGTAGCCGCAGGTCGTCAACACGGTGCGCTCGGGCGAGCCCTTCTCGATGAGTGCCTTCTCCTGCAGGGCCGTTGTGGGGCAGGCCTGCACACAGGCGCCACACGACACGCACTCGGACGTCATGAACTCCTCGTCGGCGGATGCGACCACCTTGGAGCCGAAGCCCCGCCCGGCGATCGTCAAGGCGAACGTCCCTTGCACCTCGGAGCAGGCCCGCACGCAGCGCGAGCACAGGATGCACGCGGTGGGATCAAAGCGGAAGTACGGGTTGCTCGCGTCCGTGGGCAGTGCGAGGTGGTTCGCCCCGTTAGAGCCGTAGCGCACCTCGGTGACGCCGAGGGAGGCCGCGACGGAATGCAGCTCGCACGCACCGGGGGACCCGTCGGACTCGCCGTCATCAGGATGGTCCGACAGGTACAGCTCGGCGACCCCCCGACGCAGGTGCTCGAGACGGTCCGAGTGCGTGGTGACGCGCAGTCCCGGTTCGCACGGCGTGGTGCACGAGGAGGGCACGCCTTTGCGCCCATCGATCTCGACGACGCAGAGGCGGCACGAGCCAAAGGGCTCGAGAGAGTCCGTGGCGCACAGCCGGGGTATGTCGATGCCCGCTTGAATCGCCGCGTGCATGATGGATGTTCCCTCCGGCACCGTGACGGTCTGGTCGTCGATGGTCAGCGTCACGTCGGGACCACCGGATCGCGCGGGAGTTCCGTAGTCGAGTTCTTGGTAGATCGTCATGCCTGCGAGTCCTTTGCATTGTGTAGTGCCTCAGGGAAGTGTCGAAGAACGCTGCGCACCGGCATCGGCGTCAGACCGCCCATCGCGCACAGCGAGCCGTCCGTCATCAGATCGCACAGATCCTCGAGCAGCGCGATGTTGGCGGCGCGGTCCTCGCCGGCGACGATCTTGTCGATCACCTCGACTCCGCGGACCGAGCCGATCCGGCACGGCGTGCACTTGCCACACGACTCGACGGCACAGAACTCCATGGCGAAGCGTGCCTGGGCTGCCATGTCGACGGTATCGTCGAAGACCACGATGCCGCCGTGGCCGATCATCGCCCCCGCCTCCACGAACGCTTCGTAGTCGAGTGGCAGGTCGAACTGCGACGCCGGCAAGTAGGCGCCGAGAGGCCCACCGATTTGGACGGCGTGCACCGGGCGACCGGATCTCGTTCCTTGGGCGAACGTCTCGAGCATCTCACCGACGGTCAGGCCGAAGGCCGTCTCGACGATCCCGCCGCACGCGACGTTCCCCGCCAGCTGGAACAGCTGCGTGCCCCGGGAGCGGCCCACGCCAAGTTCACGGTAGAAGGCGGCGCCGCGGGCGAGCACCACCGTGGCGCTGACCAGAGAGAGCACGTTGTTGATAGCGGTCGGCTGGCCGAACAGGCCCTCGATCGCGGGGAGGGGCGGCTTCGCACGAACCATGCCGCGCCGGCCCTCGATGCTCTCGAGCATGGCCGTCTCCTCGCCGCAGATGTAGGCGCCGGCCCCGACGCGCACGGTCAGGTCGAATTGCCGCTCGCCACCTAGGACACGCGGACCCAGCCATCCCACCTCGTACGCCCGCGCGATCGCGGCGCGCATCGTGACCACGGCATCGGGGTACTCCGAGCGGATGTAGATGAACCCCTCGCGAGCGCCGACCGCGATCCCGGCCAGGAGCATCCCCTCGATGAGCATGAACGGATCGCCCTCCATCAGCATCCGGTCGGCGAACGTGCCGCTGTCCCCCTCGTCGGCGTTGCAGACCACGTACTTCGTCGAGCTCGCCGCATCGAGGACCGTGCGCCACTTCACTCCCGTGGGGAACCCGGCCCCGCCTCGGCCGCGCAGTCCGGACTCGGTCACCTCGTCGCAGATCTCCGCGGGCGACATCGTCAGCGCCCGGCGCAGCCCAGCGATTCCACCGTGGGCCTCGTAGTCCTCGGTCGAGAGGGGATCGACGATCCCGACGCGGGCAAAGGTGATACGGCTCTGGGCCGCGAGCCAGGGCAGCTCGTCGATGAGGCCCTGGCGCAGAGGGTGATCGCCCCCCTCCAGGAAGCCGGCGACGAAGAGATCCGCGACGTCCTCCGGGGCCACCGGGCCGTACCCGACGCGGCCCGCAGGAGTGGCGACTTCGACCAGCGTCTCGAGCCACAGCATCGCGCGTGAGCCGGTGCGCACGATCTCGACGTCGACGCCCCTCTCCGCTGCCGCGATCTCGATGGCCTGGGCGACCTCATCGGCGCCTACCGAGCGGGCCGCCGAGTCGCGCGGGACGTAGATCCTCGTCATCGCTCGCCGCCCCCGCTCGCGACGGCGTCGCTCACCAGCCGGTCGAAGTCTGCGGGCTCGACGCGGCCCCGCAAGTGGCCGCTCACGGTGACGGAGGGTCCCAGCGCGCAGTTGCCCAGGCAGAAGACCTCTTCGAGGCTGACCGAGCCATCGGGTGCGGTCGTCCCCAGCTCGAGGCCCAGGGAGCGCGTGGCGTGCTCGACGAGTCCACGCCCACCGACGGCTTGACAGGCCTCGCCGCGGCACACCTGGATGCGGACCCGGCCCGGCGGCGTCCGGCGGAAGTCTGCGTAGAACGTGACGACGCCGTACACGTCGGCGCGAGAGATGTTGAGCTCCTGGGCGACGAGCTCAATCGCCTCCGGGTCGATGTAGCCGAAGGCCTCGTGCAGGGCATGCAGGACGGGCAGGAGCGGTCCGGGCTCCGCGGCGTGATCCCGGACCAGTTCCGTCGCCACTTCCTTCGACCACGGCGTCATCGCCGTCGGCATTTCGTGCAGCGTCATCGCCTACTCCTTTGGATCCAACTCGAGGAAGGTCACGTCGCGGGGCGCGGCCCGAAGGCTCGCCGACCGGCGGACCGGCGCGCGGAACGTGCGGGGACGAGACGGTCCCGCGACGGCGCGGTGCGCGCTCGTGCTCTGGCGGCGCGGTGCCGGGGCCTCGGCACGCGGCCAGCAGCCGATCCGCGTGGCTACGGGCGTCACTGGCGCAGACGCCACGGCCGGCATCGCCTAGACCGCCCGAACTCGCTCGCCACCGGCGTACACGACCATCGACGGAGCGCGCAAGAAGCCGACGAGGGTCATGCCCGACTCCTCGGCGAGGTCGACCGCGAGCGACGACGGGGCCGATACCGCACACAGGACCGGGATCCCGGCCATGAGGGCCTTTTGCACCAGCTCGAACGAAGCACGGCCCGAAACCAGGAGGATGGTGCCGCTGAGGGGGAGACCGCGTTCCTGCAGGGCCCAGCCAATCACCTTGTCGACAGCGTTGTGGCGTCCCACGTCCTCTCGCACGACGAGGAGCTCACCTGTCGCGGCATCGAAGAGCGCGGCGGCGTGAAGGCCGCCCGTCACCTCGAACACCTCTTGAGCGCTGCGCAGTCGCCCGGGCAACGATGCGAGGAAGTCGGCACCGACGCTGAGCGGGTCATCCCGCACCGCGAACGCGGAGTGCGTTCGCACGGCGTCGATCGATGACTTCCCGCAGATTCCACACGAGCTCGTCGTGAAGAAGGCTCGCGTCACCTTGTGATCGGGAGGGGTCACGTCCTCACGCAGCGTCACGTTCACCACGTTGTCCGGCCGCAGGTGGATTCCCCTGGGGTGGCGGGAACCCGGCGCGACGCACTGATCAATGTTCGTGATGACGCCCTCGCTCACGAGGAATCCGAGAACCAGGTCGAGGTCGGCACCCGGCGTACGCATGGTCACCGCGAGGGATTGACCGTTCACCCGCATCTCCAGGGGCTCCTCTCCCGAGAGGGTGTCCCGCACGGGCTGGGGTGCCTCCCCGACGGTGATTCGCACGACGGGTCGTTCCATGACTTCGTGGTCACTCACACGAACCCCCTCCGCTCTCAGCAGTCTCGACCAACTGCCTTCGCGTCTGTGGACCAGCCCGCCAGTGGCGCGGCGCTTGACGGAAGCCTAACGGTCACCGGGCGAAGTATTCGGGCAGCCCAGCACCAGGTCACGACGCACCAGGGCGGTACTCCCCCAGCAGCGATCAGGAACCCTGGTGGGCCCCCGTCGGCGTTGGGCTCTCCCCGTCGCCGAAGGAGCCCAAGCGGGAATGCGAAGCGTCGCCCCCGGAACGGGCCGCTCGAGGGGCGCGAATACGCTGAGTTGACCGCGAGAAGGAGAGACCATGAGCTACCCACCTGCACTGGTCCCCGAGGACGTCACTCGCCTGGTCGCCGAGCGTTTCAACGCCGGCGACGCCGCCGGGGCGGCCGCGCTCTACCAGGAGGGCGCCGTGTTGGCCTACCCGTTGGACCGACCCGTAGTCGGACGAGCCGCCATTCAGGTCGTCTACCAGCACATGGTCGACGCCGGTGTGAAGTTCACGATGGAGTCGCCGCTGACGAGCGTCCTCTTCGAGGACCTCGCGCTCACCTCGACGCTCTCCGCCGACGGGGTTGGCGTGCGGGTGCAGGTTCTGCGCCGCCAGGGCGATGGATCATGGCTGCGGATCATCGACCGTCCCGAGGTGCCGCCAAACCGTTAGAGGTGCTGACAACTGTGAGGCAGTGGACACTCCAGCGTCGGCGAGACGGCACGGGGCCGGCGCCTCGGATCGTCGGGCCGTGGGCAGATCGCGATTGCGTCGCGATCTGCCCACGGCCCTCCATCAGGAGTGATGCAGTTCCGGTCACTCGCCGGGAAATGCCGTGTGCCCTGTTCAGGTGAGCCAGTGATACCCGATCGTGAAGTCGAGTGTTACGGCAAACATCATGTAGAGAAGCCACAAGCCCGTGCCGAGACGGAAGAAGCCGAGGACCCGCTCGCTGACCGCGCCCAGCTGGGGCAGATCCGGCTTGAGACTCACCAGGATGTCCGTGACATAGACGCAGATCAGCCCGATGAAGATTCCGCCCACCGCCGGATCGTGCGCTCCGAAGAAGACTGTGGTGCCCAGAATCGAGATGAGCAAGAAGCCGATGGCCATGCCCAGGTTGATGCGAGAGTCACTCTTTCCTCGAATGCGGATCCAGCCCATCGCGAACCAGTGCACACCATAGGCAGTGAACGCCAGCGCGGCCATGTACAGCGGAGGTGCGGTGAAAGTCCCGAATAGAGTCAGCCCAGCGAACAGATAGATGCCCGTCACGAACTGGAAGAAGCCGGGCAACCAGACGCCCCAAATACCCGTTGCGACGTCGTTGTCCGCATTGCGCTTCGGATACCCGAATAACTCTTGAATGCCATAAATCAGATAGCCCGTACCCAACCCCATGAACCCGAGAGCCAATGGTGGAAAGGCAGAAATCGGCAGGCTGATCGTTGTCCCTAACACGAATACCCCCTCATTGTCCCGTGTGAGATCAACTGACTGCCTCGGAATGACCATCTCGAGGGAGCGGCCACGACACGGGGAGGTCGCATTGCGTGCTGGCTCCCAGATCTTGTGGCCAGACGCATCCTCCGCTCAGACGGAAAACCCCAGGACTGTCATCTCGCAAGCCAGATGGACTCTGGCACCGCTGAACTTACGACGGGCGCTACACGCTCCGGGTCAAAAGCGCGCTTAACTTTGTTCAGTAGCTGGTGATGTCGCAACGGCGACGATCGTGGGAGAACAACGCCCAATCTGCTTTAGCCGTCCGACGTCACAGCGCGCGATTCGCTCTCGCAGAGCGTCTCGGGGGCCGCATCGCTCGACCGGACAGGGGCCGGACTCCTCGTCGCGAAGCCTCCGTCGGCGTCGATCTCCCGACGAGTTGGTGGCGCGCCACCCCTACTCTCCGTCAGACGCTGCTCTCGCCATCTGCCGCCACGACGCCCAGGGGGAGAGTATCCCCGTACGTCGAACGACGATCGACGGGCCCGGACTGCGGGCCGCCGAGTACGCGTGGGCCGATTGTCGATCTCATCGAGCCAGACCGGTTCGCGCTTGAGTCGCTGCCACACGGCGTTGTCGCGGGGGACGCGTGGCGGGTCATCGTGACGGCCAGGTTCCGGGGACCCCTAGGCGCGGTCCCAGAAACGGTCGTACAAACTGGAGAAACGCATCTCAGTTTGCGGAAACGAACCGATGCGTCAATCTACCCAGTCGTCGCCAAACCCACGCATAATACGGATGCACCGGCACCACCGTGCGCCCCGCGATGTGGGCGGCGAAGTACGCGACGACGAAGGCGTCGGAATTGGGGAGCAGAGGAGCGACGTTGGCGCCAGAGGGATCGGCCTGCGTGATACGCGCAACAAGGCGATGCGAATTGGCGGCGAGGTCGCGATAGCTCAGCGATCGATCCCCGTCGAGGACCGCGGGTCGATCACTGTCGGCCTGAGCGATCAGGAGGCCGGCAATGGTCCGAGGCATCTCAGCCCTCAGAGCTCGGCGAACCGTCGCCTTTCCAGAGCTCCAGGACGTCGGCGTCGCGGGTTGCCCACGATGGAGCGGATGGTGCACTTCGGTTGGCTGCGGCAGCGGTACCAGGCGCGACCCATGTAACGACGAGACCGTACTCGACTTCGTAGGGATCGAGTTGCCGTTCGAGACCTCGGTCCTCCACCTCACACTCGACTTGGGGTATCCATCTGAGCGGAGTAGACGCACTCCGGCCACTAGATGTTGGGCCGGCTGTGCTGCGCAAACGTCACCGGTGGTAGCTACTCCGCCGAAGTGGATAGCCCAACACTCGACGTAGGAAGAAGTCATCACGAACACACCATCGTGGTCTCGCGTGTCACGACGTCGTTCAATAACCTCTGCGACGGTTGCGCCGATTCGCACGAGAGTCAGACCCGTCTCCTCAGCCAGTTCGCGCGCCAGCGTCTCGGCCGCGGTCTCACCCGGCTCAACACCGCCGCCGGGGCACTTGTAGACCTGGAGTGCTGGGGCGTAGAGCATCAGTACGTCGGGACCCCGACGCACGAGGGCTTTAACGGCGGTGCGTCGTGAGGTAACCACTGCGCCAGTGGGTGCGTCACCCAGAAGAAGACGGTACGGCACTCGAGTCATGGTCTCACCGTGCGCACTCTTGGCTGGTAGCGCACTCGTCGACGAAGTCGCGGGCCTTGCCGGTACGAGGATCAGGGGTAAAGTCGCTAACTCAGGAGGTGCTTAGCGACCACGATGCGCTGGATCTGGTTGGTGCCCTCGTAGATCTGGGTGATCTTGGCATCGCGCATGAATCGCTCGACCGGGAAGTCCTTGGTGTAGCCGTAGCCGCCCAGGAGCTGGACCGCGTCGGTCGTGACGCTCATGGCCGTGTCCGAGGCGAAGGACTTCGCCGCCGCCGTGAGGTAGCTCAGTCGGTGGTCGGGATCACCCGCGTCGATCGTCGCGCACGCCTCGTACACGAGGGCCCGCGCTGCCTCGGTGCGGATGGCCATGTCGGCCACCATGAACCGCAGCCCCTGCAGGTCGCTCAAGCGCCCCCCGAAGGCTTTGCGCTGGGTCAGGTACTGCGCCGCGTAGTCGATCGCCGCCTGCGCGATGCCCACCGCCTGCGCGCCAATCGTGGGTCGCGAGCGGTCGAGGGTGTGCATGGCAATCTTGAAGCCCTCACCCTCCTCGCCGATGCGGTGCGACAGGGGCACGCGCACGTCGTGGAGCACCACCTCTCCCGTCGGCGATGCCCGCAGGCCCATCTTGTCCTCGTGTTTGGGGAACTCGAGGCCCCACGACTTCTCCACCAAGAAGCAGGTGATCCCGCGTCCGCCGGCGGCCGGGTCGGTGGAGGCGAACACGGTATAGGTGTCCGACACGCCGGCATTGGTGATCCAGTACTTCGAGCCGTTGAGGACGTAGGAGTCGCCATCGCGGACCGCGCGCGTGCGCAGGGATGCGACGTCGGAGCCGGCATCGGCCTCCGAGAGGCAGTAGCTGGCCTGGATCTCCCCGCTGGCGATACGCGGCAGGTAGGCGTGCTTGATCTCCTCGGAGGCGAAGTTCATGATCGGCAGCATGCCCAGCTTGGAGATGAGCATCGTCACCGACGTCGAGGCGCAGCCGCGGGCCACCTCCTCGGCCATGATCGCCTGGGTCACCATGTCCGCGCCCGCCCCGCCGTAGGCCTCGGCGACGGCCAGGGCCGGCAGGCCCATCTCCACGCAGGCATCGAAGCTGTCCTGGGGGAACTCCTGCTCGCGGTCGTAGCGCGCGGCGTTGGGAGCCACTCGCTGGTCCACGAAGGTCCGCAGGACATCACGAAACGCCCGATGCTCATCGGTCAGTACGAACGACATTGCTCTTCCTTCACTGAGATCTACGCGAGCGCCACCAAGCGCTCGGCACTGACGGCGTCGACGAATGCGCGCTGACGAACGTAACTGTGGCTCAGCCCCCGGAAGGGCTGCGCCGCGGCGTCGCTGACCGGCTCTCCCGACTTCAGGCCGAGGACCGACATCGCCGTACGCACATCGTCGAGATTGGGACCCCGGCTAATGAGGCTGGCGCGCTTGGCAGCCACCAGGGCCACGCCCAGCGCGACCTCGTGGCGGTCGTGCTCGTGCTCGAAGGTCAGCTCGGCCACGGCCCGCGCGGCCAGGGTCAGCGCGAAGCCGCCACCGGGCGCGGGTGTGCCGTGCTGGGGGCCCACCGAGTGGTGCGGGTCACGCTGCAGGCCGACTTTGGGCCGCGCGGCTACCGCGGACGCCATGGGAATCGTCGGCCGCACGGCCCCGGCCGCTGGCACGGGAACAAATGCTGGCTGGGTCACCTTTCGAGCCTACCGCTGGCGCGTCAGGCGACCGTGAGCCAGCCCTGGTACCGATCGAGCTCGCCGCGCACCGCCTGGAAGTACGTCTCCTGGAGCCGCGAGGTGATCGGACCGGGCCGGCCGTCGCCGACGACGCGGTCGTCGACCGACGAGATCGGCACGACCTCAGCCGCGGTGCCGGTGAGGAACGCCTCGTCCGCCAGGTACAGGTCCGTGCGGATGAGCGTCTCGAAGCGGACCTCGTAGCCCAGGTCCGTCGCGATGCTGACGACCGTCTCCTGCGTGATGCCCGGCAGGGCGCCCGCGATCGAGGGCGGAGGGGTCAGCACCACACCGTTGCGCACGACGAAGAGGTTCTCGCCGGTGCACTCCGAGATGCGCCCGTCGGGCCCCAGCATGATCGCCTCGTCGTAGCCCGCCTTGATGGCCTCGATCTTGGCCAGACCCGAGTTGAGGTACATCCCGGTGCCCTTGGCGGCCGTGGGCATGGCGTTGGGGTCGTGGCGCTGCCAGCTGGAGATCTTCATCCGCACGCCGCGCGCGAGGCCCTCGTCGCCGAGATAGGCGCCCCAGGGCCACGCGGCGATGGCCACGCGCACGGGGGCGTTCAGCGGGTTCACGCCCATCTCGCCGTAGCCCAGGTACACCAGGGGCCGGATGTAGCAGCCGTTGGTCAAGTCGTTGACGCGCACCGTCTCGAGGACCGCGTCGCACAGCTCGTCGAGGGTGAAGGGCACCTCGATCATCAGGATCTTGCAGCTGCGCAGCAGCCGAGCCATGTGCTCGCGGAGTCGGAAGACCGCCACGCCGCGGCTCGTGGGGTACGCGCGGATGCCCTCGAAGGCCCCGGTCCCGTAGTGCAGGCCATGGCTCAGCACGTGGGTCGTCGCGTCGGCCCAGTCGACCAACTTCCCATCCATCCAGATCTTGCTTGTCTCGGTGATCGGCATCACAACCTCGCTATCAGCTGCTGGGTGATCTGCTCGGTGGAGCCGTGCAGCACCCGGTCCTGCAAGTCTGCCACTGCGGCCAGCACCCGACGTGCGGCGTCGGCCTCGCCGAGGTGCTCGAGCATCAGGCCGGCCGAGGCCACGGCCGCCAGCGGGTTGGCCCGGCCCGTCCCGACGATGTCGTGGGCCGCACCGTGCACCGGCTCGAACATCGAGGGCCCCGTGCGCTCGGGGTTGAGGTTGGCGCTCGCCGCGAAGCCGATGCCGCCGGCGACCGCCCCTGCGAGGTCGGAGAGGATGTCGCCGAACAGGTTGTCCGTCACGATGATGCCGTAGCGCGCCGGATCCTCGACCAGGTAGATGCAGGCCGCGTCGACGTGGTTGTAGTCGACCGCCACGTCGGGGTAAGCCGCACCGACCTCGGCGACGACCCGGGACCAGAGGTCGCCGGCGAAGGTCAGGACGTTCGTCTTGTGGACCAGAGTCAGGCGCGGCCGCGCGAGCTGGCGCGCGCGCTCGAAGGCGTAGCGCACGCAGCGCTCGACGCCGAAGCGCGTGTTCACCGATCCCTGGGTCGCAACCTCCTGGGACGTCCCGCGCCGGAGGATCCCGCCCTCGCCGGCGTAGGGCCCCTCAGTGTTCTCGCGCACGATCGCGAAGTCGCAGCCCGCCGCCAGGGACCCGGCGGTCCCGTGGAACGGCCGGTAGTTGATGTACAGGTCGAGGCCGAACCGCAAGCGCAGCAGCAGGCCCCGCTCGAGGACCCCCCCGGGGATCCGCGTGTCGCCGATGGCCGGGCCGATCGCACCCAGGACGATCGCGTCGAATCCGCGCAGCGCGTCGAGCGTCGCGTCGTCGAGCACGAACCCATCGCGCAGGTACCGCGCGGCACCCAGGTCGAAGGCCTCGGTGGCCAGGTGCACGCCCGCCGCGCGCACGACCGCCAGCGCGGCGTCGGTGACCTCGGGTCCGATGCCGTCGCCCCCGATCACCGCGATTCGATGCCCTTGACGATCCTCCACGTTCCTCCTCCGCCGGCCCCAGTCTGCTTGGCCCGTGCACGCGGGGCAAACCCCGTGGCCGCGCACGGGCGCCCCACTAAAGTGAGGACCTACCAAGGAGCGGGCCATGGCGGGCGAGATACACCGGATCACCAAGGAGACTCTCGACAAGTTGCGCGACGAGTACCACCACCTGACGACGGTGGGCCGCACCGAGATCGCCCGCGTCATTGAGGCCGCACGGCTGCTCGGCGACCTGTCGGAGAACGGCGACTACCACGCGGCCAAGGACGAGCAGGGCAAGATGGAGTCCCGGATCCGCCACATCGACGACGTCATCAGGCACCATGAGCTGGTCGAGCGAGACGAGAACGCGGCGGTCGTCCAGTACGCCAGCATCGTCGAGCTGATCTACCTGGACGATCCCGACGAGCGCCAGGAGTTCTTCGTGGGATCCATCGAAGAGCGCCCCGCCGGCGTGCCGGTGGCCTCCCCCACCTCGCCCCTCGGATCCGCCCTGCTCAGCCACGCGGTGGGCGACGTGCTGGACTACGAGGCGCCCTCGGGCACCTTGCGCGTGCGCATCACCGGGATCCGCTGACGTGGCGGGGCGGACGCTCTACGACAAGCTCTACGACGAGCACCTGGTGTGGTCGACACCCGGGGAGACTCCCCTGCTGTACGTCGACCTGCACCTCGTGCACGAGGTGACGAGTCCCCAGGCCTTTGACGGCCTGCGCATCGCCGGGCGCCGCGTGCGCCGTCCCGACCGCACCCTGGCCACGGCCGACCACAACGTCCCCACCGACCCGCCCGGGACCCCCGTCGCCGATCCCATCTCCCGGCGCCAGCTCGACGTCCTGGACGAGAACTGCCACCAGTTCGGCATCACCGTCTTCCCCCGGGGCCACGAGAACCAGGGCATCGTGCACGTGATCGGACCCGAGCTGGGAGTGACGCAGCCCGGCATGACGATCGTCTGCGGCGACTCGCACACCTCGACGCACGGCGCGGTCGGCGCCCTGGCCTTCGGGATCGGGACCAGCGAGGTCGAGCACGTGCTGGCGACCCAGACGCTGCCCCAGGAGCGGGCCCGGACCCTCGCGGTCACCGTGGAGGGCGAGCTGCGCGCTGGCGTCAGCGCCAAGGATCTGGCGCTGTCCATCGTGGCGGCCCTCGGGACCGGGGGCGGGATCGGCTCCGTGCTCGAGTTCCGCGGCTCGGCGATTCGCGCGCTCTCGATGGAGGGGCGCATGACGGTGTGCAACATGAGCATCGAGGCTGGCGCGCGCGCGGGCCTGGTGGCCGTCGACGAGACGACGATCGACTACCTGCTCTCTCGTCCCGCCATCGCGCACCGCGCCGATCGCGACGATCTCGCCGCCCGGTGGCGGGGCTACGTGAGCGACGACGACGCGGCCTTTGACCGCGAGATCGTGCTCGACGCGGCGCAGATCAGCCCCTCGGTGACCTGGGGCACCAATCCCGCCCAGGTCGTCGCGCTGGCCGGGGCGGTCCCCGACCCCGAGGCGCTGCCCGCGGGACCCGAGCGCGACGCGGCGCATCGGGCACTCCGCTACATGGGCCTCGAGCCCGGCACACCCATGCGCGACATCCCCGTCGACGTCGTCTTCATCGGCTCGTGCACCAACTCGCGGCTCGAGGACCTGCGCGCGGCCGCTGTCGTGGCGGCCGGCCATCAGGTCGCCGACGGCGTGCGGGCCCTGGTCGTGCCGGGCTCGCACCGGGTCAAGCGGGACGCCGAGGCCGAGGGCCTCGACCGGGTCTTCACCGCGGCGGGCTTCGAGTGGCGCGAGCCGGGGTGCTCGATGTGTCTCGGGATGAACCCCGACCAGCTCGCGCCGGGCCAGCGCAGCGCGTCGACCTCGAACCGGAACTTCGAGGGCCGCCAGGGACGGGGCGGGCGCACGCACCTGGTCTCACCCGCCGTGGCCGCCGCGACGGCCCTGGTGGGACGCTTCGCCGACCCCCAGGAGGTCGC
Source organism: Actinomycetes bacterium (assembly GCA_021778895.1). Lineage (GTDB taxonomy): Bacteria > Actinomycetota > Acidimicrobiia > Acidimicrobiales > RAAP-2 > RAAP-2. The sequence goes on from JAJYBR010000003.1 coordinate 99,953, forward strand.
CTGATGCTCGCCGTCTCCGTGCTCGAGGGGCGGGCGGTCCCTCTGCGTCGCGCCGAGGTCGACACCGACCAGATCATCCCCTCCGAGTGGCTCAAGCGGGTCGAGCGGTCCGGGTTCGGTCGCGGCCTCTTCTCCGAGTGGCGCGACGACCCCAGCTTCGTGCTGAATCAGCCCTCCTACCAGGGGGCGACGATCCTGGTCGCCGGACCGCACTTCGGCATCGGGTCGTCGCGCGAGCACGCCGTGTGGGCCCTCCTCGACTACGGCTTCCGGGCCGTGATCGCGCCGTCGTTCGGCGACATCTTCCGCACCAATGCCGGCAAGCAGGGCCTCGTCATCGTGGCTTTGGCCGACGCCGACACCGACCAGCTCGCCGACTGGATCACCGAGCAGCCCGACCTGACCGTCGTGGTCGACGTCGAGCGCGGCCACGTCGAGGTTCCCGCCCACGGCTGGCAACGGGACTTCGCGATGGACGAATGGACCCGGCAGCGCCTGATCCACGGCTGGGACGACGTGGGGCTGGCCCTGCGCCACGCCGACGCGATCGACGCCTTCGAGGGCTCCAGCACGACCCCCTCGCTGGCCGGCCTGTTCGACGCCTCCGGCCACCTCGCCTGACCCCTCACCGCCGTCGGCCGCTCGGGTAGGGTCATGCCAGACCGCGACGTGAGGAGGCCCATGACTCTCGACCAGTTCCCGCGCTACCCGCTGCGCTTTGGCCCATCGCCGCTCCAGCATCTCGACCGTCTGAGCGAGTACCTGGGCGGTGCCACGATCTGGGCCAAACGCGAGGACGTGAACTCCGGGCTGGCCTTCGGCGGCAACAAAGTGCGCAAGCTGGAGTATCTGGTGGCCGACGCCCTGGCCCAGGGCGCCGACACCCTGGTCTCGATCGGTGGCGTCCAGTCCAACCACACGCGCCAGGTGGCGGCGGCCGCAGCGGCCGTCGGCCTCAAGTGCGTCTTGATCCAGGAGAGCTGGGTCGGCTGGCCCGACGTCACCTACGACCGCGTCGGCAACATCCTGCTGTCGCGGCTGATGGGAGCCGACGTCCGCATGGTGCAGGCCCCCTTCGGCATCGAGGCCAAGAAGAGCTGGCAGGACGTCATCGACGACCTGATCGAGCACGGGCGGCATCCCTACGCCATCCCGGCGGGAGCCTCGGACCACCCCCTCGGCGGCCTGGGGTTCGCGGGCTGGGCCCGGGAGCTCGAGGAGCAGGAGCGCGAGATGGGCGTCACCTTCGACTACGTGGTCGTCTGCTCGGTGACGGGGTCGACGCAGGCGGGCATGGTCGCGGGGTTCGCCCTGTCGGGAAGCGAGCGCCAGGTGATCGGGATCGACGCCTCGGCCCGCCCCGACGAGACCCGGGCCCAGGTGACCCGCATCGCCCAGGCGACCGCGGAGCTCATCGGCGCCCGGGAGATCACCGAGGACGACATCATCCTCGACGAGCGCTACCACGCCGGCACCTACGGCATCCCGGACGACCGCACCATCCACGCGATCCGCCTGGGCGCCTCGCTGGAGGCGATGATCACCGACCCGGTCTACGAGGGCAAGTCACTGGCCGGTCTGATCGACTTGGTCCAGCGCCACGAGATCGAGCCCGAGGCCAACGTCCTGTTCGCGCACCTGGGAGGCCAGCCGGCCCTGAACGGCTACGCCAGCCTGTTCAGCTGACCGGCACGACGGCGCTCAGCACGTCGCGGGCCGGGTCGCTGGTGCGGTGGCGCCAGAGGGCCAGGGCGGCGATGACCGCGCTGACCGCCCCGGAGACCAACGTGGCGGTGAACGCCGCCCACCGACTGGCCTGGGCGTAGTACACGACCCACAGGCCCGAACCGATCGCTCCGAGCAGCCACATGCCCGTCGACACTCCCGCAGCGCCCGCGCGCCGCACCAACTCGACGAGCTGGGGCAGCCGCGTCACCGTCATGGTGATCGTGGTGCCGTAGATCCCACCCGACCAGCCCCACAGTGCTGCCGGGACCAGGCACGACACGACGAAGAAGCTCAGGGCGGACCAGCTGGCCCGCGGGGCGCGCCAGGGCTTCAGGCCTCTCAGCACGCCGACCTGGAGCGGGAACATCAGGAGGCTGCCCATGGTGATGGTCCAGGACCGCTCGGCGATCCCGTAGGCGATCCAGTACGCGCCCAGGTAGACGAACAGCGACCACGTGGCGACCGAGACCCCCTCGAGCCCCTCGCGGCGCAGCCGGCGCCACTGGGCGCCGGTTCCCAGCACCCCGACGACGACCGCGATCCAGCCGATCGTCGCACCCCAATCCGCTGATCGCACCCCCCCAGCGTACCGGGAGCCTCACCGCCTCCGGTTCGCCGCCGACACCACCGCCTCGAGCGAGGCGTCGAGGATCGACGAGCTGATGCCGACGCCCCACCAGGTCCGGCCGTCCTCGCCCTCGGCCTCGACGTAGGCCACGGCCGACGCCTCGGCCCCCGCGGTCAGGGCGTGCTCGTGGTAGTCGCGCACGCGCATCGTCACGCCGATCTCGCGCTGGAGACCCTGGACCAGCGCGTCGATCGGGCCGTTGCCCTCACCGGACACCGTGACGTGGTTCCCGTCCACCAGGATCTGGGCGACGACGCTGGTGCGGGCCTGACTGGTCGTGACCTCGCTGGACAGCAGCTGGATCGCGGGATTCTGGGGCAGGTAGGTGGTGGAGAAGACCTCCCAGAGCTCGGCGGGCGAGATCTCGGTCCCCGTCGTCTCCGTGACCGCCTGGACCTGCCGGGAGAACTCGACCTGCAAGGCACGGGGCAGGTCCAGCCCGTGCTCGGCGTGCAGCACGTAGGCCACCCCGCCCTTGCCCGACTGCGAGTTGACCCGGATGATCGCCTCGTAGGTGCGCCCGGTGTGCTTGGGGTCGATGGGCAGGTACGGCACGTCCCAGACGTCGTAGTCCGCGCCGATGGCCGTCATGCCCTTCTTGATGGCGTCTTGGTGGGAGCCCGAGAACGCCGTGTAGACGAGCTCGCCGGCGTAGGGGTGACGCGGATGCACCGGCAGGCGGTTGACGCGCTCGACGACGTGGCGGATGCGGTCGATGTCCGAGACGTCGAGCTGCGGATCGACGCCCTGGGCGAAGAGGTTCATCGCCAGGGTCACGACGTCGACGTTGCCGGTCCGCTCGCCGTTGCCGAAGAGCGTCCCCTCGATCCGCTCGGCTCCGGCCAGCACGCCGAGCTCGGCGGCCGCCACGGCGGTCCCCCGGTCGTTGTGCGGGTGCAGCGACAGGATCACCGAGTCGCGGCGGTCCACGTGGCGGTCGAACCACTCGATCGCGTCGGCGTAGAGGTTGGGCGTGTACATCTCGACGGTGGCCGGCAGGTTGACGATGAGCGGGCGTTCCGGCGTGGGGTCGACCTCGGCGATCACCGCGTTGACGATGGCCAGCGCGTTGTCGAGCTCGGTGCCCGTGAAGCTCTCGGGCGAGTACTCGTACACGAACTCGGTGCCCGGCGACATCGGCTCGAGCGACCGGCACAGCCGGGCGGCCTGCAGGGCGATGTCGATGATCCCGGGCATCTCCTGGCCGAACACGACGCGGCGCTGCAGGGTCGAGGTGGAGTTGTAGAAGTGGACGATCACGCGGCGTGCACCGACCAGCGCCTCGTAGGTGCGCCGGATCAGGTCCTCGCGGCACTGGACCAGCACCTGGATCGTGACGTCCTCGGGGATCCGGTCCCCGTCGATCAGGTCGCGCACGAAGTCGTAGTCGGGCTGGGAGGCCGACGGGAAGCCGACCTCGATCTCCTTGAACCCCATCTGGACCAAGAGGTCGAACATCGCGCTCTTGCGCTCCAGGTCCATCGGGTCGATCAGTGCCTGGTTGCCGTCGCGCAGGTCCACGCTGCACCAGCGGGGCGCTGTGGCCAGTCGCCGGTTCGGCCACGTGCGATCGACCAGCTCGACCGGGACGGTTGGCCGGTACTTCGCGTAAGGCATGGGGCTGGGCTGCTGGGGGTTGGGGTGCTGCACCGGCGCCTCCTCGTCTGATCCGGATAATGAAAAAGCCCCCGCCAGGGCGGGGGCGTCGGGCGAGCACATGCTCGCCCTATGGCAGCAGCAGCTCGCTGGTCGAACGCGTCGTCATGGCGCTCAGCATACTGCGACCTCCAGCCAGCAAATCGCGGCAGGGCCGACGGCTAGGGTGGGGTCGATGCGCGTCCTCAAGGCACTGGTCAAGGTTGGGCTCATCGCCGCGGCAGTCGCTGCGGCCATCGCGGTCGCCGCCGTGGTCCTGAAGGGCCGGGCTCGCCGCGACATCGAGATCGATGAGTGGCCCGAGGTCCCGGTCAACCCTGCTGCCTGACAGCGCGACACGCGGAAAGGGTGAAGTCATGGAATACCGCCGTCTCGGGCGCGCCGGCGTGCGCGTCAGTGCCCTGTCTCTGGGCAGTTGGGTGACCTTCGGCAATCAGGACCAGATCGCGTCAGTCGACATGGCGATACCGGTGATGGACGCCGCCAAGGAGGCCGGCGTCAACTTCTTCGACAACGCCGAGGCGTACGCCGCGGGGCGGTCCGAAGAGGTGATGGGCGCCGCGCTGCGCGAGCTCGGCTGGGCCCGCCACGAGTACCTCGTCTCCACCAAGCTCTTCTGGGGCATCCACAACGCGCCCAACATGCGCAACACCCTGAACCGCAAGTACCTGCTCCAGGGCCTGGAGCGGTCGCTCGAGCGCCTGGGACTGGACTTCGTCGACCTCGTCTACTGCCACCGGCCCGACCCGGCGACGCCCATCGAGGAGACCGTGTGGGCGATGAGCGACATGGTGGCCCGGGGCCAGGCGCTGTACTGGGGGACCTCGGAGTGGAGCGCCGACGAGATCCGCGCCGCCGTCGCGGTCGCCGAGCGCCACCACCTGCGCGCCCCCATCGTCGAGCAGCCCCAGTACAACCTGCTGTGGCGCGACCGCGTCGAGCGCGAGTACGCGCGCCTCTACGACGACGTGGGCCTGGGCACGACCATCTGGTCACCCCTGGCCTCCGGGCTCCTGACCGGCAAGTATCTCCACGGCGTGCCCGAGGGCTCGCGGGCCACCCTCGCCGGCTACGAGTGGCTCCACGGGCTGCTCACCGACGAGGCGCGCAACCAGAAGGTGGCCCAGCTCAAGGTGGTGGCCGACGAGCTGGACGTCACCCTGGCCCAGCTCTCCCTGGCCTGGTGCCTGAAGAACCCGCACGTCTCCTCGGTGATCACCGGGGCCTCCTCGCTCGCTCAGGTGCGCGAGAACATGGGGGCGCTCGACGTGGTCCCGCTGCTCGACGACGAGATCATGGAGCGCATCGACGCGATCAGCCGCGCCTGAGCGGCGGGCGCCCGCTCAGCGCAGCGCGATCAGGTGGATGTCGGTGATCCCCTCGGTCGCCCGCAGCCGCTCGATGACCTCGGGCGGCGTCGGCGACGTCGTGGACAGGACCATGAGGGCGGTGCCCGCGGCCGGGTCCGGACCCACCGCCATCGACGAGATCGAGACCTCGGCGTCCCCGAGGGCCAGGCCCACGTGGCCGATCATGCCGGGGCGGTCGTCGTTGCGCACCACCAGCATCGTGGCCGCGGGCGGGACCTCGACGCTGTGACCGTCCACCGACACGATCCGGGTCTCCAGGCGCTGACCGATGGTCATGAGCGTGCCGGCGACCTCGTGGGCGTCGGAGCGCACGGTGATCAGGTTGACGTACTCGCTCGAGGCGACCGACCCCTTGTCCCCCCACGTGATCGCGTGCTCGGCGGCCAGCTGGGGAGCGTTCACGAAGGTCACGCCCTCGTGCCCCGTCGCCCCGAGGAGTCCCTTCAAGGCGCACAGCGTCAGGATCTTGGTGCCGGCCCCCGCGAGCTCGCCGTTGTAGCTGACCTCGAGGTCGGCGGGCTGCCCGTCGAGGAGGCCGCCGATGAAGCGTCCCAGGATCTCGGCCAGGCCCATGAACGGGCGCACGACGTTGGACACCTCGCCGGCCGAGACGTTGACCGCGAAGGGGACGAAGTCGCCGGCCAGGGCCAGCAGCACCTGCTCGGCGATGGCGACGCCGGCCTTGTCCTGCGCCTCGGCGGTCGAGGCGCCCAGGTGCGGCACGACGACGACCGAGGGCAACTCGAAGAGGGGTGACTCGGTCGTGGGCTCCTTGGCGAACACGTCGAGGGCCACGCCGTGCACCTGGCCGCTACGGATGGCCTCGGCCACGTCGGCCTCGTTGAGGATCCCCCCGCGCGAGGCGTTCACGATCCGCACGCCCGGCTTGGTGTGCGCGAGCCGGGCGGCGTCGATCAGGTTGACCGTCTCGGGCGTCTTGGGCAGGTGGATGGTGATGAAGTCGCTGCGCGCGAGCAGCTCGTCGAGCTCCAGCAGCTCGACGCCCATGTGGCGCGCTCGCTCCGCGGTGATGTAGGGGTCGTAGGCGATCAGCTGCATGCCGAAGGCCAGCGCCCGCTGGGCGACCAGCGCGCCGATCTTGCCCAGTCCGATGATCCCGAGCGTCTTGCCGTACAGCTCCACGCCCTCCCACTTGGAGCGCTGCCACTTGCCCGCCGTCAGCGCGGCGTGCGCCTGGGGGATGTTGCGGGCCTGGGCCAGGAGCAGCGCCATGGCGTGCTCGGCGGCCGACACGATGTTGGACTGCGGGGCGTTCACGACCATGACGCCGCGCTCGGTCGCGTGGGGCACGTCGACGTTGTCCAGGCCGATGCCGGCCCGGCCCACCACCACGAGGTCCCGCGCCGCGTCGAGCGTGGCGGCGTCCACCTGGGTGGCCGAGCGGATGATGAGCGCGTGGGCGCCCTCGATGGCGGTGAGCAGCTCCTCGGGCGACAGCCCGAGGCGCACGTCGACCTCGTGGCCGGCCTTGCGCAGCTCTTGCAGCCCCGACGCTGCGATCTCCTCGGTCACCAGTATGCGGGCCACCATGCTCCTTCTCTCACGCGTGGACACCAGGCTACGCGGTGCTCAGTGTCCCTCCACCAGGGCCGCCAGGCGCTCGAGCCCCTCGACCATGGCCTCGTCGCTCAGCGCGTAGCTCAGGCGGAAGTAGCCGGGGGCGCCGAAGGCCTCACCGGGCACGACGGCGACCTGGATCGTCGCCAGCAGCAGCTCGGCCAGCTCGGCCGAGGTCTGGGCGCGCTGGCCGCGCAGGTCGCGGCCGAGCAGCCCCTCGACGTTGGGGAAGCAGTAGAACGCGCCCTCGGGCTCGGCGCAGCGCACGCCGTCGATGGCGTTCAGCATCGCGGTCATCGTCTGTCGGCGACGGTCGAAGGCCCGGCGCATGTCCTCGACCGCCGACTGGTCACCCGTCAGGGCGGCCACGGCGGCGCGCTGGGACACGTTGGAGATGTTGGAGGTCGTCTGGCTCTGGTAGTTGATCGCCGCGGCCACGACGTCGCGCGGCCCGGCGAGCCAGCCCACGCGCCAGCCCGTCATCGCGTACGACTTGGCCACGCCGTTGACGACGACCCACCGGTCACCGACCTCGGGGGCCACGACGGGCAGCGACACTTGGGTCGCCGACCCGTAGACCAGGTGCTCGTAGATCTCGTCGGCCAGGACCCAGATGCCGTGCTCAGCGGCCCAGCGCCCGATCGCGGCCACCTCCTCGGGCACCACGACCGCACCGGTCGGGTTGGAGGGCGAGACGAAGACCAGCACCTTGGAGCGCGGCGTGCGGTAGCGCTCCAGGTCCTCGACCCGCAGGCGGAATCCGTTCTCCTCGCTCAGGGGCACCGCCACGGGGCGGCCGCCGGCCAGGTACACGGCCTCGGGATAGGTCGTCCAGTAGGGCGCGGGGATCAGCACCTCGTCGCCCGGATCGAGCAGCGTCACGAAGGCCGTGGCTATCGCGTGCTTGCCGCCGTTGGTCACCAATACCTGGTCAGAAGTGATCTCCAGCCCGGAGTCGCGACGGGACTTGTCGACGATGGCGGCGCGCAGCTCGGGCAGCCCCGCGGTCGGGGTGTACTTGTGGTTGACGGGCTGGGCGCAGGCCAGCGCGGCCGCCTCGACGACGTGGGCGGGTGTGGGGAAGTTGGGCTCGCCGGCCCCGTAGGCGATCACGGGCTCGCCGCGGGCCTGCAGGGCCTTGGCCTTCGCGTCCACCGCCAGGGTCGCGCTCGGGGCCAGCCCCGCTACTCGGTCACTGATCCGCGAGCCCACACGTACTCCCCTCGGCGCGTTCGTAGACTAAGAAGTCTATGACGTCCCCCGAGACCATCCGTATCCCCGAGAACCTCCTGCCGCGCGACGGGCGCTTCGGTTCGGGACCCTCCAAGGTTCGCGCCGAGCAGGTCGACGCCTTGCGCGCCGACGCGATCCGGTACCTCGGTACCTCGCACCGCCAGGCGACCGTGCGCTCCAAGGTCCAAGAGGTCCGCGAGGGTCTGCGCAGCCTCTTCGCGCTGCCCGAGGGGTACGAGGTGCTGCTGGGCAACGGCGGATCGACGTGCTTCTGGGACGCCGCCACCTTCCACCTCATCGAGAGCCGCAGCGAGCACCTGAGCTTCGGCGAGTTCTCCTCCAAGTTCGCCAAGGCGGCCCGCCAGGCCCCGCACCTGGCCGACCCCATCGTCATCACCGGTGAGCCCGGCACCCGGCCCGAGCCGGTGGCCGATGCCAGCGTCGACGCCTACGCGCTGACCCACAACGAGACCTCGACCGGTGTGATGATGCCGATCGCCCGACCCGAGGGGGCCACGGGGCTGGTACTCGTCGACGCCACGTCGGGGGCCGGCGCGCTGCCGGTGGATCCGCGCCAGTTCGACTGCTACTACTTCTCGCCCCAGAAGGCCTTCGCCTCCGACGGGGGCCTGTGGCTGGCCCTGTGCTCGCCCGCCGCCGTCGAGCGCATCGAGCGCCTGGCCGCCTCGGACCGCTGGACGCCGGCGTTCTTCGACCTCAAGGTCGCCCTCGACAACTCGCGGCTCAACCAGACCTACAACACCCCGGCGCTGTCCACGATCCACCTCATGGCCTCGCAGCTGGCCTGGTTCAACGAGAACGGCGGCTTGGCCTTCTCGGCGGGTCGCTCGGCCCGCTCGGCGGAGATCCTCTACGCGTGGGCCGAGGCGCAGCCCTTCACCACGCCCTACGTCGCCAACCCCGCCGACCGCAGCGCCGTCGTGGGAACGATCGACTTCGCCGACGACGTGGACGCCGCGGTCGTGGCCAAGGTGCTGCGCGCCAACGGGATCGTCGACACCGACCCCTACCGCAAGCTGGGCCGCAACCAGTTGCGCGTCGCGATGTTCCCGTCCGTGGACCCCGACGACGTGGCGGCGCTGTGCGCCAGCATCAACTACGTGGTCGGCAACCTGTAGCGGTCCGCGCGGACCCGGACGTCCGGCCTCAGTCGGTGTCGCCGCCGGAGGCCTCGGAGACCTTCTGCTTGCCCGCCGAGACGAACGGCATCATCTCGCGCAGCTGCGCGCCGACCGTCTCGATCGGGTGGCGCTTGCCGACCTCGCGCAGCTCGCGATAGCGCGGGCGGCCGATCTCGTTCTCCTGGATCCACTCGGCGGCGAACGTCCCGTCCTGGATCTCGGTGAGCACCTTGCGCATCTCGGCCTTCACCTGGTCCCCGATGATCCGGGGGCCCCGCGTCAGGTCGCCGTACTCGGCGGTGTCCGACACCGAGTAGCGCATCCCGGTGATGCCTTCCTCGTACATGAGGTCCACGATGAGCTTGAGCTCGTGGAGGCACTCGAAGTAGGCGCTCTCGGGCTGGTAGCCCGCCTCGACCAGCGTCTCGTAGCCCGCGGTGACCAGGGCGCTCACGCCGCCGCAGAGCACCGCCTGCTCGCCGAAGAGGTCCGTCTCGGTCTCCTCGGTGAAGGTCGTCTCCAGGACTCCGGCGCGGGTCGCGCCGATGCCGTACGCGTAGGCCAGGGCCAGGCCGTGGGCGTTCCCCGTGGCGTCCTGGTGCACGGCGATCAGCGAGGGGACGCCCCCGCCCTCGACGTAGGTGCGCCGCACCAGGTGGCCGGGCCCCTTGGGCGCCACCATCGTGACGTCGATGTCGGCGGGCGGCGCGATACGCGCGAAGCGGATGTTGAAGCCGTGGGCGAACATCAGCATGTCCCCGGCCGCGAGATGGGGCGCGATGTCCCGGTCGTAGATGGCCTTCTGCTCGGTGTCGGGCAGCAGCACCATGACCACGTCGGCCTCGGCCACGGCCTCGGGGATGCTCAGCACCCGCAGGCCCGCCTCCTCGGCCTTGTGCACCGAGGACGACTCCGGACGCAGTCCCACGCGCACGTCGAAGCCGCTGTCGCGCAGGTTGAGGGCGTGGGCGTGACCCTGGGACCCGTAGCCCAAGATGGCGATCCGACGGTCCGCCAGCAGTGCCGGATTCGCGTCGCGCTCGTAGTACATCGTGGTCATCGCAGTCCTCTCTCGGTGCTCGTCAACTCCTGGCCCAGTCTAGGAACGGCCAGTCGCCCGGTCCGGTGGAGCTCGACGCTGGAGTAGTCCTCCAAGGCGCGCTCGAACTCGTCGCAGCTCGCCGGGGTCCCCGACAGCATGACGGTGACGGCACCGGGGTCCACGTCGATGATCGAGGCGCCGGCCCGTCCCAGGATGTCGAGCAGTGACGTGCGGTTCGACACGTCGGTGGCGATCGTCGCGAGCAGGAGCTCGCGCTCGACGGCGTCACGGGGCGCGATGTCCCAGATGTCCACGACGTTGACCAGCTTGTCGAGCTGGCCCACCACCTGCTCGAGGGGTGTCGACTCGGCGTCCACGACGATCGTGATGCGTGAGAAGCGGGCGTGGCGCTCCGAGGGCGCCACGGCCAGCGAGTAGATGTTGAATCCCCGCCGGGCGAAGAGGCCGGCGATGCGCGCCAGCACCCCCGATTTGTTCTCCACCAGCACCGACAGGATGTGGTGGCGCACCGGGGAGTGGGCCGTCTCCCCCGCGAAGGGTTCGGGCGTGTTCATCGGGTCTCCTTGCGCTGGGAGGGGTGGACGAGGATGTCGTCGTTGCTGGCGCCCGCGGGCACCATCGGGAAGACCTTCTCGGACGCGTCGACGCGGAAGTCGACGACCACCGGCACGTCGTTGATGGCGTTGGCCTCGTCGATCACGTCGCTCATCTCCTTGGGGGTGGTGGCCCGCAGGCCCACGCAGCCCATGGCCTCGGCCAGCTTGACGTAGTCGGGCAGGTCGGGCGACAGGTACACCTCGGAGTAGCGCTCGTCGTAGAACATCTCCTGCCACTGGCGCACCATGCCCAGGTAGGAGTTGTTGAGGATCGCCACCTTGATGGGGATCCCCTCGCTGCGCGCCGTCACGAGCTCTTGGGCCGTCATCTGGAAGCAGCCGTCCCCGTCGATGCACCACACCGTCCGGTCGGGACGTCCGACCTTGGCACCGATGGCGGCGGGAACGCCGAACCCCATGGTGCCCGCACCGCCCGAGTTGACCCACGAGTTGGGCTCCTCGAAGGGCCAGAACTGCGCCGTCCACATCTGGTGCTGGCCGACCCCCGAGGCCACGATCGTGCCCGCGGGAGCGTTCGCGGCCAGCGACTCGATGACGTGCTGGGGACGCAGGGGGCCCTCGGTGGGCTCGTCGTCGTAGGTGAGCGGGTAGGTCGCCTGCCACGAGCGGATCTCGGACCACCAGGTGTCCAGGCGCGGCGGGTTCGCCCCCGCGGTCTCCAGGGCCCGCAGCACCATCCCCACGTCGCCCTGGATCGCCACGTCGGCCTGGCGGATCTTGCCCAGCTCGGCCCGGTCGATGTCCACGTGGATCACGCGGGCCCCGGGAGCGAAGGCCGCCGTGCGCCCGGTCACCCGGTCGTCGAAGCGCGCCCCGAGGGCGATCAGCAGGTCACTGCGCTGCATGGCGGTCACCGCGGCGTAGACGCCGTGCATCCCCGGCATGCCCAGGTTCAGCTCGTGCGAGTGCGGGAACGCGCCGCGCGCCATGAGCGTGGTCACGACGGGGATCCGGGTCCGCTCGGCGAAGGCCCGCAGCTCGGCCGTGGCCCGCGACTTCAAGGTGCCGCCCCCGACGTAGAGCACCGGGCGCTCGGCCGCGGCGATGAGCGCCACCGCGCGCTCGACGTCGGCCTCGTCGAGGTCCACCAGCGGGTGGTAGCCGGGCAGGTCGTAGTCCTCGGGGCCCACCGGGTACCACCACTCCATGGTCGACTGCGCCACGTCCTTGGGCAGGTCGATCAGCACGGGTCCGGGGCGCCCCGTCGTGGCGAGATGGAAGGCCGCCGCGACCGCCCGCGGGATCTCGTGGGCCGTCCGCACCAGGAAGTTGTGCTTGGTCACACCCATCGTGATGCCGGTGATGTCGCACTCCTGGAAGGCGTCCAGCCCGATCGAGCTCGTGGCCACCTGCCCCGTGATCACCACGAGGGGCGTCGAGTCCATGTGCGCGTTGGCGATGGGGGTGACGATGTTGGTGGAGCCGGGACCGCTCGTCACCATGGCGACGCCCGGTCGCCCCGTGGCCAGCGAGTAACCCTCGGCCATGTGGCCGGCGCCCTGCTCGTGGCGCACGAGGATGTGCCGGATGCTCGAGTCCAGCAGCGGATCGTAGACGGGCAGGATCGCCCCGCCGGGCAGGCCGAACACGGTGTCGACCCCCTGCTGCTCGAGGCTCTTGATCAGGGCTTGGGCTCCGGTGAGTTGCACAATGCCTACTTCCGTCTGGGTAACAAAAAAGGCCTCCCGTTTGGGAGGCCACCGGCGTCTACGAGGGCGTGACTACCGGCGACCGCCCCCAATTACCAGGAGAGTGCCGCCGTTCGCCACCGTGTCATCTAAGCACAGCGGCGCCAGCGGCACAAGCCGGGCCCCGGGCGCGGCGTCAGCGCGACGTCACCGCCCCCCGCTCGGCTCCCTGGACGAGGCGGGCGAACTTGTCGAGCACGCCCGTGGTGTAGCGCGGCGTGAAGGGCGCCAGGTGGGCGGACCGCGCAGCGAGCGTGGCCGCATCGACCAGCAGGTCGATGCGGTGGGCGCTCACGTCGATCTCGATCTCGTCGCCGTCTTCCACCAGCGCGATCGGGCCGCCGTCGAGAGCCTCGGGAGCCACGTGGCCCACGCAGAACCCGTGGGTCCCGCCCGAGAACCGCCCGTCGGTCACGAGTGCCGAGTCGCTGCCGCGCCCCACACCCTTCATCGCACCGGTGATGGCCAGCATCTCGCGCATCCCCGGTCCGGACTTCGGTCCCTCGTAGCGCACGACGACCACCGTCTGGGGCTGGATCTCGCCAGCGAGGATCGCCGTCATCGCCGCGTCCTCGCCGTCAAAGACCCGGGCCCGCCCACGGAAGTGCAGGTCGTCGATGCCGGCCACCTTGACGACCGAGCCGCGCGGCGCCAATGAGCCGCTGAGCACCGCGATCCCCCCCTGCGCGTGGAGGGGGTGGTCGAGGTCGTGGATGACGTCCCCGTCGGGCGGACGCGCCGCAAACTCCGCCAGGCTCTCGGCCATCGTGCGGCCCGTCACGGTCACGGCGTCCCCGTGCAGCAGCCCGCGCTCCAGCAGGTGCGCCAGCACGACCGGGACGCCCCCGATGGCGTCGATGTCGCTCATGTGGTAGCGGCCGTGGGGCTTGGTGTCGGCGATGTGGGGGACGCGCGCCGCCACGCGGTTGAAGTCCTCGAGCTCGAGGGGAACGCGGGCCTCGTGGGCGATGGCCAACAGGTGGAGCACCGCGTTGGTGGACCCCCCCAGGGCCATCACGACGGCGATGGCGTTCTCGAAGGCCTCCCGCGTCATAATGGCCCGGGCCGTGATCCCCTCGTCGAGCAGGTGCAGGACCGCCTGACCCGTGCGGTACGCGTAGTCCTCGCGGCGCGGGTCGATGGCCGGGACCGAGGCGCTGCCGAGCAGCGACATGCCCAGGGCCTCCCCGACGCTGGCCATGGTGTTCGCGGTGAACATGCCCGCACAACTCCCCTCGCCCGGGCAGGCCGCCAACTCGACGGCCCGGAGCCCGTCGTCGCTGAGCGCTCCCACGGCGTTGGCGCCGACGGCCTCGAAGACCGACGTGATGTCGATCGCCTGGCCGTCGAGGTGGCCGGGCATGATCGTGCCGCCGTAGAAGAAGGCACTCGGGACGTCGAGGCGCGCGGCCGCCATGAGCATGCCCGGCAGGGACTTGTCGCACCCCGCCAGGGTCACCAGGGCGTCGAACCGCTCGGCGTGCATGACCGTCTCGACCGAGTCCGCGATCACCTCACGGCTGACCAGCGACGCCCGCATGCCCTCGTGGCCCATGGAGATCCCGTCGGACACCGCGATCGTGACGAACTCGAAGGGCACCGCGCCCGCGTCGCGGACCGCCTCCTTGGCGCGCGCCGCCAGGCGGTTGAGCGACAGGTTGCACGGCGTGACCTCGTTCCAGCTCGAGGCCACCGCGACCTGCGCCTTGGCCATGTCGGCATCGCCCAGGCCCATCGCCCGGAGCATCGCCCGCGCGGGAGCCCGGCCGTTTCCCAGAGTGACCTCAGTGGACCGGGGGGTGGGGTGCGCGTTCATGGGGGTAGTTTACGAAGCCCGCTCAGCGGCGCGGGGCCGAGAGGCTGACGGTCTGGCCGCTGGCCTCGAGTTCCACCCACGTCGAGCCGGGCCGCAGCGCGATGACGCGCCCCCGCGCGCGCAGCGCGATCGGCCGGCGGACGTCCGCGTGGAACCAGCCGCCGCGCTGCAGGCGCCCGTCGCTGAACACCAGGGCCGTCCCGTGGCCCATGAGATCGGCCTCGGCGCCGATGTTGCCGACGCCCCCGATGTAGCGGACGTCGAGCACCACCACGTTCGTCGGCGCGACGGGCACGCCGGCCGCCGTCCGCTCGGGTGCCCCGAAGATCGATCGCGCCCAGTCGTGATGGGCTCCGTCCCACGCGTAGCTCACGGCGTAGCCCGCGGGGAAGTTCACCGAGAACGTGGCGACGGGTGCCCCGCGCGCCGGGGTGCGCGGCGCGGTGTACGCGAAGAGGGGCCGCGGGGGGCGGGCGCGGCGCGCCTCGGCGAGCAGGCGGGTCGGGTCGAGCAGCAGGTTGTCCGGTGGCACGCGCAGTGCGGTGCGGAACATCGCGGGACCCGCCGTAGCCTCGTCGAAGCGCTGCACCGGCGCCGTGTCGATGCTGTTGAGGGCGTAGGCCGCACCACCGGAGAAGGCGAAGATGCCGCCCAGGGGGAACACCACCAGCCGGTCGGTGCGCCGCACCGAGCGCACCGGGCCGATCACGCCGGGCAACCGGGAGTTGAACACGGCTGCCAGGCGCGTGATGCCGCCCTCGACGATCTCCTCGTAGACCACGTCGGCGTCGTTGATGCCGAAGAGGGGATGCGCGTTGGGGGTGTTGTCGATCTTGACGGTGAGGGCCGGCCGGTGGGCCGCCGCGGCGGACTCGGGCAGCCCGGTCAGTGGGGCCAGGTGGCGATGGCGCCGCCCGGCCGACGCGGGACCGGCGCTGACCAGGCCGGCCACCCCGGCGGCCAGGATCCCCGCCGTGGCTGCCCGCACTGCGCGACGCCAGCGCATCGGGCTAGCGCCGGGACTCCAGCTCGGCCAGCACCTGCTGACCGTTGGCCCGCCCCCGGGTGGCCTTCATCACCACGCCCACGAAGAACTGGGCCAGCTTGTCCTCGCCCTCGCGGTAGCGCGCCCACTCGTCCGGATGCTCGGCCACCGCCTGGGACACCGTTCCCGAGAGGTCGCCCGCGCTCATGGGCGCGAATCCGCGCCGCTCCACGATCTCGGCCACGTCGCCGCCGCCCCGCACCAGCTCGGCCAGGACCGCCTTGACTTGCGTGGCCGACAGGGTCCTGGCGGCCTCGCGGGCGAGGACCTCGGCGAACGCGTCGGGGAGCACCTGTCCGGGGCCGTCCGGGCCGGCCAGCTCGTTGGCCGCGCGCGACAGGGCCAGACCGGCCTCCACGTCCCGGGCGACGGCCGCCGCGACGAACGCGTCGAGGCCGGCCCCCACCACGGCGTCCAGCACGTCGCCGGGCACGTCGGCACCCCGGGCCAGGCCGGCCAGCGCAGCCCGCCGGTCGGCCGGCATCGGGCCCAGGCCGTCACGGACACGCTCGATCATGGCCAGGTCCGGCACCAGGTCGGTCAGGTCGGGCTCGCGGAAGTACCGGTAGTCCTCGGCCTCCTCCTTGACCCGCATCGTGCTGGTCTCGCCGCTCCCCTCGTCCCAGTGCCGCGTCTCCTGGCGAACCTTCCCTCCCGCGAGGATCACGTCGACCTGGCGCTCGGCCTCGTAGGCCACGGCCCGCTGGAGGCTGCGCAGCGAGTTGAGGTTCTTGATCTCGCAGCGCGTGCCGAGGGGCGCACCGATCCGGCGCACCGAGACGTTCGCGTCCACCCGCATGGACCCTTCCTCCATGCGTCCGTCCGAGGCGCCGGTCGCGATCAGGACGGCGCGCAGCTCGGCGGCGTAGAGCCGAGCCTGCTCGGGAGAACGGATGTCGGGCTCCGACACGATCTCGACCAGGGGCACGCCGGCCCGGTTGTAGTCCACGAGGGACCGATCGGCATCGTGCACGCGACCGGTGCCGCCCAAGTGGGTGGACTTGCCGGTGTCCTCCTCCAGGTGCGCGCGCACGATCCCCACCCGGGAGCCGTCCGAGAGGTCGAGGTGCCCCCCCTCGTTGATGGGCCGGTCGTACTGGGAGATCTGGAAGTCCTTGGGCATGTCGGGGTAGAAGTAGTTCTTCCGGTGGAACGTGGAGGATCCCACGCGGCAGTGCAGGGCGATCCCGATGGCCACGGCCAGCTCGACCGCGCGCGCGTTCAGCACCGGCAGGGACCCGGGCAGCCCGAGGCACACCGGGCACACCTGCGTGTTGGGCTCGGCCCCGAACGCGTTGGCGCAGCCGCAGAACATCTTGCTCGCCGTCAGCAGCTCGGTGTGGACCTCGAGGCCGATCACCATCTCCCAGCCCTCACGCACCGGGCACCCCCCGTCCCGCCTCCACGACGGCGGCCGCCGCGATGAGGCGCCCCTCGCTGAGCGCCGGGCCGAGCAGCTGCACGCCGAGCGGCAGCCCGCTGGTCCCGTGCCCGAAGGGCACCGAGATGGCCGCGTGCCCCGACAGGTTGGTCGGGATCGTGAACACGTCGGAGAGGTACATGGCCATCGGGTCGCTCACCTTGGCGCCGAGCGCGAAGGCCTCCGTCGGCGCCGTCGCCCCGAGCAGCAGGT
The DNA here is from genome assembly GCA_021778895.1 of Actinomycetes bacterium. Lineage (GTDB taxonomy): Bacteria > Actinomycetota > Acidimicrobiia > Acidimicrobiales > RAAP-2 > RAAP-2. The sequence goes on from JAJYBR010000003.1 coordinate 117,150, forward strand.
CGGCGTTCGCGTAGGCGCGCGCGAAGGCCTCGATCATGACGGTGCGGACCTTCAGGGCCTGGCCGTAGTACGCGTCGTAGTAGCCGGCCGACAGCGCGTAGGTCCCCAGCATGATGCGGCGCTTGACCTCGGCACCGAAGCCCGCGGTGCGCGTCGCCACGTACATCTCGGTGATGTCGGCGCCTGCGACGCGCAGCCCGAATCGCACGCCGTCGTAGCGCGCCAGGTTGCTGGAGGCCTCGGCCGGCGCGATGAGGTAGTAGGCACTGAGACCGAGACGGAGCTCGGGGATGGACACCTCGCTCAGCGTGGCGCCCGCGGCCCGCAGGACCTCGGCCGCCCCCTCGACCGCGGCCACGACCTCCGGGTCCGCCCCGTCGACCAGTTCGCGCACGATGCCGACGCGCCGCCCGGCGACGCCCTGGTCCAGGCGCGCGACCAGCGCGGGGGCCGGGCCCGGCAAGGACGTGCTGTCGCGCGGGTCGTGACCCGCGATCGCCTCCAGGCTCGCGGCCGCGTCGGCCACGGTGTGGGCCAGGGGACCGATCTGGTCGAGGGAGCTGGCGAAGGCCACCAGGCCGTAGCGCGAGACCAGTCCGTAGGTGGGCTTGATGCCGACCAGGCCGCACAGCGCGGCGGGCTGGCGGATGGAGCCACCGGTGTCGCTGCCCAGGGCGATGGGCACCATGTCGGCGGCGACCGCTGCGGCCGAGCCGCCCGAGGAGCCGCCCGGCACCCGCGTGGGATCGAGCGGGTTGCGCGTGGGGCCGTAGGCCGACGTCTCGGTGGACGAGCCCATCGCGAACTCGTCCATGTTGGTCTTGCCCACCGGCACCGCGCCGGCGGCGAGCAGGCGCTCGACCGCCGTCGCCGTGTAGGGCGGCCGCCACCCCGCCAGGATCCGCGACCCGCAGGTCGTCGGCACGCCGGTCTGGCAGAGGTTGTCCTTCAGCCCCACGGGGACGCCGGCCAGGATCCCGGGGTCGCGACCCGCCGCGACCTGCGCGTCGACGGCGGCGGCGCGCTCCAGCACCTCCTCGCCCGCGACGTGGACGAACACGTTGAGGTCGGCATTGCGCGCCTGGATCGCGCTCAGCGCCTCCTCGGCGACCGAGACGGCGGAGCGCTCGCCCGACCGTACCTGGGCGGCGATCTCTAGGGCCTTCATGGTTCCTCACCCAGGATGCGCGGGACGGCGAACCGCCCCTCCTCGACCTGCGGCGCCGCGCTCAAGAACGCGTCGCGCGCCAGACTGGGACGTACCGCGTCCTCGCGCATCACGGTGCCCAGGTCGACTGGGTGCGCCGTCGGCGGCACCACCGTGAGGTCCAGCGCGCGCAGGTCGTTCGCGTGGTCCAGGACCTGCGCCAGCTGGCCGGTGAAGCGGTCGAGCTCCTCCTCGGTCAGGCGCAGCCGGGCCAGCCGGGCCACCTTGGCCACGTCGTCGCGCGTCAGCTCGCTCACGAGGGCACCAGCGCGTTGACGAAGTCACGGACGCGGCGCTCGATCAGCGCGGCGTCGTTGTCCATCGTGGCCACGTGGTACGAGTCCTCCAGCCAGATCCGCTCGACGGGACCGCTGACCCGCGCCAAGAGGTCGTCGCCATTGTCCGCCGTGACCACGTGGTCCTCCCGGCTGGTGAACAGCAGGCTCGGGGCCACGATGTCGACCAGGTGGTCGTACACGTCGGCCACGCCCACGAAGAGGCTCTTCGCGCACGCCAGGGGTGTGGTCGGGTAGGCAAACTCCACGGGCCCGGGGCGCTTGATGTCGGACCCGATGCCGTCAATGGTCTCGATGCCCTCAGCCAAGAGGGCGTCGAGCCCCTCGAGCATCGCGGGGTCGGGTGGCTTGACCAGAGGATTGATGAAGACGCAGCCGGCCACGGCCCGCTGCTCGGCGACCAGCGCCGCCAGCCCGCCGCCCATCGACAGTCCCGCGACGACGACCGCGGACACGTCGGCGGCCAGCTCGTCGTAGGCCGCCAGCGCTGCGGCGCTCCAGTGCGACCAGTCCGTGGTCATGAGGTCCTCGACCGAGGTGCCGTGCCCGGGCAGCAGCGGCAGCCGGACCGTGTGACCCGCGCCCGCCAGGTCCTCGGCCAAGTTGCGCAGCGACTGCGGACTCCCGGTGAAGCCGTGCAGGACCAGTACGCCGAGGGGTCCGCCGGCGGACGCGAAGGGCTCACACCCGGGCAGGATCGCGGACGTCACGGTCCCCACCCTACCCACGAGCCTCCCCCGCTCCTCGGGCGCATCACGCCCACAGCGTGGGCAGCTGCTCGGCCAGCGCCGCGACGTCCCAGCGGTCGTCGCGCTCGAGGGCCGTGGTCATGGTCCAGTTCTGGAAGAGGCGGACGGTGCCCCCCTGGGTGAAGAACACCCGTCCGGTGGCCGGGCAGTCCTCCATCGCCAGGACCGCCACGAGCGGCGAGATGTTGGCCGGGTCCCACACGTCGAACTGCGCGGCGTCGGCCGGCTTGACCACGTAGTCGGCCAGGCCCGGCGTCGACTCGGTCATCCGCGTGCGCGCTGCGGGCGCGATGGCGTTGACCCGCACGCCGTAGCGCCCGAGCTCCTCGGCCGCGATCACCGTGAGGGCCGCGATGCCCGCCTTGGCCGCGCCGTAGTTGGACTGGCCCACGTTGCCGATCAGGCCGGAGGTGGACGAGGTGTTGACGATCGACGCGCGCACCGTCTCGCCGGACTTGGCGCGCTCGCGCCAGTAGGTCGCCGCGTGGCGCATCGTCACGAAGTGGCCCTTCAGGTGCACGGCCACGACGGAGTCCCAGTCGTCCTCGCTCAGGTTCACCAGGACCCGGTCGCGCAGGATCCCCGCGTTGTTGACCAGGACGTGGAGGTCGCCGAACGTGTCGATGGCCGTGCGCACCAGGCGGGCCCCACCCTCCCACGTCGCGACGTCGTCGTGATTGGCGACGGCCTCGCCGCCGAAGCCGCGGATCGTCTCGACGACCTCGTCGGCCGGTGTCGCCCCGGTCGTGGAGCCGTCCAGTGCCCCACCCAGGTCGTTGACGACGACGCGGGCCCCCTCGGCGGCGAACAGGAGGGCGTGCTCGCGCCCAATCCCGCGCCCAGCACCCGTGATGATTGCGACCCTACCCGACAGTGCACCCACGACGACCTCCTTGCTTGCGCGCCGATCATACCGACGGCGGCCACGCCCCTCCGGGTGACCAGCGCCGGGCGTGCGCGTGATAGTGGTCGCCGATCGTGCGCAGCCGGTCGTCGAGGTGCCACGCCCCCACGCCCAGCTCCTCGTTGGCCACCCGGGCCAGGCGGAGCCAGAGCGCGACGCGCACCGCGGGCGGCGGCAGGGGGTCGTGGGTCCGCCAGACCACCAGGGGCACCCCGCACGCCTCGCACTCGGCGATCCAGTAGTCCGGACCCTCGTCGAAGCGGCGCGTCAGCGGCGCGGCCTCGCACAGGTCGCACCGCGAGCTCACCGCACGTTGACGATGATCGTCGAGCGGTACGGGACCATCGTTCCGGGCGACGGCAACGTCGAGACGACCTTGGTCCACTTGCCCGTGGAGGCACCCGGACCCTTGGGTGAGAAGAACAGCACCGCGTGGCGGAAGGCCGCGATGGTGGCCGTCGGGCCCAGCCCGATCACGTCGGGCACGGCCCGTGGTCCCTGGCCCGCGATGGTCGCCGTCGTCCCCGCGACGGTGGTGGACGTCGCGGCCGGCGTGGTGGTTGCCGGGCTCGTCGTCGTGGTGGCCGCGCCCGAGGGACCGCTGCTCAGGACCAGCGTGATCGTCGCTCCCCGGGGAGCGCTGCTCGGGTCGGTCACGCCGTGGTAGCGCGTCTCGACCACCTGGCCGGCGGGCAACGTCGACACGACAGCGGCCGAGGCCGGGCACGCGCCCTTCACGTCCACGCGGCGCAGTGCGCTCTGCGCGGCAGCGCAGCTCTCTCCGGTGACACCCGGCAGCGACACGACGGCCCCACCGCTCGAGACGGTGACCGAGATCACCTGACCCGAGCCGGCCGAGACCCCCGCGGCGGGCGACTGGCTGATGATGGCACCGCGCGCGACCGACGCGGAGGCCACGTGGCGCGTGACGCTCACGGTGAAGCCGTCGGCAGTCAGCTGCGACGTCGCCTGGGCCACCGTCAGGCCCTCGAGGCGAGGAACGGTCTGGTGCGAGCTGAACAGCCCGAACCACCACGCGACGCCGGCCGCGACCACCAGGATCACGACGGCCGCGACCACCGTGGCCGTGCGGCGGCGGCGCGGCGGCGGCACGACGGGGTACGGATCGCTCGGGCCGCGCCCCGAGGGCATCCAAGCCCCCGGTGCGGCGTCGGCGCTCTCGAAGTCCTGGTTCGGGTCGGTTTCTCGCCCCGCGAGCTCCCGGGGCGAGGGGGCGCGAAAGCCGATCGACGCCCGTGGCGCCATCGGCGGGACCTGGTGCAGGACGGGCACGGCGCCGCGCCGGGCGACCAGCTCGACGGGAGACTCGTCCAGCGTTGCCGCGCCCAGACGGCTGGCCATCGCCGCGGCGTCCAGCCGCTGGAGGGGGTCGGGCACCGAGGCCTGCGCCAACACCATGTCGAGTGCCCCGAGCTCGGGGTGCGGTGGCAGCGGCGAGGCGAGACGCGCCTGCGCGGACGCCTCCATGGTGGAGGCATCGAAAGGTGGCGCACCCGTCACGGCCTCGGCCAGAATCAGCGCCAGGGCGTACACGTCGGTGGCGGGAAGGGGAGGCTCGCCGCGCACCTGCTCGGGACTGAGGTAGCGCAGGTCGTGCACGGTGTAGCGCTGGCGGTGCATCGCGCGCAGCCCGACGAGGGCCACGTCGGAGACGCGCACGCGTCCCAGCTCGTCGACCAGGATCTTGCGCGGACTCAGTCCCCCGTGGGTCACCTGATGTCCGTGCATGTAGTCCAGCGCGCCCGCGACGTCACGGCCGAGGCGGGCGGCGTCCTCGACGCTGAGCAGCTCGCCGGCCGCGAGCCGATCCTCGAGCGAGCCGTCGCCGAGGTACTCGGTGACCATGAAGATGGTGCCGGACTCCTGGCCGCCGTCGAAGACGCGGACGATATGGGGGTGGCTGAGGGTCGCCGCACGGATGATCTGCGTGCGAAACGCCCGCCGGACGTCCTCGTGCTCGGCCAGGTCCGGCCGCAGAGTCTTGAGCGCCACCCGCCGGTCGAGGGTCAGATCCTGGGCCAGATAGACCTCGGACGTGCCGCCCACGCCGATGGTGTCGAGGATTCGGTATCGCCCTACGACCTCATGTCCGGGTGCGTACCGAAAACTCGCCATCGCACCTTCACCCTAGAGCACGGGCCCGCCCCGGCTCGGGCACGAAGTCCGCCGCTAGGCCTCGGAACCCTCCAGGAGGGGCGTCCACGTCCCCGTGTCGAGCAGTTCGGAGAACTGCGCGGCGGGGATGACCGGGATCCCCAACTCCTGGGCACGCCGCAGCTTGGCCGCTCCCGGAGCGTCACCGACCACGACGCAGTACGTGCGCCGCGACACGGCACCCGCTGCCGTTCCGCCCCGCTCGACGATGGCGGCTTCGGCCTCCTCGCGCGTGTATCCGGGAACGGCACCCGTCACCACCACCGACCGGCCAGCCAGCACGGCCTCGGTGGCCCCGGCCTCCCCCTCACGCGTCTCGACGCCGGCGCGCACCAGGCGCTCGAGCAGCTGGCGGTTCTCGGGGTCCTCGACGAACTGGCGGACGGACGCAGCGACGACCGGACCGATCCCCGACAACTCCTCGAGCTCGTCGAGGGGCGCCGCGACGAGCCGGTCCCAGGTGCCGAATCGTTGCGCCAGGATGCGTGCGGCCACCGGGCCGACGTGACGGATGCCGAGCGCGACCAGCAGCCGGTGCAGCGGGCGGTGTCGGGCGGCATCGATCGCCCGCACGAGCGCTGCCGCCGAGACCTCCCCGAATCCCTCCAGGGGTGCGAGGTCATCCACCGTGAGCGCGAACAGGTCGGCGACGTCGGCCACGACGGCGAGGCCGAGCAGCTGACCCACCCGCTGTTCGCCGAGTCCCTCGATGTCCATGGCGGAACGCGACGCGAAGTGGCTCATCTGCTGGAGCTGGCGGGCCGGGCACGACGGGTTCGTGCAGTAGTGGTCGCGCTCCTCCTCGCGCCGCTCGAGCGCCGACCCGCACACCGGGCACGACGTGGGGAACTCCCAGGGGGCCGAACGCGGACGTCCGGGCTCGCTGACGGCGGCCACGACCTCGGGGATCACGTCGCCGGCCTTGCGCACGATGACCAGGTCACCGGGTCGCACATCCTTGAGGCGCACCTGGTCGGCGTTGTGCAGCGTCGCCATCGAGACGGTCGAGCCCGCGACGCTGACCGGCTCGAGCACCGCGTAGGGCGTCGCGCGACCGGTGCGCCCGATCGACACCTCGATCGCGCGCAACCGGGTCGTTCGCTCCTCGGGCGGGAACTTGCGCGCGATGGCCCAGCGCGGCGCACGCGACGTGGCCCCCACGCGCTCGTGCACGGAGAAGTCATCGACCTTGATGACCACCCCGTCGACGTCGTAGGGCAGGTCGTGGCGGTGCTCCTCGAACCACGCGACCGCGCGCAGCATCGCGTCGAGCCCCTCCACGCGCTGGGCCGACGCGGCGACCGTGAAGCCCCAGTCGCGCAGGGCGGCGAGGACCTCGTGCTGGCTGCGCGAGACCCCGGCGGGCCCTGCGCCCACGATCTGGTAGGCGAGGAACGACAGCGGCCGCCCCGCAGTCACGGCCGGGTCCTTCTGGCGCAGGCTCCCGGCGGCGGCGTTGCGCGGGTTGGCGAAGGTGCGCTCGCCCGCCCTCAGCTGCCGCTCGTTCATGGCGGCAAAGTCCTCCTTGGCGAGATAGACCTCCCCGCGCACCTCCAGGCGTCCGGTCGCTGCGGTCAGCGCCGCCGGCACGCTCGCCACGGTGCGGACGTTGGCGGTGACGTCCTCGCCCACTCGTCCGTCGCCCCGCGTGCCGGCCCGCGCCAGTCGCCCCTCCTCGTAGGTCAGGGCCAGGGCCAGGCCGTCGATCTTGGGCTCGACGACGTAGGCCAGGTCGAGGGCGTTCGCCCCCGCGCGCGTCAGCCGGTCCGCCCAGGCGCGCAGCTCCTCGTCGCTGAAGGCGTTGTCGAGGCTGAGCATGGGCTCGAGATGCGCGACCGGCGAGAAGGCAGCGTCGGGGGCCGCGCCCACGCGCCTCGTGGGTGACTGCTCGCTCACCAGGTCGGGATGCGCCTCCTCGAGCTGGGAGAGCTCGCGGACCAGGGCGTCGTAGTCCGCGTCGGGGACCTCGGGGGCGGGCCCCGTGTAGTACGCCCGGGCCAGGCGGTCGAGCTCGGCGCGTAGCCACGCCGCCCGCTCGCCCGCCGTCGTCACGAGAGTGCCACCAGGGCCGCGCCGGCGACCACGTCGGGGTCGTCGTGGTGGTAGAAGACGACCGTCTGACCGGGTGCCACCGGTCGCGCGGGCGCCGCCAGCTCGACGACCCAGTCGTCGTGGAGCCGCAGATGACCGGGCTGGGGCCGGGCGTGCGCGCTGACCTGGACCCAGACGGGCCCGTCGTGCAGCGGCTCGCCGACGCCGCTCACGCTGCTCGGCACCAGGTCGACGCGCGTGCGCAGGGCACCGGCCAGGGTCGACACCTCGACCCGCCGGCGCTCCAGGTCGACACGGGTCACGTAGCGCCGCTCGCCGTCGGGCGAGGGAACGTGGCGGCGCTGGCCGACCGTCACCAGCTCGGCGGCGTCCACCTGACCGAGGACGTCTCCCGAGTCGCGGTCGACGATGGTGGCCGGGGTCATCTCGAGCTGCCGGCCCAGGAATCCGGCGCGACCAGTGGAGGACTCGATGAAGCACACGTCCTGGCTGTCCGGCTTGTCCCAGGTGCGCAGCCCAGCGGCGGCAGCCCGGGCGCGCACCTCGGTCTTGTGCATCTCGCCGAGAGGCAGGGCGAGGAAGTCCAGGATCTCGCTCGTCAGGTAGGCCAGGACGTAGCTCTGGTCCTTGGCGGCGTCGACGCCGCGGCCGAGGGCTGGCGCGCCGTGGCGGGTCACGATCCGCGCGTAGTGGCCCGTCGCCAAGGCGTCGAAGCCCAGACGCTGCGCCCGCTCGGCCAGCAGGTCGAACTTCACGTAGCGGTTGCAGTCGATGCACGGATTCGGCGTGCGCCCCCCGGCGTGCGCCCGCACGTAGGGCTCGACCACCCGCGCGCGGAACTCCTCGGTGTAGGAGAACACGTGGTGCTCGATCCCGAGCACCTGGGCCACGCGACGGGCATCCTCCACGTCTGCGACCGAGCAGCACCCCGAGTCGCCAGCGCCGCCCCAGAGCTTCAGGGTCGCTCCCACGACGTCGTGGCCCTGGTCGCGCAGCAGCGCTGCGGCAACCGAGGAGTCGACTCCCCCACTCATCGCCACGAGCACCCGCATGGCGCCAGTCTGCCAGTCGGGACCGGCCCTGCAGCCTGCGAAAGCGCTCAGCCAGCCCGCAGGCGACCCACGGCCCAGCCCAGGGCGTCGATGGCCTGGTCGACCTCGGCCGGCGTCGTGGCGAAGCCCAGGGTCAGGCGCACCGATCCTCCCGCGCGTGCGGCGTCCATCCCCATCGCCACGAGCACGTGGCTGGCGGCCGTCGCCCCGCTGGAGCAGGCGGCGCCCGCCGAGGCACACACCCCCGCCTCGTCGAGCAGGAAGACGAGCTCGTCGGCGGCCAGCGCGTCGAAGGTCAGGTGGGAGGTGCCCGCCAGGCGTTCGGCACCCGCAGCCGTCACCTGGCAGCCGGGCAGGACCGCCACGGCCCGCTCGAGCCGGTCGCGCAGGCCCCGCACGCGAGCGGTGACCTCGTGGCGTTCGCGATCGTGCGCGCGCAGCGCGGCGGCGAGCCCCACCGCGGCGGCCACGTCCACGGTGCCACCCCGGCGGCCACGCTCCTGACCCCCGCCCGGGCTGACCGCGGTCAGGTCGACGGGCCGGCGCATCACGAGCGCGCCACTGTTGACCGGGCCGCCCAGCTTGTGGGCGCACAGGGAGACCAGGTCGGCCCCGGCGGTCGCGGTGCGCAGATCGAGCCACGGTGCCGCGGCCACCGCATCGGTGTGGAACACCGCGGCCGACTCCGCGTGCACCCGGGCCGCGAGCTGCGCGATGGGCTCGACGACTCCCGTCTCGTTGTTGGCGGTCATCACGCTGACCAGGGCCGTCGAGATCCCCAGCAGACCCGCCAGCGCGTCGGCGTCGACCACGCCATCGGATCCGACGGGGCTCTCGGTGACTTGCACCGCGCTGGACTGCGCGGCCAGTGCGTGCGCCGAGTCGAGCACCGCGTGGTGCTCGATGGCCGACACCACGACGTGCGCGCGCCCCTTGCGGGCCACCCACTCGCGCGCGACCCCGGCCACCGCCAGGTGGCACGACTCGGTCCCGCCGCCGGTGAACACCACGCCGCCCGGAGGAGACCCGACCAGCTCGGCCACCTCGTCGCGCGCCTCCTCGAGCGCCCGCGCGGCCCGGCGGGCCTCGCTGTGGGCCCCCGAGGGGTTCCCCACCACGCCGTGCAGCCAGGGCTCCATGGCCGCGTAGACGTCGTCGCGGCGCGGCGCCGAGGCGGCGTAGTCGAGGTAGGCCGAGGTCATGACACGTGGAAGGACTTGACGTTGGTGAACTCGCGAACGCCCCAGACCGACAGCTCGCGCCCGAACCCCGAGTTCTTGGTACCACCAAAGGGCAGCTCGGGCATGGAGGCGACGATGCCATTGGCGAAGACGACGCCGCACTCGAGCTCCGCGATCGCGCGGTCGATCTCGGCGTCGTCGGTGGACCAGATCGTCCCACCCAGTCCCCACGGCGAGTCGTTGGCGACCGCGATGGCGTGCTCCAGGTCGTCGGCGACGCTCACGGTCGCGACCGGGCCGAAGAGCTCCTCGCAGCCAGCCCGCGAGTCGGCCGGGACATCGCTCAGCACCGTGGGCGCGTAGAAGAACCCCGGCCGGTCCAGGACCGCGCCGCCGGTGCGCACGACCGCGCCCGCGGCGACCGATGAGGCGACCTGCTGCGCCAATTGGTCGAGCTGGGGGCGCGAGACCAGCGGACCGAGCTCGACCTCCGGATCCATCGGGTCACCCGTGCGCACGGCCGCCATCGCCGCCGCGAAGCGGTCGACGAACTCGTCGGCGCGCTCGCGCACGACGATGAAGCGCTTGGCTGCGATGCAGGCCTGCCCGTTGTTCTGGATACGCCCGACGACCGCCTGGTTGACCGCCAGGTCGAGGTCGGCGTGCCCGGCCACGATGAAGGGGTCCGATCCGCCGAGCTCCAGCACGCACTTCTTCAAGTGGGCGCCGGCCAGGCTGGCGACCGAGCGGCCGGCCCGCTCCGAGCCGGTGAGCGTGACGCCGGCCACGCGAGGGTCGCCGATCAGCGCGGCGACGGTGTCGACCTCCACGAAGAGGTTCGTCAGCACGCCCGTGGGGAATCCGGCGCGCTTGAAGAGGTCCTCGAGGAACAGCGCGCTGGTGGGGACGTTGGGCGCGTGCTTGAGGAGCACCACGTTGCCGGCCATGATCGTCGGGACGCCGAAGCGCACGACCTGCCAGAGGGGGAAGTTCCAGGGCATGATGGCCAGGATCGGCCCGAGGGGGTCGAAGCGGACCCCGCTGCGGCGTCCGCCGGCCTCGACCGCCTCGGGGGCGAGGAAGCGCGCGGCGTTCTCCGCGAAGTAGCGCATCGCCAGGGCGCACTTGGACGCCTCGCCCTTAGCGGCCGCGAAGGTCTTGCCCATCTCGCGCGTGAGCATCTCGCCGATCACGGGGATCTCGCTCTCGATGAGCTCGGCGGCGCGGGTCATGACGAGGGCGCGGTCCGCGATCGGCGTGGCGCGCCAGGTCCCGAAGGCGGCCCCGGCGGTCTCCAGGCGCTCCTCGAGCTCGGCCGCAGTGGTGACGGGGTACTCGGCGAGGATCTCGCCCGTGGCCGGGTTGGTGGAGATGAAAGGCATGGGACAAGTCTGCCAGGCGCCCGAGCAGCCACCGTTTCGCTCCCGAACGCCACGAAGGGCGGGGCGTGCGCCCCGCCCTTCGTGGCGTTCGGTGCTGGCCAGGTCAGTCCTGCTTGGTGGCCTCCACCGACAGCTCCAGGGTCACGCGGTTGCCCACGACGAGGCTGCCGTTCTCGAGAGCGGCGTCCCACTTGACGTCGAAGTCGCGCCGGTCGATGGTGGCAGTCGCCTCGAAGCCGGCCACCGTCACGCCCGCGGCCATGCCGGGGTTGGTGCCCAAGTACTCGAGGTCGAAGGTCACCGACTTGGTGATGCCGCGAATGGTCAGGTCGGCCACGAGCTCGAAGTCGTTCCCGCCCTTGGAGGTCAGGCGCGTCGACTTCAGGGTGAACTGGGGGTGGTTCTCCAGGTCGAGGAAGTCCGCGCTGCGCACGTGGTTGTCGCGCATCTCGTTGTTGGTCGTGATGCTGGCGGCCTCGACTGTCGCCTCGACGGACGTCGTCTCGAGCGTCTCGCCGACGGTGATCGTCCCGGCGAACTGCGTGAAGTTCCCGCGGACCTTCGCAGCGACGAGGTGACGGGCGACGAAGCCGATCGACGAGTGGACGGCGTCGACGGTGTAGGTACCGGGCTCGGGAAGGTTCACGTTGCGAACTTCCGCTGCGGTGCTGGTCATGGTTGCTCCTTGTTGTCTGAGTGATTCCCAGTATACTTGCTTTGCAAACTACTCGTCAAGCAATAGTTGCAAAAGATTTTACTGTTGCTACAATAGATATGTGACAACGGACCTTGGATCGTGCGCCCGCGACGAGCGCGTCGTGCTCTTCGCCCTCCTGTGGGAGACGACGGCCCGCCTGGCCCGGGACCTGGACCTCGAGATGGAGGCGCGCGGAGCCGTGCCTCTGGCCTGGTTCGAAGTCATGCTGCGCCTCGAGGAGGCCGAGGAGGGACATCTGCGGATGACCGAGGTCGCCGACGCGATCGTCCACTCCTCGGGCGGCACCACGCGACTCGTCGACCGCCTCGAGGAGGCGGGACTCGTCGCGCGCCAGCTGTGCCCGTCCGACCGCCGGGCCATCCACGTGGCCCTCACGGATGCGGGGCGTGAACGCCTCGCCCAGTCCAAGGTCGTCCACATCGAGATCCTCGACTCGCGGCTCGCCCAGCGTCTCGACGCCGCCCAGCGCGCCCAGCTGCTTCAGCTGCTGGGCACGCTCAACGCGAGCTGACGCGCAGCCAGACCCGCGCGTCACGACCGTCCAGGTCCAGCGCGAACCCCTCGCCCTCGCCCGCACCGTCGTGCACCGCCGTCGCGAGCACCTCACGGGCCAGCACGGGCCAGTCCTCGGCGATGTCGGAGAGCCCGGTCACCCACAGCTCGATGCGGTCGGCGATGTCGAACCCCTGACCCTTGCGCAGGTCCTGCACCTGGCGCACGACGTCGCGCAACAGCCCGCGGCGGCGCAGGTCGTCGTCGATCTCGAGGTCCAGTGCCACCACCGCGGTCCCGTCGCGCGACACCGCGAAGCCTCCCTGGCTGCGCACCCGCAGCTCGAGCTCCTCGAGCCCCAGATCGACGGTCGTGCCAGCGAGGGCGACGCTGATGCGCCCGCCGGACTCCAAGACGTCAGCGGCCGCCGTGGTGTCGATCCGGGCGAGAGCGCCGCGCAACTCCTTGACGGCGTCGCCCAGTCGGGGCCCCAAGACGGCGAACCGCGGCACCAGCTCGAAGGTCAGGACATCGCCGGGATCGGGTCGGAACTCGAGGAGATCGACGTTCAGCTCGTCCTCCACAACACCCGCGGGGGGCCGTGCCGCGTCGACGGGCAGGAAGACGAGCGCGCGGCGCAGCGGCTGGCGCACCTTCACTCCTGCTTCGGCCCGGCCCGCGCGACCGAGCGACGTGAGGTGGCGCGCCATCGACATCTCGGCCTCCAGCACGGGGTCCACGTCGTGGATCGCACCCGGCCAGTCCTGGAGGTGCACCGAGTCCTCGGCCGGAACGTCGTTGACCAGGTGGTAGAGACGGTCGGCCAGGAAGGGCGTGACCGGGGCGAGCAGCAAGGCGAGACGCTGGAGCACCTCGAGCATCGTCGCGTGAGCCGCCAGCGAGTCGCTGCGCGGGGCGCTGGCGTCGGTGCGCCAGAAGCGGCGGCGGCTCCGGCGCACGTACCAGTTCGACAGGTCGTCGACGAAGGCGCGCAGGGCGTCGGTCCCGGGCAGCGGCTCGTAGCCGTCGAGCGCCGTGGTCAAAGTCGCGGTGAGCCCCTCGAGGCGCGAGAGGATCCAGCGGTCCAGGGCGGGACGCTCGGCCGCGGGCGGGATTTCGGGGTCGGCGGGGTCGAAGGCGTTGAGCGAGGCGTAGGTCGTGAAGAAGCTAACCGTGTTCCACAGCGTGCCCAGCATCTCGCGCATCGCCAGGTCGATGGCCTCGAGGCTGGCCCGCGTCGACGTCCACGGCGACCCCTGGGAGAACATCCACCACCGCAGCGCATCGGCGCCCCGCGTGCTCAGCACCGTCCAGGGGTCGATGACGTTGCCCACCGACTTGCTCATCTTGCGCCCCTGGGCGTCCACGATGTGGCCCAGGCACAGGACGTGGCGGTACGGGCTGTGGCCGAACACCAACGTGTTGACCGCGAGGAGCGAGTAGAACCAGCCCCGCGTCTGGTCAATCGCCTCGGCGACGAGGTCGGCCGGGAACTGGCGCGCCTCGGTCGAGCCGGGCGCCAGCGGGTAGCCCACCTGCGCCGAGGGCATGGCGCCCGAGTCGAACCAGGCGTCGATCACGGGCTCGACGCGCTGCGCGAGCTCCCCGCAGCTCGGGCAGGCGAAGGTGACCTCGTCGATGTCGGGACGGTGGGGCTCGATCGTGTCCGGGTCGCGGCCCGCGAGCTCGCCGAGCTCGGCGCGCGAGCCCACGCACGTCACGTGGCCCTGGCCGCAACGCCACACCGGCAGGGGCGTTCCCCAGAAGCGGTCGCGCGACAGCGCCCAGTCGACGTTGTTGGCCAGCCACTCGCCGAAGCGCCCGTCGCGGATGTGCGCCGGGTGCCAGTCCACCTGGCTGTTCTCGAACATCATGAGGTCCTTGAGCCGGGTGGTCGCGATGTACCAGCTGGGCTTGCCCCAGTAGATGAGGATGGTCCCGCAGCGCCAGCAGTGCGGCAGCGCGTGGACGTAGTCCTCCCGGCGCACCAGCAGGCCGCGGCGCTCGAGCTCGTCGTTGATGTCGTGGTTGGCCTCGCGCACGGGGCGACCGGCCAGCCAGCCGGCCGCGGCGGTGAACGTGCCGTCGGGGCCGACGGGGTTCACCGTCGGCAGGCCGTGCTCGCGCGCGACGACGCGGTCGATCTCACCGAAGGCGGGAGCCTGGTGCACCAGGCCCGTCCCCTCCTCGGTGGTGACGTAGGACGCCGCCACGACGTAGCACGCGTCGACGCCCTCGGGCAGCGCCACGACGTCGAAGGGACGGCGGTAGTGCAAGCCCACGAGGGCCGCACCGGGCAGGGTCTCGGTCACCTCGACGTCCCCCAGGACGGCCTCGACCAGGTCCGCGGCCAGCACCTGCCCGTCGACCACGGCGTAGGTGATCTCGGGGTTGACGGCCACGGCGACGTTGGACGGGAGCGTCCACGGCGTGGTCGTCCACACGAGCAGCGAGCGCACCGTGCTGAGCCCGTGCTCGGCCGCGTCAGTCACCTCGAGGCGCACGGTCGCGCTCTCGTCCACCTCGTCGCGATAGACGTCGGGCTGTCCGAGCTCGTGGCTGGACAGCGCGGTGCCGCAGCGGGGGCAGTAGGGCACGACCTTCAAGTCCTCGTAGAGGAGTTCCCGGTCGAACAGCTGGCGCAGCTGCCACCACACCGAGTCCACGTAGCTCGGGTTGAAGGTGAAGTAGGCGTGCTCCATGTCGGTCCAGTAGCCGATGCGCTCGGTCAGGCGCTCGAACTCGCCCACGTAGGTCATCACCGACGCGCGGCACTGGCGCACGAACTCGGCGACACCGATCTTCTCGACGATGTCGCGCTTGCCGCTGATCCCGAGCTGCTTCTCCACTTGCACCTCGACGGGTAGCCCGTGGGTGTCCCATCCGGCCCGCCGGTCGACACGCCGTCCCCGCATGGTCTGGTACCGGCAGAACAGGTCCTTGTACACCCGGGCCCAGACGTGGTGGAGGCCCGGCATGCCGTTGGCGGTCGGCGGACCCTCGTAGAACACCCAGGGATCCGCACTCGCGCGCTGCTCCATCGAGCGCGCGAAGACGTCGTGCTCCTTCCAGCGCGCCAACTGATCCTCTTCCAGCGACGCGAAATCCAGCTCAGCGCTGACCGGCTCGAACACCTTGACCCTCCGCAAACAGTTCACCCATGGTACTCAGCGACCTCCGACGCCTCACTGGGGCACCTGGGCCCTGGTCTGGCCCTCCTAGGCGAGGGTCGACGGTCCCGCCGGCGCGAAGCGCTGGTCGAGCCAGGTCGACGAGAGATCGACCAGGGAGTCGAGCCGCAAGTCGGCCAATGCGAAAGGGGCCTGGTTGCGCTCGGCGGCCACCGGCACCGCGACGACCGCCATCCGGGCGGCCTTGGCCGCGATCACGCCCGCGGCCGAGTCTTCGAGGACGAGGCAGACCGGCGGGTCGACGTCGAGGTCGCTGGCCGCGCTGAGGAACACGCCCGGATGCGGCTTGCCGAAGGGCTCGTCCTCGGCCGACCGGATCACCGCGAAGCGGTCCCGCAGGTCGAAGTGGTCGAGCACCCTCTCGATCAGCGCCATCGGTGTCGAGCTGGCCAGGGCGATCGGTCCGCGCTCGCTGGCCAGGTCGAGGGCCCGCTCGGCGCCGGGCAGCATGCGGCCGCTCTGCTCGACCAGGTCGCCCACGCGGGTCAGCAGCTGGGCCACCACGTCATCGAGGGCCGGCGGCGACCACGGGTAGCGGCCGTGCCAGTAGCGCACGACCTCCTCCACGAACATGCCCTTGGTGGCACGGTCCTCGTGCTCGGTCACCGGGACGCCCCGCGCACCCAGGATCTCGACCTCCGCCCGGTGCCACAGGGTCTCGGAGTCCACGAGGAGCCCGTCGAGGTCGAAGATGGTGGCCCGCAGCGTCATCCGCCCACTCTGGCACAGGCCTACCGTGAGACCGTGGCGCAGGTGGCGCGAGCTCGACGAGAGGACCTGGTGGAAGTGGCCTCGCGCGTCGCCACCACGTTCGCCACGGCGGCCGAGAACCTCGCCCACGTGGACGCCGCGATCGACACCGCACGCGTCATCCAGGCCCTCGACGGCGCTCACGTCTGGGTCGCCCGGCGCGACGGTGCCATCGTCGGGCACCTCACCGCCTCCCTCGTCCCCAGAGGATCGCGCACGGAGGCCTGGATCAGTCCCGACGCCTGGTCCTGCGACGACGTCGACGACCTCGCGACCCTGTACGCGGGCGCGGCCCCCGAGTGGCTCGCCGACGGGGTGCGCGACCACGTGGCGTGGTCCTTCGACGTCCCGGACTGGACCGAGGCGTGGGCCGAGCTCGGATTCGCCCGCGAGCTGCGCCGCGGTGCGCGCGCGGCGCCGCTCTCACCCGTCGAGGCGCCCGCGGGCTACCGCCTGCGGCGCGCGCGCTGGGACCCGGAGGAGGCTGCGCGACTCTCCGCGCTGGTCGACGAGGCCGAGGAGTCCGCACCGGTCTTTCGGCCTCCCGCGGACGATGACGACGACACCGAGGCGCCCGGGCACTGGTACGTCGCCGAGAGCCGGGGCCGCGTCGTCGCCCAGTGCCTGGCGATCGAGTACCCCCGCACCCTGGGCATCCCCCCCGGAACGGTGCACCTGAGCGCGCTGGCGGTCGCAGCGCCGCACCGGCGACGCGGGCTGGCTCGCTCCCTTGTCGCCTACGCGGCCCGGCGCGAGCACGCCGCCGTCCTCGACGCGACGTGGCGCACCGCGAATCGCCCGGCCCACCGCTTCTGGGTCGAGGCCGGCTTCGTCCCCGTCGCCGTCGGCCTGCGTCGCCGGATCCCGGCCTAGGCCAGCGAGGCCTCGACCGCCTCCACCAGGCGGGGGTCCTCGGGGGTGACCGTCGGCGCGAAGCGCGCCACGACGGCATCGTCGACGACGAGGAACTTCTCGAAGTTCCACCGGATGTCCCCGGTGTAGCCCTCGGTGTCGGGAGCCTCGACGAGGACCTGGTAGATCGGGTGTCGCCCGTCACCGTTGACCTCGATCTTCTCGAACATCGGGAAGGTCACGCCGTACGTCGTCGAGCAGAACGTGGCAATCTCCTCGGGCGAGCCGGGCTCCTGTGCGCCGAACTGGTTGCAGGGGAAGCCCACCACCGACAGGCCCCGGGGGCCGTAGTGACGCTGGAGCTCTTCGAGGCCCTCGTACTGCGGGGTGAGTCCGCACTGGGAGGCAACGTTCACCACCAGCAACGCGCGGGCGGGAACCTCCCGCAAGGAGAGCGGCTGGCCCGCCAGGGTGTGGACCGGAGTGTCGAGGATCGTCATGGGGGGACGTTAGCGGGAGCGGCCGACGCCCGCGCGGGCCGCCGTAGGCTTCCGGCGTGCTCGCCGCCGTGATCACCGAGGGTCGACTCGAGATCGCCGAGCGCCCCGAGCCCGCGCCGGGCCCCGGTGAGGTGCGCGTCCGGGTCGCCGCGGCCGGCCTCAACGCGGCCGACCTCCTCCAGCTGGCCGGACACTACCCCGCCCCCGCCGGCTGGCCACCCGACATCCCGGGCCTCGAGCTCGCCGGCACCGTCGACGCGACGGGACCGGGCGCCGAGGGTTGGCGGGGCCGTCGCGTGTGCGCGATCGTGGGCGGTGGCGGCCAGGCCACCGCGGCCCTGGTCCCGGCCGCCCATCTCCTCGCCGTGCCCGAGGGTGCGGACCTGCGCGCCGCGGGCGCCTTCGCCGAGGCGTTCGTCACGGCCCACGACGCCCTCGTGTCCCAGGCGGGGCTGCGCCGCGGTGAGCGCCTGGTCGTCACCGGGGCCGCGGGCGGTGTGGGAACCGCGGCCGTGCAGATCGGCGCGATGCTGGGGGCGCACCCGATCGCCGTGACGCGCTCGCGCGCGCACCACGACGCGCTGCGTGCGCTGGGTGCCGCCGAGACGATCCTCGCCGACGAGCTCGCCGACATCGCCCCGGTCGACGTCGTGCTCGAGCTGGTCGGGGCGGCCACCGCGGCCACCTCCCTCGGCCGGCTCGGCCTGCACGGTCGCTTGGTGGTGATCGGCGTGGGCGGCGGCTCCCGGATCGAGGTCGACCTGCTCGCGGTCATGCAGAAGCGCCTGCACGTCACCGGATCCACGCTGCGCTCGCGCTCGCACGACGAGAAGGCCGAGGCCGTTCGCGCGGCGGCGACCGATCTCGGGGGCCCCTGGTCGCGAGGCGAGCTCCAGGTCCCCGTCGCCGACGGATTCCCCCTCGCCGAAGCGGCTCGTGCCTACGAGGCGTTCTGCCAGCCCGGCCGCTTCGGGCACATCGTCGTGGAGATGCCCTGAGCGGCGCGGACGGCCCGACCGGGGCCCGCGACGCCCGCATCCGTGCGGCGCACGCCGAAGCCGTCGCGCGGGGCGCGTCGACCTACCGCGACCCCGACACGGGTTTTCGCGTCTTCACGAGCTCCTGGCTCGAGGCTCGCGGAACCTGCTGTGAGCAGGGGTGCCGCCACTGCCCCTACGGCACTACCGCAGCCCGATGAGAGCGTCGGCGCCCCGGGACTCCCGGGGCGCCGCCGCGTCCTACAGAAGGTCGCCGAGCGCCGTCGCCGCCAGGCCGTGCGCCTCGGCCACGGGACCGTAGGTCAGCTTCCCGTCGACGACGTTGACGCCCTCGGCCAGTGCAGCGTCGTGGCGCACCGCGTCGCGCCACCCGTGGTTGGCCAGGGCCAGCGCGTAGGGCAAGGTGGCATTGGCCAGCGCGGCCGTCGACGTCGACGGGACCGCCCCGGGCATGTTGGCCACGCAGTAGAAGATCGAGCCGTTGACCTCGAAGACCGGGTCCGAGTGCGTCGTCGGATGCGTCCCCTCGAAGCACCCGCCCTGGTCGACCGAGATGTCGACCAGCACCGAGCCCTCGCGCATCTCGGCCACCATGGCGTTGGTGACGAGCTTGGGCGCCTTGGCGCCCACGACCAGCACCGCGCCGACGACGATATCGGCCGCAGCGACGGCCTGCTCGACCGCCAGCGTCGAGGAGGCGACCGTCTGGACCCGACCGTCGAAGTGGTGGTCGAGCGCCCGCAGCCGGTCGAGGTTCTTGTCGAGGATCGTGACCTCGGCGTGCAGGCCCACGGCGATCGTCGCCGCCGCCAGGCCGGCCACACCGGCGCCGATCACGGCCACGCGGGCCGGCGGGACGCCCGGCACGCCGCTGACCAGGGCGCCGCGACCGCCGCCCGGCCGCATCAAGTGGTGCGCCCCCATGAGCGGCGCCATCCGGCCCGCCACCTCGCTCATCGGGGTCAGCAACGGCAGCGAGCCGTCGCTCACCCGCACGGTCTCGTAGGCGATCGCCACGTTGCCCCCCTGGATCAGGGCGTCGGTGCACTCGCGCGACGCCGCCAGGTGCAGGTACGTGAAGAGCACCTGGCCCGCCCGCGCGGCCAGGCGCGGGTACTCGACAGCGATCGGCTCCTTGACCTTCAAGACCAGGTCGCTGTCGGCCCACACGTCGTCGACGTCGTCGACGATGGTGCCGCCCGCCGAGACGAAGTCCTCGTCCTTGATGCCCGAGCCCAGTCCGGCTCCCCGCTCGATCAGGACCTGGTGGCCCGCGTGCGAGAACTCCCGCACGCCAGCCGCAGTCACGGCGACCCGGTTCTCGTCCGTCTTGATTTCCTTGGGCACGCCAATCTTCATGGTTTCCTCATCTATTTCTCTGGGGACGCGCTGTCCCTCAGACCTTCTTCCTCGCCAGCACGATGCTGGTCAGCGCGAGACCGATCCCGACCGCAAAGATCGCCGTACCGAAGACGAACACCTGGGGCGGGATGCCAACGCGCGTCACACCGTAGACCCACACGGGGAACGGTGCGCTCGAGCCGCTCAGGAAGTTCGACGTCACGAAGTCGTCGATCGAGAGGGCGAACGCCATCAGGGCGCCGGCCAGGACGCCCGGCATGATCAGGGGCAAGGTGACCCGGGTGAAGGTCGTCCAGGGATTGGCTCCCAGGTCGTAAGCCGCCTCCTCGAGCGATCGGTCGAAGCCGGCCAGCCGCGCGCGCACGG
The DNA here is from genome assembly GCA_021778895.1 of Actinomycetes bacterium. GTDB lineage: Bacteria > Actinomycetota > Acidimicrobiia > Acidimicrobiales > RAAP-2 > RAAP-2. Next base: position 137,377 of record JAJYBR010000003.1, read on the forward strand.
TCACCGCGACGTAGGCGATCGAGAACATGACGTGGGACAGGACCAGCGTCAAGAAGCCGCGGCCGATGTTGAGCGAGACGAACATGCCCAGCAGGGACGCGCCCAGGACGATCTCGGGCGCTGCGATGTTCAAGAAGATGACTTGCTCGAACGCCGCCTTGCCGCGGAAGCGCGGCGGGCGGTAGCGCACGAGCGCCATGGCCAGCATCGTGCCCAGCACCGTCGAGATGAGCGTGCTCGTGATGCCCAGGCGAATCGACAGCCAGAAGGACTGCGTCAGTCCCGGGATGTCGCTCCACTGCTTGAACCACTGGTCGGTGAAGCCGTTCCACGAGAAGCTGACCAGCTGCATCGACCCGAACGTCTTGTTGAAGCTGTAGATGATCATGATCACGATCGGGAACACCAGGTACGCGATCACCAGCCACGAGTAGACGGGCAGGAGGGCCCGCCCCCACCGCCGACGCCGGCGCGGAGCGACGGCGTCGGGTGGAGCGACGGCCTCGGGCGACGTGACGACGCTCACAGGTACTGCTCGATCGTGCGCGATCCCAGCAATCGGGCGTAGGCGTAGATGCCGACCAGCGCGATCACCAGCAAGATTGCCGACAGCGATGCCCCTCCCGCGAAGTCGAAGTTCACGAGGAACTGGTTCTGGATGACCGTCCCGATCATCGTGTTCGACGTCCCGCCCAGGATCTCCTGGTTCACGTAGTCACCGAACATGGGGATGAACGTGAGCAGGAACGCGGCGAAGATGCCCGGAACCGTCAGGGGCAGGATCACCCGCAAGAAGCCGGCCCGCCGCGTGGCGTAGAGGTCGTAGGCCGCCTCGAGGACCCGCCGGTCGATCCGCTCCAGCGCCACGTAGAGCGGCAGCGCCGTGAAGGGCAGGTAGTTGTAGGCGAGTCCCGCCATCACCGCGTAGCCGGTCCCCAGCACGTGGAATCCCGAGGGCAGCAGATGGAGGTGCTTGAGCGTTCCCAGCACCACGCCGTTGTTGGCCAGGACGAACTCCCACACGATCGTGCGGATCACGAAGGACACGAAGAACGGCACCAGGAGCATCAGCAGGAAGAAGTTCTTGCGCCGGCCGCCGTAGAACGCGATCCAGTAGGCGATCGGGAACGAGACGACGAGGTCCACGACCGTCGACACCGCCGCGAAGTACAGGCTGGTGATGAACTCTTGGTGGTACAGGCTGATCTCACTGGGGAACTCGCCCCAGTGCCACGTCATGACGCAGGCTCCCGTGGCGGGGTTGCAGGTCTTCAGCGACAGCGACAGCATGAAGGCCAGTGGCACCACGAACAGCAGGAGCAGCCAGAGCCCGGACGGCAGGCTCAGGAGGTAGGGCGCGAGCGCCCTACCTACCCGAGGCCGCCGACGTGTGGTGGCTACGCCCCCTGAATGATCGGGAGGAACAGGTTCGTCCACGTGTTGATCTCTTCTTGCGTCTTGAAGGGGTAGTAGTTCTTCGACAGCGACACCAGCCGCCCCGAGGGGAAGACTGTGGGCGCCTTGGCCGTCACCGAGGTGGGCAGGCCGATCGAGGGTGCCATCTTCTTCAGGGCCGCGATGTCCCAACCCGTGGGGTGCAACAGCTGCTTGCGGGCGCTCGGCACCGGGCAGATGTAGTCGTTGTAGTACTCGACCACGGCCTGGGACATCGGGCTGTAGTAGAAGTCCATCAGCTTCATCGCGTCGAGCGGGTTCTGGGCGTACATCGGGATGCACATGTTGTCCGTCCACAGCATCAGGCCTTCCTTCGGATACATCAAGGTGAGGTCCTTGTACTTGCTGTTGAGGTTGGCCTGGAAGATGTCACCCGAGTAGCACTGGGAGACGATGGTGTCGCCGTTCTTCAGGTGCTGGATGTAGCTCTGGTCGTAGTACGCCTGGACGATGCCATCGCTGCGCTGCTGCTGGAGCTTCTTGGCCGCCTTCGCCCACTCCCTCTCGTTGGACGAGAACGGCTCGACCCCGATGGCTAGCAAGCCCGCGCTCCCGAGCTCGAAGGGGTCCGAGAGCATGCCGACCTTGCCCGCGTACTTCTTGTCGAACAGGATCTGGATGCTGTCACCGGGACTCTTCACATGCTTGGCGTTGTAGGCGACCGACGTCCACCCCGACTGCCAGGCCATCGTGTACTTGTTGCCCCGGTCCCACGACGGGTTCTTGACCAGCGGCCCGGCGTACCGGTTGAAGTTCGTCATGAGCTTGTGGTCCAGGGGCACCACCCAGCCGTTCTGGAACAGGTAGCCGAGCTCGGGGTTGTTGTTGGTCATCACGACGATGTCGTAGCCCGTGTACTGGCCCGCGCCCAGCGACGGACGGATCTTGGCGTAGAACGACGCGTTGTCCTGGATGACCTCGAAGTAGTTGACCTTGATGCCCGTCGTCTTCGTGAACTCCAGCAAAGACAGGTGCTTGCCGTTCAGGACGTCGATGTACAGCGGCCAGTTGGCGAAGTTGACCACGTGGTGGACCTTTTGCTTCTTCCACCACGTCGGTGTCCCGATCTTGGCGTTCGGCAGGCTGGCGCCCGCCATCTCGCCCCAGAGCAGCGACGCGCCGGCGCCGGCGCCCGCCGCCTTGAGCACGTTGCGCCGTGACAAGCGCTGTTGGGTAAGCCCGCGCCAGAACGATGGATCGATCGATCCATCTGACCCGAGCAGACTGAACTCCTCTGACATGGTTAATCCCCCTCTGTTTCATTGATTTCAACTGATGTGGGCAGTGGAGCCACCGTGAAGGTGTGCTCGATCGGCCACGTCAAGATGACCTCGTCCCCGCTGCGGGGCGCCGACTGGTGACCGATGTTCTGGGCGTAGACGGTGATGCTCACGCCGATCGCCGTCTCCACGATGTACTGGTTGCCCACGCCGGTGAACGTGGACACCACCACGCGGCCACCAATGGCGTTGTGGGAGGCCGGGACGTCGTTGCCCTGCTCGAGGAATCCGATCTTCTCGGGCCGCACCCCGACCTTGACGTCGCTGCTCGACTCGAGCCGCGAAACCCGCTGGGGCGGCACGTGCATCGTCGCGCCGCCCGCGACGGCGATCGTCACCGCGTCCGCGGCGCTCGACTCGATCGTGCCGGGCAGCAGGTTCGACGCTCCGAGGAACGACGCCACGAACTCGGTCGTCGGGTTGTCGTACACGTCCTTCGGGCTGCCCATGCCCTCGATGCGACCGTGCCACATCACGGCCAGGCGGTTCGACATGGTCATCGCCTCCTCCTGGTCGTGGGTCACGTAGAGGAAGGTGATCCCCACCTGGGCCTGGATGCGCTTGAGCTCGATCTGCATCTGCCGGCGCAGTTTGGCGTCGAGTGCCGACATCGGCTCGTCGAGCAAGAGGACCTTGGGTTCGTTGACCAGCGCCCGCGCGAGCGCCACCCGCTGTTGCTGGCCGCCCGAGAGCTGGGATGACTGGCGCTTCTCGTAGTTGGGCAGGTCGACGATCTCGAGCATCTGGCTCACGCGGCGGCGGATCTCCGCGCGGTCGAAGCGCCGGCGCCGGAGGCCGAAGGCCACGTTCTCGAAGACGTTGAGGTGCGGGAAGAGCGCGTAGGACTGGAACACCGTGTTGACGTCACGGCGGTACGGAGGGAGGTTGGTGACGTCCTGGCCGCCCAGGAGGATGCGTCCGCGCGTGGGCTCCTCGAATCCCCCCAGCATGCGCAACGAGGTCGTCTTACCGCAGCCGGAGGGCCCGAGCAGGCTGAAGAACTCGCCCGCCTCGACCTTCAAGTTGAGGTCGTCGACCGCGGTGAGCTCGTGGAACTCCTTCGTGATGCCCACGAACTCGACGTCGGCCGACTCGACGGCGAGGATCCGGCCCGCCCGCCCGGGACGCGCCGTTTTCCCCGCGACCCGCTCACTGGGCTCGGACGGGCTTGCCGTCTCGCCTTCTGCCCGCAGGGCCATGTGTCACTCCCCCCTCAGATGTTGTCTAGCCGGTGCGCAACGGGCGCACCGGGCCAGAACCATCGGCACTGCCTAGCACGGCTGCTCGCTCCGGCAACGGCACCCCTCACTCCTCGATGTTGTGCATCACGTGCTTGATGCGCGTGTAGTCCTCGAACCCGTAGACCGAGAGGTCCTTGCCGTAGCCCGAGCGCTTGAACCCGCCGTGGGGCATCTCGGCCACGAGCGGGATGTGCGTGTTGACCCAGACACAGCCGAAGTCGAGGTCGCGGGTCAGGCGCATGGCGCGCCCGTGGTTCGTGGTCCACACCGAGGACGCCAGTCCGTAGTCGACGCCATTGGCGTAGGCCAGCGCCTGCGCCTCGTCCTCGAACTTCTGGACCGTGATGACCGGGCCGAAGATCTCGCTCTGGATCATCTCGTCGTCCTGGCGCAGGTCGGCCACGACCGTGGGAGACACGAAGTAGCCCGCGTCCCCGACCTGGGACCCCCCGGCCACGATCGATGCGTGCGCCGGCACGCGCTCGAGGAAGCCCGTGACCCGCGTCAGCTGGTTGATGTTGTTCACGGGTCCGAGCAGGGCGTCGGCGTTGTCGGGAAGCCCGATCACCGTGGCCTGCGCCTGGGCCGCCATGGCGTCGACGAAGTCGCCGTAGACGCGGGACTGCACCAAGACGCGCGTCGCCGCCGTGCAGTCCTGGCCGGCATTGAAGTACCCCGCAGTGGCGATCGTCTCGACGGCCGGGGCCAGGTCCACGTCGTCGAAGACGAGCACGGGGGCCTTGCCGCCCAGCTCCAGGTGCGTGCGCTTCAGCGAGCGCGACGCCGTGGCCGCCACCTCCATGCCCGCGCGCACCGAGCCCGTCACCGACACCATCGCCGGCACCGGGTGCTCCACCAATGCCCTCCCGGTGTCGCGGTCGCCGCACACGACGTTGAACACGCCGGCGGGCAGGACCTCGGCCATGAGCTCGGCCATGCGCAAGGTGGACACCGGCGTGGAGTCACCGGGCTTGAGCACCATCGTGTTCCCGGCGGCAATGGCCGGTGCCCACTTCCACACCGCCATCATCATCGGGTAGTTCCACGGGGTGACCGCACCGCAGACCCCGATGGGCTCGCGCCGCACGTAGCTGGTCATGCCCGACATGTACTCGGTGGCGCCGCGGCCCTCCAGCACGCGGGCCGCGCCGGCGAAGAAGCGGATCTGATCGAGCATGGGCGGGATCTCGTCACTGCGCGTCAGCGCGAGGATCTTGCCGGTGTTCTCGGACTCCAGCGCGATCAGCTCGTCGGCGTGGCTCTCGAGGACGTCGGCGATGCGGATGAGAGCCAGTGAGCGATCCGCGGGTGTCGCGCGGCGCCACGACAGGAAGGCCTGCTGGGCCACCGTCACTGCCGCATCGATGTCCTCGGCGTCCGACAGAGGCATCTCGGCGAACGCCTCGCCGGTCGCTGGATTGATCAGCGTGGCGTACCGGCCGCTGCGCGGCGCCACGTACTGCCCACCGATGAAGTTGGCCAACTGCCGCATTCCCACCCCTTGACTTCATGCCAGCTCGTTCTGACTCACCGCAACTCTGCCAGATTGCGCGGGTGCGCGCAAACCCTTATTGATGAAATAAGTCACCACTCAGTAAATTTCTGACGCATTCCGTCACGCAGACCCGCTATACTGTCGATATCCGCAGCCGAGGTCCTGGTCTCCAGGTCCAGAGCCGGGAGTGTTCGATGCCAGCTACGTCTCCGAAATCCAGCCGAGTAAAGCGTGGCCGCAGCGCGGTGCCAGCGAGCGCCTCGCCGTCAGCGATGGAATCAGCGAACGGCGCCTCGGCCCTCGACACCATCGACCGCGAGATCATCAACCTCCTCCAGCAGGACGGTCGGCGCCCCTACGGGACCATCGCGGCGGAGGTCGGGCTCTCGGAGGCCGGCGTGCGGCGTCGCGTCCAGCGGCTCCGGGACCTGGGCGTCATGCAGATCGTGGCCATCACCGACCCGCTGCAGCTGGGCTTCGGCCGCGAGGCGCTGGTCGGGATCCGCGTCCACGGCGACGTGCGCCAGGTGGCCGAGAAGGTGGCGGCCATCGACGAGGCGAACTACGTCGTCATGACCGCTGGCAGCTTCGATCTCATCGCGGAAGTCGTCGCCGTCGACGACGACGCGCTGCTCCATCTCTTGAACGACTCGATCCGGAGCATCCCCGGGGTCACCGAGGTCGAGACGTTCGTCTATCTCAAGCTCTCCAAACAGACCTACAACTGGGGGACCAAATGACACTGCATGAAATCATCTCCGACGGTATGGCCGTCGATAATCCCAAACGCCCGAGCCATGCGCTCTCGGAACGGGCCCGCCGCAACCTCTGGCTCCAGATGTCGCGGATGGGTGCGTACTCGAGCACCGAGGAGATCCCGGTCATGGTGCGCGGCGAGGGGACGCGCGTCTACGACGCCAACGGGACCGAGTACTTCGACGGGCTGTCCGGGCTGTTCACCAACGCCCTGGGCCACGGGCGCGCCGACATCGCCGAAGCGGCCGCCGAGCAGATCCGCGACATGGCGTTCTTCCCCCTTTGGACGTACGCCCACCCCAAGGCGATCGAGCTGGCCGAGAAGATCGCCAGCCTGACGCCCGGTGACCTCAACCGCGTCTTCTTCACCACCGGCGGCGGCGAGGCCGTCGAGAGCGCGTGGAAGCTGGCCCGCCAGTACCACCGCCTCCGCGGTGAGCAGGACCGGTACAAGGTGATCAGCCGCGACGTGGCCTACCACGGAACGACCATGGGCGCACTGACCATCACGTCCCTGGAGGGCTACCGCAAGCCGTTCGAGCCCCTGGTTCCTGGTGCCATCAAGGTTCCCGCGACCAACTTCTATCGGGCACCGATCCACGGCGACGACTACGAGGCGTTCGGCGCCTGGGCAGCCGACCAGATCGAGGAGGCGATCGTGCGCGAGGGTCCCGAGACCGTCGCGGCAGTGTTCCTCGAGCCGGTGCAGAACGCCGGTGGGTGCTTCGTCCCGCCCCCCGGATACTGGCAGCGCGTGCGCGAGATCTGTGACCGCTACGGCGTGCTCCTCGTTTCCGACGAGGTGATCTGCGGGTTCGGGCGCATCGGCGAGTGGTTCGGCGGGTTCAAGTACGACTACGTGCCCGACATCATCACGGTGGCCAAGGGCATCACGGCGGGCTACGCACCGCTGGGCGCCATGATCGTGTCCGACCGCATCGCCGAGCCCTTCCAGCACGACGACACGACGTTCCCGCACGGCTTCACGTGGGCGGGCCACCCGGTCTCGTGCGCCATCGCGCTCAAGTCCATCGAGATCCTGGAGAACGAGCACGTCATCGACAACGTGCGCGACAACCAGGCCTACTTCGAAGAGCAGCTCAACACGCTGCGGGACATCCCCATCGTCGGCGACGTCCGCGGCACCGGGTACTTCTGGGGGATCGAGCTGGTCAAGGACCAGGCGACCAAGGGAAGCTGGTCGGGTGACGAGGCCGAGCGCCTCCTGCGCGGCTACGTGTCGCCCGAGATGTTCCGTCGGGGACTGATCTGCCGCTCGGACGACCGCGGTGATCCGGTGGTCCAGTTGGCTCCGCCACTCATCTCGACCCGAGACGACATCGACCTGATGGTCGGCATCCTTCATGAGGTGTTCAGCGGAGCTGCCAGCCGCACGTTCTGATGCCCCAGACCGACTCCCTGTGGTGGTCGGCGCTCGAGTCCACCTCGACACGCCGGCCACCGCTGGCCAATCACCTCGACGTCGACGTGGCGATCGTGGGTGGCGGCTTCACGGGTCTGTGGACTGCCCGCGAGCTCCTGCGCCGCGACCCGGCGATGCGCATCGCGATCCTCGAGCGCGAGGTCTGCGGCTTCGGTGCTTCGGGACGCAACGGCGGCTGGGCCTCGGCCCTGTATCCCCAGAGCCTGGCCGCCCTCGAGCGGCGGCGCCCGGGCGACGGCGCTCGCGTGGGAGCCATCCTGCGGCGCGCCGTCGGCGACCTCGGCGCGGCCCTGGGCGCTGACGGCATCGACGCGCACTATCACCAGGGCGGAACCCTCACCTTCGCGCGCAACCCCTTCCAAGAGGAGCGCCTGCGCGCCGAGGTGGACGAGGCGCGCGGCTGGGGTGCGGGTCCCGATGACGTCGTGTGGCTGGATCGCGACGAGGCGTCCGCACGCGCGCGGGTGACCGCTGGGCGCGGAGCGCTGTACACGCGCCACTGTGCCCGCGTGCAGCCCGCACTCTTGGTGCGGGGCCTTGCCGCAGCCGTCGAGGCGCTCGGAGCACGCATCTACGAGGGAACCGCAGTCACCCGGATCCTGGCGCGCTCGGGTCGGCATCCGGCAACGGTGGTCACGGTCGGGGGAACCGTCCACGCCGCGGTCGCGGTGCGCGCCACCGAGGGCTACACCGCAGCGCTCCCGGGCCTGCGTCGTGACCTGGCACCCATCTACTCACTCATGATCGCCACCGAGCCCCTGGCGCCGGCATTCTGGGAGGAGGTCGGCTTCGGCGGTCGCGAGACCTTCAATGACGGCCGCAACCTCCTGATCTACGGCCAGCGAACCGCCGACGACCGCATCGCGTTCGGAGGACGCGGCGCGCCCTACCACTTCGGCTCGGTCATCGAGCCGCGCTTCGACCACGTCGACAAGGTCTTCGGGCTGCTCGAGGCGGCACTGCGCGAGCTGCTGCCCGCCTTCACGGGGACGATCACCCACCGCTGGGGCGGACCTCTCGGGATGCCCCGCGACCTCTCGCCGCGGGTCGCCTACGACCGCCGCACCGGCCTGGCGATGGCCGGGGGCTACACGGGTGATGGGGTCGTCCTCAGCCGCGTCGCCGCCCAGGCCCTGGCTGACACCATCACGGCTCCCGACCAGTCCACCGAGTTCACCGACCTGCCCTTCGTCGACCTCCCGCGGCGTCGCTGGGAACCCGAGCCCTGGCGTTGGCTGGGGATCAACACGGGCCTCGCGGCCGCGACCTGGGCCGACCGCCAGGAGCGGCGCGGACGGTCCAGCCGAGCGGGTTCCGTCGTCGATCGTCTGATGTCCTGAGGAACCGCGGACTCAGCTCGCCGTGGCCCCGCCGCCACCGAACGCACCGGGCCCCAGGAGTTGGGTGATCCCCGACAGGCCGCGCAGGATCCGGTGGGCCAGGCCGGGCGTCAGCGGCAGCACCTGGCTGCGCGGCGGCCCGACGATGTGCAGCGGCTGGTTGTAGCCGAGGACCGTTACCGACAGCGAGGCCGTCGCGGTTGACGACGTGGCGACCACGGTCGCGCCGGTGAACTGGTTCTGGCTGCCCACCGAGATCGCAATGTCGACGCGGCCCGACGAGGGCACCACGGAACGCAGCAGGCCGGGCACGGGAAGATGGGCCCCGAGGTAGGTGAAGTGGTAGGTCGTGAGGTTGGGCGCATGGGTGATGGAGCTGCTCTGGTAGCCCTGGATCATCGAGACGTCCGGGTGCGTGGCCTCGAGGGACCAGTCGTAGAGCGACGGGGTGTGCACGGTCTCAGCCAGCCACGGCCGGCCCACGATGCCGGTCAGGTTGCTCGAGCCGATGTAGAGATGGTGGGGCGTCAGGACCAGTTGCGCACCGATGGCGGCGGCACCGAGGGGCAGGTTCAGCGACGCCTGGGCTGCGTCGTGGACGAAGTCGATGCCCACGGTGCCACTGAGCGTCGTGCCGCCCGCGTCCAGGCTGATGGCGATCGTGGCGGTCTTCGGCGGATAGCCGTTGAGGGCCAGGCGGTCGACGGCCCGCGCACCCGGGTTCGGGTTGCTGTCGGTGGCCGCCAGGACGACCCCCGTCGTCGTCAGAGCGAGAGCCACCGCGGCCAGGACAGCCGCTCCGACGCGCTGTGTTCGGGCCATGGGGTCACCCTACCGTGAGGCGTTCGCCCGGCTCACATCGTGCCGAGCAGCTCGATGAGGAGGTCGCGCGCGATGTTGCGACCGGTCGCCAGCATCCCGATGCGCGAGTCCTCGTCGCCCACGACATTCGAGGTGATGGCCGCGAGGGCGGTCGTCGCCGACCCCTCCAGCACCAGGCCCAGGGTCTCGGCCGCCTCGCGCACGCCGTGGCGGATCGCGACCTCCGGCACCAGCACCAGGGGGATGCCGTAGCGCTCGACCAGCTCGTTTGTGACGGCGCCGTCGTCCCCGCCCCCCGCCAGCCCGTCGGCGATGGTCGGGTGGTGGACGACCTCGTCCATGGGGGTGCCGCGCAGCACGTGGTAGAGCGCGGCGCTCTCCTCGGGCTGCGCGCCAGTCAGACGCACGTCCTGGCGCCCGACCAGGTCGCGGGCCAGGATGGTCCCCGCCATCAGCCCCCCGCCCCCGACGGGCACGACCACGTGCTCGAGCTCGGGCGCCTGATCGATCATCTCCAAGAAGACGGTGGCCTGGCCGGCGATCACGTCGGTGTCGTTGAACGGGGAGATGTACCGGATGCTGTGGCGCTCGGCCATGTCCATGGCGTACGCCTGGGCGTCGTCGTAGCTCGATCCCACCTGGACGAGCTCGACGTCGAACTGTCGCAGCTTCTGGACCTTGGCCGCCGACGCGTTGGCCGGAACCACGACGGTGGCGGGGACGCCGAGCATCGTGGCCGCGTAGGCGACCCCGAGGCCGTGGTTGCCCGCTGACGACGTCACCACCGCGCCCGAGGGGTCGTCCCGGTGCGCTGCCGAGACGGCGCTGAGGGCGCCGCGCACCTTGAACGAGCCGGTCACCTGGAGCCCTTCGAGCTTCAGACAGATCTCGCGCCCGCGCACGTTCGCGTAGACCGTCGGCGTGGGACGAAGGTGCCGTGCGATGAGCTCCCGCGCGCTCTCCAGTTGACGAGGCGTCGGGGGCGCGACGTGTCGAACCATGGCTGCCTCCGGTGCCACCTTACCCGCCACCTCCCAGGGCCCCGGGCCGGCGGGGCGCTCGCGCCAGGCCCGAACCGACGAGCCGTGGCGCACCGGAGGCCTCGACGGGCAGCACCATCGACGCCGCACCCGCCGGGCGCGTTGCTCCGCGCCGTCGGGACGCGGCCACCACGCCCCAGTGCGTGCGCGTCGCATCACCACCGCGGGCTCGCACCCCCAGGTTCCCTCATCAGTCCTGGTCAGAGCCGCCGCGCCGCTAGGGTCGTCCCATGGTCGAAGTGGATCGCCAGCGAACACTGCGTCGGCTGATGCTCATCGTGGGCCTGCAGTGGCTCGGCGCCTCACTCGGACTGCCCCTGCTCCCCCTCTTCCTCGAGCACCGCGGGGGGACGCCCGCGGTGATCGGGATCATCATGTCGGCGTTCTTCCTCGCGGGCATGGCGACGCAGTTCGCCCTGGGACATCTGGTCGACCGCTTCGGCCGCCGAACGATTCTGCTCGCCAGCCTCCTCGTCTACGCCGTGGCGTCGATGACCTACCTGCTGCCGGTCAGCGCACCGGTCTTCATCCTCACGCGCATGCTGCAGGGCGCCGCCGCGGGCGCCATCGAGGTCGCCTCGCTGTCGGCGGTCGCCGCGCTGTATCCCGAAGAGGAGCGCGGGCGAGCGGTGTCACGGATCTTCGCCGCCCAGCTCTTCGGGCTCGCGGTGGGTCCCGTGGCCGGCGTGACGGTGTCGGTGGGCTCCCTGGGATGGGCCTACTTCGCCACCGGTGTGCTGTGCCTCATCGCGACGGTGCCGGCCCGGCGGCTGGCCCTGGGCGATCCCGTCCACGACGGGCCGCTCCCCCCGCTCCAGTGGACGCGCAACGTGGTGGGGGCGCTGCTCGCGGCCTCGGCCGTCGGGGTCGCCGTCGGCGTCTACGAGACGTGCTGGACCCTGCTGATGCACGCGCACCACGCCACCACCCTGCAGATCCGGCTGAGCTTCACGCTCTTCAGCGTCCCGTGGGTGGCCTTCAGCCGGCTCGGCGGATGGCTGGCCGACCACAGCAACCGGCGCGTCATCGCCTTCGTCGGGTTGGCCAACGTGGCGTTCTTCCTCAGCCTGTACCCGCAAATCCACAGCAATGTCGCCCTGCTGTGGCTCGGCTCGATCGAGGCCATCGGATCGTCCTTGTCGACCCCGTCGATCGCGTCACTCCTCACCCAGGGATCCTCCGACCGCGAGTTCGGCCGCCGCCAGGGGCTCTACGCCACCGCCAACACCGCGTCGCTGGCCCTGGCCGCGCTGACCTCCGGGGCGATGTTCTCGGTCAGTCCGGTGCTCCCCTTCACCGTGATGGCTCTGCTGTCCCTGGCGCTCACCGTCGCGGCGACGACCTGGTGGCGCGGCGTGCCGGGGAACGTGCGCGCACCGCGGGAGTCGTCGCCCGCGTCGTGACGCGACGGGTCAGCCGGAGGAGGAGTGGCTGACCCGCCGGTACTGGTCGGGCCCCGGGCGGTGGGAGGATTCGTCCCCGGGGCCCGACGATCTAGGGGCTGTGCGGCGAGCGCCCGGAGCGCCGGGCCCAGCCCCGCGAGCCCGTCGGAGACGTCGCTGCGCCTCGCCGCCGGTGCAGTGCGCCTCGAGCGACACTGCCCACATCGACCGCCACGGCATCGAGCGAGGTGTGGTCGCCGTCGACCACTCCGGTGGCCACGATCGACGACCCGACGCGCACGCTGTCGAGGGAGGTCACGCCTCGGGCGTCACGGTAGGTCGTCGCGGGGCTGACGAGAACCGTGCGCTCGAATCCCTGATCGTCACCCAGCGTGATCGCCTCGCCGCTCACCGCCGTGACGACACCCTCCATGTGTGCGGGTTCCAGGTGGACCGCCGACGCCACGGTCGGCGTCGCCGACGTGGTCTCGACGTGCACCAGCTGCCCGGTGACCAGCGATTCGGTGCTGACGAGGGCGGGGCCGACCTGGACGCGCGTCGTCGGGGTGAGCGCGTACGTGGTCGCCGCGCCGGCCGGGTCGGCGATGGTGATCGCGGTCGCCGAGACGGCGGTGAGGGTCCCCACGGCGCCCAGGGCGCCCAGATCGACCGGAGGGACCACGACCACCGTGACGGCGGCCGTCGCGTCGGCCGTCGCCACCAGCACCGCCACGGTCATGCCCACGTGGAGTTGGCCCGCCGCGACGTTGGCGCCGCCCTGGCGCACGATGGTGCTCGAGGTGAGCGCGTACGTGGTCGCCGCGCCGGCCGGGTCGGCGATGGTGATCGAGGTCGCCGAGACGGCCGTGAGGGTCCCCACGGCGCCCAGGGCGCCCAGATCGGTCGACCCGCCGCTGCGGGGGCGCGAGATCGCTGGCGGCGTCCCGTGCGCCCGGCCGGTGCTGGCCCCCGCGGCGCCCACACCGCTGGCGAGAGTCCCGAGCGCGACCGCGGTCGTGACTCCGAGCGAGGTGACGGCACGAGTGCGGTTGGGCTGCATCGGACCTTCCTTCCCGCCCCGGCCGGGTCCTCCGGGACCCCGTCATCATCGACCGCGAGGGTGAGCGCGCCTTGTGGCCTGTCTAAAGCCTGTGTAAATGTCCTGCGTAACACGGCCGACACAAAATCGGCCGCGCGCCGATGCCCAGGTCAGGCAGACTAGGGCGGTCCGACCGACCCCTCACTCGGCGGACAGGGTGCTAACTCAACTAGGGAGGAAACGCAGTGTCGTCCATCGACCAACACGATGGCTCCATCGAAGATGAGCCATTCCATATCGAAATCCACGGAATCGACCACATCCCCGAGTCCGAACGCTGGGCCACGGCGCGCAACATCGGCGCCATGTGGGCGGGCTCGGCGATCAACGTCGAGTACTTCATCTACGGCGCCCTGCTCATGGGCTTCGGCTTCAGCTTCTGGACGGCGGTCAGCCTCATCGTCCTGGGAAACATCTCCTTCTTGCTCCTCGGCGTGGCCTCACTCCAAGGACCCGAAGCCGGGACGACCGCGTTCACGATCAGCCGTGCGCCCTTCGGTCTGCGCGGATCCCGCCTCCTCAGCTTCTTCAACTGGATCACCCAGCTGGGATTCGAGACGGAAGGCCTGATCCTGATCGTCGGGGCGGTCATGACGATCATGCAGCTGGCCGGCTACAACGTCGCCAGCCCGGTCAAGGTCCTCTTGATCATCCTGGCGGCAGCCATCCAGGCGGTCCTGCCGTACCTGGGGCACGCCACCATCGTCAAGGTGCTGCGCCGCCTCATCGTGCCCTTCATCCTCATCTACGTCCTGCTGGCCATCTTCGACGCCCGGCACGGCAGCGTGCACTTCAAGGGATTCGGCGGCGGATGGGAGCTCTACACCGCCGGCCTGGCCTTCACCATCGCCCTGTCGGGCCTGGGCTGGACCGAGTGCGGCAACGACTACACGCGCTACCTGCCGCGCGACGCACGCAAGGGCTCGGTGGTGGGATGGGTGTTCCTCGGCACCGCGGTGCCCGAGATCGTCCTGATGACCATGGGCGCGCTGACCTTCACGTTCTTGTCGTCATCGACGCAGGTCTCGATGTGGAACGGTGACAACCCCTTCCAGGTCCTGAGCAACCAGCACGTGATGCCCACCTGGTTCGTGGTCGTGTTCCTGATCTTCGCCATCGTGCAGCTCTTCGGGATCAACTCGCTCGACCTGTACAGCTCGGGCGTATCGGTGCAAGCCATGGGGATCCGCCTGAAGCGCTACCAGGCCGTGGTCCTGGACTCGGTGATCGCCGGGCTGCTCACCCTGTGGGCCATGTTCCAGTCGACCTTCTCGCTCTACATGAAGGAGTTCGTCGGCGTGATCATCGTCTGGATCGCCCCCTGGTTCGGCATCTACGTCACCGACTGGATCCTGCGCCGGTTCCACTACCACGCCCGCGAGCTCCAGCGCACCGACGCCGACGGTCTCTACTTCGGGGGCCGCAGCGGCGTGAACTGGAACGCCATCGTGGCCTTCGTGGTCGGCCTCGTCGCCTCGACGATCGCGTACTCCAAGGCGCCGCCACCGGTCAACTTCCCGTTCCACTGGATGACCCCGGTGTCCAACCACTTCGGCGGTGCCTGTGCCGGCGCCCTGTCGCACGGCGCGTGCACCGCGGGGTGGTACGGCGGCGCCGACTTCTCGATCCCGAGCGGCATCATCGTCGCCGCGCTCCTCTACTGGCTGCTCGAGAAGGCCACCGGCTACGTGGGTTCCCAGGTCGCGCGCCAGAAGCAGCTCGAGTCGTCGCACTGAGGGTCGGGGCTGACGCCGGCCGACCGGTCGGCGTCAGCCCCGCCAGTCCTCGCGCAGACCGCCCGCGCCATCGGGGTGGAACACCGGGATGGCGCCCAGAGCACTGACCAGCTCGGCATCAGCGCCCAGCGACTCGCGCCAGATGGACCCCTCGGTCACCAACGTGCCGATGGCGACCACGTCGGCACCGATGCGGCGCAGGAGCCGGAGTGCCGCGCCCGTCGAGGCCCCGGTCGAGATGACGTCATCGACGATGGCGACGCGACGGCCGTGCACGTCGCCGATGCGCGCCCGGTCGAAGAGGAGACGCTGCTCGGCGTCGGTCGTGATGGAGCGCACCGACTCGGTCAGCGCGTCGGCCAGATGGATCTTGGGCGTCTTGTGCAAGATGACGTACTGGTCCAGACCCAGGTGCCGCGTCACCTCGATGGCGACAGGTATTCCCATCGTCGCCACCGTGGCCACGATCTCGACGTCGTGCGCCCGCAGCATGTCCGCCAGCTCGGCGCCCGCACGATCCATGAACTCGATGCCCATGTCGACGGTGATGAGCAGTGCGAGGGCCATGTCCGAGCTCAGCGGCACGACCGGCAGGCGCACCCTCTGCGTGCCGACCTCGACTTCATACTCGCTCGCCTCCACCGCGTGGAGCATACTGAAACCATGATTGATCGCCCAGCCATCGAGCGTGCCCAGGCGCGCACCATGCTGCGCAGTGCACTCTCCGAGGCCCAGTTGGGACTGGCCGAGGGAGGCATCCCGATCGGTGCCGCCCTGTTCACGCGCGCCGGTGAGCTGCTGGCCGCCGGGCACAACCGCCGGGTGCAAGACGATGACCCGTCGGTCCACGCCGAGACCGACGCCTTCCGGCGCGCGGGTCGACGGCGCGACTACCGCGACTGCGTCATGGTGACGACGCTCTCGCCGTGCTGGTACTGCTCGGGGCTGGTGCGCCAGTTCGGGATCGGCGCTGTCGTCATCGGTGAGAGCCACAACTTCGTCGGGGGCCACGAGTGGCTCGCCCAGGGCGGCGTGGAGATCGTCGAGCTCGACGACGACGAGTGCACCAGCCTGCTGGGCGCCTACATCCGGGACAATCCGGGCATCTGGTTCGAGGATATCGGCCGCTGATCAGCGGACGGGCGGGCCGAACAGCCGGTCTCCGGCATCGCCCAGGCCCGGAACGATGTAGCCGACGTCGTTGAGCACGTCGTCGAGGGCCGCGGCGACGATCGCCACATCGGGGTGGCGTGACTCCACGACCTCGACGCCCGGACGTGCCGCGATCAGGCACAGGACCGTGATGCGCGTCGCTCCCCGGGCTTCGAGCATGGTCAAGACGGTGTCCATCGAGCCGCCGGTCGCGAGCATCGGGTCGCACACGACCACCTCGGTCCCGGCCAGATCATCGGGCAGCCCGTCGAGGTAGACGTCGGGTCGCAGCGTGGTCTCGTTGCGGCGCAGGCCGACCAGGCACAGGCGGTTGTGCGGCAGCACCTCCTGCACGGCGGGGCTCATGCCCAGCCCGGCGCGCAGGATCGGCACGATGACGTACTCGCGCTCGATGCTCACTGCCGGTGCGCCCTCCTGCACGGGAGTGTCGACGGTCGTTGGCGTGACCGGGACGTGGCGGAAGGCCTCGTAGGCCAAGAAGCGCGATATCTCGCGCGCGAGTCGGAGGAAGTCGGCATTGGAGGTCGTGCGACTCCGCAGTTGGCGGACCTTGTCCGCCACCAAGGGGTGGTCGACTGTCGTGAAGGTGGCCATCGCGCCACACTACGCCGCGGCGTCGAGGGCTGCTGTGGCCAGCCGGGTGCTCGCGGGGCCCCGGTACGCTGAACAACCGTGACGGTGGGTGACCTGGGCGCGGCGCGAGACCACGCCCACGGTGGGCCCCTCGGTGGAGTGCGCTCGGACTACCCGGGCCCCCGCCGGCACATCGCCCCGGATCCGGGCCTGCCGTGGTGGCGGCGCATCGTGCCCATCGTCGCCTCGCACCGGGCAGTGTTCTTCGCCGCGATCATCCTCTCGTTCGCCAGCCTCGTCTTCCAGACGCTGGTGCCGAGCCTGCTGAACGGGGCCATCGACCACGCCTTGGTCAAGAACAACGGCACGCTCGCCCACGACGTCCGGTTGATCGTGGTGATCGGCCTGGCCGCCGGGGTGACGGGCATCCTGTCGCGGCGCTACCTCTACTCAACGGCCTACAACGTCGAGGCTGACCTGCGGTCGCTGATCTACGAGCACCTCACGTCGCTGTCGTTCTCCTTCTACGACCGCGTCCAGTCGGGCCAGCTGATCAGCCGGGCCAACAGCGACATCCGCTCGGTGACGATGTACTCCACCTTCGCGCCCCAGATCGTGGTCCAGATCTTCATCGGCGTCATCGCCGTCGGCTTCATGCTGGCCATCAGCGTGCCCCTGACCCTGGTGGCGCTGATCGTGATGCCCATCTTGTACGTGGTCGGCATCAAGATGCGCCGGGTCATGTTCCCGATCTCGTGGATCACCCAGGCGCGCCTCGCCGACGTCGCCACCATCGTCGACGAGAACGTCAACGGCGTGCGCGTGGTCAAGGCCTTCGCCCAGGAGGAGTCGGAGATCAACCGCCTCTCCGACGCGGCCGAGGGGGTGGCGTGGGCCTACATCACCGACGCCCACCTGCGAGCCATCTGGTCGCCGTGGGTCCAGAACCTCCCCCAGCTGGGCCTCGGCATGGTCCTCACGGCCGGCGGCCTGATGGTGATCGGCGGCCACCTGGGCTACGGCGCCATCCTGGCCTTCAACGCCTACCTCCTGATGCTCCAGGCCCCCTTCATGATGCTGGGCCAGCTGGTGATGATGGGCCAGCGCGCCCGCGCCAGCGCTGAGCGCATCTTCGAGATCCTCGACCAGCGCACCGACATCGTCGAGCGCGCCGATGCCACCCCGTGGCCCGGCGGCCCGGGGCGCCTCGACTTCTCCCACGTCACCTTCGCCTACGGCGACGGACCCGACGTGCTGTCCGACTTCGACCTGCACATCGAGCCCGGCACCACCGTCGCCCTGGTGGGCCGCACGGGATCGGGCAAGTCGACGGTGGCGCGCCTGCTGCCGCGCTTCTACGACGTGGACCACGGCGCGATCACGATCGATGGCCACGATGTGCGCGACCTCACGCTGACCTCGCTTCGCGACACCGTGGGCGTCGTGCTCGACGAGCCCTTCTTGTTCTCGACGTCGATTCGCGACAACATCGCGTACGGCCGCCCCGACGCCCCACTCGCGGAGATCGAGGCGGCCGCGCAAGCGGCCCACGCCGACGAGTTCATCACCCGGCTGGATCACGGCTACGACACCGTCGTGGGCGAGCGCGGCTACACCCTCTCGGGCGGACAGCGCCAGCGGATCGCCATCGCTCGCACCCTGCTCGCCAACCCCCCGGTGCTCGTGCTCGACGACGCGACGAGCGCCATCGACGTGCACATCGAGGAGCAGATCCACGACGCCCTGGCCCACCTGCTGGCCAACCGCACCACACTCGTCATCGCGCACCGCGTCTCGACGATCTCGCTGGCCGACCGCGTGGTGCTCCTCGACGCGGGTCGCATCGTCGCCGACGGCACGCACGTCGACCTGCTGCGCACGTCGCCGCTGTACGCCGAGATCCTCTCGCAGGCCGAGAGGCCCGCATGACGTGGGGCGGAGGATTCGGCGGGGGGGGATTCGGCGTCTTCCACGGTGGGGGGCACTCGACGTCCGGGCTGCCCTTTGGCGGCATCCCCTCCGAGCTCCAGGAGGAGGCGACGCGCCTGCTCGACTCCGAGCCGAGCCGCCCGCCCTCGGCCCGGGCGTTCACCCAGCGGCCCTCGGCGGCCGAGCGCCGCCCGCTGAGCCTGCCCCAGCTGCTCGCCTCGTACCGGGGCCTGCTGGCGATCGCCAGCCTGCTGGTGCTGGGCACCAGCCTGCTGCTCCAGGCCGGGCCCAAGATCACCGAGTACGCCATCGACCACGGGATGCTGCCCGGCCACCGGTCGGTCCGCGTCGTCGTCGTGGCGGGCACCCTCTACGCGGTGATCGCGCTGGTCAACGTGGGACTGCAGCGCTGGCAGACCGATGCGACGGGCCGCCTGGCGTCGCGCGTGATGCACGACCTGCGGGTCCGCGTCTTCACGCACCTGCAGAGGCTCAGCCTCGACTTCTTCACCGAGGAGAAGGCCGGCGTGCTGATGAGCCGCATGACGAGCGACATCGAGAATCTCCAGCAGCTGCTCCAAGACGGCCTCGCCCAGTTCGCGACCCAGGGGCTCACGATGGTCGTGATCACGATCGTGCTCTTCGCGACCAACGTCGAGCTGGCCGCGTGGACGATCCTGCTCGTCGTGCCCGTGCTGGCCATCTTGTCGGTCTGGTTCCACCACGCCTCCGAGCGCGGCTACCTGCGCACGCGTGACCGCATCGCCCTCGTCCTGGCCGACCTGTCCGAGTCCCTCTACGGGATCCGCGTCATCACCGCCCACAACCGGCAGCGCCGCAACATCACCAATCACCGCCACGTCGTGGGCGCCTACCGGGACTCCAACCTCTACACCGGACGCGTCAGCTCGATGTACGGCCCCACGACCAACCTGATCGGCATCCTCGGCCAGGCGCTCCTGCTGGGCATCGGCGGCCACCTGGTCCTCGAGCACCGCATGAGCCTGGGTGCCCTGGTCGCCTTCTTCTTGTACCTCAACCGCTTCTTCCAGCCCATCCAGCTGCTGGTCCAGCAGTACAACGCGCTCCAGCAGGGACGCTCCTCGATCATCCGCCTGCGGGGCCTCCTGGCGACCCCGCCCACCGTCGACGAGGTCGCCGACGCCCCCGCACTCCCCCCGGTCGACGGCCGGATCACCTTCGCCGCGGTGAGCTTCGGCTACCAGGCGGACCGCTTGGCGCTCGACGGCATCGACCTGGAGATCGCTCCCGGCCAGACCGTGGCCGTGGTCGGCCCCACCGGCGCCGGCAAGTCGACACTGGCCAAGCTCGTGAACCGCTTCTACGACCCCACCGCGGGCCAGGTCCTGATCGACGGCGTCGACGTGCGCGCGGTGTCCCTACGCTCGCTGCGCCGCCAGATCGGGCTGGTGCCCCAAGAGCCCTTCTTGTTCGCGGGATCGATCCGTACCAACCTGGCATTCGGCAATCCGAACGTGACCGACGCCGAGATCGACGAGGCCATCGACGTGGTGGGACTGCGCGATCTGGTCGAGCGCCTGCCGGACGGGCTCGACGCCGAGGTCCACGAGCGCGGCCAGACCCTGTCGGCCGGCGAGCGCCAGCTGCTGGCCCTGGCCCGGGCCTTCCTCGCCCGGCCCCGGATCCTGGTGCTCGACGAGGCGACGTCGTCCCTGGACCTCAAGAGCGAGCAGGTCGTCGAACGGGCCCTCGACCGGGTCCTCGAGGGTCGCACCGCTCTGCTGATCGCCCACCGCCTAAGCACGGCCGAGCGCGCCGATCGCATCGTGGTCGTCGATCACGGGCAGATCGTCGAGCAGGGCACCCCGCGCGAGCTCGTGGCCCGCGACGGGATCTACGCGCAGATGCACGCCGCGTGGGTCGCCGCCGGCGGGCAGGGCGTCGCCTGATCAGCCCATCAGGCGACGGGCCTCCTCGATCAGCTGGGCCGCCGACTGCCCGGGGCGCGGGAGCGGCACCACCTGCAGGTGCGTCACCCCCGCCTCGGCGAAGGCCGCCATCCGCTCGGCGACGTAGCCGGGCGGGCCGATGAGGGTGGTCAGCTCCAGGAACGCCGCCGGGACGGCCGCCTCCGCCTCCGCCTTGTGGCCCGCAAGGTAGAGGTCCTGGATCTGCGCGGCCTCGCGGGCGAAGCCGTAGCGCACGGCGAGCTCGGTGTAGAAGTTCTGGCCCTTGGCCCCCATGCCCCCGACGTACAGGGCGACCATCGAGCGCTGCAGGTTGCGCAACTCGAGGGTCGCCTCGTCCTCGCCGATGGCCAGAAGCCCGCCCGCCGTGATCATCAGGGACCCGCGAGCGGGGTCCCGGCGAGCGGCACCGGCCGCCAGTGACGATCCCCACACGTCGCCGGCGCGCTCGGGGATGAAGAGGATCGGCATCCACCCGTCGGCGACCTCGGCGGCCAGGGCCACGTTCTTCTCGCCCAGGGCGGCGATCCAGATGGGGATGGAGTCACGCACGGGATGGGCGATGATCTTGAGCGGCTTGCCCAGACCGGTTCCTTGCCCCTCGGGCAGCGGCATCTGGTAGTAGCGGCCGTGGTGCTCGAGCGGCACCTCGCGCCGCCAGACGTCTCGACAGATCTCCACGATCTCGCGCGTGCGGCCCAGGGGGCTGGTGTAGGGAACGCCGTGGAATCCCTCGATCACCTGGGGTCCCGAGGCCCCCAGGCCCAGGTGGAAGCGACCGTCGGACAGGGCGTCGATGCCCGCCGCGGTCATCGCGATCAGCGTCGGCGTGCGGGTGTAGATGGGCAGGATGCCCGCCCCGAGCTCGACGCGCGACGTGGTCGCGGCCAGGTAGCCCAGCAGGGACGGCCCGTCGAAGCCGTAGGCCTCGGCCACCCACACCAGGTCGAGGCCCGCGGACTCCAGGTCCGACACCTCTCGAGCCGCCTCCTTGAAGCCGCCCGCATAGCTGAGGGTCGTCGTCAGCTTCACCGCCACCTCCCCGTTCGCGGTCAGCGTAACCGACCGGTAGCCGCCGTCTCGACGGGCACGACGTGGCGTACGCTGGGGGCGAGGGCAACGGCGCTCTCCTCAGAACTAAAGGCTGGTGACAACGTGGTCACGCGACCGAATGACGCAAACGCGCACGAGTTCAATCCCTGGCTCCGCGTGGTGTCCCTGATCGAGTCGGCGGGAGCCCTGCTGGGCCTCCGCGACGACATGATCCAGCGCATCGTGATGCCCGAGCGCGTGCTCGAGGTGGCGGTGCCGGTGCGCATGGATGGCGGCAACGTCGAGATGTTCACGGGCTGGCGCATCCAGCACAACACGTCCCGGGGTCCGGGCAAGGGCGGCATCCGCTTCCACCCCAGCGTGAACACCGACGAGATCGCCGCGCTGTCGGCGGACATGTCCATCAAGTGCGCGGTCGTCAACATCCCCTACGGCGGTGCCAAGGGCGGCGTCAAGGTCGACCCCGCCCAGCTGTCGCGCGGTGAGCTCGAGCGGCTCACCCGGCGCTACGCCTTCGCCATCGCGCCCATGATCGGCCCCGACCGCGACATCCCGGCGCCCGACATCAACACCGACTTCCAGGTCATGAGCTGGATCATGGACACGGTGTCCATGCTGCGCGGCCACAACACGCCGGGTGTCGTCACGGGCAAGCCCTTGTCCATCGGCGGCAGCATGGGCCACGCCGGCGCCACGTCGCTCGGCGTCACCAACTGCACCATGGCGCTGCTGCAGCGCCTGGGCCGCATGGCCAACGAGCAGCGCGTCGTGATCCAGGGCTACGGCAAGGTCGGTGCCCCGCTGGTCAAGCTGCTGAGCGACCGCGGCATGAAGATCGTGGGCATCGCCGACATCTCGGGCGCGATCCACGACCCGTCCGGTATCGACCCGCGGGCGCTGGCCAAGCACTACGAGGAGGCCAAGACCGTCGTCGGCCTGCCGGGTGCCGAGTCCATCGCCGCCGACCAGCTGTTCAGCCTGCCCAGCGACATCGCGATCCCCGCGGCGCTGGGTGGCGTGATCGACGAGCGCGTTGCCCAATCGATGGCGGCCTCGGTGGTCGTCGAGGCGGCCAACGGTCCCACCACCGGCGAGGGAGCCGCAGTGCTCGCGGACCGGGGGATCCCCGTGATTCCCGACGTGCTGGCCAATGCCGGCGGCGTCGTCGCCTCGTACTTCGAGTGGGCCCAGGACCTGCAGGGATTCATGTGGGAGCCCGAGCTGTTCCACCGCCGCCTTGAGAAGACGATGAGCGACGCCTTCAACGCCGTGTGGTCCCGCCACCTCGAGCTCAAGGTCGAGCTGCGCGAGACGGCCATCGCCCTAGGCGTCGAGCGCATCGCCGAGGCGACCGAGGTCCGCGGCCTGTTCCCCTGATCGACTGCCCCTCGGGGCTCCGTCGGGGCGCTTGACGCGGCGCTGGCCAGGTTCGGGGGGACCGGGCCAGCGCCGTGTCAAGCGCACACCACATCGGCGGTCGCCGTCGATGGAACATCGGGTCCCACGGACTGTGGCAGGGTGGCAACATGGATGACCCACCCTCCCGCGAGGACCTCGAGCACGAGGTCGCGTCGCTGCGTGCGGAGGTGGAGCGGCTGCGCGCCGAGATCGATCGCCTCCGCGACCAGGTGCGCCAGGCCAATGCGGCGCGCTACGAGCGCCCGCCGCACTACCAGTGAAGGCCTAGCGCGACCGCGCTGCGCGCACCAGCGAGATCGCCAGTGCGCCCACGGCAGCGACCGGCAGCACCACGCCGGCCAGCGCCGCCAGGTGGGCGCCCAGACTCAGCCAGGCGACGATCGCCAGGGCCACGACGACCACCACGAAGATCTCGGGCGTGTCCCCGACCAGGAAGTCCCACCAGAATCGGCCGAAGGCGCGGACGGCGCCCCACAGGCGCCCCGGACTCACGCGACGACCTCGTGGCCACGGCGCAGCGCGCGCAGGCTCGTGGCCAGCGCCCAGACGACGATGGCGTAGATCGCGACGAAGCCGAGCAGCATCGTGTCACTGCCGGGCCAGTGGATGCGCATGCCCTCGCCGGTCCAGAACGTGCCGAAGCTCGTCAGGAGGATGCCGACGACCGTCTTCATGGCGTTCTCGGGAACGGCGCTCAACTGGCGAGCGACACTGGCCCCGACTGCGCCCACGATGACCACCGCGACCAGGGCCGAGACGACCGCCAGCCCGAGTCGGTGCGCCGACGTGCCGAGCGTCAGCACGGCGATGACGACCTCGAGGCCCTCGAGGAAGACGCCCTTGAAGGCCATGACGAAAGCGGCGTGGTCGCGCCCCGGGGACCGACCCAGACCCTCGAGCTCGCGCACCTTCGCCTGGTAGATGGCGTCCTCGTCGTGCAGGGCGCGGTAGCCGCTGGAGCGTAGTACGGCCTTGCGCAGCCACTGCAGACCGAAGATCAAGAGGACGCCCCCCACGACGAGGCGCAGCGCATTGAGGGGGACGCGCACCAGGGCCGGGCCGAGAGCGGCGACCAGGACAGTGAGGACGCCGAGGGCCGCCGCGGTGCCCTCCATGGCCGAGCGCCAGCCGCGCGTGTGCCCGACGGCGATCACGATGGTGAGCGCCTCGACCATCTCGACGGCGGCGGCCAGGAACACCGCACCGGCCAGCACCAGGGCGCTGGAGCTCACCGTGACTGCGACCACGTCCGACCTCGTCTACGGCACGCTGCCGACGGCCCGTGCCGCCGCGCTGCGCCGCTAAAGCATCCTACCGGGCGCGCCCTCGCAAACTCACCGGCGCCGACGTCGCAGCTCGTCCTCGACTGCGGCGGGATCGAGGCCCCGGCTGCGCAGCAGCAAGAGAAGATGGAACCACAGGTCCGCGGCCTCGCTCACCACGCGCTCGTCGTCCTCGGCCAGCGCGGCGACTGCGACCTCCACAGCCTCCTCACCCACCTTGCGCGCGGTGAAGGCGGGACCGCGCCCGAGCGCACTCGCCACGTACGAGTCGTCGGCGCCCTCGGCCTCGCGGCGCAGGATCGCGCGCCATAGCCACGGTGTGAAGCAGGAGGTCGAGCCGTCGTGACAGGTCGGCCCGTCAGCGTGCACGCGCACCAGGAGGGCGTCGTCATCGCAGTCGGGCACGATCTCGTGGACGTGGAGGCCATTGCCCGACGTCTCACCCTTGCGCCACAGCCGCTGGCGCGATCGCGAGAAGAAGTGCACCATCCCCGTCGCCCGTGTCGCCTCGAGGGCCTCATCGTCCATCCAGCCGAGCATCAGCACCCGGCCGGTCACGTCGTCTTGGACCACCGCAGCTCGCAAGTCGCTCACGTCTCCGCCTCCCATGGTCGCAGTGCTCCTCCGGCCGCCACGACGGCGCGGCGCAGCGCGGGCAGCCCTCCGGGATCCTCGTGGACGATCGAGGCGACCAGCGCCGCGTCGGCCACCGCCAGCGCCTCGGCCACGTGCTGGGCCGATCCCGCGCCCCCCGACGCGATCACCGGGACGCCGACCGCCTCGCGGACTCGCGCCGTCAAGTCCAGGTCGTAGCCCTCGCGCCGGCCATCGTGATCGATGGAGGTGAGCAGCACCTCGCCCGCACCGCGTTCGACGGCCTCGCGGGCCCACGCCACGGTCATCTTCTCGCTGGAGACGCGGCCGCCGCCGGTGAACACGCGGCCGCCGCGGCTGTCGATGGCGGCGACGACCGCCTGGGACCCGTAACGGTCGGCCACCGCCGTGAGCAGAGCCGGATCCGTGACGGCCGCCGAGTTCAAAGAGACACGGTCGGCACCCGCCTCGATGATGCGCGCGGCGTCCTCGAGGGTGCGAACCCCTCCCCCCACCGTGAAGGCGATGTCCAAGACATCGGCCACGCGCGCGACGACGTCGAGCAGCGTCGTGCGCTCCTCGGGGGTGGCCCCGATGTCCAAGAAGACGAGCTCGTCGGCACCGCCGGCGCTGTAGGCGGCCGCCAGTTCCACCGGGTCACCGACGTCGCGCAGGCCGACGAAGTTGACGCCCTTGACGACGCGCCCGTCGGCGACGTCGAGGCACGGGATCAGGCGGGCGTAAGGCATGTGTCCAGGTAGCGCTGTCCGGCCGGACCACTCTTCTCGGGGTGGAACTGGACGCCGCGGAAGGAGCCGTGCTCGACGATGGCGGCCACGCCGTCGGCGAGCGCGACGGCCGCCGGCGTGCGGGCGCCGTAGGAGTGGGCGAAGTAGAAGGTCTCACCGCTCGGCTCGACGGTGGCCCAGCCGAGACGGGGCACGCGGCCCTCGCGGAGTCGCTCGACGTGGCCCGGCACCAGGGCCAGCCCCTCGACGCCACCGTCCTCCTCGCTGTCCTCGAGGGCCAGCTGGAGACCGAGGCAGATTCCGAGCACCGGCCGGCCCGCGCCGACCCGCTCCCGCAGCGCCTCGGCGGCGCCGGTGGCGCGCAAGTGGGCCATCGCACTGGCCGCCGAGCCGACGCCCGGAAGGATGACGTAGCTCGCCTGGGCGATGACCTCGGGCGCGGCGGACACCGCACTCGCGCGGCCGAGACGGGCGAGCGACGCGCGGACCGACCGGGTGTTGCCCGCGCCGTAGTCGACGATGATCACCGGATCGCTCACAGGGATCCTTTGGTCGACGCTACTTGGGTGCCCACCTCGCGCAGCGCCACGGCCAGGGCCCGGCCGACGGCCTTGAAGCTGGCCTCGGCCACGTGGTGGGCGTTGGCACCCGTGGCCGTGACGTGGAGGGTCAGCCGCGCGGTCTGCACGAAGGACTCGAGGGCGTGGGCGGCCATGCCGGGATCCGGATCGATCGACAGCTGGGCCACCGGCCGGCCCGACAGGTCCACGACCGCGTGGGCCAGGGCCTCATCCATCGGCACGCGTGCCTCGCCGTAGCGAGCCAGTCCGCGCCGGTCGCCCAGGGCGTCGTCCAACGCGGCCCCGACCGTGCGCATCATGTCCTCGACTGTGTGGTGGTCCCCCGTCTCAAGGTCGCCGACCCCGTCGACGCGCAGATCCCATCCCGCGTGGAAGGCCAGCTGCTGGAGCATGTGGTCGTAGAAGCCCGCACCCGACTCGACCAGCACGCGCCCCTCGCCGCGCACCCGCAGGCGCACGAGGAAGCGCGTCTCGGCTGTCGCGCGGCGGCGGCGGACCCCGGGGGACACCATGTCGGCACCACTGCGCCAGGCCCGGAGGGCGTCGAGCAGGACGTCATCGTCGAGGGCGTCGCGCACGCTGATGCGCAGTCCCCCGCTGAATGCGCGCAGCACGACACCGGCCGGCAGGAGGGCGTCGACCAGTCGCTGGGGTTCGTCCATCGGGATGAAGAGGAAGTTGGTGTGCGAGGGCAGCGGCGCCAGGTCGAGGGCGCGCAGCTCGGTGGCCAGGCGCTCACGCTCGGCGACCTGGGCGCTCACATCCAGCGGTGTGGCCAGGGCGGCCAGGGCCAGGGCGGACGAGACCGACGAGACCGACAGGGGAGCCTGGTAGGACGTGATGATCTCGACCGTTTCCGGTGCCGCCAGTGCGTAGCCCACGCGGGCCCCGGCCAGGCCGAAGGCCTTGGAGAAGGTGCGCAGGACGATCGCCCCGGCGGCGATGCGGTCCAGCGCGTCGACGCCGGCGTAGTCGGCGTAGGCCTCGTCGATCACGACCTGCCCGGGCACGTCGGGAACCTCGGGGAGCTCGCCGGTCGGGTTGTTGGGCCGGCACACGAACACCAGGTCGGCCGTCGCGGGGTCCTCGACCATCCTCGCTCCAGCCATCGCGGCAGCGAAGCGGTACATCGAGTAGGAGTTCGCGGGCACCGTCGCGACCGTGCCGCCCGCGGCGTAGAGCCGGGCCAGCAGGACGATGAACTCGTCACTGCCCGCACCGAGGGCCACGGACTCGAGACCGACGCCGTGGCGCTGCGCGATCGCGGCACGCAACGGCTCGTAGCGGCCCCGGTCGTACTCGTTTATCTCGGCCAGGGCCGCAGCCACCGTGGACGGTCGCGCTGCGGGCGTCGGTGCCGCGGGCACGTTGCCGTCGAAGCGGATGATGGCGCGCGGATCGAGACCCACCTGGGCGGCCAGGCGCTCGTTCGACGGCGGCCACTGGTAGGCGGGCAGGGCCCGGGGCGTGCTCATCGGCGGGCCGTCGCCTTGTGGGCCGGCATGCCCTCGAGATCGGCCAACGCCTCGATCGTGGGAGCCAGGCTCGCCAGACCGTCCTCGGAGACCCGTTGGACCGTGATGGGCTTGAGGAAGCTCTCCAGGCCGAGACCGCCGGTGGCTCGAGCCCACCGACCCGTCGGCAGGACGTGGTTGCCGCCCGTGGCGTAGTCGCCTGCGGGGACGGGGGCGAAGGGACCCACGAACACCGCACCCGCACAGCGGATCCGCGAGGCCAGGGACTCGGCGCGCTCACCCAGCAGGGCGACGTGCTCGGGAGCCCACGTCTCGAGCTCGGCCAAGGCGGCGTCGACGTCGTCATCGACCCAGATGACGTGGGCGCGCGAGTCCGGGCCGTGCTCCATCTGGGCATCGAGCTCCTGGCGCACGATTCGCTCGTCGAAGCCGCGATCGGCGACGACCACCACCTCGCTCGGCCCCGCCGGCAGGTCGATGGCGACCTCCCGGCTCACCAGGAGCTTGGCCGCGTTGACGGCACCGCCCCCCGGGCCGACGATCTTGTCCACGGCCGGGATCGAGTCGGTGCCGAACGCCATGGCCGCGATCGCGTGGGCGCCGCCCACGGCCCAGACGTCCTCGAAGCCGAGCAAGGCGGCGGCGGCGGCCACGGCGGCCGCTCCACGCGGCGGCGTGCAGATGACGATCTGCTCGACACCGGCCTCGCGCGCCGGGACGGCCGTCATGATCAGCGAGGAGACCAGACCGCTGGGCACGTAGATGCCGACGCGCCGCAGGGGTGCCCAGCGACGCTCGAGCACGACCCCGGGCGAGACTTCGAGCTCGACGTCGGCGGGTCGCTGGGCCCGGTGCCAGCGCGCGACCGCGTCGGCCGCCGCGAGGATCGCTGCGGTGGGCACGTCGCCGTAGGGCGTGGCCCGCTCGGGCACGGCCGACGTGGTGTGGTCCAGCACGCGGGACCAGTAGGCGACGGCCTCGTCGCCGCGCTGGCGCACGTCCTCGACGATCTTCTCGATGCTGAAGGACGGGGTACCGGTGGGTGTTCGGCTCATGGCAGCATCCGTTCGACGGGGAGAGTGAGGATCGAGCTGGCCCCGTGAGCCTGCAGACGCGGCAGCAGCGACCAGATGTCGGCCGCCGGCACGAGGGCGTGGACGGCGACCACTCCCGGCGTCGCCAGCTCCATCACGGTGGGCGATCCCGCGGTCGGCAGCAGTGTCGTCACGGCCTCCAGGTCCGAGCGCCGGACGTTGCACAGGAGATAGCGGCTGGCCCGCGCGTTGGTGACGCTGCCGAGCACGGTCGTCAAGGTGCGCTGGGCCTCGATGTCGTCGGACCCGGTGCGACCGATGAGGACCGCCTCGGACTCGAAGAGCGTCCCGATCGTGCGCAGGCCGTTGGTGCGCAGCGTGCTGCCCGTCGAGACCAGATCGACGATCGCCTCGGCCAGACCCAGGCGGGGCGCGATCTCGGCCGCGCCAGTCACGCGGACCACCTCGACGTCGATGCCCAACGCGTCGAGGACCTCTCCGGTCACGCGCGGGTGCGATGTCGCCACCCGTCGGCCATCCAGGTCCTCGAGGCGCGTCGCCGTGTCCTCCAGCGGGACCGCCGCCTGCAGCGAGCACTTCCCGAATCCCAGGCGCAGCAGCTCGATCACGTCGCAGCGCCGCTCGGCCAGGAGGTCGAGACCCGTGATTCCGCAGTCCACCACGCCGTCTTGCACGTATTCGGGCACGTCGTCGGCCCGCACGAAGAGCAGATCGATGTCCGCGTTGCGGCAGTGCGACTGCAGCATGCGCTCTCCGGGCTCCTGGGGATCCACCCCGCTGGCTTCGAGCAACGACCACGCGGGCTCGCGCAGCCGGCCCTTGGAGGGCAGGGCCAGGCTGAGGCGCCGGTTCATCGCGCGGCCGGCCCGAGCAGTGCGCGGTAGCCGCCCTCGCCGTAGCGCAGCCAGTGCGCCACCCGGGTGACCGTGGCCGTCGAGGCACCCGTGCGGCGCGACACCTCGTGGTAGGGCAAGCCTTGGTCGACCAGTCGGGCAACCTGCCAGCGCTGACCCATGGCGTCGAGCTCGTTGGTCGTGCACAGGTCGCGCAGGAACGCGGCGACCTCGTCCGGCTCGCGCAGCGCCACGAACGCCGCGACCAGGTCCGCGAATCGATTGACGGTGTCCTCGTGGGACTCCGCTGGAACTACCCGACCACTTGTCATACTAGTATGCTACTCTACTACAACCCTGCTATGCAACTCCTCCCTGCAGTCGACGTCCTCGACGGACAGGCCGTGCGACTCGAGCGCGGCGACTACGCCGCCGTCACCTTCCGCCACGACCTCGCCGACTACCTCGCGCGCGTCGTCGCGACGGGACCCGCCCTGATCCACGTGGTCGACCTCGAGGGTGCACGAAGCGGCCGCAGCGACGAGTACCTCCTCGCCCGGTGCGTGGCCCTCGCCGGCAGCACGCCGCTCCAGGTCTCGGGGGGCCTGCGCAGCCTGGCCGCCGCGCAGCGCGCGCTGGAGGGTGGCGCCAGCCGGGTGATCATGGGCTCAGCCGCCTGGGACCGCCCGTCCAGTCTGGGTGAGCTGGTGGCGGCGCTCGGCGACCGGCTCGTGGTGGCCCTCGACGTGCGCGAGGGGCGCATCGCCGTGCGGGGATGGACCGCGACCGAGCACGTCACCTTGACCGAGGCCCTGGATCGCTGCGTGGCAGCAGGCGTGCGCCGCGTCCACGTGACCGCGATCGAGCGCGACGGCACGATGTCGGGGCCCGATCTCGCCCTCTACGAAGTGGCGTGCGCCAGCGGCCTCGCGGTCGTCGCCGCGGGGGGCGTGCGCGACGATCGCGACGTGGAGCGCCTCGCCGCACTGGGCTGCGAGGGCGCCGTCATGGGTCTGGGTTACCTGCCGCGCATCGGATTGCGCCTGTCCGACGACCCGCGACGGCGCGAGCTCGTCGAGTTGCCCGATTTCGGGGATACCGGCACATCACAATCGTGATATTGCCGCCTGGTTTTTCCTGATATCCCATAGGTATAGGCAAAGCCTTTATCCTTTATTACTTCACTCTCTAGTGACTTTTTGCCCTACAGGGTATGCCGCAACGATCGGCACAATGGGAGTGTCTCCCAAAACAAAGAGGTTGCTATGAGGCGCAAGGCACTGGACAAACTACTCAGCATGGTCGGTGGCCTGTTAACCATCGTCCTGGTCGTCGCTGGATCACTGCTCCTGTGGGGCTACAACTTCGCCAACTCCCAGGTGCACAGCCAGCTCTCCGCTCAAAAGATCTACTTCCCCGCCAAGGACTCCCCGTCCCTCCAGAACCCATTGATCAAGCCGTATCTGACGCCCTACGCCGGACAGCAGCTGCTCAACGGTCGCCAGGCGGAGGTCTGGGCCGACCACTACATCGCCGTCCACCTGCAAGAGATCGGCGGCGGCAAGACGTACGCCCAGGTCAGCGCCGCGTCGCTCGCCGACCCGTCGAACAAGGCCCTGGCCAGTCAGGCCCAGACGCTGTTCCAAGGTGAGACCCTGCGGGGCACGCTGCTGACGGCGTACGCCTTCTGGATGTTCGGCCAGATCGCCGAGTGGTCCGCCATCGCGATGTTCATCGGCGCGCTCCTGATGCTCGTCTTGACCATCGTGGGCTGGTCGCAGTACAAGAAGCGCGACCCGGAGCACATCGTGATCTAGAGATCTTCGGACCACGTCACGACCCGAGGCCCCTTCTTCGTGGCGTGGTCCGGACTGCGCGGCCCCGGCGGTGTCTTAGACACCGCCGGGGCGCCTCCCTTTGTGGGGCGGTACCATCGCGCCTAGCGGCCCATGATGGATTCCCCCGTTGACGAACCTGTAGTCCTGGCGTCGCACGTCGCGACCGTCGGCGCGATCTCCGTGCGCCGGGCGCTGCCCCAGCGCCAGCAACGCACCGTCGGCGCCTGGTGCTTCGCCGACCACCTCGGACCGGCCAGCGTCACCGAGCAGCGCGGGCTGGACATCGGCCCCCATCCGCACATCGGCCTGCAGACCGTGACCTGGCTCACGGCCGGGGAGGCCCTGCATCGTGACGGTCTGGGCACCGAACAGATCATCCGGCCCGGACAGCTGAACCTGATGACCGCCGGAGGGGGCGTCGCGCACGCCGAGGAGGCGACAGGCCGCTACACGGGGCGCCTCGAGGGGATCCAGCTGTGGGTGGCACTGCCCGAGGCGACGCGCCACGGACCCGCAGCCTTCGAGCACCACGCGTCACTGCCCCGCTTCGAGGAGCCCGCGCTCGACGTCACGGTGCTCGTCGGCTCCTACGGCGGTGCCGCCAGCCCGACACGCCACGACACCCCGCTCCTCGGCCTCGACCTGGCGCTGCGCGCCGAGTCGCTGGTGCCGCTCTCCCCCGAGTTCGAGCACGCCCTGATCGTGCTCGAGGGCGCCGTGAGCGCGCCTGGCGCGTCCCTCCTGCCCGGCCAGATCGCGATCTGGCGCCCCGGCCGCGACGCGATGCGCCTGGTCCCGCACGAGCCGAGCCGGGCGATCCTCCTGGGCGGTCCGCCCTTTCCCGAGACCATCTCGATGTGGTGGAACTTCGTCGCGCGCACGCGCGAGGAGATCGCCGTGGCCGCCCAGTCGTGGCGCGAGCGCGACGGGCGCTTCGCCCCCGTCGCCAGCACTCTCGCACGTATCGAGGCGCCCGGGCTCCCGTGGCATCTCGGCGAGCGCCCGCAGTCCTGACCGATTCGGCACCCGGGTCGCCGGCGAGGTGCCGGCTCCGGCGTCAGGGCTCGACGCCCAGCTCGACGAGCAGCGCGCGAACCCGGACGTCGATCGCCGAGACGATGCTCTCGACGACCTCCGCGGGCTGGCCTGCCGGGTCGTCGAGCTCCCAGTCCTCGTAGCGTCGACCGGGCACGAACGGGCACGTCTCCCCGCAGCCCATCGTGACGACGACGTCGGCCTCCCCCACCGTCTCGACGCTCAGGCGGCTCGGGCTCTCCGCCTCGGCGGAGAGCCCCCGGCGAGCCAGAACGGCCGCGACCACGGGGTTGATCGCGTCGGCTGGCTCCGAACCCGCCGACAGCACCGCGACGCGGCCCCGCGCGTAGTGCTCGGTCAGGACCTTCGCGGCGACGGACCGCCCGGCGTTGTGCACGCAGGCGAACAAGATGGTGGGGGCGCGCCCAGCGGGTGACGGGGTGCTCATCGCGCGACCTCCCTCGTGAACCACCGCCGCGACCAGGTCGCGGCGTACACCAGCGCGATCAGCGCCGGCACCTCGATCAGGGGTCCCACCACGCCCGCGAGGGCCTCGCCGGAGCTCGCGCCGAAGGTGCCGATGGCGACCGCGATGGCCAGCTCGAAGTTGTTGCCCGCTGCCGTGAACGCTAGGGTCACCGTGCGCGGGTAGCCCAGCCGCGAGCGGTACCCGACGACCATCGACACGCCCCACATGAGGGCGAAGTAGATGAGCAGGGGTGCCGCGATGCGCAGCACCGACAACGGTCGATGCACGATCGCGGATCCCTGGAGTGCGAACAGGATCACGATCGTGAAGAGGAGTCCCCAGCGTGCGAGAGGGGCGAGTCGCGGGATCAAACGCCCCTCGTACCAGGCGCGGCCCCGCCGTCGCTCGCCGACCCGACGCGTGACGTATCCCGCAACCAGGGGAATCCCTAAGAAGATGACGACCGAGCGTGCGATCATGCCCGTGGCCACGTGCACCGAGGTCGTCGACCACCCCAGCCACCCGGGCAGCACCTCCAAGTAGAAGTAGCCCAGGACGGCGTAGGCCACCACCTGGAACAGGGAGTTCAGTGCGACGAGGACCGCGGCCGCCGTGCCGTCGCCGCAGGCCAGGTCGTTCCAGATCAGGACCATTGCGATGCACCGGGCCAGGCCCACCAGGATCAACCCCGTCCGGTAGGCCGGGTTGGCCCCGAGGAACGCCCAAGCCAGGAGGAACATCGCCAGTGGCCCCACCACCCAGTTGAGGATCAGTGAGGGGACCAGCAGGCGGCGGTCTCGGGCCACCGAGCCCACGTCGTCGTAGCGGACCTTGGCGAGCACCGGGTACATCATCACGAGCAGGCCGATGGCAATCGGCAGGCTGGTTCCGCCAACCTGCACACGATCCAGGGCCGTCCCCAGCCCGGGCAGCCATCGCCCGAGCCCGAGGCCCATGACCATCGCTCCGGCGATCCATGCGGGCAAGAGGCGGTCGCCGCGCGAGAGATGCGCACGGGGGGGCGACGACAACGTGGCGGAAGCGGCGGCGGGGTCTACCATATCGACGTGAGTCAATCTAGCCTACGGTATTGACATGCGTCAATCTATGACCATTCCTGTCGGACCCCCGCCGGACACGGCGGTGGGCGACGACCCGTCGTGCGCATACGTGCCGTTGGCTCGCCTCGACGACGACCGGCTGGGCGACCTCGCTCATCGTCTGGCTGCCCTGGCCGACCCCGTTCGTCTACGAATCGTCGCGCACCTCGCCCAGGCTGGACCCCTGTGCTCGTGCCAGCTGGAAGGGCCCGTGGGACGGTCCCAGCCCACAATCAGCCACCACACCGCGGTGCTGGCGCGAGCCGGCATCCTCGTAGCGCAGCGACGGGGACGGTGGACCTGGTGGCAGCTGGCTCCGACGGCCCTGGCCGACATCGCATCAACCCTCGTGCGCGACGCCGCCACCGCTAGCAAGGAGTGACATGCCCAAGGTCGTCATCCATCTCTTCCACGACAGCCCGGCTGACCTGGCCACTGGTGCCCACGTCGCCGAGAGGATCCATCAGCGCGCGAGCAGCGAAGGGGTCGATCTGGAGGTCTTCTGTTTCGGGCCCGCCCAGCGGGCCCTCGACGGCACCGTCGAGACCCCCGTCGTCATCGACTTCAACCGGCAGATCGACGCCCTGATCGCCGCGGGCGTCACGGTCGGGGCGTGCCAGAACGCTGCCGTCATCGCCGGCGCGGTCGAACGACTCCGCGAACGCGGCGTGGTCCTGCAGTTCGCGCGCGATGCCTACATACGCTTCGCCGTCGAGGGAGCCGCGGTCATCAACTTCTAGCCGGATCCTCGCGCGCGGGTTGCGGCCCCGGCGAGCTCGTGGATCCGGCGCCTCGGGCCCGCCGACGGGCCCGGTCGATCGAGGTGCCCAACGCGGCGACCGCGAGAGCGGGTAGCGCCACCGCCACGATCACGCTGCTGCGCTCCGTCCGCGACACCAGGGAGATGGTCATGATGATCACCACGACGCCGATGGCGATCTCCGGTGTGTCGCCGACGAGGAAGTCCCACCAGAAGCGCCCGAATCCGCGGGCCAGCCGCCCCCACCGCGATGGGCGTCTCATGCCGGAACCCCATCGCCTCGCACGCGCCGCGGGCGCAGCGCGACGACGAATGCTCCCGTCACCCCGAGGTACAGGGCCACGAAGCCGAGGAGCATCACGTCGCCCCCGGGCCATCGCACCCGCAGGCCCTCGCCCGTCCAGAAGGTGCCGTAGCTCACGAGGAGCGTGCCCACCATCGTCTTCATCGCGTTCTCCGGGACGCGCGAGAGCTGGCGGGCCACCATCATCCCGACGAGGCCAACCAGCACGACAGCGGCCGCGGCCACTGCGGCGGCCAGACCCAGCCGGTGCGTCGACGTGCCCAGCGTCAGGACAGTGATGACCACCTCAAGACCCTCCAGGAACACACCCTTGAATGCCATGACGACCGCCACCCGGTCCCGCTGGGCCAGTGGCGCGCCCTCGATCTCGACGACGGCGGCCCGATACGCGGCATCCTCGTCGTGCTTGGCCACCAGGCCAGCCGAGCGCAGGATCGCCTTGCGCAGCCACTGCATCCCGAAGACCAGCAAGACGCCCCCCGCGACAAGGCGCAAGTCGTTCAGCGGGACGCGCACCAAGGCGGGCCCGAAGGTCGCGACCACGGCCGTGAGCGCGACGAAGGCCGCCCCGGACCCCCACAGCGCCGAGCGCCACTCTCGCGTCTGCCCGACCGCCAGCACGATCGTCAGCGCCTCGACCATCTCGACGGCCGCTGCCAGGAAGACCGCGCCCACCAAGACGAGAACATCGGGTCGGGCCACCAGCGCGATCACCGGCTCTCCTCGGCGACGTCGGCCGGCATGACCAGGCAGGACTCCGGGTCGAGGGTGATCCGCACCGCGGCGTTGCG
This sequence comes from Actinomycetes bacterium, assembly GCA_021778895.1. Lineage (GTDB taxonomy): Bacteria > Actinomycetota > Acidimicrobiia > Acidimicrobiales > RAAP-2 > RAAP-2. Next base: position 173,430 of record JAJYBR010000003.1, read on the forward strand.
CTCGTAGCGGCTCGCGGAGAACACCTTGGCGAGCGTGGCCCCGAGACCGACCTCGACAACGTGCTCGTAGCCCCGACCGGTGAAGGCGACGTCGCGTATCGTCCCGGGGAGTCCGTCCCGCACCGTCTCGGGCAGCAGTGTGACGCCAGCCGAGCGGACGAAGAGGCGGACGTCCCCGTCACGACCGAGGGGCTCGACGGCACGCGCACTCAGTGTGGTGGCGGGAGCGAACAGCGGCGTCACCCGGAACAGATGGCGACCGACCGGTTCGACGACGCGAACGGGAAACTCGCCGGCGAGGCCGGTGAAGCGGGCGACGAACGCACTCGCCGGCCGGCGGTAGATCTCCTCGGGCGCACCGAGCTGGACGAGTCGACCGTGGTTGAGCACGCCGATCCGGTCGGCGAGCGCGAAGGCCTCGCTCTGGTCGTGCGTGATGTAGACGGCCGTGGCCCCGACTGCTCGCGTCAGGGTCGCGATCTCCACCCGCAGTTGCTCGCGCCGGTCCGCATCCAGGTTCGACAGCGGTTCGTCGAACAGCACCAGGCCGACGTCGGCTGCCAGCGCCCGTGCCAGCGCCACACGTTGCTGCTCGCCACCGGACAGCTCGTTGGGGAAGCGCTCGGCCAGGTGGCCGATGCCGACGCGTTCGAGCAGGTCACCCACGAGCCGGGTGCGCTCACCCTTGGTGCGCGAGGTGCCGGCCAGCGGGAAGGCGACGTTGCGCGCCACGGACAGGTGTGGCCACAGCGCGTAGTCCTGGAAGACCATGGCGAGCCGGCGGCGCTCGGGCGCCACGAACACGCCGGGTCCCGCGACCACCCGACCGTCGATCGAGACGATCCCGGACGTCGGCCGCTCGATGCCAGCCAGGCACCGCAGCAATGTGGTCTTGCCGGAGCCCGACGGGCCCAGCAGGACCAGGAAGGCACCAGCGGGCACGTCGAGGGACACGTCGTCGAGGGCGACCTTGGCCGAGAACTCCTTGCGCACGCCCTCGAGCACGACGGCCGAGGACGGGGCCGACGGCGACGTCACGACCGCACTCCGCTCCAGCCGATCCGTCGCCAGCCGCGCGGCGTGAGCAGCCGGAACAGCCCCAGGACGACGCCGATGACGCCCAGCATCTCGACCAGCGTCAGCACCGTCATCGCCGTACCCGTTCCCAGCTGGTCATTGCCCAGGTAGGCCTGGATGGTCACCGACACCGGCTGCTGGCTCGGGGGGTAGAGGACCTGGGAGATGGCCAGCTCGGAGATCGTCTTGGCGAACGTGAGCAGCCAGCCCCAGACCAGGATGCGGGCAACCAGCGGCAGCTGGGCGACGCGCCAGGTCCGCCAGCGACGAGCGCCGTGCACGCGCGCGGCCTCGGCCAGCGATGGCTGCACCTGCGCGAGGGGTCCGGCCAGGAAGCGGGTCTGTCCGGGCAGCGCGTTGGCCGTGAGGGCCAGCATCAGAAGGGGCAGCGTCTGGTACAGGCTCACCAGATGCGTGGAGATGGCGCTCAAGTTGTAGAAGAAGATGTACCCGACGCCAAGCACGATCCCGGGGATGGCCACACTGCCGAGCAGGAACACGTCGGTCACGCGCTGGCCCCACCCGCCGTGCCCCGCGCCGAGCCGACGTCCGAGGACGTAGGCCAGGACGCCGGTGGCCGTCGCGACGACCACACCCAACTGGTTGGACAGGGCCAGCGGCGCGCCGATGCTCTTGCCCGTGATCGACGGATGCACGATCGCCTGGTAGGCGGCAGTGGTCAGATGGACCCCGGAGGCGGTGTAGATGCCGAGGTTGCGCACGAAGGACCCGGCCACGGCCCCGACGATGGGGGCCCCGAGCGCGAAGACGAACAGTGCGGCCAGGCCCGCCGTCACCCCCAGCCGGGCCACGGGACCGAACTCGCGCCGCCGCGGCGTGCGGGTTCGCCCGGAGATGACGGCGTAACTTCGCCCGCGCGCGGCCCGCGCCTGCAGCGCGATGGGCGGGATCGTCGACACGATGAGGATCAGCGCGATGACGGCGGCGACGGAGAAGTTCGCGGGGAAGTTGCTGATCGCCGCGAACAGCGTGTACGTCGCCATCGGGAAGTTCGCGTGGTAGCCGAGCGTGAACGCGACACCGAAGTCGCTCATGGTCTCGGCGAAGCCGATGGCCAGGGCGCTCCACAGCGCGGGCGCGATGATCGGCAGGACCGTGCGCATCGTTCGCACGCGCCCCGCGCCGTGGATCCGCGCGGCGTCCTCGAACTCCGAGCCGAGGCCGTGCATCGCCGCCGACACGATGAAGTACGCAAAGGGCAGGGCCGCGGTCGTCAGGACGGCCACGATGCCGAGAGGGCCGAAGAACTCGCCGTAGAGCCAGTGGCTGTTCACCCCGACGATGGTCGCGGCACCGTAGGGCTGCAGCAGGTCCCCCCAGCCCAGCGTCATCATCCACGTGGGCACCAGCAGGAGGAGCCACATCAGGAAGCCCCACACCCGCCGCCCGTACACGTTGGTGCGCTGCACCAGCCAGGCGACCAGCGTCGCCAGCGCCGTGGAGAACACCGCCACGAGGGTGGAGACCCACAGGGAGTCGAAGATCCCCCTCCCCGTCGAGCCCGAGAGGGCCTCGCGGATGTAGCGCAGCGTGAAGTAGGACGCCCCCTGCTGAAAGAGCCGGGGACTGGTAGCCAGCAGTAAGAAGCTGACCACCGGCGCGACGATGAGCAGTCCGAGCACCGTCCAGATCGCGACCGAGCCCCATCGGGGCCGACCGGCACGGCGGCGCGGCCGGGACGGGACCGCGGCGCCGTGCGATGGCGACGCCGCGGCCGGTGAAGGGGCCGCGGCGTCGCTCGTCGCGAGTGGCGTGCGAAGCGACGTCACCCGTTGGTGATGTTCTTGGTGAACCAGGCGTTGATCTGGTTCTCCAGCGGTCCCCACACGTACGGGTTCGTGGTCTGCATCGGCACGGAAGCCAGGGCGGGGATCACCTTGTTCGCCGGGGTCTCACCCTCCAGCACCGGCCAGAAGAGGGAGTCACCCTGCGGGTCACCAGTCTGCATCACGTGCTGGCCCGCCGGCGACAACACGTAGTCAACGAAGCGACGGGCCTCCTTCTGCACGGTGACGGGCATCAGGCGGTCGATCCCGATGGTGCCGGGCAGCGCCGTCACCGGGTTGAGATAGGCCACGCGCATGGTCGGCGACGTCGAGATCTCGGCGCCGTAGCCCGCCGAGCTCTGGATGATGGCCATGGCGATCGTGTGCGACTGGATGGCGCCCAGCGTGGGCCCGTTGGTTGCGTTGATCACGAGGCCGTTGTGCTTGAGCTTGGCGAAGTAGGCCTCACCAGCCTTGACCGCCGCCGCCGTCGATCCGTGCGTGTAGTGACCCAGGTAGTTCATCAGACCCGCGATCAGGGGGTACGTCGGCCCCGACTGTGTGGGGTCGTTCATGCCGAGCATGTGCGCGTACTCGGGCTTGAGGAGGTCGGCCCAGGTCTTGGGCAGCTTGGCGGCGGAGATCTGGGACGAGTCGTAGACCAGGGCCCCCGTGGCCGTCAGCCCCGTGGGCACGAAGCTCCCGTCGCGCGCGATGTTGGCCCGACCCACCACGTTGAAGGGAACCTTGGGCACGATGCCCCGCAAGAGCTTGCCCTGGCGGTCCAGCGCCGCGAACGCCTGTGAACCATCGACCCACAGCACGCCCCACTTCGGGTGCGAGCCTTCAGCCTGGATCTGCTGGAGCAGCGGACCCGTGGAGTTGTCGTTCAGCGTGACGGTGAACCCGGGGTTGGTCTTGTTGAACGCGGTCACGACGGCCGAGTCGTAGCCCTGGGCCGAGTAGACGACCAGCGTGGGACCGCTGGCCTTCGCCGACGCGTACGCCCGCACGGCTGGCCAGGCCAGCGTCGCGAGCGCGGCAACCGCGGCTGCCGCGCTCAAGGTGGCACGGCGCCCGCGCCGGATGCCTGGGGTGATGGTTGTGGTGTGCATGGGCGCCGTTCTAGGGGCCTGTCTTGAACGCGGCGTGACCGACGTGCACCGGCTCGATGAACTCTGCGCGCCGTTGTGTGACGGTGCCGCCCCTCGCGTCGTGCCCGGTGGCTGGCGGACACCCTCGCCGTGCCATAATCGGCCCGACCCGAGGAGACGCACGTGACCACACCGCGCTCGAGCGCCGCGCTCATTGCGCGCGGCCGCCGTCTCGAGGTGTTGACCTTGGGCTGGAACGTGATCGGCGTCGCCGTCCTCGCCGGCGCCGCGTGGCGCGCCCGATCGGTGGCGCTGGCTGGCTTCGGTCTCGACAGCCTGATCGAGATCGGGGCCTCCATGGTCGTCATCTGGGAGCTGAGCGACACCGGCGGCCTGCGTCAGCGCCGGGCGCTCCGGTTCATCGGCGTGGCCTTCGGCATCCTCGCGCTCTATCTCGCCGCGCAGGGCGCCGTCGCCCTGGCGGCGCATCACCGTGCCGCGACGAGTCCCGCGGGCATCGCGTGGACCGCGCTGACCGCCGCGACGATGTTCGCGCTGGCCGTCGGCAAGGCTCGCACCGGGTCGGCACTCGCCAACCCCGTTCTCGTGGCCGAGGGCCGCGTCACGCGCGTCGACGGCTTGCTGGCGCTCGCCGTCCTGGCCAGCCTCGTGCTCAACGCCGCCCTCGGGTGGTGGTGGAGCGACCCCGCGGCCGGTTACGTCCTGGTGGCCTACGCCCTGCGCGAGGTGGGAGCGATCCGCCGCGAACTGCGCGCTGCCCCATGAGCTTCGTCACGCTCTACGGCGTCGTCGCGCTCACCTTCATGACGGCCATGTATGCGCTTGAGCACCGGGGACACCGCTTCGTCCTGGCGTTCGCGATCGGCTGCGCCCTGTCGAGCGTCTACGGGTTCGCGGCGGGCGCGTGGCCCTTCGGCGTCGTCGAACTCATCTGGTCACTGGTCGCGTTGCGACGCTACCGCGCCGGCGGCCCCAGACCCTGAGCCGGCGTGCGGCGGTCTTGCCGCACCCTTCCCGCGGCTACCGGCGCGCCTGCTCGATCGTGGTCTGGGTCGCCTCGGGGTCGGCGCAGCCCACGACCCACTCATCGACCTCGCTGCCGGTGAACCGGATCCTCACACCCCGCGGGGTGTCGCGGTGCACCGCGACGAAGAGCTTCGCGCGCGGTGCGTACACCGTGGCGACCTCGACGACGCCGGGGATACGCGTCCCGACCTTCACGCCGATCTCGTCGGCCGCCCCGTGAGCGTCCTCGACCACCTCCACGGCGACGACCGCACTCAGCGGGGCCCGCAGGTCGCCTCGCACGCCCTCGAGCCGCTCCATCCCGGTCAGGTGCAGCTGCAGCTCACCGTCCTCCACCGTCACGTGCGCCACTGGCACCTCCTCGCGGGGACCCCCCGCGAACCTTACGCCGCCCTCAACCCCGGGCTGGCCAGCGGGGCCACCCGCCCGCCAGACGACCGGGGGCACCCGCCAGGGTCAGGCCCGGACGGGCACCCAAGGTCTCGAGCAGGGCACTGAAGTTGCGCCCGAAGGCCGTCGAGTTCTTGCCGGTGTACTGCGACGCGCCCATGGCCCAGCCCAGCCGGGTCGGCGATGCCCAGCCCGTCTCCAGGCACGTCTTGGTGTCGTGCACGACGCCGACGACCGTGGCCGACGTGACGCGCTGCCCGACGCGCACGCGGGGGGTCACGTTCTCGGCCACGTAGGCGACGAGGCCTGCGGCCGGGCCCGCGGAGAGCCGGTAGGCGATGAAGGTCCCGCTCGGCCAGCCCGGGTCGCTCACGTTGAGGACCAGTCCGGGGCCGAGCGCGTAGACGGGACCCGAGCCGCAGTAGTCGACTCCCTGGTCGATCTCCTGGGGCACGAGGGCGCGCACGGCGCGCAGGGGATTGCGGTAGCCCGCGCCGCCGCCGTCGTTGATGGCCACCAGCAGGCGGGAACCCGCGACGGTGATCCCCGCTGCCGCAGCACCCGCCGGAACGGCGACCGCGCCCGTACCCATCGACGTGCCGTAGGCGCTCAGGCGGCCGTTCGACTCGAGCGCGACGACCCCTGGCCCCGCCGGAGCCAGGGCCACGGTGGGAGCTCCCGACGGGCGTGACCCGAGAGCCGGTGCACCCAGGGTGGGCGCGTCGAAGGCGACGACGGCCCCGCTGGAGGTCGCGATCCAGTAACCACCCGTGGCTGCGTCCACGGCGATGGCCACGGCCGTGACCGGTGCCGTGGCGCCGTAGGCGAGGTGGTGGGCCAGCGAGCCGTGCGCCCGCGTGCCGAAAGCGTCGACCGCCCCATTGGCCCGCAGCACCAGGTAGCCGGTCCCGCGCGACGCTGCGGCGATGGCCACGGCCGCCGGGTACTGGCCCCACCCCCCGCCGGGGATCCGCGGGCCGCCGAGGGCGGGCGCGTCGATCGCCTCGACGCGCCCGTTCGAGAACAGCACCCAGTAGCCGCCCGTGCGGGCGTCGGCCGCGATGCCCGTAGCGCTGACGCCGGGCTGCGTGGGCGGAGCGGGCACGACGCGCGCGTCGCGCCCGAACACGTCGACCTGCCCATTGATGCGCACGTCCGCGTAGCTCGCTCCCCCCGGGGCCCCTGCGACACCCACCACCGCCGGAAACCCGAGCCCCGACGCTCCCGGCGAGGAGATCCCGAGCCGGAGCGCCACGGTCGACGCGGGCGACGCCGCCACCGGGAACCCGACGAGGAGCAGGACCGCCAGGAGGACCGATCCCGCCGCTGGCCACGTTCGCATGTCCTGGCACGCTATCCCAGCAGCCTGGAGCCCTCGAAGCCGCCCCGCATTGTCCCCGTGCGCCCTGAATTGTTCTGCTCTACAGTGGAACTTGTGACGTCACCCTCGCCCGCCGACGAGCTCCTCGCCCAGGCGCGAGCGCTCGGGGATCCGAACCGTCTCCGCTTGTTCCGCTACCTCGTCGCCCACGACGAGCCCGCCGCCGTCGCCGAGCTGACCGACATGGCGGGACTGAACCACAACACTGTTCGCCAGCACCTCGCGGTGCTGGTCGACGCGGGACTGGTCGACGAGAGTCGCGAGGTGCGATCACGCGTCGGGCGTCCGCGCCTGCTCTATCGCGCCGATGCGGGGGCCGCGAGTCGCTGGGACGCCCCGGGGACCTACGTGTGGCTCGCCGAGCTCTTGAGTGACGCGTTGAGTCGCCAGATCTCCCCCCGGGAGGCCGGGCGCCTACGCGGAGTGCAGCGGGCAGCCGAGCTCAGCGACGGCGGCTCTGCTCTCGACGTGATGGAGGCGGATCTGGCTCGCCGGGGGTTCCATCCGCGCCGGGAGTCGAACCGGACCCGGGTCGACTTCGTCCTGGAGCGCTGTCCGTTCGTCGACGTGGCGGCCGTCAATCCCGCCACCGTCTGCCAGCTCCACCTGGGACTGGTCGAGGGGCTGGCGACGGGCTTGGGAGGCTGGGAGGTCGAGGATCTCGTCGCCCACTCGCCGCGCGAGGCGGGCTGCCGGCTCGCCCTGCGCGCCGTGGCGGCTCGGCGACGCTGACGGGACCTTTTCCCCTCTATTTTTCTGTTAGCGGATGGATTAATATGGTCGGGGCGTCGGCTGGCGCCGGATCCCAAGGAGAGACGACCGTGAATGACCTCGACGCCACGAACGCCATGATGACCCACCACGCCCAACTCGTGGGCCAGGTGGACACGCTGGCCCGATCGGTCGAGACCGACCCCACCCTCGCGGCCACTGCGGCACTGCTCGCGTACCTGGCGGGCGAGGTCCTGCCACACGCGCTCGCCGAGGAGGCGTCGATCTATCGCGCCGCCAGCGACCTCCCCGCACTGGCCCCGCTCATCGGCGGTCTGATCGTTGAGCACCACGAGCTCGCCCGCCTCGGCGACGACCTCAACCCCGCGACGCCGGACCTCGTCCGTCGTGCGGCCGCACGCCGTGTGCGGCTCCTCTTCGCCGACCACGTCGGCGTCGAGAACGAAGTGGTTCTCCCCGCCCTGCGCGACGAGGCTCCGGGATCGCTGCCCAGGCTCCTCGAGGCCATGCACGAGTTCCTCGGCGCGCCGGCCACGGATCCCGCTCCGGCCACGACCGACGATGCCCTCTTCGCCCTCCTCGGTCAGGCCAGCGACGAGCTCGAGCGGGCCGGGGCGTCCGACGCGGCCGGCCGGCTGCTGGCCCGCGCCTGGACGGTCCTGCGTGCGCCGCGTCCCGACCTGGCGCGCCGCGTGACCTCGCGCCTGCACCGGGTCGCCCGCTCCCTCGAGCCCACCGCGGTGTCGATCGCCACCCCGTCAACGAGCGCGCCGAGCGACACCGACAGCCTCGACGTGCGCTCGATGCCACCGCGCGATCGTCACGAGTCGATCTTCTCGGCGTACGAGGCGCTGCCCGCCGGCGCGTCGTTCGTCCTGGTGAACGACCACGACCCCAAGCCCCTGCGCTACCAGTTCGACGCCGAGCATCCCGGAGCGTTCACGTGGGACTACCTGGAGTCGGGCCCCCAGGTGTGGCGCGTGCGGATCGGGCGCAGCGCTGCCTAGCGCGTCGGCGCCGGGTCGAGCGAACCCGGTGCGGCTGCGGCCACGCGACTGCGGCGCGCCACGCGCCAGGGTCCAAGGGCGAGGTTGGCACCCACGACGACGCCCGTGAGGGCCAGCAGGATGCCGGCCAGCCCCGTCAGCGGGGCAACGGCGGTGGCCAGCCCCAAGGACAGAGCGGCCACGGCTCCCGTCGTGCTCCCGTAGCTGACGAGCGCCCAGCGAGCCGAGTAGAGGTCGGCGAATCCCAGGGCTTGGCCGTTGGGCCCGGTGACCACACCGCGGGCCCGCAGCACCGACCAGGCGATGAAGGGGACCACCTTGTGCGCGTGGCCCACGAGGGCGACCAGCAGCCATCCGCCGGAGAGGGCCAGCGCCGCCGCGACGAGATCCCGGCCCGCCCGAGGGTGCGCGGCGATGATGATCGCCGCCGCCAGTGCGAGCACCATGCCCGCGACCAGAGACGCCGCACTCGTCAGCACGAAGACGAGATGCAGGTCACGCGCGCGGCGGCGCCGGCGCACGTGCGCGCCCAGTGCCACCACGTGCGCGATGGCGCCAGCGGCGAGCACCGCGGCGCCACCACCGGCGAGCACCGGGGACGCGCTGATCAGACCCGCCGCGAGCACCACGGCGCCCACGGGCACCAGCCACACCGAGATGCGCACCGAGCGCGCGCGCGCCTCGAGGTGCGCCAGCATGAACATCGGCCACAGCTTGCTCGCCACCCCGACGTACGCCGTGCCCAGCCAGGCGAAGAGGCCGAGAACGCCCATCGCCAGGTCGGCGCGCGCCGACAGCGCGAACCAGGATGCCTGGCGGTCCCCGACGAAGGCGACGCCGAGATAGGTCGTGATCAGCGCACCGGCGAGCGACCACCGCATCGCCGTGACCGCGGGGCCCTTGCCGCGCACGAGCAGTGCGGGCCCCAGGTTCCAGCCCACGACCAGCACGGCGATGCCGGCCGCCGCGCCGCCCAGACCCGTCACCACCGGCGTGGACAGGCCGATCCCGAGGGGCAGCATCCAGGAGGCCGCGATCCATAGCGCGCAGCTGGCGTAGCCCGCGACCGTCGAGCGGAGAGGCCGCCCGGTGATGACCGGCACGAACTGGTGGAGTGCCCCGAGCAGCCCCATGGCGAGCGTCGCCAGCACGCCGAAGTGCACGGCCGCGACGACGGGATCGGCGGTGACGTCGCGGGCGGCCTGGCCCGCGACGACGAACCACGCGACGCCGGTCGCCACCAGACCCAGAGCCGACGCCCCGAGGAACGACAGGGGCACTCCGGGAGCCGGCACCGCCGCCGGGACACCGCGGGGCCGTCCCGCCCAGGTCGCGCCCGAGCCGGGTGCCGTCGCTGCTGGGGCCATGACGTCTCGCTTTCCCGGGGGCCGACGCGTCGGCACCTTATTTCTTTTCGCTGACGTAATTATACGCTCCACGAGCTCGCGAAACGACTGGACGCAGCACTCGCCCCGTGGTTGCTCCGGACCGCCGCTCCTGCTATTTTCTGTTAGTCAGCAGAAATTTATCCGCTGGAAGACGCAAGGAGACCCATGGCCACCGTCGACGCCCGCCCGATCATCGCCGCTGGCGATGAGCCCTTCGAGGCCATCATGGCTGCGGTCAGCGCGCTAGGAGCCGACGAGGAGCTGGTCGTGCTCGCTCCCTTCGAGCCCGTGCCCCTCGAGGGCGTGCTCGGCGCCCAGGGATTCACCTACACGGCCGAGGACCTCGGTGACGGCGACTGGCGCGTCACCTTCCGGTCGGCCTCGTGAGCCCCGCCCCCGAGCCCCGCGACGCTCCCCCGTCCGCCGCCGACCCCGGACTCGACGCCGTGTGGCAGGCCCTGCGCACCGTCGACGACCCCGAGCTGCGCCTCGACGTGGTCTCGCTCGGGCTCGTCTACGACGTGCGCCGCAGCGAGAGCGGCGTCGTCGTCGAGATGACGATGACGACACCCGGTTGCCCCGCAGCGGAGATCATCCCGGAGATGGCCCACGACGCGGTGGCCGCGGCGGTTGGCGACGGCCCGGTCGACGTCCGTGTGGTGTGGGATCCGCCCTGGGACCCGTCGATGATCGACGAGGCGGCCTTCGGGGCCCGCGGGTATCGACGACGGTAGCGTGGCCGCGATGGGCGACATCGTGGTGACCCGCATCTACGGCGACGACGGGCGCGCGGCGGGCGACGCACGGGTCCTGGTCGACCGTCTCTGGCCCCGCGGGGTCACCCGCGACGCAGCTGATCTCGACGAGTGGGCCAAGGACGCCGCGCCCAGTCCCGAGCTTCGCCGCTGGTACGCCCACGACGTGGCCCGCTTCGACGAGTTCCGCCAGCGCTACGAGTTCGAGCTGCGCGAGACGCCCGCGGCGCAGACCGTCACCCACTTGCTGGATCTCACGGCGTCGTCGCGACTGGTCCTCATCACGGCCGCTCGTGACCTCGAGCACTCGAGCGCCCGAGTGCTCGCCGACGAGCTGGCCCGCGTCGCGGCAACCCGCTAGCCAGCACGCCTCGGGCCAACAACTAGGTTGGGGGCGCCCAGCGCCATGGCCAGCACCCTGATCTTCGACGAGTACGAGCTCACGATGTCGCAGGCGTTCTGGCGCGTGGGCTTGACCGGGCCCGTGGCCTTCGAGCTCGTCCTGCGATCGCTGCCGCGCCACTACGGCTACGCGGTGACCGCCGGCTTGGCCGACGTTCTCGACTTCCTGACCGAGTTCTCCGTGTCGGGACCCGACCTCGACGCACTGCGCGCGGCGGGTCGCTTCGACCCGCGCTTCCTCGACCACTGCGCGGACATCCGCTTCACCGGCGACGTCGACGCCATCGCCGAGGGCACGCCGGTGGGCGCGGGCACGCCGCTGCTGCGCGTCACCGCCCCGCGCATCGAGGCGTCCTTGGCCGAGGGCGCGCTGCTGGCGATCGTCTCGCACCAGACGGCGGTGGCCACCCGGGCTCGCCGCATCGTGGACGCGGCGGCCGGCCGCCCGGTCTCGGACTTCTCGCTGCGCCGCCTGCCCGGCGTCGGGTCCGCGCGCGCGACCGCCCGCGCGGCGTGGATCGGGGGCGTCTCGGCGACCGCGACGACCAGCGCTGGCCTCGACCTCGGCATCGCGACCACCGGGACGATGGCGCACCACTACGTCCTGGCCCACGGACCGGCCAGCGAGCAGGAGGCGTTCGCCGCGTTCCTGCGCGAGTTCCCCGAGCGCGCGGTCCTCCTCGTCGACACCTATGACCCGGCGGTCGGGGTGGCCCGCGCGATCGCGGCGAGCCGGGCGACGGGCGTGGCCCTCCAGGGCATCCGCCTCGACTCGGGCGACTTGGACGTCGAGTCGCGCCGCGCGCGCGAGCTGCTCGACCGGGCGGGCATGACCCAGACCCAGATCGTGGCCACCAACGACCTCACCGAGGACCGCGTCGCCGCCCTCGTCGCCGCGGGGGCCCCGATCGACGCCTTCGGCGTGGGGACCGCCCTGGCGACCAGTGCGGCAGTTCCGGCCCTGTCCGCGGTGTACAAGCTGGTCGCGCAGCGCACCGCGGCGGGCTGGGAGGCCGTGATGAAGCACTCGGCCGGCAAGCGGAACGACCCCGGACGCCACCAGGTCTTCCGCCAGGACGCCACGAGTGACATCCTCGGCCTCGCCGACGAGGACCTGCCGGGTCAGACCCTGCTCGAACCCGTCATGCGCGCGGGTCAGGTGCTCGCCGGACGGCCCACGCTGGACGCCGCACGGACCCGCTGCGCCGCGTCGGTGGCGCAGCTGCCCGACGAGATACGCCGGCCGCGAGCCACCCGCGTGCTCCACGTGCGCCCGAGCGCCCGGCTCGTGACCCTCACGCGCGCCCTGCGGCGCGCCGCGCAGTCGACCTAGAAGCTGACGACGGTGTAGCCCTCGAGCGCGTAGGACTCGATCTCGGCTCCCGCGGCCAAGAGCTCGATCGGGCGAGCGCCGATCTCCTCATCCAGCCCGTACTGCGTGACGTTGGCTTGGCAGGCCGTGGGGATGACCCCCACCCGGCGCAACGTGGCCAGATGCTCGTCAGCGTTGCCGCTCGCCGCCAGGCGCACGCCCGGCCCGAAGAAGAGCAGGCGCACGTCAGCACCGCGATTCTCCTTCATGCGCGAGGCGAGCACCAGTCCCGGGATCGCCCGCGCCGGGTCGTCGCTCAAGATGACGAAGGCGACCTTGGCTGCCTGGTCCTCCATGTCTCCACCTTTCGGTGCCGAGAGGTCTCGCCCGGCACCGGGTGGCGCCGATGCGACCGCGTCGGCCGTTCGTCGTCACGCTACCGGTCCCCTCGTCGCACCCGGGCGGGCGCGCTCGATCACGTGATGCGCAGTGTGGATCGCCCCCGCTCAGTTCGCGAGGCCCCCGCTCCAACGGCGCATCTCGGCGCTGAAGGGGTCCAGACCCAGCGGTCCGAGTGCCAGGGAGTAGGCGTGGAACGCCGGCAGCGAGAACTGCGCCCCCAGGCGGCCCTGGGCCTCGGCGCGCGCCGCCAGCCAGGCACGCTCGCCCACCTTGTAGCTGATCGCCTGGCCCGGGATCGCGAGATAGCGGTCGATCTCGGACTCGGCGAAGGCCCGGCTCTCCATGGCGCGCTCGACCAGTGTCGCAATGGCCCAGTCGGGCTGCCACACCTGACCCCCGACGTCACCGAAGTCGGCGAGGGCGCCGAAGTCGTGCGGCACCGGCAGGCCGAGGTGCAGCCCGATGTCGACCACGACGCGCGCGGCCCGCAACGCCTGGCCCTGCAGGTAGCCCAGCTCGTAGCCCGGTGAGTCGAAGGCGCCCAGCTCGTCCATGAGCCGCTCGGCGTACAGGGCCCAGCCCTCGGCCCACCCGCTCGAGGTCGCGAGCAGTCGCTGGAACCGGCTGAGCCGGTCGCGGTTGGCCACGACCGTCCCCAGCTGGAGGTGGTGGCCCGGGACGCTCTCGTGGTACCAGGTCGACACCTGGCGCCACCAGGCGAACGAGGTCTGGCCGAGCGTCGGGAACCAGGTCGTGCCCGGCCGCGTGAGGTCTTCGCTCGGGCTGATGTAGTAGGGGGCGGCGGCCGAGCCCTCGGGGGCCAGGCGCACGTCGCAGAAGCGGATCCGCGGGTCGATGGCGAAGTGCTCGCCGTCGACGCGGGCCACGGCGGCGTCGGTGAACTCGCGCAGCCGGCGCAGTAGCTCGTCGGTCCCCTCGATGCGGTACTGCGGATCCTGGTCCAGGACGTCCGCCACCTGGTCGAGGCGCTGGGCTTCGGGCGCCACCGTGCGGGCCACCTGCCACATGCGCTCGTTCAGCCGCTGGAGCTCCTCCCAGCCCCACGCGTACGTCTCGTCGAGGTCGAGGTCGGCGCCGGTGTAGTAGCGGACCCAGCGCTCGTAGCGCTCGCGCCCCACCCGCTCGGAATCGGCGGCGTGGGGGGCGTAGACCTCACGCAGCCAGGTGGCCGTCTCGTCGTAGGCGGCCTCCGCCGAGCGGACCGCGTCGTCGAGCGCGCCCGCGTCGCCACTGGCCGCCCGCACGCTGGCCGCGAAGTCGGCCCAGCCCTGGTGCGCCATGGCGATCGCCTGCTCGACGACGCCGTCGACGTGGCGCCGGGCCACGACCTCCCCGCGGTCCTGGGCCTCCCCCAGCGTCTGGCGCCAGCTGGCCAGGGAGCCCGCCACGGCACGGAGGCGCCGTGTGATCACCTCGACGTCTTCGGCCGAGCTGGCGGGCATGAGCTCGAAGACCTGGCGGATGTTCATCACCGGGGAGTCGATGACACCGAAGGAGCGCGCTTGCTCTCGGGCCTCGACGATCGCACCCTCGGCGTCGAGCCGCTCGCCCAGGGCCACGCCCGCGATCCGGTCGATCTCGTCGCCCGCCGGGACCGCGGCCAGCGCCTGGCGGGTCCGGGCGATCAGCTGGGCCAGCCGCTGGTGGGCGGCCGGCGAGTAGTCGTCGAGCTCGTCCTCGTGTCCCTCGGCCCCGACGAAGGTCGTGATGACCGGGCTCAGGTCCAGGTACTCCTGCACGAAGCCGTCGGCCAGTGCGAACATCTCGGACCGCGATGCGGCGTCCTCCACGGTGATCCCCTCTCCTGGTGGGCCGACGGGTTCACTGTCGGCGCGACTCCGTTCAGTCTCGCACCAGATCCGACCCAGCAGGGCACGTGACGCGCGCAGCTCACCGGGCCAGGTAGGCGTCCTCGGAGGCGTAGTCGAGCAGCGGCGCGAAGAACGGATCGTCCGTCGGGGGCAGCCAGCGGGAGCCGCCGGGCTGGCGCGCCGTCGCGACCAGCCAGTCCAACTCCTCGCGGACCGTGGCCGCGTAGTCGCCCACGGGCTCGTAGCCCAGGGCGAGGGCGGCCCGGGTGTCGAGCGTCACGGGCGGGTCGCGGTCCCAGGGCGTGCGGCCCACGTCCGACTCGTCGTCGACGTCGACGTCGACCTCGCGCCAGCGGTGGCCCAGTGCCGCGGCGACGGTCTGGGCGATCTGGCCCGCGCTGGGACAGTCCGGGTCCGCGCTGTTGAGGATCCGCGTCCCGGGGACCCGGGCCACGGTCTCGACCAGCGCGGCCACGTTGACGGCACCCGACGGGTGGTCGGCGCCCCGGCCCCCGCCGCGCAGCAGCACGACGTCGCGCCCGTCGAGCACGCGACGCACGAAGATCCACTCGCGGGGCCGGCGCGACCACGCGCCGTGCACCTTCGAGGGTCGCAGGACCGAGACCGGTGCGCCGCACGCGAGCAGCACCTCCTCGGCCGCGACCTTCGCGCTGCCGTAGGGCGCGCCGGCCTCCAGGGTGCGCGCATCGGGACGCAGGGTCGCCTGCGTCTCCTCGATCGGCCCGGGAAAGCGCGGAGGCTCGGCGGAGTTGGAGTGCCGCCCCGCACCGTCGACGTAGACGGCCTTGGACGAGATCATCGCCGTGCTCGTCACGTCGGCCAGCAGCGGCGTCAGCGCCCGGGCGTGGGACGCGTCGTAGCACGCCGCATCCACCAGGAGGTCGGCGCCCGCGCCCACTGCGTCCGCCAGATGGCGGGCGTCGCCACGATCGCCCGCGACGTGGCGCACGCCCGCGGCCGCGAGCGGCGGGGGCACGAGGGCGGGGTCGCGGCTGGTCACCGTGACGTCCCACCCGCCAGCGCGCAGTCGCAGCGCCGTGGCCACGCCGATGGCGCCGGTGCCTCCCAGGATCAGGGCCCGCGCCATCGGCTCACCGTAGCGGAGTCCTCGGGGATGATCAGTCGGCCGGCGACGCCACGACCGCTTCGGGTGCGCGGTGATCGATCGTCGAGCCGGCCTCCTCGTGGACGAAGCGCTCGCCGCGCAGCGCCGAGGCCAGCGCGGCCACCAGGCTCATCACGGCCGCGAAGGCCAGGATCAGGACGAGGCCGTGCTTGAAGGGTCCGCCGATGATCTGGGGGAAGAACGCCCGGCTGGTGATCGTGGCCGCATCGTGCGCGGGCAGCTGGGCCAGCACGTGGGGACCCAGTAGCGACGCCAGGGGGTTGTAGCCGAGGAACGACGCGAACAGGTAGCCCAGGGGCGGCACGTGCGTCAGCGCCGCAGCGCTGGCGACCGGGACGCCGTGGGCGATCAGGGCCCGGGACATCGCCTTGGGCACCTCGGCGTTCAGGCCGACAACCATGAGCGTGAAGAAGAGGCCCATCGATAGCGGCATGCCGGCATTGCCGAACGTCACCCGCATGCCCGACGCCGCTCCCCGCTCGCGCGCCGGCACGGCATTCATGATCGAGGCGGTGTTGGGCGCGGCGAACAAACCCATGGCGACGCCGCTGAGGCCCATCACGAGTGCGAAGGGCACGTAGGCGAAGTTCGGGGGGAACGCCATCATGACCAGGTAGCTCGCAGCCGACAGCACCATGCCCGCCGTCGCGAAGGGACGCGGGCCGTAGCGGTCCGACAGGCGACCCGAGATCGGCCCGGCCGCGACGAAGCCCAGTGTCCAGGGGAGCATGTAGAGCCCCGACCACAGCGGGGTGCGCGTGAAGTCGTAGCCGTGCTGGGGCAGCCAGATCCCCTGGAACCAGATGATGAGCATGAACTGCATGCCGCCGCGGCCGACCGCGCCGAGGAACTGGGCGACGTTGCCCGCCGTGAAGGCCCGGACGCGGAACAACGACAGGCGGAACATCGGCTCGGCCACGTGCCGCTCGATCGCCACGAAGGCCACCAGGAGCACCAGGCCGACGCCGATCATCCACAGCACGAACGGGTTCGACCAGCCCGTCAGCGAGGTGCCGTAGGGCTTGATGCCGTAGGTCACGCCGACGAGGACCATCGCCAGCCCGGCCGCGAAGCTCAGGTTGCCCAGCCAGTCGATCCGGGCCCGCACGTGCACCCCGATCTCCTTGAGCTTGACGTAGGCCCAGATGGTGCCGAGCACGCCGAAGGGGACGTTCGCCAGGAACACCCATCGCCAGCCCACCTGCGAGAGCAGGCCGCCGGCGATGATGCCGAAGAACCCCCCGAAGATCGCCGCCACCATGTTGATCCCGAGTGCCAGCCCGAGCTCGTCGGAGGGGAACGCGTCGGTGATGATGGCCGCCGAGTTGGCCAGCAGGAACGTGCCACCCACCGCTTGGACCATCCGCAGGATCACCAGGGACAGGGCACCGGCCGTCCCGTGGCCCCACACCAGGGAGAGGGCGATGGACCCCGCGGTGAACCACGCGAAGCCGAGGTTGTAGGTCCGCACCCTCCCGAAGATGTCGCCGATGCGGCCCACCGTCACCACGAGTGCCGCGGTGACCAGCATGTAGCCCATCATGATCCACAGCAGGTACGGGAAGTTCGCCGGATCGAGCGGGTTCAGGTGGATGCCGCGGAAGATGACCGGCAAGGCGATGATGAGGCTCGTCGTGTTCATCGAGGCGAGCAACACCCCGATCGTGGTGTTGGACAGGACCACCCACTTGTAGCGCTGCCCGACCACGCCCTCGGGGGCTCGCGAGCGGCGGCTCATCGCGGGACCTCGCCGGACTCGACGTCCGCGGACTCACCGAGCACCGCCGAGGACAGCACGTGCAGACCACCGGCCACGAGGTCGCGCTCCTGCGGCGACAGCGCGGCCAGCCGCGACGCCAGCCAGGCGTTGCCTCGCGCCCGCTGGGACCGCACGACGTCGCGCCCACGCTCGGTTGCGCGCAAGATGACGCCGCGGCCGTCACGGGGGTTGCGCTCGCGAATCAGCAGCCCGGCCTCCTCCAGGCGGTCCGCGATGCGCGACGCCGCGGGCGAGGGCTGGTGCTCCGTGGCGGCGAGCCCGCCGATGGAGAGCGTCACGTGGTCGACCACCGAGGCCAGCGCCGCGTACTGCGTGATGCTCAGTCCCGACCGGTCACGCCCCCGGAGCTGGCGAGTGAGGCGCACCGTCGTCACCCGCAGTTGGTCGGCCAGTGTGCCGACATCCTCGCCGGGGATCTCGCGTGCGCGGTCCCCGGGAACAGACCTGGTCGCTGTGGGACTCATGCGCCTCGGCCCTCCCCCGTCGATTTGTAACAATGTTATCTATCTCGCCCCCGGCCGGTGACCCCACCGCGTCACGGCCCGCTCGGTCCCGCCCGGGGGCGTGCGTGACCATGCGGGCGCGCGACGTGGGCCAGGATGACTAGGTGAGTCCTGTCCCCCCGACGTCTGGCGCGAGCCACCGCACGGTGCCGGTCGTCCTGGTCGTACGGGCCGCCCGGGGGCTGGCGTCGGGCTACTTCGCGGTGGTCCTCGGGGTCGAGCTCCATCGTCGGGGACTCTCGGGACTGGAGGTGGGCGGCGTCCTGGGAGCAGTGGTCGGTGGAGCGGCGTGGACCCTGCTGGCGGTGCGGCGCTACGCGGACCGCGCCGGTCGGCGCCGGCTCTACGTCGCGGGGCACCTGGCCCAAGCCGCCGCCGGGCTCGCCCTGACGCTCCAGCCCTCGTGGTGGCTGATCGTCGTGGCCGGCCTCCTCGGCACCCTGTCGAGCGAGTCCAACGACTCGGGGCCGCTCGGCGCCCTGGAACAGGTCATGCTCGCCTCGGCGCTCGACCATGACGCGCGCCTGCGCGCCTTCGGCCGCTACGGCGCGGTCGGCGCGGCCGCCGGGGCTCTGGGCGCCCTCGGCGCCGGCTGGCTGGGATTCCTCGGAACCCGTGCGGTCGCGGGCGTGAGCTTCCTCCCGCTGGTGCCCCTCGGGCTCTTCGGCGCGGTCATGGCCATGCGGCTGGGCGGCGAAGTCGAGCACCCCGCCGCCGCTCCGGCGTCACCGGCTGTGGCACCGGAGGCTCCCGACGCCCGCACGCGCTCGGTGATCGAGCGCCTGTCGGCGCTGTTCTCCGTCGACGCCTTCGGCTCGGGCTTCACCGTGCAGGCCTTCGTCGCCTACTGGATGGCCCGCCGCTTCGACGCCACGGCTCTCCAGATCGGTGTGATCTTCCTCGTGGTCGGGCTGCTCCAGACCTGGTCGATGATGATGGCCAGCCGCCTCGGCGCGCGCTTCGGACTGCTCAAGACGATGGTCTTCACGCACCTGCCCTCGAACGCCCTGCTCGCATCGGTGGCCTTCGCCCCCAACCTTCCGGTTGCCGCCGGGCTCCTCTGGGTGCGCTCCTCCCTCTCGCAGATGGACGTTCCCACGCGCAACGCCTACGTGATGGCACTGGTCCCTCCCCACGAGCGCACGCGGGCCGCGGCGACCACGGGGCTGGCCCGACTGCTCGGTCGACCCGTCGGCGCCCTCCTCACGGGCCTGTCCCAGTCGCTGGCCGTCGGCGCGCCCTTCGTGATCGCGGGGACGTTGAAGGCTGGGTACGATCTCAGCCTGTGGGCGTGGTTTCGCCACGTGCCGTTACCCCACGCCCGGGCTGGCGACCCGGAGCCCGCACCGACCGAGGAGGCTACCGATGCAGTGGATGACCCGCGAGCGCCCGAAGACTGACCGGATCGCCTGTCCCTGGCTCATCCGCCGCTTCATCGATCCCGAGGCCGAGATCCTCTTCGCCCCCGCCGGTGAGGTCCTGGAGCGGGCCGCGGGACTCGGAGCGCGCACCTTCGACGCCCCCGGAGCCGAGTTCACCCACCGCGACGGCCGTTGCAGCTTCGAGGTCCTGATCGACGAGTTTGGGCTCGCGGCGGACGACCCCGCGCTGGCCCGCCTGGCCCGCATCGTGCACGCCGCCGACATCGTCGACGACCGCACCAGCGACCCCTTGGGTGCCGGCCTCGAGGCCATCGGATCGGGCGGGCTGGACGTCGAGGACGACGACCATCGTCTGCTCGAGCGCGGCTCGTTCGTCTACGACGCCCTCTACGCGTGGTGCCGCCGCCACGGGAACGACTAGACCGCCGACCCTCCGCCCTTGACCCCGACGAGGTGAAAGACCCGGCTCATCTGCCGGTAGGGGTCCCGACGGCTGGCCTCGAGTTCGACGGCAGCGAGTGCGGCGAGCTCCTCGCGGTTCGCGGGATCGACGGGCGACCCGCTGAGCTCGAGCCAGTCGGCGAACAGCCAGACCCCGTACCAGGCGACGGGGTCGACACCGCCAGCGCGCAGGATGTCGCCCAGCTCCTCGACGGTGTCCGCGCGCCCGGGCACACCGAGCACCCCGACCTCGAAGCGCGAGTCGAAGGCCGCCAGCGCGTCGGCGAACCGCCTCTCGAGCGCCGGGCGCACGGCCGCAGCCCGCGCGTTCGCCGTCATGATCGAGACGATTCCCCCCGGCGCGGCGCACCGGCATAGCTGGTCGACCAGCGCCTCGGGGCTCTCGAGGTAGCCGAGCACGCCGTGGCACAAGACCGCATCGAAGAGCCGGCCATCAACCGCCCGGACGGCGCGCTCGCCCTCCGCCTCGATCAACCGCACGCGCCTCTGTGTGGTCGCGGGCAGCGCGGCCCGTCGCTGGTCGGCCCGGGCGAGCATTGCCGGGGACGAGTCGAGCAGTGTCACGTCGTAGCCCAACTCCGCTAGGGGGAACGATTGGTGCCCCGCTCCCCCTCCGACGTCGAGGATGCTCCCCGGTGGCGCGCCCAGGTGGTCGAGCAGCTGGCTGTGCAGGACTACGGTGCGCACGTAACCCTTGGCCGACGCGTACGCACCCCCAATGAATGATTCGGCCAGCGCAGCCCAGGGATCGTCAGCCACGGCCTCACGCTACCGACGAAGCCGTGTTGCCCCGACGAGGTGGCCCGGGATCCACTGGTGAGCACCGCCGTGGCACCCCACCGTCGGGGCCCGGCCTCAGTCAGCTGTCTCGACGGCCGCGGTGGAGCGGGACACCACGCCGCGGTGTGCGCGGGGGTCAAGCGCGGCGACACCGTGGCCGTCGTCGGTGACGGTGCGGTCGGACTGCGCGGGGTCCTGGCCACCCACCGCCTCGGGGCGCAGCGCATCATCTCCTTGAGCCGGCATCCCGCTCGCCGGCAGCTCGCCGCGCAGTTCGGTGCGACCGACATCGTGGCCTCCCGGGGTGAGGAGGCACGCCAGGCCGTGCTCGACCTCACCGGCGGAGTCGGCGCCGACGCCGCCCTGGAGCGTGTCGGTTCCGTCCAGGCGATCACCACCGCGGCCGGGATCGCCCGACCGGGCTCCACGTTCCGATCGTCGGTGTGCCCCAGGGCACGCCCCCGTTCTCCGAGACCTTCTACCGCAACATCGGCTGGCGCGGTGGACCTGCGCCAGCACGCATCTACATCCCCGAGCTCCTCGACGACGTGCTGGACGGGACGATCGCCCCCGGACGCGTGCTCGACTACGAGACCGACCTCGAACACGTCGCCGACGCGTACCGCGCCATGGACGAGCGCCGGGCCATCAAGTCACTGGTTCGGGTGGGCATGGTCTGACCGTCGACGCTGGGGTCGGCCCTCTCAACCCGCCGCTCGTGCGCTGCGACGCCGCGTCTCGGGAGGCAGCCACTGCCCGTCCCTCGACTCAACAGCAACAGCACCCCTGCGCGACGGCGGCGGGCTGCGCGTCGGACTCCGTCTGGCTCTCTTCGCCACAGCACGCCGAGGACGGGGACGGGTCCGCGAACGTCTCGCTGTCGGCGAGCACGGTGTAGACCTCCCACCGCTCGCCGCTGGGCGTCCCCTCGACCCAGAACTTGTCTTGTGTGGCGTAGCAGCACGTCGTCCCGCGCTCGTCGCGGGTCGCGAGACCAACTCCCGCGAGACGGGCCTGCTCGGTGTCGACGGCGTCGACCGTCTCGACTTCCACGCCGAGGTGGTTCAACGTCCCGCCCCTCCCCGGGTTCTCGAAGAGGACCAGCTTGAGCGGCGGCTCGGCCATCGCGAAGTTGGCGTAACCCGGGCGCGTCTTGGCCGGGCCGACGCCGAAGAGCTTCGAGTAGAACGCGGTCGCCTGCTCGAGATCGTCGACGTTCAATGCGAGCTGGATCCGGGACATGGTGCCTCCTCCTTGGCTAGATGAATGTCTAACCTAGTGTCATCCTCGACATACGTCAAGGTCTATGGCATACTGAGTGCGTGCCGAAGTCGCTGCCCGTCATCGACCTCTCCGCAGGTCTGTGCTGCCCACCCGTCGCGGCCGGCGTCGTCAGCGACACCGACGCACTGGATGTGGCACTCCGGTTGAAGGCGCTCGCCGACCCGGTGCGGATCAGGTTGTTGTCGATCGTCCTCTCCGCTGGCGCCGAGGGCCTGCGCAACGTCGACCTCGCTCGCCGTGTGGGACTCACCGATGCGACGATCAGCCACCACCTGGGTCAGCTCAGCCGAGCTGGCCTCGTCGTGGCCCGGCGCCAAGGAACGAGCACCTACTACACGCCGGACCGAGACGCGCTCGGCGCGCTCGCCAGCGTGATCGATCCTCGCTGCTGCTAGTCGTCCCGCGACTCCCGCTGGCAGCACCGGGTGTCACCTGTTCAATTTGACGGCCTCACGGATGAGCGACCGGAGTGCGGCCTCGGACACCTTGGCCCCTTCGCCGATGTCGATCGCGCGGACCGTGCGGCTGTCCAGTCGCGTGTTGCAGAGCCCCTTCGGGTCCTTCAGTTGGGCGCCCTTCGGGAACGTCAGTCGAACGGCACTCTTCAGCATCTCGCCGATGCACACGATGCCGCCGAGCGACCACACCGGCACCCCCTCGGGCCGCGAGGGCTTCTTCCACTTCACGTCCTCGACCAGGTCGGGGTGGGCGCTGAGGACGATCTCTCGCACGCGGGCCAGGGTCGCGCCCCGCCAGTCGCTGGCCTGGCGGAGAATCGCGTCCACCTCCCGACTGGTCCGCTCAACCGACGACCCTTCGTCTTTCATGGTGCCACCAGCGTAAACCGGGCCGCCTACGGTGCCGTAACGCACGGCCCGGGCGTCCCCGTGCGGTCGCCCCCAGATGCCTTGAGCGCTCTGCCACTGCCGTGCAGGCAATTGTTAAGCACCTCAGTGGGCCACTTCATCAGAATTTCACAATCGCTCGCCAAGATGCGTTCACAACCGACTCAGAACCGAACTCACACCGGAGGGAACCGATGAGCGACGAGATCCACAACCCGATCGAGAACGAGCCCGAGACTGGTGGCGCCTCGACCTTCGGCGAGTCCCCCGCTCCCGTGGCGCGGGAGGTCGAGCCGTCCTACCAGACCTCCGCGAGCGACGTCGGGCCAACACCGGAAGCGAACGAGTCCGAGTCGATGCCGGGAGTCTCACCGCCCGCGAGCGCCGGAGCGAGCACGGTGACGCTGCACCGCCGATGGGTCGTCGCCGCCGTGGCGGCGGGACTCGTCCTGGCCAGCGTCGCCGCGGGAGCCATCGGCTTCGCACTGGGGCGCGCTCACCAGTCGACCGTCGCCATCGGACCCAACTCCGGTTCGTCGGGGTCCGGCTCGTTCACGTTGCCCTTCGGCTTCGGCAACCCCTTCGGCGGCTCTTCGTCGGGAGGCAGTTCGACTTCCGCCAGCATCCCGAGCGCCGTCCGTGCCGTCTCGTCGGCCCTCGTCGACATCAACACCACGTACAACTACCAGCAGGCCGCCGGGGCGGGAACGGGTATCGTCCTCTCCTCCAACGGGCTGGTCCTCACCAACAACCACGTCATCAGTGGCGCCACCTCGATCTCGGCCGTCGACATCGGCAACGGTCAGACCTACAGCGTGAAGGTTCTCGGCTATGACCGCACGGCCGACGTCGCCTTGGTCCAGCTGGAAGGCGCCAGCGGCCTGACGACGGCGTCGCTCTCCTCGAGCGGTGCGCCGTCGGTGGGCACATCGGTGTACGCCCTCGGGAACGCGGGCGGAGCCGGCGGGACGCCGTCGATGACCGCCGGGTCCGTGGTCGCCCTCGACCAGTCGATCACGGCGAGCGAGGACAATGGCTCGTCCGAGCAGCTGTCCGGCCTCATCGAGACGAACGCCAGCCTCTACCCGGGTGACTCCGGTGGGGCGCTGACCGACGCCTCCGGAACAGTGCTCGGTATGGACACCGCCGCATCGACCGCCGTGTCCTTCAACAACAGCGGCCAGGGGTACGCCATCCCGATCGCGACGGCCCTGTCGATCGCCGATTCCATCGAGGCCCACCACGGATCAGCCACCATCCACCTCGGGACCACCGCGTTCCTCGGCGTCGAGATCTCGACGACCGCCCGGGGTACGGGAGCCACGATCGCTGGCGTGATCCAAGGATCTCCGGCCGCATCGACCAGCCTGGCGAGCGGGGACGTCATCACCGGCCTCAACGGCTCGCCGGTGACCTCGGCCAACTCGCTGGCCAACACGATCGCGGGACTGCGCGTCGGCCAGACGATCACCCTCACCTGGAGCGATGCGAATGGGACGCGCCACACGGCGTCGGTCACCCTCGCAGCCGGCCCGCCCCAGTAGCAGCCTCCCCCCAGCCCGCCCCGTCCGGCCCTCTCTTCCTCCCCGGGAGGGCCGGACGGCGGGCTACCCCTGCGAAGCGAGGCGCGGGAACGTTGCACTCCCGGATCCGTTGCGCCAGTCGGGCTCCCCGGTGACCAGCGGTTCGCTCAACGAGTCACGCATGTGGGAGGGGCGCACCTAAGTTGGTCGCGTGATCGCTGGGGTGTCTCAGGCACAGGACTTCTGGACGCGACCTCTGGTGGGGATCATCTCGCTCGTCCGCGCCGACGGTCGGCTGCACGCCACGCCGGTGAAGGCGGTGTACTTCGTAGAAGAGCACCAGGTCCGTGCCGCGATCCTGGTCGCCCGGCGCAGCGTCAAGGCCCAGATCGCTGGCTCCGGTGTCGCTCGCGCGGCGATCACCGAGCAGGACGCTGCAGGCTGGGTGTCACTTGAGGGCCCCTGCCGCCTCAGCGACGACCCCTCGTTGCTGATTCGCGCCCGTGAGGCCTACCAGCAGCGTTTCTCCCAGCCCTCCACGTGGGGGGACGTCGTGCTCACGATCGACGCCGCGCACATCGGCACAGGTGGCTGACGCGGCGCCCGACCGATTCCTCAAAGCCCCTTGCCTCATCTGTGGCGCACGGCAGGACTCGAGAGTTCCCGGATCGGTCCGCCGTTCCCGACAGCATCCTGCGGTCGAGTCAGAGATTGAACACCGTCGTGGTCGTCGTGGGCGTTGTCTGGGTCGAGACCGGCTTCAGCCCGAGGAGGTGACGAACGACGTTCAGTGCCACGAGGGCCCGATGCCCGTCGCGTCGAATGGTCAGAGTCCAGGCGGAGGCCCGCGACCCGCTCTGGGCCCCGAGTGCCAGGATGTCGCGGACCACCAGGTTCTCACGATCGACGAACGCCGCGATCGCCCGTCCCAGGGCACCGGAGGTGTGCGTCGCCAACATCTGATCCTCGAAGGTTCCCGTGGCGTCGGCATACGTCAGATCGATCCGAGCGAGCTCGCGCTGTGTCGACTTCTTGGTGAGATGACCCAGTGCGCGGAGCCAGCGAACTCCGGCCGCGGCGAGCGTGGCCGAGTCGGGCACGAAGCGCGCACGCACCTCCCGTAAGGGCAGTGCCGGCCCCTCGCCGAGGAGAAAGACCTCCACTGGGCGGAGGAAGGCCATCCCCTCCTGGAACAAGAACGCGTGACCCGCGTCCGGGAAGAGCAGCATCCGCGATCCCGAAATCGAATGTGCCAATGCCTGGTCGTTGGCGGGTGCCACGAGACGGTCGCGCTGGCCGTCGGCGATGAGCGTGGGCGCCGTGATGTGCACGGCCTCTCGCCCGGCAGGGTCGCGCCCGAGGAACCATGCCCGCACCGCGGATCGCTGCGCGGCGGCAACCGCCGCTGGCACGCGGGAGGGCGCGCGATAGGCAGCCAGACTGCCGCTCAGCGCCTGACCGGCCAGCACCTGGTCCGCCGGGTAGAGCTCGGCCATGGCCGCCTGCGGATCACTGCCGGTCAGCGCGGCGACGTCCTTCTGGGACGGTGCAACGGCGTCACCGCCGCCCGGGAACGTGGCGCACAGGACCAGCCGGCGCACTTGAGCGGCGTGCCGCACCGTGAGCGCCTGGGCGATGAGGCCACCCATCGACCACCCCAACACGTCGACGCGGCCGACGCGCAACGAGGTGAGGAGTGCGCTCGCCTGGTCGGCCATCGCGTCGATTGATCGGATGCGTGCCCCACCCGACGTCTTGCCGATGCCAGCGTTATCGAAGACGATCACCCGGAAGTGGCGGGCCAGCATGTCGACGAAGTGGGGATCCCACGTCTCCATCGTGCCGGCGTAGCCCATGACCAGGACGAGGACCGGACCGCGTCCGAGCGAGCGGTATCCGACATCACCCCTCGTGGTGTGCGCCACGTTGACGGGCGCGGTGACGATCGACGCGGACGACGTCGTGTGTTGTGGCACCGAACCGCAGGCGCTCATTGCGAGTGACCCGGCTGCCACCGTGAGCGCCGCCGCACCCCGGCGCCACCGTCGCGCCACTGCCATACCTCTGAGGCTACTGCGCGCCCCTCAAGGTGCTCGAACCCAGGCCGGACGAGAGCCCCTACGACGCCGCGAAGTCGACGTCCTTGGTCGCCACGGTGCCGGCGGTGCGGCCCGGAGCCGTCTGGCCGGACCAGTAGAGGTTGGTGTGCGCGATGACCTGTTCGGGTGGAGGTGCTCCCCACGGCGTCAAGTCCTCGGTGGTGTGGGCGTCGCTCACCAGCGTCGCGTCGTACCCGCGCGCGAACGCCCCGTGCAGGGTCGAGCGGATGCAGGCGTCGGTCTGGGCGCCCACGACGACCAGTCGACCGACAGCCAGCTCGTCGAGGACCGACTCAAGCGTCGTCGCCTCGAACGCATCCCCATAGTTCTTCTCGATGAGCGGCTCGTCTTCGCGCGGATCGAGCTCGGGCACGATGCGCCAGTCGTCGCTCCCTTGCGCCAAGCCGTCGTCTGAGTGCTGGACCCACACCACGGGGACGTCCTCCTTGCGGGCACGCTGCACCAGCTCGTTGATATTGGCGACCACCGCGTCACGCTGGTGCGCCTCGGCGACAACGCCATTTTGGACGTCGACGACCAGGAGTGCCGTCTTCGGACGATCGCTGAGTGTGGACATGATTCCCCCCTTAGAGCTTGAGCCCACCGTACGGGTGATCCAAGTCACGCCGATCGTGCACCAGTGCACCTGAGAATCGGCCAGTGGACAGCTCAACGTCGAACGCCCCAAGCACTCCTCTGGTTGCCGTCCGAGTTGAGGGACGTGATGCTCGCCCCTTGAGGCGGCAGGTGCCTCGGGTGAGGAAGTCGGTCCATGCACACTTGCTCCCCACGGTCAAGGAGGAACTTGGCCCCCGTGGGGCCATGCAACCGCCCGCGGATCAGCCACACGAGTTGGCGGACGTCGCCGCGTGCCACCACCTACTCACCGCACCAAGCAAGGAAGGTCACCGTTGCGCTCTGACTAGCCAGCACGCGCGGCTGGCAGGTGCACTTCGTGGGTCGATGTGCCTAGCGACAGCCGTTGACTGCTGGCAGCACGAGATCCTGGCTGAGATGAAGGGTGTAGCGATGTGATCCGACGGCGTACGCGACGTCCGCTCCACGGATCTTCCAGGGACCGGCGACGTCCGAATGAAGCCGGATCCGAATGACCAAGAAGTTCCACACGTGGGACTCGGAATACGGCTTCACCACGCTGCCGCTCGCAGACCGGGAGACGGCCGTCGTGGTGACCACCGGAACGCGAAACGAAGCGGCCACTTCGCCCGTCGTGGATCCGGGGTGACGCTCAACGAGACTGCTCGACACTGTTGCCCGGAGGGCCGCATCAGTAGTGATCGTCACCGACGTGATGCGCACGGCACGGGGGGATGCGTTCACGAAGGCGAGGTTGGCATCACCAACCTGGCACGTCTCGAGCGACGACAAGCGGTAGGTGTACCCGAGATTCCACCGTCCCACGCTGACCAAAGGCGTACTCGGGGTCGCCCCACTCACCGAGCTCCCGGGAACCGCCAACACGGGCGCGCACATCACCAGGATCGCTGATACCCGACCAAGACGCCGCAGCAGACAGGGTGCACGGTGTCCGTGAGCAGTCACAGTGCCGATCGTACGACGTACGGAGGGAGGTACACGCCCTCCCCCTCGTGCGACTCAGCGATCGCCCTGTCACCCAGATCCCCACCGCTCAGTGAGGAGACAGGTCGGTGAGATCGGCTCGATCACACTTGGCGAACACTGCGACCTCGGCGACACAGGACTCACCCCAACTCGCAGTCGGAGCTACGAAGTCCGTCGCGTCTCGACCCGGGTGATCGCGGCTGCGTCACCGTCTCCCGGACCTGACTCGAAGCGAAATGCTCGCGCCAGACTTCTCGGGCCAATGCGGCCCGCACACCGGCACGGACGCGAGCGCTCGCAATCGTCGACATCTTCGAGCTCCACCTGGCATTCAGGGCCTGGCACGACTGGCTGCACCAAAGATCGTCAAACGAAGAGCGCCTTCGCAGCTGGCTGGTAATCGCTCACGTGACTGCGTGAGTGACCGGGCTAACAGATCGCGTGACCTACATGCCTCGTACCGGCAAGGTGACAACGTCGAGCACGTCGATGAGGTCCGAGATCTTCACATCGGGAACGTATCCGTCACTGGGGCTCGCCTCGGCACCATTGGTCAAGAGGATCGGCGTCATTCCTGCGTCGCGCGCCCCCTCGAGTTCGTTGCCGCCACCGTCGCCCACGTACCAGCAGTGTGCGGGAGAGACCTCGAGCCGGTCGACGACCGTGGCGTAGAGGAGCGGATCGGGCTTGGAGACGCCTTCGAGGCAGGACAGGACGGTGGCGTCGAGCAGTGGCTCGTAGGGTGAGGCCGACCACCCCTCGGCGGTCTCAGTGCTGCAGTCGCTGATCAGGCCCAGCCGGTATCCGCGGCCACGCAACGCCTTCAAGACGCGCAGCGCGTTGTCTCGAGGGGCGCGCAATCGGGCGGCCGCCTCGAGGTGGATCCGTAACGCTTCCTCTAGTTGGGCCTCCGACGGAGTCGCCCCGCTCTCACGGGCGAGTCGTGCCAGGGTGGTCCGGGTGTCCCCGTAGGCGCCGGTGATCCGGTCGCGATACGAGGAGCGAAGCAGTGCCCAGAAGACATCGCCATCGATGCCGAGCGACTCGGCGGTCTTGCGCGCGAGCGATCCACGCTGAGCCTCCACGTTCGGGTCGGTCAAAGTGGAAAAGAGGTCGAAGACGACCGCCAACATCGGGCCATTCTCACACCTCGCCCGAGCCTGACCCGCCACGTCGCCGCTCCGGCTGGCCCGCGGGCCAACCTGTGCTATTACGGGTTCCGTAGTAGTTGATGCATCGGGAGGTTGACGTGGCCCGCAGTCGAATCGGGAGAACCCAGGATGCCACCGTGCTCGTGCTGACGAGTCTCGCGGAGGGGCCCAAGCACGGCTACGCACTGATCAAGGACATCGAAGCTCTCACCGGAGAGGTCATGGGTCCGGGGACCCTCTACGGGGTGCTCGTCCGCCTCGAAGAAGAGGGACTGGTCCAGTCGCTGGAGTCAGAGGATCGCCGCCGCCCCTACCGACTGACTGGCCAGGGCGCGGCCGCACTGCGCGAGCGCCTCGAGACTTCGCTGCGCATCGCCCGACTCGGACTGTCCCGACTGGGGACGTCATGACACCACGGGCGATTCGGCTCGCCCTGCGGCTCCATCCTCGGTGGTGGCGTGACCGCTACAGCGAGGAGGTTGGGCTGGTCTCCCTCGACGTGATCGCGGACGGTCAGTCGGCGTCGCGACTGGCCATGAACCTCCTGCTCGACGCCGCACGTCAGTGGCTTCGCCGTCCCGCTCTCGACTCCCCGCCCCTCTCGCCCATCCGTTCGCAACTCGCTGGCGCCGCAGCGGCCCTGCCCTTCGCACTCGTCCTGCCTCTGGTCGTCTACACGATGATGGGGCAGACCTACCGATCCGCGCTCACGACGCGCATCTCTGGCGGACCGACGCTGTATCTGACGTGGCCGACTCCCAGTTCCTTCACCGGGCGCCGGTGGGAGACGATCGCGCACGGATCCCACTTCGTCACCGGTCCGACGGGACCGCTGGTGCACGGCTCGATGTCGTGGGCGACCTATCTCTCGGGCGTGGGCGCCTTCCTCGTTGGCTGGCTCAGCGCGCTGTCACTCCTCGGCCTCCTCATCGCGTGGGCCGGTGTCCGCTACGCCGTTCGCACCAGCGACGCACCCCGGCGTTCGTGGCGAGTTCTCTCGTGGATGCCGGGACTGGCCCTCATCGTCATCGGCGCGCTCTTCCTGTGGGTGAATCATCTCAATCAACAGCCCGTCGTCACGACCGTGATGACGTCGGGCCACCCGGTCTCCGTGATCGGCATCGAACACCCGGTGCTCGCACGGGTTCTCGGTGACGTGAGTCTGACCCTGGGCCTCGGATTATGGCTCGCGGCTCTGGCGTCTCTGACGTACGTCGCGTCACGAGTTGCGGCTGACGTCCGCAGTTCGCGGCTCCCGATCACGCTCAGTCGGTCGGTGGGCCGAATGATGCCTCTGCTCCTCCTCGCGTACGCGCTGTGGATCATTGGGCTGCGCTCTCAAGCATCTGCGACGACTCGGGGACAAGTGACGGTCGGCTACGCGCACGCTGGGTGGTGGCCAGCAGCCATCGTGGCACTCATACTCGCGACCGCACTCTCGCTGCGAGGTCTCATCACCCTCCATCGCCTCCGCCCGAGAGCACCCGACGTCTCGCCTGCTGTCCAGCCGCTGAAGAGCGCGTAGCAGTTGGCGCAACATCCAGCGGAGCGGCGGTCTCGGGATCTAAAACGCTCCATCGGGTTCGCCCTCAGAATCGGCACGTGCCGGTGAAGGTGCGAGAGGGTCTCCGGGTTGTTGGGGGTCGTGCGCTACCCGCGTGTCAGTGCGTCTTGGCTGCGCGGATGGAGAGCTCGACGAGCGCCGCGACGAGCGCGACGAGAGCGAAGTCGGCCGCCGCAGCCCAGGTCATGGCGACCGGGTAGCCCAAAATGCCGTGCGAGGCGCGTAGGGCCGTGAAGAACAGGGCACCGACGGTCGCGACGCCGATCGCCGAAGCGAACTGCTGGGCGGTGCTGAGCGCCCCAGCGGCCAGGCCGGCCCGCTCGGGTGAGACGTCGACGAGGGCGCCGCCGATGAGGGATGGCAGGACGATCCCGTTGCCGAGGCTGGCCGCTGCGGTGGGCACCACGATCCACGCGAGGGCGGTGTGGGTGCCACCAATGTGGAGGCTGAGGGCGAGCAGCCCCAAGCTGGCGGCGGTGAGCAGGCTCCCGGCGAGAACGCTGCGTCGGCCGCAGCGGGCGAGCAAGGGCGGCCCGGCGAGCGCGCCGAGGGAGAACGTGACACCGGCCGGCGCGAAGACCAGGCCGGCACCGAAGGCGTTGAGACCGAGTCCGGCTTGGAGCAACAGGGTGAGGGTGAACATGAAACTGCCGAAGTAGCACATGAAGGCGGCGTTGGCGGCTAGGCCCGCCCGGAACGTGGGCGTGCGCAGAAGGTTCACGTCCAGGAGGGGGGTGCCGCCAGACTCGGTCAGGCGCCGCTGCCAGGCCAGAGTCGCCGCGGCCAGCGGGATGGCGGCGACCATGCACACCCACGTCCACGCCGGCCAGCCCTCGCTGCGCCCGAGCGTGAGGGGCACCAAGACGGCGCCCACGGTCGCAGCGGCGCCGATGGCCCCGAGCGGGTCGAGGTCGGGTTGCTGCCGTCGCGGGGGGTTCGGCAGCATCCGCCAAGCGAGGATGGCCGCGACCGCGCCAATGGGAACGTTGACGAGGAAGATCGCCCGCCAGCCGAGACCGGCGAGATTGGCGGTGATGAGCGCGCCGCCGAGGACCTGGCCGGCGATCGCGCCGAGCCCGGAGGCCACGCCGTACCAGCCGATCGCCCGTGGCCGGGGGGGGGCCGGGACCGCGGCGGTGATCAAGGCGAGCACCTGAGGCAGCATCGCCGCCGCAGTCAGGCCCTGGGTGAGACGGGCAACCACCAGCTGGCCGGGGTCCGTCGCGAGGCTGCACGCCAGCGAGCTGAGCGCGAAACCAGCCATCCCGGCGATGAAGAGGCGGCGGTAGCCGAACAGGTCGCCGAGGCGCCCGCCGGTGACCAGCCCGGCGGCGTACGCGAACGCGTACCCTCCCACGATGAGCTGCAGGGCGCCGTCGCTCGCGTGCAGGTCGGCGCGCAGGGAAGGGGCGACGACGTTGACGACGAAGAAGTCGAACTGGCCCATGAACATCGCGCTCAGCAGCACCGCGAGCATCCCAGCCGACATGGCCGGAACCACGACGTGCCCGTCCCGTGATGTGGCAGGGCCAGTCTGGGTCATCCACGCTCCTGAGCCGTCGTTTTGGGTCGTAGATACTGTATATCCACGTTAGAGACGGTAGGCTGGCGGCATGAAGTTGTCCGAGGGGGTGGAACAGGGGCTGCACTGCGCGCTGCTGCTGGCCGAGGCCCCGGCGGGGGTGCCGCTGCCGCGCCGCGTCCTGGCCGAGCACTACGGGCTGCCGGAGGCCTACCTCGCCAAGCACCTCCAGGCATTGACGCGGGCCGGGCTGCTGCGCGCGACGCCAGGGCCGAGCGGCGGATTTCGCCTGGCTCGACCCGCGGACGAGATCACCGTCCTCGATGTCCTCGAAGCCATCGATGGCCCAGCGAGCCCGTTCGTCTGCCAGGAGATCCGCCAGCAGGGCACCGGCGCAGCGCGCCCCGAGGAGTGCACCCGGCCCTGCGCGATCGCTACGGTCATGGTTGGCGCTCACCAGGCCTGGCGGGAGTCGCTGCGCGCCGTCACCCTCGACCAGCTCGTCAAGCGCGTTCCCCAGACGCTGCGCAAGCGCAACCGCGCCAAGTTCGGCTCCGACCCTGCCGCGTGACGGCGCCCAGCGACTGCGTGTCCAGACGTCGCACGATGGGCCTCGCTCCCTTCGGACGCATCCAGAGACTGGTGGTACCTCGTTGTCGGCGGCGCCGGCAGTGATGCCGTCATCGTCGGCGGCTGTGGGAGCGGCGATCGATCAGCGTCTTTGCTGCCGCCAGCCGGGCGCTGCTCGGCGTGACGGTCACCACCGCCGCGTTCGCCGCCCAATTCGAGCCGATCCCGTCAGTAGTGTTGGGGACCGTCACCGGCGTCGGCGGAGGAACCGTCCGCGGCGTGGTGATCAGGGAGGTTCCAACGGTGCTCTCGAGTGGCCCGTATGCCATTCCCGCGGCCTGCGCTGCGACGCTCACCGCCTTGGCGCTCGCGTTCCATCTCTACGGTGGCACCATCGTCGTCGTCGTCGCCGCAGTGTGCTTCTCCCCCCGCATGCTTGGGGTGCGCTTCGAACTGAACGTCCCCGTCTCGCACCCCAGCGTCACCGCGAAGACGCGCTCGCCGTCGGAGGAGGACTCGTGACCGTGTCTCTCGGTGATCCAGGCACCGTCATCATCTGCGGCGACCACTTCGACGGGCACGCTGACTCCCTCGGGGGCCCCATCGAGGTCCTCGTCCGGGACGAAAGGATTGCCGAACTGGCACCCAGCGTTTCCCGACCCCCTGGGGCCCGGGTGATCGACCTCGCCGGCCACACCGTCACCCCCGGCTTCATCGACTGCCACGTCCATCTCACCATGGACGCCTCCCAGCTCTCCACCCAACTCCTCGATTCGGCAGCCACCAAAGCGCTCGTCGGACTGCGTCTCGCCAACGACTACCTCGACCAGGGCTTCACGACGCTGCGCGACCTGGGCAGTGCGGACCCCGAATGGCCGACCATCGACCTGCGCAGCGCCATCGCGGCTGGCACCGTCGCCGGCCCCCGGTTGGTCGTGGCCGCCCACTTGATCGGCTCGACCGGCAGCCACGCCGATGTCGGCAGCCTCTACCCCCCGAGATGGCACCTGCCGGTCAGTGACCCCGCCGACGGTCCCGCCGCCATCCGGCGCCGAGTGCGACGCGAGCACAAGTACGGCAGCGACTGGATCAAAACGACCAACACCGGCGGCTATTTCAGCCCCGGTGACGACCCGACCCGGGTCACGTGGTTCGACCAGGAGATGCAGGTGCTCTGCGACACCGCCGCCCAGCTCGGCCTGCCCGTCGCCGTCCACACCGGCGCAGCGCAAGGCTGCACGCAAGCCATCGCCTGCGGGGCCCGCAGCCTGGAGCACGCCTACCTCATCGACGACGAAGCCATCGCCCTGGCGGAGGACGCCGGAACGTTCATCGTGCCCACCATGCAGATGACCGCAGAAGACCTCCGGGCACTCCACGAGGGACGCCTCACTCCCTACACCGCGGCCAAGTTCGAACGTGACGCCGAGCAGATCTTCCAGTCCCAACGGCGCATCACCGCCAGCCGCGTCAAGATCGCCTACGGCACCGACTGCGGGATGTTCCCCTTCAGCCACGGCAACCTCGAGTTCCAGGCCATGGTCACCGCCGGGCTCGACCCCGCCCGGGCCCTGCGGGCCGCCACCGGGACCGCCGCCGAGCTCCTCGACCGCAACGACATCGGCGTCCTCGCGCCCGGCGCGTGCGCCGACATCGTCGCCATGCCCGGAGACCCGATCGCTGACATCGCTGCCACCGCCAAGGTCGACTTCGTGATGATCGGTGGGCAGTTGAGACGCGAGCCGCAGCAGCCTCGTCCCTGAAGCGGTTGGGCTGCTCGGTGCGGTTGGGCGCGACCCTGTTCAATCGCTTCGGCCCCAGGTTCCGCGGGTGTGAGGACCCGGTCGACTGGCGCCGAACTCATCGGGTGATCACCTCCTACGCGTCCGGTTCGACCGCCGGGAGAACGTCGCAGGACCTTCCGGACACCGGGCTCGTAGCCTCACTCGTCCCGTCTGCTCGCCGCCGCGATTGCTCGGGCCTCGATCAACTCACGTCACCTCCGTCGCCCTGGGGCGAGCCGGCGTCGGGGTCACCGCACCCCCTCGGGTGGATCCCGCATCGTTGCATCCGCGTCGCGACCTGCAACACCTCAGTCCGGGGGGACGACCTGAGGGCAGGACGGGATCGATTGGGTACGGCGCCCCGATCACATCTGGAGGCCCAAGACGACGAACGAAGACCAGCGCACGCAACTCCGATCGATGGCGCCTTGAAGGCGCCGTCTAAACCTGCTGGCCGACTCCCCACGGCCCGCGAAGCCGGGAACGTGCCGTAACACTTGGGTGTACGTGTCTTGACACTGTCAGCTACGAGTACAGACCCGAGGTGGCGAAGAACTTGTTCAACTCAGCGACATCTCTTGCGGCAAGACGTTGCTGCGCTGGTGTCGCGCTGGTCTCCGGCAGTCCAGCAATCGCCACAAGCTCAGAGATTGCCACCTCGTACTCTTTCCTGCCAGCACGGCTTCTTGCAGCAACATCATGAGCGATGCCAACTTGCAAGGAAGCAGCCATCTCGAGCCAATCAAAACTTTGCCGATAAGCAAATGCCGAACTGTCGCGTTTCCACTGTTCTTGGGCAATGGAGTAATAAGGAATTGCTGGGCTGGTGGTACGGCTAGTGGCAACTGGGTGCGACCCTATGCCTAAGACAATGGCAGTGCCAACTACTACAAGAAGCACCACAGTTTGGCCAATACGGGCGATCACTGGGCTAGCCACCATACTCCTTCAGGTAGTCCCCTGCTAACTGGACACGCTGTGCCATACATGGAGATCCGGCTTCCTCGCAGCCTTCTTCAAATATCTGCGTCGCCGCAACCCATTGGTTGTCGCTCTCCATGCAACTAGGCAGGCAGTACCGGTATGCGTTCACTCCCACCACACGGAATTCAACTGAAGTGTGCGGTTCACACAGCATGGCCCAGTACGGTGCTCGACGGTCTCCAGCGTATTCCCTCGTTCCAGACAGGTCCACTGGGCTATGCGAACTCCTTCACCCTGCCGTGTCATTGAGGGGCGGGGGCAGACCCGTGGAAACGAAACGTAGGGCAGGACAGGATGTCAGGAAGAGTGGGGGCAGACCCCCATGTGCACGTGAACGTATCGGTCGACGGGGACTCGTCCTCAGACCTGAGCTCAACAAGTGAACTGGGAACGATCCCTGGGACCGTTCACTCAACAACACTCCCCATCGCCCGAGTCCGGCATCTCCAGCGAACCGAGTCCCTCGCCCAAGGCGAAGCCGGGACCCGAAGCCATGCGACTTGCCATGCGCTCGTCGACCGCGGGCGAGAAGAGATAGCCCTGCCCGAAAGCGACACGTGAGCTCAAAGCCATCTGTAACTGAGCGACCGTCTGGATTCCCTCGATCACCATCGGTATGCCCAGATCGTTGCCGAGCGCCGTGATGGCTCGCAACAGCAGCGAGGACCGCGAGTCGTTCCCGTCAGGAATAACGAAAGCTTTGTCGATCTTGATGATGTCTGGTGCGAGTCGAGCGAGGTAGGAGAGGGACGAGTAGCCCGTGCCAAAGTCATCGAGCGCGACGCGAATTCCTCGCTCGCGCAACATCCCGATCACGCGCATGGCCTCGGTCGTGTCGTGCAGGAACACGCTCTCAGTCACTTCGAGCACGAGACGGCGCCCGTCGAAGCCGGCCACATCAAGTGCGTCGTCAATCTGGGAGAAGAGTTGCTGATCCTTGAATTGAGCCGCCGAAATATTCACACTCACGTATGGTGCATCTCGCGACCCTCGGGTGCTCCACTTTGACGCCACCGCGACGGCCGAGGTCATCGCAAAGTTGCCCAATTCGAGAATGAGGTTGCTCTCCTCGGCCAGGGGTATGAACTCTGATGGCGGGATCTCACCCCGCGTGGGATGCGGCCATCTCATGAGCGCCTCGAAGCCCACGATGTGACCGGTGTGGAGTTCAATGATGGGCTGGTAGTTCATTACTAGCTGTCTCTCACCGCACGCGCGCCTCAACTCGCTGGATAGTCGGTAGCGACTGTCGGCACGTCGCTGCATCGTTGGACTGAAAAGCGAGACACGGCCGCCACCCCGACGCTTGGCGTCGTACATGGCCAAGTCCACTCTTTGGAGACACTCCGAGGCCATCAGCTGTCGATCCCGGTCAACCAGGACGCCAACACTGACGCCGAGGGTGATGTCGTCTACCGACAGAGCCAGTGGCCTCTCGACGACCTCACGCAGCCGCTGGGCGAGGGCGACCACCTCCTCCTCATCCTCCTGATCCTCTGCGAGATAGATGAACTCGTCACCGCCCAGCCGGCCCAGGGTGTCAGACTCGCGTGTCACCTCGCTCAGGCGTTGGGCGATGTCTTTGAGGACCACGTCGCCCACAACGTGTCCCAGCGTGTCGTTGATCTCCTTGAAGTCGTCGAGGTCGAGCAGGATGACCCCCACCATCGATCCGTCACGTCCCGTCCGAGCGATCGCGTGACTGAGCCGATCCATGATGAGCATTCGATTGGCAAGTCCCGTCAGGGAATCATGCGTCGCCTGATACGTCAGGCGCTCGGTGAGTGCGCGCTCTCCCGTAATGTCACGGGCCGACAGTATGACGTAGCGTAGGGCCCCGGAGGCGTCGCGAACGGCCTGTTTGGAGACGTCCACGATCACGACCCGACCATCACGGTGGATGTAGCGCTTGATGTAGTTGATGCGATCCACGTCACCCGATCGCAGACTCGCGAAGTTCTCTAGCGTCAGGTGCACATCCTCCGGGTGGATGTAGTCCAGGGCTTGACCGGTGATCAGTTCTTCACGAGATCTCCCGATGAGACGGCAAAACGCGTCGTTCACCTCAACGACGCGGTCGTTAGCGTCGCGCAATGTCATTGGCGCGAGGTTGCCCTCGAAACTCAGCCGGAAACGCTCCTCGGACTCGCGCAGGAGGGACTGCGCCTCCTCCAATGCCTTCAGATTGGCCTGGATCTCTGCGACGGCCTCAAGACGCCGCATGCCCGACTCGAGGGCTTTCGCCACCTCGGTGAAGCGAGATGTCAAATCCGCATCGAACGTGAACGCCGCGTCGGCGTACACGCTCAGCACACTACGCACGCCACTGATCGTCAGCGGAATGGCAAGCGTGGACGCGAGATGAAAGGCCGCCGCACGATCACGCCACTCCTCGAAGAGTGACGTGTTGGCGAGATCATCAACGACCTGCGCCACACCGGTGCGCAAGACAATGCCGGCTGGACCCTGCCCCCTCGCTTCGTCTTCACGTTCTGACACGAAGCCCGGTACCAGGTAGTCGACGAGTCCCGAAGCGCAGACGATATCTACGTCTCCGGGATGGGTGCGAGACGCCGATCCGATCCACGCGAGCTGCACCTTGCCGAGCTCGACGAGTGTGTCACACGCGCGCTGCAAGAGATCTTCCGGGGAAGTCGCGGTTCGTTGGAGTTCTGCGATGGCCGACATCATCGCAATTTGTCGGCCAGAGTTGACGGCCTCGGTACGGTCGATGAATATCGTCACGGTGCCGCTCGGACGTCCATCGTCCATCACGGGGTACGTGCTCGCGCACATCCAGCGGATAGGTCCGCGTCGGGTACGCACGCCGTAGGTCCGAGGGGGGAGTACCTGCCCGGTCCTCATGACGACGCGTGATGGATGTTCGTCAAGTTCAAAGGGACGTCCCGTCAGGTCGACGAGTTCCCATGTTCGATGAGACGGTTCCGGAGAAGAGGAGTCCCACGAACTGGCATCCAGGTACTCGCCACCAAGCGAATTCACCTCCACCACCCGATGTTCAGCATCGCGAGCGATGTAGCCCCATAGTTCCTGGTCCTCTTGTACGGCCTCAAGTTCTCGCACGATTCGCGCGTGATCGAGTCCGACGTTGTTCTCCATCACCGCTCCCCTTTACAGCGCTGTACCCTCGTTCACCCTCCCCAGAGGCTCACATCCGAGTTACTCGATGAACTTTCATTTTCCCTACACAGGTATTGAGAATTCCGTGAGACCGGGGGGCTGGAAGTTGATGCAGCGCGTGAGACGAGTCACAATTGCAATACAGCCACCCCCTGTGACTCGTGATCGTAGGGATCAGGGGTCAAGCAGGCGAAGCGGACCTCCGCGAGGAGGAGTCCGGTGAGCACCATCGTGCACGCTGGTCGCCTGCGCTTCGAGATTGCGTGCCGGGGATGGTCTTGGCCTGGCGAGGGAAGCGAGATTGACTCCGGCCACGATCAGTGCCGCGCTCTCCGGTCGGCCGGTGGCAGCTTCCTCCGTCGCTCTGATTGCCAGGGCCTTTGCGAAGTCGCCGCCTGACGAGATCATCGTCAGACTGCTCTTTGGTGAGTAGCAAAGTGGGCGGGGCTTCTGTCCTGATCTGTCGTGTCGGAATATTCCGATATTGAGTACTTGTCGGAATATCCCATCTTTGCTACAGTGTCGGATTATGCCGACAGAACGCCAAACCACTCCAGACCGAGGCCCCTTCAGGATCTATACGCCTGCATCCCTAGGCGATGCCGTGCGTCACTACCGGACGGAGGCTGGACTGACTCAAGCCCAGTTGGCTGAGAAGGCAGGGATCCAGCGCAGTTACCTGTCCGAGCTGGAAAGCGGCAAGGAAACCGAGCAAGTGAAACGGCTGTTTGGAGTGCTGCGGCAACTCGGGGTTCGCATGACGCTGGACAAGGCGGATTGGTAGTGGCTGACGATCTCGCTGTCTGGCTCTATGGCGAGCGAGTGGCCGTGATCGACCGCGAACGGGACCGGCCTCGACTGGCATACACAGAGGAGGCACTGAGGAGGTACCCGTTGGGTACCCCGCTCTTGTCGCTCTCGCTGCCCGTCAGCTCACGCCGATACACGCAAGGAACCGTTCGCCCATTCCTAGACGGCTTGCTGCCTGAAGGCGAATCACGCAAATCTATCGCCCGTGAAGTCCACGTCCCGGAGCGCGACACATACGGATTGATCCGCGCCCTTGGTAGGGATTGCGCTGGCGCGGTAGTGATCCAACCGGCAGAGGATCCGGCGCCTCCAGCACCAACCACGACCACGGCAGAGCCGCTCAGCGCGGAGGAAATCGAAGCTCTCGTCAGAGATCTCAAGAGCGCCCCGCTCGGAGTCGGCGGGCGAGTGCGAATCTCGCTGGCGGGCGTGCAGGAGAAGTTAGTCCTGACCCGCATGCCAGACGGCTCCTGGGGACGGCCAGTCGACGGGACGCCATCGACACACATTCTCAAGCCGGAGGTCGCGGCGTTCCCCGACACCGTCGAGAACGAAGCGTTCTGTATGCGCGTCGCCAAGCATCTCGGACTGGATGTCGCATCAGTCGAGACGACAAAGATCGGAGGGCGAAAGCTCATCGTTGTCGAGCGATACGACCGAGTTGTTGCAGCAGACGGCACGGTACGACGCATCCACCAAGAAGACTTCTGCCAGGCAACCGGGGTGGCGCCGGAGACAAAGTACGAAGAGGACGGGGGACCGTCTCTTCTGCGCATCGCTGGCATCCTTAGAGATGTTGCTGCGCCGGACTCCTTGAAGCGACTTTTGGAAGCGGTCACCGTCAACGCGCTCATCGGCAACGGAGACGCGCACGCCAAGAACTTCTCGTTGTTGCACGCAGAAGACGGAGCGCTGACGCTGACACCGCTCTACGACCTCATGTGCACGCTGTACTACGGAGACGATCGGTTGGCGATGTACATCGACAACATCCATCGAACGAATCTGCTGACGATTGAGCGAATCGTGAATGAAGCGGTGCGGTGGGGAATGTCGCGCGATCGTGCGACAGAGATCGTCGTCAATCTTCTGGAGAAGGCTCCCTCTGCGCTTGGCCTCGCCCGCGAAGAGACCGAAGGTGTGCCAACGAAGCTGGTTGCCACTGTCAAAGCTCAGCTCAAACAGCTTCGGTCGGTCGAATGAGCGACGTCAGTCGACCGGTGCTCCCGGAGCCCGAGTCAGGCGACGATTGACCCCCACAGAACTTGAGTGGCGTCGGAGGGCTGACGTGCACAATTTCCGACTGGCGCTTGAGGCTTTGGGGTTCGTGGGTAGTCATCAGTTAGTTCGCCCGATCGAATCTCCTTGCCGAGAGACCTTGGGGAACTACCGCCGCTGCTCGATTAGTGAGAAGCGATCAATACCTGGTGATCAACTTCGCGGTAGCGAAACGTTCGCCCAGGTCGCTCCCCCGTCGCTCGAGCGACGCACCGCTGTCGTAGAGCCATTACAAATCATGAGGCCGTGAGAAATGTTGGCGAAGATCATGGGGTAGGCGCTGGAACAGCGCACTTCGCCGATTGGCGTGAGGCGCGAGCCCCACTCACTGACTCGATAGAGGTTGGGGGGAGTCTCCAGGGCTCCGTAGTCCAAAACGGCGACGTTTGCGTTGATTGGATCAAACTGGGGTTGCCCCGGATTGATGGACACCTAACGTCGAGGAGATCCTCGATCGAAAGGAGTCCCCGTGGCCGAGAAGCCCCGGATCTATCCCCAAGAGTTCAAGGACGAGGCCGTGAACCTGGTCGAGTCGTCAAAGCGCTCGGTCGCCGAGGTCGCGCGTTCGCTCGGCATCTCAGATCGCACGCTGTGGAATTGGGTCAACGTTGCACGCAAGAAACAGGCGCGTGCAAGCGACCCGACGGCGCTCTCCGAGGAGGATTTCGCCGAACTGAAGCGGCTGCGCAAGGAGAACGCCCAGCAGAGGATCGACATGGAGATCCTGCGCAAGGCGGCCGCCTATTTCGCCAGAGAGACGATGCGATGACCGGCTGTCGCTTCGTCCACGACCACCTGTCCGCGTACAGGCAAACGTGTCGCACCGCGTACGGGTGAACGTGTCGGTCAGCCATCAACCTAAAAGCCCGGGGTGAGTGCCATCCTCCTTGGTGTCAAGACCAATTGCCGCCAAGGAGGATG
>JAJYBR010000009.1 GCA_021778895.1 Actinomycetes bacterium
CTCGGTATGGTGGACGAGGACGAAGGTGTTTTCAGTTTTAAGTCTCACAACTCAATCTTGAAGCACCTTCGTCTACCTCACGATGATCGCCCTCTGAGGTGAATCCCCCGTTGAAATCCGAAGACCCGTTGAAATCCGAAGACCCTATTGACGTGAGCTGACCGGTCACGTCTTCGAGACAACCCGCCGCCCTTCGGGGCGGCAATTTCGCGTTCGGGAGACGGTCGCGGTCGCACGAATCGGTCCTGGGAAGCACAAGTCCCGGCCCTTGCCCCTTTGGGGGCTCGGAGCCGGGACTTACGTGCATCTCTGGGCGGCACTTACGTGCATACCCCTTGGTGGCGGGGGGAGGATTTGAACCTCCGACCTTCGGGTTATGAGCCCGACGAGCTACCAGACTGCTCCACCCCGCGATGGGATCACCACTCTATCACCGAGGCGCTGAGCCCCGTTCGCTCAGCCCTTTGACGTGGGAGTTGTCGTTGTCGTCGTGCTGGTCGGCACGGTGACTCCGATGGCGCCCAGGGCCTGCCCGGCGGCGACGACCGCACGGTGCATCGCGTCGATCTCCTGCTGGTACGTGCCGAGATGTCCCGCCGCCAAGGCGTTGAGCGCCGCGGTGTAGTCCTTGTCGGCCTGGGCGAGCAGCGACGCGGCCGTGGCGCCCGTGGGCGTTGAGGTCTTGCTCGTCGACGGCCCCGCTCCGTGGACCGACGCACCCAGGGCCTTGCTCAAGGCGCCCGCGAGGGTCGGGGCGATCGCCACCCGCTGGTTGAACACTGCGATGACGTAGCGCAGCTCGGGGATCGAGTTCGTCGTCGAAGACACGTAGAGCGGCCGGATGAACAGCAGGCTCTGGTCGAGCGGCACCATCAAGTTGTTGCCGAGCAGGACCACCGATCCGTGCTGGTCGAGCAGGGTGATCGTCTTGCTGACTTGGGAGTCCTGCTGGATCTCAGAGTCCGCCTGCACGGGCCCGGTCACCACCGTGCCACGAGGTGTCTCGTACAGGTAGAGGTTCCCGTAGTCGTTGGGGTTCGCCGTCGCGATGAGGAAGGCGGACAGGGACTGGACCGTCGAGGAGTTACCGGCCGGGACGAAGGCCAGGGACTCCAGCAGCTGCTGCTGGCTCGTCCCCGGCAGGGCCCCGACCTGCAGCAGCGGCGTCATGGGCGAGAGCGACGAGGCGATCACGTTGCCGGCCGCATCGGTCACCTGGGTCTGGGCCAGCGACTGGCCCGGGGTGCCCGAGCCGGTCGTGGGCGAGACCTGCCAGCCGTCGGATGCGGTGTAGAACGCGGCGGCGTTGGTGATGTGGTAGCGGCCGAGCACGGCGGCCTGCACCGCGAACAGGTTGGCCGGGTAGTGCAGGTGCGCGGCGATCTCGGGCGGCATCGACGACAGCGGCTGGAACATGCCGGGGAACGCCGCGCGATACGCCTGGAGGATGGGATCCTTCGGGTCCATCGCGTAGAAGGTCATCTTGCCGGTGTAGGCGTTGATGACCACCTTGACCGAGTTGCGCGCGTAGTTGAAGCTCCCGGGCAGGCCCCCCGTGTTCACGTCGAAGGTGTTCGCGTTCTGGCTGTACGGGTAGTGGCTCGTCGTGGTGTACCCGTCGAGCACGAACTGGACCGAGCCGTCGGCGATCACCGGGTAGGGATGCGTGTCGAACGTCAGGAACGGAGCGGCCTTCTGGGCCATGGCCACCACGTTGCGCACGAAGAGCACCCGGCTGTGGCTGGTGATCTGGTTCGAGATCAGGAAGTTGAAGTCGTTGAGGCGCAAGGCGAGGGCCATGCGCCGCAGCACGTTGCCCACCGGGACCCCGCCGGAGGCCGAGTAGTGGGTCTCGACGGGCTGGCCGGCGTTCTTCCCCTGGTTGACCTGGTAGTCCAACTCGGGCTGGCGGGTGTTGGCCGCGACCCAGCCCGGCATGTTCAGGCCGAAGTAGATGTCGGGATGCGTGAGGACCGGCATCCCGCCCGTCGAGACCGGCGGCACGTTGGAGACGTCGAGCGTTGGGTTGCCGGTCGTGTAGTCGGCAGTGTTCGCGGCGACCACGTCGGCGCCGATGCCGTGCGTGTACTGCAGGTGCACGTTGACCCAGCTGGGCGAGACCAGGTTGGCCGTGTTGATCTCGCGTGCGCCGATCAGCACCGGGGTCAGCTTGCCGTTGATGTAGTAGCGGTCGACGCCGAGGGACGCGAACGTGTAGTACGAGCGGATCGACTGGCGCTTGCGCAGGTTGGCCAGCGCGATGTTCGTGGCGGGGTCCCACACGCGGATGTTGGCCAGGGTGGGCTGGTCGGCCGCCACCTGGGCCTTGGAGATCGTCGTCGAGCCGGCGAAGGACGAGTAGTGGACGTGCTGGAGGTCGTAGGCCGCCCGGGTCGCCTCGATGTTGCGCTGGATGTAGGGCGCCTCGAGCGTGGCCTGGGCCGGCGAGACCTTGAGGGCCTGCAGGATCGTTGGGTACAGGACCCCGATCACCAGGGCCACGAACATCCACAGCCCCACCGCGACCGCCGGGAGCGACCAGCCCCGCGCACGCACGTTGACGAGCAGGATGACCGCGGACGCCAGCGAGAGGAAGATGAGGATCGTCAGGGCCGGCAAGCGGGCGTGGACGTCGGTGTAGCCGGCACCCTGGACGAAGCCGTTGGAGGACGTCACCAGCGAGTATCGCGCGATCACGTAGCCGGCGGCCTTGGCCACGGCGATCCCGGCGCCGATCACCGACAGGTGCGCCTTGACCCGCGGGGCGACGCGGGGCGCGACGCGCACCGCGCGGATCCCGCCGTTGAGGTAGTGGAAGATCGTGGTCACGATGAGGATGACGACCAGCGACACCAGGAACCAGGTGACGATGAAGGACAGGAACGGCAGGGTGAAGACGTAGAAGCCGATGTCCAGGTGGAAGAGGGGGTCCTTGGCGTGGAAGGACTGGCGATGGACGAACAGCAGGTAGTTCTTCCACTCCCCCGTCGCGTTGAGTCCGGCGACCAAGCCCATCACCGCGGCGATCAGCGCGTAGATCCGTCCGGCCCGCGGGCGCACGACGTTCTGGAAGCGGCGCACGACCTCGTCTTCGGGCTCGAAGGTCAACTCCCGGGCGCCGAAGCGGTCGGTGAGCAAGAGGTTGCCCCAGGCGATCGCGAAGAAGATCG
Organism: Actinomycetes bacterium; assembly: GCA_021778895.1. Lineage (GTDB taxonomy): Bacteria > Actinomycetota > Acidimicrobiia > Acidimicrobiales > RAAP-2 > RAAP-2. The sequence goes on from JAJYBR010000009.1 coordinate 3,171, forward strand.
CGCCGAAGGCGATCGCCAGTCCCACCTTGACGAAGAACAGGGTCGAGAAGACCTGCCCGAAGCCGGCCGCTGAGAACCACATCTGGTCGGTCCACAGCACCGCAAGGTTGCGCAGCGACAGGAACAGGACGATCAGGACGATGACGACCAGCGCCACCCAGAATCGGCGGGAGAGCCGTCCGAAGCGGGGGGGACGCGGCGAGGTGTCCGTCGGGCTGCGCACGCTGGCAGCCTAGGGGCCCGCGACCGGCACAACCGTGCAGGCGCACCCCGCGTGCAGCGGGGGGTAGGGAGCGCCGCTCGGGAACCGCTGGCCGGCGGGTCGCGGTCCGGCGGCCGCGTCGCGCGCACACACGTCGCAGGGCGGCTCGCCGGGGCTGACGACGAAACGCAAGGCGCCGCCGTGGGCTGCGGCGGCCACCCCGAGGTGAAACGCGCGCCGGGCGGCGTCCGTGCAGAGGCGCTCGACCCGGGGACCACGCCACTCGCGGTAGGCGGCGTTGACCCGCTCGGCGGGATCGCCGCTGCCGTCGGCCACGATGCGCTTGCGCAGGGCCAGGGCGATCGTCACCGCGAAGTCCGCGGCCACCTCATCGAGCTCGCGCGGGTCCACCGCCGCACCGGTCGAGCCCCGCTCATCGAAGGCGAACTGGACGCCAGCAGCGGCGGCGTCGGCCAGGGCGTCGTAGGCGGCATCGGCGTAGCGCGTCCGCTGGGCCCGCTCGTCCTCGAGCTCTCCGGGGCCGGCGCCCGGAGCGCTGCGCAGGCGCTCGAGCATGATGTTCTGATCGTCCTGGAGCGCCCGCTTGACCTTGCGGGTCAGGACGGCCAGGGACTCGGCGAGGGCGGCGTCGCGCCGGCGGAAGAGCTCGTCACTCTCGGCCCCCGACATCTTGGGGGCAGCGGCACGACGCGGCGCCGGGGCTCCGCGCTCGGCGCGCGTGGCTTGGCGCAGGCGCGCGAAGATCTCGTTGACGACATCGGTCCCCGACCCGTCGTCGGGAGCAGGTGCGGGCGGGGGGACGCGCCGCGGCGACGACTCGGCGGGCGACGCGGAGCTGCTCGCGACGGTCGCCGCGATCTCCGTGGCGGCGGCCACGGCCTCGGCGTCGGCTGGCGACTCCTCGGGCACCTCGCGCAGCGGTGTGCCCGCCACGAGCTCGTCCTCGGTGGGGTCGGGGCTGGGCGGGCGCAGGCGCAGCGCCTCGATGGCCGCAGCCCGCGCCGACTCGTCGCTCGTGTGCAGGGAGTCGAGCAGGCGCTCGGTCTCCTCCCGCACGCTGGACACGTGGCCCGCCAGCGTGTCACGGGCGACGCGGAGTTGCTCGATCTGGAGGTTGAGCGCCTTGCGCTTGACCAGGAGGTCGTTGAGGACGGCGCGGCGCGCCTGGGCCGCCTGGTCCAGAGCGGCGCGCCCCTGCTCGCGCGCACGGTCGATGATCACGGACGCATTGGTCTTGGCCGTCTCGACCAGTCGCTCGGCCGCCAGACGCGCCTCGTGGTCGATCTGGGCCGCGGAGGTCTCGGCCTCGGCGACGATGGCCGAGGAGCGCTCCTGGGCCTCGATGAGGTGCGCCGCGCCCCGCTGCTGGGACTCCGCCGAGAGCTGGGCCGCACGTTCCTGCGCTTCGGCGGTGACCCGCCCGGCCTCCTCGTGCGCCGAGCGCAAGATGGCGGCACTCTGCGTGCCGAGGGCTGACGCCAGCGTCGCCTCGTCGAACACCGGGTTCGCAGCCCGGCGCACGGCGTCCGCCAGCTGGTCTTGCAACTCGCGAATCTTGTGCTCCAGGTGCGACATCTCGCGCGCCACCGCCTCGAGGTGCGTGCGCACCTCGTGGGGGTCCAGTCCCCCGCGGCGCACCGTGGAGAAGTTCACCCTGGTCACCTCGACAGAAGACTGGCGTGTCGTGGACAGGATCCGACGCTCGTCCATCCCCCCACACTACGACGTGAGGGGCGCGACTCCGGGCTCTCAGGACCCCGGAGGTGCCTGGAGCGGCTGGGGCGCGGCGCCGCCCAGTTGCGCCAGTGCGGCCAGGGCCTGGGCCAGGCTCCGCACGCCGATCACCTGGAGGCCCGGGCTCGCCGCCGCTCGCGCCGTGGCCACCTCCACCGTGGGCACCAGGAACACCGTGGCCCCGGCGCGCTGGACGGCCACGGTCTTCTCGGCCACGCCGCCCACGTCCCCGACCTGCCCCGAGGGCGCGATGGTCCCGGTCGCCGCGACGACCCTATGTCCGGTGATCGGGTGGCGGCTGAGCTGGTCGATGATGGCCAGGGTCATTGCCAGCCCGGCCGAGGGCCCCCCGATGCTCCGGGTGTCGACCTGGACGTCTCCGGGCAGGTGGTAGGCGACACCGTCCTCGACCGCGAGGCCCAGCCACGAGTGCGCCGCACCCGTGACGCCCGGGCAGCTGCCGACAACTGCCGGAGCCCCGGGCCGGCCGCTCGTCGCCTCGATCGTCCGCGGCGCGCGCCAGGTGAGGCGCCCGGTGCCGCTGATGCGCACCGGTGCCACCCGCAGGCGCACGCGCGTGCCCACCGGGAGGTCGTGGATGGCCCGCACCAGGTCGCAGCTCGACGCCACCGGGTGCCCGTCGACGCCGACGATCTGGTCCCCGACGGCGAGGCCGGCCCGCTGCGCCGGTGATGCGCCGACCACGGCGGTGACCACCGCCCCGGTCCCCCGGGCCGGCACCGACCAGCCCAGGGCCCGCAGCCCCGCCACCGCCGCCGCCTGCTTGGAGTCGTACATCTCGAGGTAGCCCTGCGCGCCGAGCTCGCTCGCCGGGACGCCGGGGTCCAGCAGGGCGGCCGAGCTCACGAACTGCACGTGGGACTCGAAGTGCATGATGATCCACTGCCAGGCAGTCAACGTCTGGAGGTACACGTCGGTGAGCAAGATGTCGTGACGCGTGGGCGCCGTGGCCAGCCCGTGGATCGAGACCAGCGGGCCGACCGCGCGGGCGTCGCCCGGCGTGAGCGCGTACTCGGGGATCGTCCAGGCCTGGAGGGCCAGGATCGCCGCCAGGACCACGGCCAGCCCGGTCAGCCACCGGGTCCAGCGCCGCCGGTGGCGTGGTGGAATGGGGTCGTGCACGATGGATCCACGCTAGTCACTGAGGTGGCCATTCTTCGAGCAGCCGGGGGCCACGACGCGGCTTCCGCGAACCTGGTGCGCGCCGCCCTGCGCAACGCCGCGCCGCGGCTGCGCGTCCTCGCACTGCGCGTCGGCGCCCAGCGCGGCTTGCTCGCAGGAGTCGACCTGGCGATGGCGCTCGGCGATGGGGACGCCGACGTGCGACGCGAGGCGCTGGCCCTCCTGGCCCGGCGCGACGACGCCGACGATCCCCTCGACGAGGTGGTCGCCCGCCTGGGAGACGCCGACGCGCTGGTCGCCGAGGCGGCCGCGTTCGCGCTGGGCGAGCGGCCCGCACCCGGGGCGGTCGCGGCCCTGGCCCGCCTCGCCCGAGACCACGACGACGCGCGGTGCCGCGAGGCGGCGGTCGCGGCCCTAGGGAGCCTCGGGGACCCAGCGGGGCGTGACGCAGTGATCGCAGCGCTCGACGACCGCCCGAGCGTGCGGCGCCGGGCCGTCATCGCCTTGGCCGCCTTCGAGGGCCCCGAGGTCGAGGCCGCCCTGGCCCGCGCGCACCAGGATCGCGACTGGCAGGTCCGCGCCGCCGCCGCCGAACTCGACGACGACCCGCCGGCTCCCTAGCGGTCCACTTCGCGCAGCAGGGCGTGCATCCGCGACATCTCGTCGAGGCACAGCTGGAGGCCGCGCACGACGACCAGCTCGGGCTCGTCGGCAACGCGCACGTCCACACCGGTCTCGGCGGCGAGCAATTCGGCGAAGTCCGACAGCTGCGCGTGCCCGCCCACCAGGGTGATGCCCCGCGAACTCACGTCCTGGGAGAGGTCCGGCGGTGCCTCGGCCAGGGCCTCTTGCACGATGGTCGCGGTGGCGTGGACGACGTCGGCGACCGCCGCGTTGACCAATTCGGCTCCCACGTCGACCTCGACCAGCTCGCCCGCCTCCACGGTCCGGGCCACGACGCGCTCGCTGGGCTGGCCCAGCCTCCCGCGCGCCGAGCCGAGGTGGATCTTGAGCAGCTCGGCGGTGGCCGGCGCGATGACGACGCCCGCGCGATGACGCAGCCGCGTCGCGATCGCGGCGTCGACGTCGGCTCCGCCCTGGCGGCGGGCCGAGCGCGTGACGATGCCCCCAAGCGAGAGCACCGTCGACTCCGAGGCGCCCGCCCCGAGCACCGTCACCGCCGAGCCCACGGGCTCCTGGACGGGGAGGCCCAAGCCGATGCCCGCGGCGAGCGGCGCCTCGAGCAGGCTGACCTCGCGGGCGCCCGCCTGGATCGCCGCCTGGCGCAAGGCGCGCCGTTCGATCGCGGTGGCCAGCGAGGGCACACTCATGACGACGCGGGCCCGACTGAGGGCGGAGATGCCCGCGCGCTCGAAGAGCCCCGACACCAGGCGCGCCGTCACGTCGAAGTCGATCGTCGCGCCCTGGGCCATCGGCCGGAAGGCGACGACGTGGCGGCTGGTCCGCGCGACGAGGTCGCTCGCCCCCCAGCCCACCTCGACGACTTCGCCGGTGCGCGTGTCGATGGCCACGACGGTCGGCTCGTTGAACACGATGCCCGAGGACGTGGCCACGCGGGTGTTCGCGGTGCCGATGTCCATCGCGACGTCCGTTGCCACGCGACGATGTTAGGCCGACCGGTTTCGCATCCCAGGCGCTCAGTAGCCTGGTTCGTCGTGGCGGAGGCGGGCTCGCAAGGGAGGCGCTGGAAGCGACGGCGCGCGGCCCCGCCGGATCCCCAGAGCCGGACCTGGCTGCATCCGAGCGAGTTGCCCGACTTCAGCGCCCTGCCCAGCCACCCGGGACCTCCGCCGCCGCGCGGCGTGCGCTGGGCCGGCGCCATCCTCATCGTCGCCGTCACGGGACTGGCCGCGGCCCTGGCCACGGCGCGCACCTCGGTGCCACCCGACCAGCCCATGACCGCCAATACCGCCACCCACCTGTCCGCGCTGCCCGGTCCCGTGCGCCAGGTGGCCGCCCGCACGGTCGACCTGTCCTTCACCCTGCCCGACCACGTCGCCACGACGTCGGCCCTCGTCTTGCCCAACGGGCTGGCCGTCACACCCACGCCGATCCCGGCCACCGCGCTGGTGACGGCGTGGACGGCGCAACTGGGCACCTTCGCCGTGACCTGGATCGGCCACGACACCGCCATGGGCTTCACGATCGTGCGCCTGGCCCGTCACGTGCCCGCACCCCGCCTCGGGCCGCTGCCCGCCGACGCGGCGGTGACCGCACTCTCCCCCGTCGTCACCGGGCCGAAGGCCCAGGCGCGCTTCACGTGGTCCGCGACGACGCTGGGTGACCCCGTGGACCACGCCGCCGGGGTCGTCAGCTACCTGGCCACCCCGTCGGTCGCGAACCTCGACGGCGTCCCCGGCGCCCTGGCGGTCGACACCCAGGGCAACGTCGTCGCGGTCCTCGGGTCCCAGGGCCAGTGGTTCGCCGCGCGCTTCGTCGCCCGCGTGGCCGACATCGTGGCCACGGGCCACGGCTGCCACGCCAGCTTGAATGTGGCGACCGCCAGTGCCCAAGGCGGTGGTGCCCAGGTCACCAACGTCCCGCGGGCCAGCCAGGCCCGCGGCCGCGTCGACGTCGGTGACGTCATCACCGCGATCGACGGCCACGCCATCGACTCGACGAGCTCGCTCGAGACCTACCTCTACCTCACAGCCGCGGGGGGCCGCGCCCACCTGACGATCGTGCGCGGCACGGCCACCCGCCACGTGGTCGTGCGACTGGCCTGTGGCCTCTAGGTTGGTGACGTGACCAGTCCTTTCGGTCCGCTCTTCGACGACCTGGTCAAGCTGCTGGCGGGCCAGGGTCCCGACGCGTGGTTCGAGTCGGCCACCCAGCTGGCGCTCTCGATCGCCCGGGGCAGCGACGGCGACCCCAACCCCGAGCCCGCCGAGCGCCAGCGCCTCGAGGCGCTGGCCCCCCTGGTGGCCCGCCGCATCGACGCCCTGCTGTCGGTCGCCGGGCCGACCGAGACCGAGGTCGTCAACCGCTCGGGGCTGACCCTGGCGGCCCTGGCCCAGTGGCGCCCGCTGCTGGCCCCGGCGCTCGCCGCCGGCCAGGCGGCGGTCCCCGACGGCGGCGCGGGCGACCCGATGGCCCAGATGATGGCGGCCCTCGGCCCCCTCCTGCTCGGCCTCCAGCTGGGCTCGGTCGCGGGGCACTTCTCGGAGAGGGCGTGGTCGCTGGCGGTTCTGCCCTTGCCCCGCATCGACGACCGGCGCCGCATCGCGGTCAACAATGTCACCACGTTCGCGACCTCGTGGTCGCTGGGCCGCGACGAGGTGGCCGCCTTCGCCCTGGCCCACGAGCAGGTCGCCGCGCTGGTCCTGACGCGCCCGGGCACCAGCGACGCGCTGCGCGCCCTGCTGCTCGACTCGGTCCGCGAGGCGGCCGCCCACCAAGGGGACATCATCGAGCGGCTCCAGGGCATGCTCGGCGACGGGACGGGTGACATGAGCGAGGTCTTGGCCCATCCCGAGTCCCTGCTCGAGGGACTCGAGGGGCTCACCGACGGTCCGGCCGCCGACGCGATCAACGCGGCGACCGCAGCACTGCTGGCCCTCTTCGACGCGGTGGCCCTGGAGGTGACGACCGCCCTCATGGGACCCCAGCCCGCCCTGGCCGAGGCCTACCGCCGCTACCGCCTGCTCGACGCGCGCGGCGAGGACGCCGCCGCCGCCCTGTTCGGCGTGGCCACCCACGGCCCGCACCACGAGCGGGCCCAGGCCTTCGTCGCGGCGGTGTCGGCCGACCACGGCCTCGAAGCCTTCGATGCGTTCTTGCGCGTCGACGGGCTACCCAGCCCGGTCGAACTCAGCGACCCCGCCGCGTGGTACGCGCGGGTCTCGACGTCACCCCTGGCCTGAGCCGGGGGCGCGGTTAGGCCGTGGGCTCCTCGTCGTAGCCGAGCAGCCACTCCACGATCAGGCCTTCGCGCTCACCGTCGCGGTTGACGCGCTCGCGGTTGCGGCGGAACTGGGGGTCGTGGGGGGGCAGGAAGCGCAGCCGGGCGTCGATGCGGTCGACGAAGGCCTGGATCTGCTCCTCGTCACCGAAGACCATCCGGCACTCCCAGTGCGGGGCCACCGGGCCCAGGTAGATCACCTGGACGTGCCCGACCGGCTCGAGGACTTCTGTGCCTTCGGTGGTGGGGACGTGGCTCACGGTGCTCCTTTTGCGCCCAGTCTACCGGTGGTCCCCCGGACTCGTCGGGCCCCGAATAGCGAAGTTCCCGGCGAACTTTACGGAATCTTTAGGGCGTGGTGGCTACGCTGGCCTCGTCGGGGAAGGGAGGACCGGTGCCTACCGAATGGATGGCTGATGGCAAGTGTCGCGAACACCCCGCCGAGGTCTTCTTCCCGCGCGACGGCTTGGGCGTGATCCGCGCCCAGCGGATCTGCGCGACCTGCCCGGTCGCTGCCCAGTGCCTGGAGTACGCGCTGGACAACCACATCGACCACGGCGTCTGGGGTGGGAAGAGTGAGCGAGAGCGCCGTCGGCTCCAGCGGGCCCGCCGGCGCATGGCGGCCGACCGGCCCTGAGCCGTGTTCGAGTGCGTCGTCAACATCTCCGAGGGACGCGACGCTGAGGCGCTCGACGCCCTGGGGCGGGCCAGCGGCGCCTCGTTGCGCGACCGCCACGCCGACCCCGACCACCACCGCAGCGTCTTCACGCTGATCCACGAGCGCGACCAGCTCCTCGCGGACGTGCACAGGCTGATCAAGGAGGCCTTCGCGCGCCTCGACCTGTCGGCCCACGAGGGGGTGCACCCCCGCTTGGGCGTCGTCGACGTCGTCCCCTTCGTGGCCCTGGGCGACGAGTCGCCCGCCGACGCCTGCGCGCTGCGCGACGAGACCGCCCACTGGATCGCCACCGCGACGGGGACCCCGGTCTTTCGCTACGGCCCGCGCGCCGACGGGACCTCCGTCAGCCTGCCGGCGATCCGCCGGCGCGCCTTCACCAGCCTCGAGCCCGACGAGGGACCCGCCCCCGATCCGCGGCGGGGGGCCGTCGTCGTGGGCTGCCGGCCGGTCCTCGTCGCCTGGAATCTCTGGCTGAGCGGGATCACCCTCGAGGAGGGCCGCGAGCTGGCCGACCTGGCCCGCAGCAGCGCGGTTCGCGCGCTGGCCTTCCCCGTGATCGGAGCGGTTCAGGTCAGCTGCAACCTGCTCGACCCCCTGCGCGAGCCGCCCTCGGCCGTCTACGACCTGGTGGCCGCGGCGACCACGGGACGCATCGAGCGCGCCGAACTGGTGGGGCTGGCGCCGGCCGCCCTCCTCGCCCGCGAGGACCCCCAGCGCCTGGCCCAGCTGGACCTCGACCCCGCGCGCACCATCGAGGCGCGCTGCGGCGTGGTCGCCTATCCGGCCTGACTGCGCCGCTCGAGGGCGCGCGCGCGGCGGAGGCGTCGCCGCTCGCGCTCGCTGAGGCCCCCCCAGATGCCGAACTTCTCGCCGTTCTCCAGCGCGTACTCCAGGCACTCCTCGCGCACCACGCAGCCGCGGCAGACCTCCTTGGCCTCACGGGTCGAGGCCCCGCGCTCGGGGAAGAACAGGTCGGGGTCCACCCCCATGCAGTTCGAGCGGGCCTGCCACCCCCGGTCTTCCAGGCCGCTCAGCAATGCAATGATCTCCACACGCCCCTCCGGACCGCACACCGGTGTAATTACACCGTTGTCATTGTGGCCACTCTCGGGGGCAAAAAGCAAATGAAACTTCAGGATTCTCGGCGCACCACGTGCTGGCGCACGTAGTCGTCGAGCACGAAGCGGCCCAGGTCGGCGGCATCCACGAAGAACGTGCGCCCGCGGTTGACGCGAGCGATCTGGTCGACGAAGGGGAACTGGCTGCGCTCGACGTCGAGGGCGAAGGTGTTGATCACGATGCCGGCCCGGGTGCAGCGCACCACCTCGGCCATGGTGCGCTCGAGCGTCTCGCGCACGGGTGGCCACGCGAAGAAGGGCGTGCCCTCGTCGTCGAGGTGCGCGGTGGGCTCGCCGTCGGTCACCACGACGATCTGGCGCTCCCCCGCCTGGCGCGCCAGGAGGCGGCGCGCCAGGGCCAAGGCGTGCTGGAGGTTGGTGCCGTAGGCGCCATCGATGTTCAGCGTGGGCACGTCGTCGATGCGCAGCTCGGCCGCCCGCTGCCCGAAGCCCACCAGGGCCAGGTAGTCGCGGGGGTAGCGGGTGCGGATCAGGGTGGTCAGGGCCAGGGCCATCTTCTTGGCCGGCGCCAGGTTCCCGCGCATGCCCATCGAGAGCGACAGGTCGATGGCCACCACCGTCGCGCAGGTGCGCGCGCCCTCCTCGACCTCGACGGCGAAGTCCTCGACGGCCAGGCGCACCGGCACGCCGGGCCCGGTGCGCGCCAGCGCGTTGCGCAGCGTCGCCGACAGGTGCAGGTCCAGGGGCCGGCCCGGCTCCCAGGGCTCGGCCCGACCCTCGTGCTCGCCGCCACGCGGTCCCGTGCGCACGTGCTGGCCGAGCTCGACCGAGGCCCGCACCCGGTCGAACAGCTGTCGCAGGGCGCGCTCGCCGATGCGCCGCGTGCCGCGCGCGGTGAGGCGCAGGCGGCCGCCCGAGCGTTCCACGAGTCCCTGCTCACGCAGGGCCTGCTCGACGCGTGCCAGCCGCTCGACGTCGGCGGCGAGGTCGGGCCCGAGGTGGCGCGCCACCGCTTCGATGTCCACCTCCCCGAGGGCCTCGGCGGCGCGGGGACCGCCGAGCAGCGCCTCCAAGTCGGCGAGCTCGCCGATGCGCGCGCCGGCCTCGACGGCGTCGCTCCAGGACCCGGCGGGACCGCGCAGGCGGATCGCCCGTGACCAGTCCAGGTCCGGGGTGGCGCGGCGCAGGTTGGCCGTGAGCCGCTGCAGCGACCAGGCGAGGTCGACGTCGGCGAGGGCCCCCTCGACCAGGCTGGCCATCTCGGCGCGCTGCTCGGCCGTCATGGATCGCATGACCGCCTCGGCGGCGGCGGCACGCTCGGCCAGCTGGCGCACCACATCCTCGAGCGACGCGGCCCCCGGGAACAGGTCTTGGTAGCGCTCCAGGAACGCCGCCTCCTCGGCGGCCGTGTCCTCGCCGCGCGCGCGGCGCTCGAGGAGGGACGACAGGTCGTCCATCATCGTGCGCAGGCGGGCCAGGGCAGCCGGATCGGGCGTGGCCAGCGCCTCGCGGGCCGCGGCCACGTAGGCGCCCGCCGCGTCGGCCCGGATCTCGCTCAAGAGCTGCTCGAACGCGTCGGCGGCCGCACTCGAGGCGAAGTCGTAGTCACGCAGTCCCGCGACGCGCGCGGGAACACTCGGGCCCAGGAGCGAGCGGGCGAGCTGCTGGTCGCGCACGTAGCCCTCGGTCACCTCGGCCCGGCGGGCGTCGCCACTGTCGCGGGCGGCCCGCGCCAACTCGTCGAGCTCGGCGTCCTCCATCCGGTCGATCTCGTCGAGGCGCGCCTGGTAGCGCTCCAGGGACCCCGAGGGGTCCGCCTGGCGCTCCAGCTCGCGCCGGTGGGCCCGCACCCGCTCGAGGAGCTCGCGCAGCCCGACGACGTGCTCCCCGTCAGCCGTGGTGAACCCCTCGCGCACCGCGCGCTCCAGGGCCCGCTCGGCGTCACCGGACTCCAGCAGGTCGTCGGCCAGCTGGTCCAGCAGGTCGTGCGGGTCCAGGTCGTCGATCTCGCCCTCGGCGCGCCGCCGGTAGAGGTAGCGGGCGCTCACCGGCCCGTCCGGGCCCGGTAGAGGGCTCGGGGACCCCGAGCCTCCTTGGCCAGGCGCTTGGTGAGGTGGAGCCCCTCGAGGACGAACTCGGTGGCGGCGGCCCGCTGGCCCGGCCCGGCGCCCGCGCCGGCGACCTGGTCGACCGCGGCGGCCAGGGCGGGCAGGGCGGCGAGCACCTCGGCGTAGTGGGCGTCGGGCAGGTCGTCGCCCGCGTGGACCACCACCTCGCCCTCGAAGCTGGCCACGAGAGCCGCCGCGTCGTCGAGCACCACGTGCTCGGTGAAGCACTGGCGCACGGCCAGGGCGACCAGGGTGGCGATGACCCGCTCGGGCTCCTGGTCGTCGAGCCCCTCGAGCTCCAACTTGCCGGTCGCCGCCTGCACGATCGCCGCCAGGTCACTGATCCGGGGCACCGCGAGCGCGTCCCCCGAGCCCAGGCTCCGGCGCACCGCGTTGGCGGCGACCGCCTCGAAGTCGGCGATCGACACGCGCACCGAGACGCCCGAGTGCTGGGAGACCGCGGTGCTCTGGCGCGCGAGCTGGCTCACCCGGCCCACGACCTCCTCGATGAACCAGGGGACCTCGACGGGCGGCGAAGCGGGCAGGCGCGACTCGGCGCGCACGATCGCCAGCTCGGTGGCCACATCGCGCGGGTAGTGGGTCCGGATCTGGGAGCCGAAGCGGTCCTTCAGCGGGGTGATCAGGCGGCCGCGGTTGGTGTAGTCCTCCGGGTTGGCCGTCGCCACCACCAGCAGGTCGAGCTCCAAGCGCACCAGGTGCGAGCGGATCTGGACGTCGCGCTCCTCGAGCACGTTGAGCAGGCCGACCTGGATGCGCTCGGCCAGGTCGGGGAGCTCGTTGATCGCGAAGATGCCCCGGTTGGCGCGAGGCACCAGCCCGTAGGCGATGGCGCGCGGGTCGTCGAGGAAGAGCCCACTGGCGACCCGGATGGGGTCGATGTCGCCGATGAGGTCGGCCATCGAGGTGTCGGGCGTGGCCAGCTTCTCGACGTAGCGGTCGCGCCGGTGCACCCAGGCGATGGGCGTGTCGTCGCCGCGCTCGGCGACCAGCTCGCGCGCCAGCGCCGACACCGGGTCGAAGGGGTCGTCGCGCAGCGGCGAGCCCTCCACCACCGGCAGCCACTCGTCGAGCAGGCTGACCAGGCCGCGCGCCAGGCGGGTCTTGGCCTGGCCCCGCTCCCCGAGCAGGATCACGTCGTGCTCGGCCAGCAGCGCGGTCTCCAGCTGGGGCAGGACCGTCTCGTCGTAGCCCAGGACCCCGTCGAAGGCGCGCTCACCGGCGCGCAGGCGCACCTCGAGGTTCTCGCGGACCTCGGCGCGCACCGAGCGGGGACGGTAGCCCGACGCGCGCAACTCCCCGCGCGTGCGCGCCCGACCGGTCGACGGCGATGCCCCGGGCCTCATGCAGGCACCCTAGAGGCCCCCGGGGGCCCGTGCGCCGTCATCACCTCCTCGATCACGTCACCGAAGCGATAGGCCAGGTGCGCCGCGCGCGGCGCGTCCAAGATGACCAGGTCGGCCCGGGCCCCCACGCCCAGGACCCCGACATCGCTGCGGCACAGGGCCCGCGCGCCCCCCGCGGTCGCCGCCCACAGCGCCTCGTCGGGGGTCATCTGCATCTCGCGCACCGCCAGCCAGAGGGCGGTCGTCATGCTCGTCAGGTAGGACGTGCCGGGGTTGCAGTCGGTGGCCAGGGCCACCGTCGCGCCAGCGTCGAGGAGCCGCCGGGCTGACGGTGGCGGACCGCCCGAGAAGAACTCGGCGCCCGGCAGGAGCGTGGCGACGGTCGCCGAGCCGGCGAGCGCGGCGACGTCGTCGTCGCTCAGGTGCGTGCAGTGGTCGACGCTCGCCGCCTGGAGCTCGACCGCCAGGGCGACCCCCGAACCCGGTCCCAGCTGGTTGCCGTGCAGCCGCAAGCCCAGACCATGCTGGCGCGCCGCGGTCAGGATGGTGCGCGCCTCGTCGACGCTGAAGGCTCCCGTGTCGCAGAACACGTCGGCCCAGCGCGCCCGGGGCGCGCACGCGGTGAGCATCTCCCCGGCCACCAGGGCCACGTAGGCGTCGCGGTCCTGGGCGAACTCGGCGGGCACCACGTGCGCGCCGAGGAACGTGACCTCCTCGGTGAGCAAGGCGGCCACCTCGAGGGAGCGCACCTCGCCCTCCACGGTGAGCTCGTAGCCCGACTTCACCTCGAGGGTGGTGACGCCGCCGCGCGCCAGGAGGCGCTGGCGCCCCGCCGCGGCCACCAGCAGCTCCTCGGGGGAGGCCGCCCGCGTCGCGGCGACCGTGCGCCCGATGCCCCCCCCGTCGTAGGGACGGCCCGCCAGGCGCGCCTCGAACTCGTCGCTGCGCTCCCCGGCGAAGACCAGGTGGGTGTGGCTGTCGACGAAGCCGGGGATCACGGCGCGCCCCCCCAGGTCGCGCGCGCTGTCGGCGGCGGGCGCCTCCTCGGCGGGCCCGACCCACACCACGGCCTCCTCGTCGAGGATCAGCGCCGCGTCGGTGAGCCGGCCCATCGCCGAGCCGTCGCCGACGGTGGGGTCGTTGGTCGTCAGCTCGCTGATGCCGTAGAGCAGCCGGGTGGTCATGTCCCCTCGCGCATCGGGATGCGCACGCCCTGGCGCTCGGCCGCCACGTCGGCCAGCTCGTAGCCGGCGTCGACGTGGCGGATCACGCCCATCAAGGGGTCGTTGGTGAGCACGCGGGCCAGCTTCTCGGCCGCGAGCGCGGTCCCGTCGGCGACGGTGACCTGCCCCGCGTGGATCGAGCGCCCGATGCCCACGCCCCCTCCGTGGTGGATGGAGACCCACGACGCGCCCGACGCCGTGTTGACCAGCGCGTTGAGCAGTGGCCAGTCGGCGATCGCGTCGGACCCATCGAGCATGGCCTCGGTCTCGCGGTAGGGCGAGGCGACCGAGCCCGCGTCGAGGTGGTCGCGCCCGATGACGATAGGCGCGGACACCTCGCCCGTGGCGACCAGGTCGTTGAAGGCCAGTCCCGCCCGGTCCCGCTCCCCCAGGCCCAGCCAGCAGATGCGTGCGGGCAGGCCCTGGAACGCGACGCGCTCCTGGGCTTGGGTGATCCAGCGATGCAGGGGCTCGTTGTCGGGGAAGAGGTCGAGGATCGCCTGATCGGTGCGCCAGATGTCGCGCGGGTCGCCCGACAGGGCAGCCCAGCGGAACGGGCCCTTGCCCTCGCAGAAGAGCGGGCGGATGTAGGCGGGAACGAAGCCCGGGAAGGCGAAGGCGCGGCCGAAGCCGCCCAGGGCCGCCTCCCCGCGGATCGAGTTGCCGTAGTCGAAGACCTCGGCCCCCTGGTCCTGGAACCCGACCATGGCCTCGACGTGCCGGGCCATCGACTGGCGGGCCCGGTCCGTGAACTCGTCGGGCTTCGTCTCGGCGTAGTGGTGCCACTCGGACAGGTCGACGCCCTCGGGCAGGTAGCTGAGGGGGTCGTGGGCCGACGTCTGGTCGGTCACGATGTCGACCTCGACGCCCCGGGCCAGCAGCTCGGGCACGATGGTTGCCGCGTTGCCGACCACCCCGACGCTCAGGGCCCGGCGCTGCGCCTTGGCCGCGAGCACGCGGGCCAGCGCGTCGTCGAGGTCGCCGGTCCACTCGTCGAGGTAGCGCAGCTCGGTGCGCCGGGCCAGCCGGCTGGGGTCGACGTCGATGCACAGGCACACCCCGCCGTTCATGGTGACCGCCAGGGGCTGGGCGCCGCCCATGCCGCCCACCCCGGCCGTGAGGGTGAGGGTGCCCGCGAGCGTCCCGCCGAAGCGCTTCTCGGCCACGGCGGCGAAGGTCTCGTAGGTCCCCTGCAGGATGCCCTGGGTGCCGATGTAGATCCACGAGCCCGCCGTCATCTGGCCGTACATCGTGAGGCCCAGGGCCTCCAGGCGGCGGAACTCGGGCCACGTTGCCCAGTCGCCCACCAGGTTGGAGTTGGCGATCAGGACGCGGGGGGCCCACGGGTGCGTGCGCACGACGCCGACCGGCCGTCCCGACTGGACGAGCATCGTCTCGTCGTCGCCGAGCGTGGTCAGGGTGCGCACCAGCGCGTCGAAGCTGGGCCAGTCGCGGGCGGCGCGGCCCGTCCCCCCGTAGACGACCAGGTCGTCGGGCCGCTCGGCCACGTCGGGGTCCAGGTTGTTCTGCAGCATCCGCAGCGCCGCCTCCTGGGGCCAGCCGCGCGCGGTCCGGGTCGTCCCGCGCGGCGCGCGGACGGGTCGGGCTCCTTGCATGTCTCCTCACTCTCCGGATCCCGCGGGCCGCGCCGGGCGGCCCGCGGGTCCCTCATCCGACGTCGTGCGTGGCGCCCAGGCTCACCGTAGCCGCGTGGTCACGCCGAGCGACTCGAGCTCCTCGCGGACCTTCGTGCGCTGGCGTCCCCGGGTGGCGACCAGGTAGTAGGCGATGGCCGCGAAGACGAATCCGATGATCCAGGCCAGGTCGGCGCCCTGCATCTTCTTGGCGATGAAGCCGACGTAGATGGTCGAGTCCATGAAGGGCAGCTCCAGCACCACCGTGAGCGCGAAGATGATCAGGGCCGGCCAGTTGGCGCGTCCCCAGCGCCCGTCGACCTTGAAGAACTCGCGCACGTCGTAGTGGCCGTGGTGCACCAGGTAGAAGTCGGTCAGGTTGATGGCCGTCCACGGGATGAGTAGGTAGAGCAGGAAGACGATGAAGTTGGTCAGGTTGGTCGAGAAGTTCGAGCTCATCGAGATCGCGACGACCGTGCCGGCGGCCGCCAGGATCGTGGTGGTGAGGATGCGGCCGCGCGCGCCCTGCGAGCTCTTCCCCGACGCCGACACCCCGGTGAAGAACGTGAGGAACGCGCCGTAGAGGTTCTCCAGGTTGATCGAGATGACGCCGCCCGCGATGATCAAGAGGAAGAGCCAGCGCACCGAGGGGAACAGACCCGCCAGGTACGCCGGGGCGTCGCTCGTCATGGGGCCGTAGGCGGTGATCGCGGCCAGCGCGCCGGAGATCATCACCAGGGACGCGCCGAGCGCCGACCCGATGTACGTGTACCAGAAGGTCACCGGCGAGGGCGTGTCCACGGGCAGGTAGCGCGAGTAGTCCGACACGTAGGGCGCCCAGGTCAGCTGCCAGGACACGACGATCGAGATCACCAGCAGGACGCTGCCGTAGTTCACCGAGGACGCCGGCAGGTGGGCGGGCAGGTGGCTGGCCAGGTAGATGAGGGACGCTCCGAAGATGATGAGGGAGAGGACGGACATCACGCGGTTGTAGGCGTGGATCAGGTCGTGGCCGAACCACGTCCCGACCAGCACCACGGCACTGGAGATGATGATGCCCTCGGCGACCGTGACGTGCAGCAGGCTGGCCAGGGCCTGCCCACCCAGGACGGCGCTCAGCACGAAGAACCCCATGTACATGACCACCACAATCACCAGGGGCAGGATCGCCCCGTACATGCCGAACTGCGCGCGGCTCTGGATCATCTGGGGCACGCCGAGGCGCGGACCCTGGATCGAGTGGGTCGCCATGTAGAGCCCGCCGACCAGGTTGCCGATCACGATGGCCGCGATGGCCCACCCGATGTTGAGGCCCAGGACCACCGCCAGGGCGCCCGTGGCCAGCGTCGTGATCTGCACGTTGCCGGCGAACCACAGCGTGAGCAGCCGCAGTGGCCGGCCGTGGCGATCCTCGGGCGGGATGTAGTCGATCCCGTGCTGTTCGACCGCGAAGGCGCCCGAACGCGCTCCCCGGTCCGTTCCTGCTTCACTCATGCTCGCACCCTCCTCGATGCCTTGATGACTCACGGCGGGCGATCGCCCCCCGCGCGCGCCGCTTCGCGAGCTGCGACTCCGCCAGACGGGCGGCCCGGGTCGGGCGTTCGGCGGCGTGCCGCGAGGTGTCCAGACCCCCTCGCGTGCCGTCGATCGCGTCCATCTCCCCCCGGGTCCCGAGCGCCGCTCAGCGCAACCTAGGACGGCCCCTCGAGGAGTGCAATGCCGTTCTCACCCCGTGAGAAACAGCGCGCCCTAGGACCACAGGCTCTCGGCGAGCTCGGCGGCCGCCCGGCGCACGTGGGGCGCGACGGTGCGGACCCAGTCGCCCCCGCAGGTGGTGCGCGGTCCGGCGACCCCCACCGAGCACACCGCGCGGCCTTCGACGATCACGGGGGCCCCCACCGCGATGGCGTCGGTCATGAACTCGCCCCGCGAGACGGCCAGCCCCTGCTGGCGGATCTGGGCTAGCGAGGTGACGAGCTGGTCCGGGCCCAGGGTCGCCGAGGTGAGGCGCGGGAGCCCGCCGACCAGCACCTCGTCGATCACCTCGGCGGGCGCGAAGGCCAGCAGCACTCGCTGCTCGGCCCCAGCGTGCAGCGGCATCGGGTCACCGACCACCAGCCGCGTCGGCTCCTCGGTCGCCGCGGGCACCTCCTGGACGCACACCGCGTGGCTGCCCGAGCGCACCAGGACGTCGGCCGTGCCCCCGGTCACCGCGGCCAGGGAGCGCAGGATCAGCCGGCTGCGCCGGGCGACGCGCTCGACGACCTGCTCGTCGGCGGCCCGGCTCAAGAAGAGCGTGTCGATCATGTAGTCACCGCGGTGCTCGACGACGAGCCCGAAGGAGCGCAGGGCGCGCAGGACCCGGTACACCGAACTCAGCGGGATGGCCAGCTCCCCCGAGATCTGGGCGGCGTTCATCGGCCCGCGACGGGCGATCGTGGTCAGCACCTGGAGTCCGCGGCCGAGCGCGGTGCCGGCCTCCGCCTCCCGCTCGAGTCCCTCGGGCGGGTCCATGCGATGACGCTACCCGACGCCCGGCGCTCACCCGAGCCGAGGGGCGGTGAGGTCCGCGAGCGCCAGGAGCTCGCCGCTGCGCACGGCGGCACTGACGGCGGCGATGGCGGGCGTCAGCCAGCGGTCCGGCCCGGGGCCGCCGCTCAGGGCGTTGACCCGGTCGCGCACCGCGGCCGTCCGGACCGAGGGCTCGGTCTCGCGCAGCGCCAAGGCGCGCGCGGCCGCCAGGATCTCGATCGCCAGGACGTCGCCGAGGGCGGCCACCGAGCGGCGCAGCTTGCGCGCCGCGTGCCAGCCCATCGAGACGTGGTCCTCCTGCATGCCCGACGACGGGATCGAGTCGACGCTCGCGGGCACCGCCAGGCGCTTCATCTCGCTGACCAGCGCGGCCTGCGAGTACTGGGCGATCATCAGGCCCGAGTCGACGCCCACCTGGTGGGCCAGGAACGGTGGCAGCCCGAAGCTGCGGGCCGGGTCCAGCAGGCGGTCGGTGCGTCGCTCGGCGATGGAGGCGACGTCGGCCAGGACGATGGCCAAGAAGTCGAGCACGTAGGCGACGGGGGCGCCGTGGAAGTTGCCGTTGGAGACGAGCGAGCCGTCCGAGAGCACCGACGGGTTGTCGATCTGGGAGGCCAGCTCCACCTCGGCCACCCGGGTCGCGTGGGCGACGGTGTCGCGCGCGGCCCCGTGCACCTGGGGCGTGCAGCGCAGCGAGTAGGCGTCTTGCACCTGGCTCTGGTCGTCGCGGTGCGAGGCCACCATGGGCGAGTCCGCGAGGAGCCCGAGCAGCGCCGCGGCGCTGGCCTGCTGGCCCGGGTGGGGCCGCAGCGCGTGGATCTCGGCCAAGAAGACCCGGTCGGTGCCGCGCAGGGCCTGGATCGACAGGGCGGCTGCCAGGTCGGCGTGGGCCAGGAGGGACTCGATGTCGGCCAGGGCCAGCACCAGCTGGCCGAGCATGCCGTCGGTCCCGTTGATCAGGGCCAGGCCCTCCTTCTCGGCCAGCGCCACCGGGGTCAGGCCGGCGGCGGCCAGCGCCTCGGCGGCCGGACGGAGCGTGCCGCTCGCGTCGCGGACCTCGCCTTCGCCGGCCAGGGCCAGCGCCACGGCGGCCAGGGGGGCGAGGTCGCCCGAGCAGCCCAGCGACCCGTACTCGCGCACCACCGGGGTGATGTGCGCGTTGAGCATCGCCGCGTAGGCCTCGGCAGTCTCGGGGCGCACGCCCGAGACCCCGCTGCACAGGTTGGTCAGGCGCGAGGCCATCATCGCGCGCACGACCTCGGTCTCGACCTCCTCACCCACCCCGGCCGCGTGCGAGCGGATCAGCGAGCGCTGCAGGTCGCGGCGACGCTCGGGGGAGATGAAGGTCGTGGCCAGGGCCCCGAAGCCCGTCGACAGGCCGTAGACCGGGAGCCCGGACTCGACCAGCGCGTCGATGGCGCGCCGCTGGTGCGCCAGACGCTCCAGGACCGGCCCGTCGATGGCGACGGCCTCGCCGGCGCGCGCGACCGCCACCAGCTCGTCCCGGCGCATCGGCTCGAGTCCCACGACGACGCTCACGACCGACCTCCCACGCCCGCCAGGGCCTCCAGCACCAGCAGCGCCACCAGGCGCACGGTCCGCTCGTCGGAGCTGTCGCGTCCGACGTCCACCTCGGTGAAGTCGATGGCCCGCACCCGGGGGTCGCGGGCACCCGCCCGCACCATCTGGCGCAACTCGTCGGCCGACAGCCCGCCCGGGGCCGCGGCCGGGCAGCCCGGGACGACGGCCCGGTCGGCCACGTCCAGGTCGACGTCGACGTACACCGGACGCCCGTCGGCGCCCGCGATGGCCACGGCGGCCTCCATGGCGGCGACCGCCCCGCGCGCGCGCACCTGGTCGCGCGACCACGTCGTGATGCCGGCCTCCACCGCCCGGGCGGCGTAGGCCGCGGAGTTCGAGAAGTCGGCCAGGCCCATCTGGACCACGTGGTGCCCGTCGAGTCCCGCCTCCAGGAGCTGGCGCACGGGCGACCCGTTGGAGACGCCGTCGCGCAGGTCGAGGTGGGCGTCCAGGGTCACCAGTCCCCACTGGGGCAGGCTCGCGCCCGCCAGGGCCGTCAGGGCGTGCCAGGTGGCCGCGTTGTCGCCGCCGAGCACCAGGTGGCACTCGACGTCGGGACCGCGCCCGAGCAGGGCGGCGGCCCGCTCGGTGCCACCCTCGGCGTCGGGGTCGAACACGTCGCCGCGATCGTCCACGGCCACTCGGTCGGCGATGTCCACCTGCTCGCTGTAGGACCAGGTGGAGAAGCGCTCGAGCGCCTCGCGCACCGCAGTGGGCGTGGCGTGCCACGAGCGCGGCGTCACCGAGGTGTGGTACGTCGAGATCCCGGTCAGTCCGACCAGGCGTCGGCCGGCCGGTGGCGCGCCGAGGAGGGAACGCGCCGCGGGCCACCGGGGGTCGGACGACGCTGTCACGCAGCCATGTTACGCAGGGCCACGGGGCGCGGCGCCTAGCGATCGATCGCGCGCGTCCCCCGCGAGGGAGGCGGCGGTGGCGGCTCCTCGATGAAGTCGGGCACCGGCGTGGGCGCGAGTGGCTCCTCGGCGTCGTCGGCGAACGCCGGCGCCGGTTCGGCGCGATACTCGCCCTCGTCGGTGCGCGTGACGACGTTCGGCGTCTTGCGCTGGCCGGCTCCGTGCCACGCGTGCATCTCCTTGGCGATCCGGTAGGCGATCGGGTAGGCGACGAACGGCGAGATGAGCACCAGCACCCGCATGACCAACAGCACGGTGTTGAGCGACACGTGGAAGAAGTTGGCGATGACGTCGGTGGAGGACGCGACGAAGAGCATGGCCAGCAGCGCCAGCACGGCCGCGCCGGCCGCGGTGCGCCGGGGCCGGTCGCTCGGCCGGTCGAGGAGGTGGTGGATCGCGTTGTCCTTGGTCACCCGGCGCTCCAGGGCGGGCCAGGCGTAGGCCACGCCGAACAGGAGCCCCGGCAGGACGACGGCCGGGATCGTGACCTCGAAGGGGATGGTGTGGCCGAAGCTGTGGAACGACCACGACGGGAAGATGCGCAGGGCACCGTCGAGGAAGCCCATGTACCAGTCCGGTTGGACGGCATAGGAGATCCGCGAGGCCTCGTAGGGCCCGAACTGCCAGATCGGGTTGATCTGGGCGAACGCGCCGAGCAGCGCGATCACGCCGGCGACGATCAGCAAGAAGCCCGTCGTCTTGGCCATGAAGACCGGGAACATGGGCGAGCCCACGACGTTGTCCTCGCGGCGGCCCTCGCCGGGAAACTGGGTGTGCTTCTGGCGCACCAGCAGGGCGAGGTGGGCCCCGACCAGGCCGATCATCACCAGCGGCACGACCAGCACGTGGAGGATGAAGAAGCGCTCCAGGATCACGGTGCCCGGGAAGTTGCCCCCGAAGACCCAGAAGGCCAGGTAGGTGCCGATGACCGGGATCGACAGGAGAATCGAGTAGGCGATGCGGATGCCGGTGCCCGAGACCAGGTCGTCGGGCAGGGAGTAGCCGAGGAACCCGTTGACGATGGCCAGCGTCAGCAGGGTGACGCCGATCGTCCAGTTGAGCTCGCGCGGCTTGCGGAACGCCCCGGTGAAGAAGACGCGGGCCATGTGCACGACCATCGAGCCGATGAAGATGTCCGCCGCCCAGTGGTGCATCTGGCGCATCAGCAGGCCGGCGCGCACGGCGAAGGACAGGTTCACCGTCGACGCGTAGGCCTGCGACATGGGCATGCCGTCGAGGGGCAGGTAGCTGCCGTGGTAGGTGACCACCGTCGAGCTGGGCACGTAGTACAGCGAGAGGAACACGCCCGTGACGAGCAGGACCACGAAGGAGTACAGGACGATCTCGCCCAGCATGAAGGACCAGTGGTCCGGGAAGATCTTGTCGAGGAACGTCCGGCCGCCGCGCGCGACGCCCAGGCGCTCGTCGATCTCGGTGACGACCTGCGAGACCCGCCCGTAGCGGCCATGGGCCCGGCGGCGGGCCCGCGGGGTGCTGGTCACGCCGCTCACGACCGCTCCCAGAATCCCGGGCCGACGGGCTCGTGGTAGTCGCTCTGGCTGCGCACGTAGCCCTGGGCGTCGATGTAGAGGGGCAGCTGGGGCAGGGGGCGCGGGGCGGGGCCGAACTCGGGGATCGCGCCGTTGGTCACGTTGAACATCGACTGGTGGCAGGGGCACACCAGCAGCTCGAGCTGCTGCTCGTAGAGGCCGACCGGGCACCCCAGGTGCGTGCACAGCTTGGAGTAGGCGACGTAGCCCTGGGGACCCCAGGTGGCCCGCCCCGGCTCGGTGACGAAGTTCTCGTTCGAGAGGCGGATGAGGATGGTCTGGTCGACCGCCTGGCCCCGGCTGGTGTTCTGGGTCCCCTCAGGAAAGACCGTCACCACCGAGCCCACCGCCAGGTCGTCGACGTGGATGCGCCGTCCGGTGATGTCGACGGCGAAGGAGCCCGCGCGCCAGTCGGTGTGGAACAAGGTGCCCTTGGGCAGCGGGCCCAGGCTACGCAGCAGCGGGAACACGGCGACGATGCCGAACACGCCCAGGCCGCCGCCGACCAGCCCACCGAGCAC
The DNA here is from genome assembly GCA_021778895.1 of Actinomycetes bacterium. Taxonomy (GTDB): domain Bacteria; phylum Actinomycetota; class Acidimicrobiia; order Acidimicrobiales; family RAAP-2; genus RAAP-2. The sequence goes on from JAJYBR010000009.1 coordinate 25,378, forward strand.
CCGGCGGCGCTTGACCAGCGCGCCGCCCCGCTCGACCAGGGCGGCCGCCAGCGCGTCGCGCTCCTCGGGCGCTGAGGCCAGGGCGTGGCGCTCCTCGACGAAGGGTCCCCGGGCCATGAGGTACTTGCCCCAGCCCACGAGCCCCACGCCGAGGAAGAACAGCCCTCCGCCCATGGTCGCGCCCAGCGTCCAGGGCGCCGCGTTGATCCAGTAGCACGCCCCGAAGCCCATGATCAGCACCAGGCCCACGAGCATGCTCAGTGCCAGCACGCGCTCGACCAGCTCGGGCCGGCGGGCCGCTCCTTGGAGGTGCGGGTCGTCGGCGGGCAGGCCGCGCAGCGACACGGGGGTGCGGTGCTCGCTCACTGCCGCTCCCCCACCCAGAAGGCGATCAGCGCCAAGAAGGCCACGCCGAGCAGCAGGGCCACGAAGCCCTCGGCCACCGGGCCCAGGCCCCCCAGGCCGAAGCCGCCCGGGTTGCGCGGGTGCTGGATCTCGGTCGTCACGTACTTGACGATGTCGCGCACCTGGTAGTCGCTGAGGTTGCCGGTGAAGCGGGGCATGTTGCCCGGGCCCGTGCGGATCGCCTCGGCCACCTGGTTCGCCGGGATGTTGCGCAGCGAGGGCGCGAAGGTGCTGTGCGCCAGCGCGTCACCGTCACCCTCGATCGTGTGGCACGCCGCACAGTTGAGGGCGAACAGCGCCATCCCGGTCGCCACGTTGCCCCCGTGCAGGTGCACGTTGGGGATGTCGGGATAGCTGGGGTCGAGCGAGTTGATCCAGGCGGCGATCGCCAGGGCCTGGTGGGGGTTCAGGCGCGGCGGGCGCCGCAGCGCCTGGACGGCGCGCGGGTCGGCCGTGGGCATGCGCCCGGACTCGATCCAGAAGTCGATCGTGGCCGGTCCCAGGCCGACCAGGTTGGGGTAGGCGCCCGAGGTGCCGGGCACCGGCACGCCGTTCGCCTGGGTGCCGTGGCAGGTCGCGCAGTTCTCGAGGTACAGGGCGTAGCCGAGAGCCTTGAGGGTCGCGGGCGGCGCGCTGTAGGTGATGGCCGAGTCGCCGTACGAGACGACGCGGCCGTGGCGGCGCACGACGACGTCGGAGTTCGGCGTGCCCGCGTCGTGGCGCCCCGTCTGGTAGATCGGGTGCGTCGCCGCCCCCGCGGTCGCCACCGCGCGCAGCGGCGACAGCGCCGCGAGGCCCACAGCGCCGATCAGCACCCAGGACGCGCGCACCCGTTCCCCCGCCCTACTTCAGGAGGAACAGAGAGGAGAACAGCCCGACCCAGACGACATCGACGAAGTGCCAGTAGTAGCTCACGCCCTGGAAGGCGGCCAGCTCACCGGCGTCGCCCTCGCGCCCCCGCATGCGGAACAGCAAGAAGGCCATGGCCACCAGGCCGAGCAGCACGTGGAGCCCGTGCAGGCCGGTCGTGATGTAGAAGACCGACCCGTAGGAGTTCGTGTACCAGCGCGTCGCCAGGTGGACCCACTCGTAGGCCTGGTTGCCCACGAACAGCGTCCCCATGATCATCGTGACGATCACCCACCGGCGCGCCTCGTCGCGGCGGCGGTGCTCGACCAGCCAGACGGCCCACTGCATGGTGAACGACGAGCCGACCAGGACCACGGTGAAGACGCCGGCCTGGACGGTGTCCAGGTGCGTGCCCCGTGGCGGCCACGCGGCCAGGTGGGCACGGATCGTGAACAGGGCGGCGAAGAGCCCCGAGAAGAACATCAGCTCGCTGCCCAGCCAGATCATGACCCCGATCGCGAGCATGGGGGGCCGATCGTGCACGATCCGCTCTGGCTGTGCCAGGTTCGGGAGGGGAACCGCCTGACTCACGCGACCGTTCTACCCGACCGCGCCGCTCGCACTAGGTCGAGCGACTGAGATGGCTCACAGCAACGTGGCGGGCAGCGGCCGGCTCGTCACCACGGCCAGGCGGCGCGTGGGCCGGGTCAGGGCCACGTAGAGGGTGCGCAGCCCCCGCAGGGCGCTGGGACCCTCCCCCGCCTCGCCGGCCACGATGGTGGCCGGCTCGACGACGACCACCGCGTCGAACTCCAGCCCGTTGGCGGCACTGGTGGGCACGACCACGAGCTCGGCGTCCAAGCCCGGGCCGTCGGGATCGCTGGGGTCGGCCGCGTCCAGTCCCGCCGCGGCCAGCGCCGCGCGGACCCAGCCGACGTCGCCGGGGGCGGCGATCACCGCGGTGCGCCCGGGGCGCACCGCGTCGCGCTCGCGGCACGTCGCCGCGGCCACCGCCGCACCGCGCTCGTCGGGCGCGACGACGTCGATGGTGGGCGGCGTGCCGACCCGGCGCACCGGGCGGGGCGGCACCAGGGTCGGCTCCGCGGCCGCCAGGGTCGGGGCGGCGAAGTCCAGCACCTCTTCGGGGGTGCGGTAGCTGACGGTGAGCTCGATGCGCGTGGGGGCCCGGCGCGGGGCCAGCGTCTCGATCACCGTGTCCCACGAGGCGGCGGCGCCCGCCGAGGTGGCCTGGCCCATGTCCCCGACCAGCGTCAGCGAGCCCGACAGGTCGCGGCGCGCCAGGACGCGCAGCTCCATGGCCGAGAGGTCCTGGGCCTCGTCGACCACGATGTGCCCGTAGGTGACGAACTCCGCCTCGTCGAGCTCGTGGGGGGCCGCGGCGGCCAGGCGGGCCGCCTCGCGCACGGCGGCCGCCCGCACGTCACCGCTGTAGGCGTCCAGGTCGACGCCGTCGAGGAGCGCCTCGGTCCGGTGGACCGGGCGCGGCCGGCGCCGCGGACCCAGGTGCACCCGCGCCTCGTCGATCAGGGCCGCGTCCGCGGCCGTCCAGCGCACCTCGTCGGGCGTCGCCGCGCGCGGGCGCACGAGCAGGTCGCACTCGGCGTCACTGAGGATCGACGCCCCCGCGGCCCGCACCAGCGCGGCCGCGCCGAAGAGGTCGTGGAGCAGCTCCTGGCCGCTCAGGCGCGGCCAGATGCGCTGCAGGGCCGCCTTGAACTCCGGCGTGGCGCGGATCTGGTCGGCCAGCTCGGCCTGCGTCGCCGCCTCGCCGTCGGCGCCGGGCGCGAAGCGCGCGACGGCCCGCGCCGCGATGCGCAGGGCCAGCTCACGGCCCACGGCCGAGCGCCGCTGGTTGTGGTTGCCCGGGCGCCGGCGGGCGCGCTCGACGACCTCGCGGGTGTCCCGAGCACTCAGCGTCAGCTGGGCGCGCCCCAGGGGGATCGTCACGTCCTCGCGCAGCGGGCGCTGCCGCGTGCGCACGGCCCGCTCGATGACGCGGGCCATGCGGGCGTCGCCCTTGAGCCGCGCGACGTCGTCGGGCTCGTCGGCGCCGACCTCGACGTTGGCGACCAGCCCCGCGACGGTCGCCATGGTCACCCCCGACTCGCCGAGGGAGGGCAGGACGTTGGCGATGTAGGTGAGGAACAGCGGGTTGGGCCCGACCACCAGGACCCCCTGGCGCTCGAGGGTCGAGCGGTGGGTGTAGAGGAGGTACGCGGCCCGGTGGAGGGCGACGGCCGTCTTGCCGGTGCCCGGTCCGCCCTGGACGATCATGATGCCGGGCAGCGGAGCGCGGATGATGCGGTCCTGCTCGGCCTGGATCGTGGCGACGATGTCGCCCATGCGGCCGGTGCGCGCGCGGCCCAGGGCCGCCAGCAGGGCGCCCGGCCCGCCCAGGGCCAGCCCGCCCTCGACCAGCCCGTCGGGCGTCAGCGCCGCGTCGGCCTCTTCGGCGGCGCCGAAGCGCTCGTCATCGACGAAGTGCTCGTCCTCGACCCCCACCACCTCGTGACCGCGCAGGGCCACGTGGCGCCGGCGCGCCAGCCCGAGGGGCTCGACGGCCGTCGCCCGGTAGAAGGCCTCGGCCACCGGGGCGCGCCAGTCCACGATCAGCGCGTTGAGTTCCTCGTCACTGACGGCCAGCCGGCCCACCCGGTAGACCTCGCCGGAGCGCCCGTCGTGGTCGTAGTCGAGGCGGCCGAAGAAGAGCGGCTGGTCCCCGATGGCCAACTGGTCCAGGCGGTGGAGCGCCGTCCCCATGACGACGTCGCGCTCGACCAGGTCACCCGCGCCGCGCATCCGGGCGATCGCCGCACCGTCGCGCATGGATCGCGCCTCGTCGCGCATCCGGTCGAGCGCCTCGAGGGCGACGTCGAGGAAGGCTTGCTCCTCAGCGATCTCGCGCTCGTGGGCCATGGACTCCTCAACTCGCAATCGGGTCTATCGATTCTAGTGGCTCTCCGACCCAAGGACCCGCGGTCTCCGGATGCGCCCGGCGCCCCGTCGGTGTCTAGGCTGAGCCCATTCCGACGACGCGAGACGACCCAGTCCTGGTGCGCGCCTGCCGAGGCGAGACCGTCGACCACGTCCCGGTCTGGTTCATGCGCCAGGCCGGGCGGTCGCTGCCCGAGTACCGGGCCCTGCGCGGCACCGGCTCGATCCTCGAGGCGGTCCGCGATCCCGTCGTGGCCAGCGAGATCACCCTGCAGCCGGTGCGGCGCTACGGCGTGGACGGCGCCGTGCTCTTCTCGGACATCGTCGTCCCCTACTACCTGGCGGGCTTCGGGATCGACGTGGTCCCCGGCCGCGGCCCGGTGGTCGCCGAGCCCGTGCGCACCGCGGGCGACCTCGAGCGCCTGCGCCCACCCACCGCCGAGGAGCTGGCACCCGTCCGCACGACCGTCACGCTCGCCCTGGCCGAGCTCGCGACCACCGGAACGCCCCTCATCGGCTTCGCCGGCGCGCCCTTCACCGTCGCCAGCTACCTGATCGAGGGCGGCCCCAGCCGGGAGTTCGGGCAGGTCAAGTCCCTCATGCACCGCGACCCCGCTCTCTGGGACCGCCTGTGCGAGCGCATCGAGGCCGCGACCATCGCGTTCCTCGACGCCCAGATCGACGCCGGGGCCGCGGTCGTGCAGCTCTTCGACTCGTGGGCCGGCGCCCTCTCGCGCAGCGAGTACGCCCGCTTCGCCCGGGGGCCGACCGCGCGCATCCTGGCCCACGTCCGGGCCCGCCACGTGCCGACGATCCTGTTCGGCGTAGGGACCGGGGAGCTGCTCGACCTCATGGCCGGGGCCGGCAGCGACGTCATGGGCGTCGACTGGCGCGTCGAGCTGGACGAGGCGCGCCGCCGCGTCGGCGGCCGCCCGGTCCAGGGCAACCTGGACCCGGCGCGCTGCCTGGCCGGTGCCGACCTGGCGGTCGAGGCGGCGCGCGAGGTGCTGGTCCACGCCGGCCGCGAGCCCGGCCACATCTTCAATCTGGGCCACGGGGTCCTGCCCACGACCGATCCCGAGGTGCTGGCCGCCGTCGTGCGGGTCGTCCACGAGGAGGGGCGGGCGGGCCGATGAGGACGACCGGCGTGCTGGTGATGGCCTACGGGACCCCGGCCACGCGCGGGGACGTCGCCGCCTACTACCTCCGGATCCGCCACGGACGGGCCCCCCGGCCCGAGCAGCTGGCCGACCTGGTGCGCCGCTACGACGCCATCGGCGGGACCTCCCCGCTGGCCGCCCGCACCGCCGACCAGGTGGGCGCGCTCGCCGCGGCCCTCGAACGCCGCGCCCCGGGCGACTACGACGTGCGCCTGGGCGCCAAGTACGCGGCACCGCTGATCGAGGTGAGCGCCGCGGCCCTGGTCGCCGCCGGGGTGACGCGGGTCGTCGGCCTGCCCCTAGCCCCGCACAGCTCGTCGATGTCGACCGACGAGTACCACCAGCGGGCCGTCGCGGCCCTGGGTCCCGACGTCGATTACCAGCCGATCGGCGCGTGGTGGGACGCTCCCGGATTCGCCGAACTGATCGCCCAGCGCGTCGCGCACGCCCTCGAGGTGGTGCCCCCCGACCGGCACGCGACGTGTGAGGTGATCTTCTCGGCGCACTCGCTGCCCCAGCGCATCTTGGAGCGGGGCGACACCTACCCCGACCAGCTGCGCACCAGCGCCGAGCAGGCGGCTCGCCGAGCCGGCCTGCGCCACTTCGACGTGGCCTGGCAGTCCGCGGGCCGTACTGAGGAGACGTGGCTCGGCCCCGACATCCTCCAGGTGCTGCGCGACAAGCGAGCCGCGGGCTTCACCGACGTGGTGATCTGCCCGATCGGCTTCGTCGCCGATCACCTCGAGGTGCTCTACGACATCGACGTGGAGGCCCAGGCGTTGGCCCAGTCGATCGGGCTCAACCTGGTGCGCACGGCCTCGCTCAACAACGACCCGGCGCTCATCGACATTCTGGTCGCGCTCGTGGTGGGCGCGTGACGCCGCGGCCGTCGGTCGTGGTGATCGGCGCCGGCCTGAGCGGCCTGGCAGCCGCCTGGGAGCTGAGCGGTGGCGCCACCGAGAGCCCCGACGCCCCCCGCATCGAGGTCCTCGAGGCCGCGGGCCGCGTGGGCGGCCCCCTGGTGCTCGGCGAGCTCGGCGGCCAGGCGGTGGACCTAGGGCCCGACGGCTTCTTGGCCCGGCGCCCCGAGGCCCGCACGCTAATCGAGGAGATGGGCCTCGCTGACGACCTGATCGACATCGGGGCCAGCGGCGCCTCGCTGTGGCTTCGCGGCCAACTCCACCCGATCCCGCGCAGCCTGGCCCTCGGCGTCCCGGCCTCGATGGCGCCGCTGCGTGAGCTGGGCGGCCTGTCCTGGCGGGCCCGCGCGGCCGCCTGGCGCGACCGGGTCGCCCCGCGCGCGCTTCCCGTCGGCGACGATGCGTCGATCGGCGAGATCGTGCGCGCCAAGCTCGGCGACGAGATTGCCGCCAACGTCGTCGAACCGCTCGTCGGGGGGATCCAGGCCGGACGGATCGATGACCTGTCGGCGGCCGCGCTGCTCCCGGGCCTGCTGGCGGCCGCGCAGCGCGGTGGCTCGCTCCTGCGGGCGATGGCCGCTGGGGCCCCCAGCCCGGTACCCTCGGGGGCGCCCGGTCCGGCCTTCCACTCCCTGCGTGGAGGACTGGGCACCTTGCCGCTGGCGCTCGCCGATCGGCTGGACTCCCGGGGCGTCGTCGTGCGCACGGCCACGACCGTCCAGGCCGTGCGACGCGTGACCGGGGAGCACCCCCTGGTCGTCGAGACGGCCCACACCGCAACGCCGGCCGATGCGGTCGTGGTGGCCACGCCCGCCCCGGTGACGGCGGCGCTGCTCGGATCCTGGGATCCCGACCTGGCCGCCCTCGGCTCGGTCGCGTACGCCGCGGCAGCCATGGTGAGCGCCTCGTACCCCGAGGCGATGGCGGCGCTGCCCGCCGGCACCGGCGTCCTCGTGCCCCTCGGCACCCCCTGGGCCGGTGGGGGGACGATGATCGTCACCGCGCTCACCTTCCTCGATCGCAAGTGGGAGCACCTGCGCCAGCCCGGCCGCGCGCTGGTGCGAGCCCACGTGGGCCGCAGCGACGACCAGCGCTACGCCGCCTTCGACGACGAGCACCTGCGCGCCCGCGTCGCCGACGAGGTCGCGCTGCTGCTCGGCTGGTCGGCTCGGCCCACCGAGGTGCACGTGCAGCGGTTCCTGCCCGGACTGCCCCAGTACCGGGTCGGCTACCTCGACCTGGTCGCGCGGGCCCGCGCGGCCGCCGCCCGCGGGGGCGTCGACCTGGCCGGCAGCACCTACGACGGCGTGGGGATCCCCGCCGCGATCGGATCGGGTCGACGGGCGGCGCGCGCGGCCCGGGCACGACTGGCCGAGCGGCGCTGAGCCGGGCCAGCGGCCCGCCAGGACTCTGGAAGACTGGTCCGGTGGTAACCACTGATCGCAGCACGATCCCGGTCCCGGTGGGCCGGCGGGTCTACGTCGTCAGTGATCTCTCCCTCTCGCCGACGGTCAACCCGGCGCGCCGGCCGGTGCGCGAGCTGACCGCGCTTCTCGGCGACCTCGACGAGCCGGCCCTGGTGGTCGTGGCCGGCAACCTCTTCGCGGCCACTGACGACGACCCGGAGACCGTGGTGCGCGCGACCCTGCGCGCCCTGCCGACGCTGGTGGGCGCCCTGCGCTCGTACCTGGCCCTGCCCGAGCACCGCCTCATCGTGCTGCCGGGCCACGACGACCCGTGGCTGGCCGAAGACGCGCCGGCCGCTCCGCTCCTCGAGCTCGGCGTCGAGATCGCCCCCGAGCTGATGCTCCAGGTCGCCACGCACGACTCCGTGCGCGACGTGGCCGTGGTGGCCGGGTGCCCCCCGCAGGTGGCCGCCGACCTCGCCGAGCGCGAACGGGTCGACGCCCGCCTCCTGGAGGACCCCGATGCGGTGGCCCGCCTGGCCGCGAGCCGCATGCTCTACCGGCGCCTCGGCGGATGGGTGTGGTTCCCGGTCATCGCCGTGGTGCTGGCCGACCTGTCGAGCCTGTTCCTGGCCCTGGCCAACCGGCTCACCCGGCACCACCTGCGCATCGACCTCGACGTCCACATCCACCACCGCAGCGGCGGCCTGCTGCTCGCGCTGGTGACGACCATCGTCGTGGTGGGCCTCATCGAGGCGGGCATCGCCGCCCTCGCCGGGCTCATCGTGCGCCGGCGCTTCGAGCGCGGCGCCGCCGGGGCCCCACCGCGGCCGCTCGACCCGCTGGCCGCGGTGACCGTCGACGGCGTGGACGCCCTGGAGTTCGCCCGCCGCATCGTGGGACGCGGCGGCGCCGGAGCGATCGTCGGCGGCGCCACCGCGCCCGCCCTGGTCTTCTTGGACCGGGGCTTCTGCGCCGCGCCCGGGCCGGCCCGGGCCACCGTCGTCGAGCGGCACGGGCGCTTCGGCCTGCCCCCGGTGTTCGCCCCCGCCGACCGCTGGAGCGTGGTCCAACTCGACGCCGGTGGCGCGGTCCACGTGCGCATGGCGGTGGGCCAGTCCCGGGCGCGCTACGGCACCTGGCTTGAGCGGCTGGTCGCCGGGGACCCGACCCAGGTCGACGCCCCCAGTGCCACGACCGAGGTCGGGGCGTGGCCGGTCGGCGACCCGTACCCGATCGCTTCTGACGGGCTGGCCGCCCAGCGCCGCGAGCGCACCGTGCGGCGCGTGATCAGCGGGCTGGTGCTCCTCGACGGCCTGATCGACGTGACCGTGACCGCCCTGCCCCCGCTGCGCAGCCGCCTGCACGCGGTCGAGGCCTTCTTGTCCCTGGGGGCCGCGCAGTCGGCCGCGGCCCTCACCGCCGTGGCCGGCATCGTCCTGATCATGGTGGCCCGCGGCCTGCGGCGGGGCCAGCGGCGCTCCTGGACGGTCGCGGTGGTACTGACCGGGGCGACCACCCTCGCGCACCTGGCGCGCGCGGGCAGCCTGGTGAGCCCGGTACTGGCCGTCAGCCTGCTCAGCGCGCTGCTGATCGAGCGGCGCCACTTCCGCGCGACGACCGATCGGGAGAGCCTGCGCCGCGCGCTGCCGCGCCTGGGACTCGTCGCGGTCCTGACCGTCGTGGGGGCGACAATCGGCATCGAGCTGACCGCGCACCGCAGCGTGCCCGGGCTGTCCACGGTCCTCCTCGCAACCATCGAACGGCTCATCGGCATCACCTCGGTCTCCCTGCCCGACCGCGTGGGCGACTTCGCCACGCCGACGTTGGGCGCGGTCGGCCTCGGGCTGATCGTCGTGGCGCTGTACCTGGTGACCCGCCCGGTCGTCGACCGCCGCCTCTCGCGGGCCTCGGGCCGCGAGCGGCGTCTGGCCGAGCTGCGGGCCCGCGAGATCGTGCGGCGCCACGGACGGGGCACCCTCGACTACTTCGCCCTGCGCGACGACAAGCAGCTCTTCTTCTTCCGCGACTCGCTGGTCGCCTACGCCGTCTACGGCGGTGTGGCCCTGATCTCGCCTGACCCCATCGGGCCGACCGCCGAGCGCACCGAGGTGTTCCGGGCCTTTCGCGCTTACGTCGACTCGCGCGCCTGGACGGTCGCGGTGATGGGGGCCGGCTCGGACTGGCTGCCCGTCTACCACGCCGCCGGCCTCCACTCGATCTACCTGGGCGACGAGGCGATCGTGGACTGCCAGCACTTCAGCCTGGAGGGCCACAAGATGAAGGGGCTGCGCCAGGCCACCACGCGTCTGACCCGCAAGGGCTACACGGTCGAGTTCCTGGACCCGGCCACCATCGACCCCTTGCGCGTGCCCGCTCTGGTCGACCTGATCGCGATGCTGCGCCGCGGCGAAGGCGAGCGGGGCTTCTCGATGATGCTGGGCCGGCTCTTCGACCCGCGGGACCAGGGGCTCTTGCTCACCGTGGTCTCGGACCCCACCGGACGTCCGGCCGCGCTGTGCCAGTTCGTCCCCTCGCCGGCGATCGCCGGGTACTCGCTCGACCTGATGCGCCGGGACCCCGGCGAGCACCCCAACGGGCTGATCGACTTCGCCCTGTGCTCGACCATCGCCTACTTGCGCGAGCGCGGCGGGCGCGGCCTGAGCCTCAACTTCGCGGCCTTCCGCTCGGTCCTCGAAGGAGAGCGCGGCGAGGGCACCTTCACGCGCATCGAGCGCTGGGGGCTGCGCCGGCTGTCGGGCATCTTGCCGATCGAGACGCTGTGGTCCTTCAACGCCAAGTACCAGCCGTCCTGGCTGCCGCGCTACCTCATCTACCCGGCGGCCGAGAGCTTCGTGCCGGTGGTGTCGGCGATCCTGCGAGCCGAGTCCATCACCGAGTTACCCCTCATCGGACGCTTCTTCTCGACCGACCCGGTCAACCGGCCCGGGACCGTCGTGCCCGAGAGCGTCCTGGCCGCAGCGCGGGAGCGCTCTCGCTAAGCAGTTGGATCCACCTCGCCGAGCACCACGACGATCTCGGGACGCCGGCCAGTATCGACCGGTGTCGCCACGTAGCGCAGCGGCCGGGGCACGCCGTCGCCGGTGATCGTGCCGCGCCGCACCTCCCGGGCGCCGGCCATCTCGGTCAGCCAGGCTCGGCTCGTGGGGTCGGTGGCCACGAGGTCGCCGACCGCCGCGAAGCCCAGCAAGGAGGCCGCGCGTTCGTTGGCATCGACGATGCGGCCCGCAGCGAAGGTCACCACGGCGACCACTTGCTGGTCGACCAGAGCCCGCCAGCGTGACTCGGCGAGCTGGCGCTGCTGGTCGGCGCGAGTGTGAGCCCGCAGTGAGGCGAAGCGGTCGAGGGCGAAGCTGACGTCGCGGGCCATCTCGTCGAGCAGGTCGCCGACCGACTCGTCGAAGAAGCCGCTCTCGACCGCGTACAGGGTGAGGGCAGCCACCACCTGGCCGCCGCGCGTCAGTGGCAGGGAGACGGCCGAGCGCCAGCCCTGGCGCAGGCTCGCCGTAGCGAGCGGATCGAGCCCGGTCACGCCGATCTGGCGCAGGGCCACGCGCCCCGTGGCCAGCGCCTGGCTCGGCAGGTCGGTACCGGCGCCCGGCCCGCCCGCCAGCAGGTCCGCTCGCTCGGCCAGGAACTCGGGCAGGCCCTTCCCCGCCCGCGCCACGACACGCAAGCCCCCCGGCTCGGCGCTCGCGACCCAGGCGGCCTGCGAGCCCACGCGCACCGCAGCCGCGCAGATCCGAGCGAACAGCTCACCTTCGTCGGCGCTGCGGATGACCGCCTGGTTGCACTCGCTGAGGGTTGCGTACAGGCGATTGACGTGAGCGAGGTGGCTCTCCAGGCGGTGGCGCTCGGTGACGTCGATGAGCGTCCCGCGCACCCGCTGGCCCTGGCCCGCAGCGTCGCGCTCGATCACGCGACCGCGCACCCACAACCAGCGCACCTGTTCGGCGGCATCGACGATCCGGAAGTCATACTCGTACTCGTCTGGTCCACCGGGGGCGACTGCCGCGGCGATGGTGGCGGCGATGCCGGCGCGGTCCTCGGGATGCGTGGCCGCGAGGAACGTCTCGATCCGCCACGGCTCCTGCCAGTCGAGCCCGTAGAGGGTGTCGTGGTTCGCGCTGCGATCCATGGTGTTGGTCCGGTAGTCGTACTCCCACACCGCGACGCCGGTGAACTGCGTGGCCAGGCTGAGCAGTTCGGGCGTCGCGCGCAAGTGCCCGGACGACGAAGGGTGCGAATCCACGGCACGCACTCTAGGCGGGGGTGCGCTCGGCGATCGCCGAGGCCAGCGCGTCTGCCGCACTCGGGGCGTAGCCGAGGTACAGCATGGGCTCGACGAGCTCGAGCTCGAGCACCTGCCAGCTCGCGTCGTGGGCCAGCAGGTCGACGCGGGCGTAGGTCAGATCCGCGAACCCGAGCGCGTGGAGCACGGCGTCGCCGACCTCGCGGGCCGCGCCGTCGGCCGCGGCCGCCTGGATGCCCGCCCGGCGCATCTCGGGGGTGCGCTGGTGCTCGGCGTGGCCGAGCAGGGCGTCCTTGCGCACCGCGTGGGAAAACGTCCCGCCCAGGTAGATGAGGGCCAGCTCACCGTGCGTGTCGACGCTCGACCGGTAGGGCTGGACGACGGCGGCCGCCCCGCGCGCGTGGAGCGCCGCGGCGTGGGCGCGCGCCGCGGCGGTGTCGCTGGCGGCGAAGCGGGCCGCGCCGAGGGACCCGGCACCGATCGCCGGCTTGACGACGACGTCGCCTTCGGGCCACGAGAGGGGTGCCCCGACCTCGAGGACGGTGGTCGGCACCGCCGGCAGGCCGCGGGCCGCCAGGTCCACCAGGTAGCGCTTATCGGCCGAGTAGGCCAGCACGTCGGACGGGTTGAGGATGTGGGGACGGGCCCGAGTCCAGGCCAGGAACGCGTCGGGGTGGCGCGTGTAGTCCCACGTCGAGCGCACGACGACCTGCGCGTAGTCCTCCCAGGGCACCGACGCGTCATTCCACACCCGCGCCTCACCCGCCAGCCCGTGACGCGCCAGGGCCGCCACCAGGGCCGCCTCGTCGGGATCGAGGATCCCGTGCGCCGTCGCGATCGCGACGGGCCTCACGAGGTGAACAGGACCGTCGCGTGCTGGGCCAGCGTCGCCAGCGGACCCGGCCACACACCGAAGACCAGCGTCACCGCGACGCCCGCGCCGATCGCCAGGGCCGTCGCCCGGGGCACCGGGATGCTCGTGGCGCCTTCGGGGGACTCGGCGTACAGGACGATCGTCCAGCGCAGGTAGAAGAACGCCGCGATGGCCGCGCCGAGCAGGGCCAGCAGGGCCAGGGGCCCGCCACCGCCGTCGACGGCCGCCGCGAGCACCGCGAACTTGGCGTAGAAGCCGGTCGTCAGGGGCGCGCCCAGCTGGCTCAGCAGCAGGATGCCGAGCGCCGCGCCCAGCCACGGCTGGCGCCGGGCCAGGCCCCGGTAGGAGTCGACGGTGTGGCGCTCGTCACCCGGGCCGCCCACCAGGGTGACCACGGCGAAGGTCGCCACCACCACGGGCGCGTAGGTCGCCAGGTAGAAGAGCGACGCCGCCGAGCCGCGCGCGCTGGCCGCCCACACGCCGAGCAGGATGAAGCCCGCGTGGTTGATCGACGAGTAGGCCAGCATCCGCTTGGCGTTGCGCTGGACGACCGCCAGCGAGGCTCCGATGATCGTCGTCAGGACCACCAGCGCCCACAGGATGGGCCGCCAGGTCGTCATCTGCGTGCCCAGGGCCGAGATCAGGACGCGGATCAGGGCGGCGAAGGCCCCCACCTTCACGATGGCGGCCATGTAGCCGGTCACCGGGGTGGGCGCGCCCTCGTAGACGTCGGGCGACCACTGGTGGAACGGCACCGCGGCGACCTTGAAGGCGAACCCGACCAGCAGCAGCGCGCCGCCCGCGTAGAGCAGGCCGGGGCGCAAGATGACGTTCGAGCCCAAGAAGTAGGACACCGTCGACAGGTTGGTCGAGCCGGTGGCCCCGTAGACGAGGGCCGCGCCGTAGATGAACAGCGCCGAGGCGAACCCGCCGAGCAAGAAGTACTTCAGGGACGCCTCGGCCGAGGCCCCGCGGTGGCGGTCGAAGGCGACCAGCACGTACAGGCCGATCGAGAGCGTCTCGAGCCCGAGGAAGATCACGATGAGATCGTTGGCCTGGGTCATCAAGACCGCGCCCGCGGCCGTGGCCATCGCCAGGACGTGGTACTCGGCGCCCCGGACCCCCTCGCGGCGGAACCAGTCGTGGGCGACGAGCGTGGCCAGGGCCAGCGACACCGCCACCACCGCCGAGGCCACGACCGAGAAGCCGTCGAGCACGATGGCGTGGGCGATCGTGGTCGAGGGACCGTGGCGGTCCAGGTCGGCCCACTGGAAGAACCCGGCGACGAACGCACCGGTCGCGGCAAGCAGGGTGATGCCGGTCGCCACGCTCGTGCGCAGCGCCCCGCGCACCAGCGCGGTCAGCCCGAGCAGCACCACCGCGCCGCCGAACAGGATCAGGACCGGCAGGATCGCCAGGTAGTGGATCGAGGGGATGGTCAGGCTCACTTGTTCACCCCCGCGGGCGTCACGCTCTCGACGAACTGGTGGGCGGTGGGCGTCACCCGGTCCAGGACCGGCTTGGGAAAGACGCCCAGGACGACGACGATCGCCACGATCGGGGCGATCACCCAGCGCTCGCGGTGCGTGACGTCGGGGATCTGGTCGACGTCACGGGCCTGGCCGTGGAAGACGCGCTGGTAGGCCCACAGCAGGTAGACGGCGGCCAGCACCACGCCGATCGTGGCCACGACGGCCCACCAGGCGTGCGTGGCGAACGCGCCGACCAGCACGAGGAACTCGCTGATGAAGCCCGACAGGCCCGGCAGGCCGATCGAGGCCAGCATCACGACGGTGAACAGGCCCGCGAGCACCGGGGCCGGACCCTGCATCCCGCGCAGGTCGGCGATGGTCGCGGTGCCGCGACGGCGCTCGATGTACCCGATCAGCAAGAAGAGTCCGGCCGTGATCACGCCGTGGTTGAACATCAGCAGGACGGCGCCGGTGGTCGCGATGGTCGAGCCGGTCATGATTCCCAGGGTCACGAAGCCCATCTGGGCCAGCGACGAGTAGGCCACCAGCCGTTTCAGGTCCGGTGTCGAGGCCGCCAGGGCCGAGCCGTAGATGATGCCGATCACCGCCAGGGTGAGCATGTAGGGGCGCACCGTGGTCAGGGCGAGTGGCAGCAGCCCGACCGCGAAGCGCAGCAGGCCGTACGAGCCGAGCTTGGCCAGCAGCGCCGACAGCTCCATCGAGCCCGCCGTGGGGGCCTCGGCGTAGGCCAGGGGTGACCACGTGTGCAGGGGCCAGATCGGCGACTTGACCCCGAAGGCGATCGCGAAGGCCACGAACAGCCAGACGGCGGTCGCGTGGCTCATCGAGGTCGACGCCAGCGCCGCGTCCGCGAAGGTCAGCGAGCCGCCCGCCTGGTGCTGGTGCAAGAACCCCAGGTACAGCAGCCCGGTGAACAGGAACGCCGAGCCGGCGAAGGTGTACACGAAGAACTTGAGGGCCGCCCGCGAGCGCTGGGCGCCGCCCCAGTGGGCCACCAGGAAGTAGCTGGGCACCAGGGTCAGCTCGAAGAAGATGAAGAACTCGAGCAGGTCGCGCGCCACGAAGCTGCCCATCGTGAAGGTGGTCAGCATGAGCAGCCAGCCGACGAAGGCGGCCTCGCTGCGCCTCTCGCGCGCGCCGAGCAGCGCCAGGAGCACCACCAGCGCCGTCAGCACCACCAGCAGCAGGGAGATCCCGTCGATGCCCACGTCGTAGGCCAGGCCGAAGGGCGCGGCCAGCACCCAGCGGCCCACGAAGTCGAAGGTGTGCGCCCCGGCCAGGTGGTCGTTGTAGAGCACCGCCACGACGAGCGACAGCGCGAGCTCGACGCTGGCGGTGGCCACGGCCACCGCGTAGGGCGCGCCGGGCCGCCGCCGGGCCAGCAGGGCCGCCGCGGCGCCGAGGAGCGGCAGCCACACCAGCACGGTCAACCACAGTGAAGAGTGCATAGCTATCCGACCCTCGCCACGAGATACACGACCACGACGCTGACGCCCAGGACCATGGCCAGCGCGTAGTGGCGCGCGAAGCCCGACTGCGCCTTGCGCAGCCCCTCGGCACTCCGGCGCACGCCCCCGGCCACCGCGCCGACAGCACCGTCGATGATGCGGGGCTCGATGACGGTGTCACCGATCTGGGCGGCGCGCGTCAGCGGGCGCCCGATGGTGGCGTCGTAGGCATCGTCCCAGCGCCACACGCGCTCTAAGAAGCTGCGCTCGTAGGTGGGCGAGCTGACGCGGTTGCGCCAGATGGAGAAGGCCGCGGCCAGGCCGAGCAGCGCGGCCACCACGTCGACGACCGCCAGGCCCACCTGGGCGCCGGTCGACGCGTGGGCGGTCAGTGGCAGGTAGCCGAAGGTCGGGTCGAGGAAACCAGCCAGCGAGTTGTGGTGGATCCACGGCAGGTCGATCACGCCGCCCAGGGTGGTGAGCACGGCCAGGATCACCAGGGGCACCGTCATCACCCAGGGAGACTCGTGCGGGTCGTGCCCGTGGGTCACCTCGCGGAAGCGCTCGGTCCCCCGGAAGGTCAGCACGAACAGCCGGCTCATGTAGTACGCGGTCAGGATCGCCGTCAGCACGCCGAGGATCCACAGTGGTTTGGAGTACGCGTAGGCGTTGGTCAGCACGTCGCCCTTGGCCCAGAAGCCCGCGAAGGGCGGGATGCCCGAGATGGCCAGCCACGCGATGAGGAAGGTCGGGAATGTCAGGGGCAAGAAGCGGGCCAGCCCTCCCATCTTGCGCATGTCCTGCTCGCCGTCTAGGGCGTGGATCACCGAGCCCGATCCGAGGAACAGCAGGGCCTTGAAGAACGCGTGGGCGATCATCAGGAAGATCGCCGCCGAGTAGGCGCCCGCCCCCACGGCCAGGATCATGTAGCCGATCTGGGACACCGTCGAGAAGGCCAGCACCTTCTTGATGTCGCGCTGGGACGTGGCGATCGTGGCCGCGACGAAGGCGGTCACGCCGCCGATGACCGCGACGGTGGCGCGGCCCGAGGTGGACAGCGCCAGCACCGGTGCCATCCGGGCCAGCAGGTACACGCCCGCAGTGACCATGGTGGCCGCGTGGATGAGGGCGGACACCGGCGTGGGGCCCTCCATGGCATCGGGCAGCCAGTTGAACAGCGGGATCTGCGCGCTCTTGCCGGTCGCCCCGAGCAGCAGCGACAGCACCACGACGGTCGCGGCCACCGACGTGAGCGTCCCGGCGCGGTTGAAGATCGTCAGGTAGCTCAGCGTGTGGAGCCGGCTGAACAGCAGGAACATCGCCACCAGGAGCCCGACGTCGCCGATGCGGTTGTAGACGAAGGCCTTCTTGCCGGCCGTGGCCGCGCTGTCGCGGTCGTAGTAGTAGGCGACCAGCCAGTACGAGCACACGCCCACGCCCTCCCAGCCCACGAAGGTCAGCGCGAGGTTGTTGGCCAGCACCAAGGTGAGCATCGAGAAGACGAAGAGGTTCAGGTACACGAAAAACTTGCGGAAGTCCCGATCGCCGTGCATGTAGCCGATGGAGTACAGGTGGATCAGGGCCGAGATCCCCGTCACAAACAGGGCCATCGTGACCGACAGGGGGTCGACGAGCAGCGCCGCCGACACGTGGAGGCCGCCCACGTCGAACCAGGTGAACATCGTCACGGTCACCTCGCGCGCGTTGCGCGAGAGGAGGTCGAGGTAGGTCACGACCGAGAAGACGAAGCTGAGCCCCACCGCCCCGGTCCCGATGCTCCCGATGGCGCGCTCGGAGAGCCCGCGACCGAACAGCAAGATGACCAGGAAGCCCGCGAGGGGCAGCAGCAGGATCAGGGTGGACACGTGCGCCATCTCAGCCCTTCATCTCGGAGAGTTCGTCCACCGAGGTGGAGGACCGGCGGCGAAAGACCGTGACCACGATGCCGAGCCCGACGGTCACCTCGGCGGCCGCGACGACCATCACGAAGAAGACGGCTGCCTGTCCGCCGATGTCGCGCAGCGTGCGCGCGAAGGTCACGAACGTCAGGTTGACCGCGTTCAGCAGCAGCTCGAGGCACATGAAGATGATCAGGGCGCTGCGCCGGGTCAGGAGCCCGAAGGAGCCGATGCCGAAGAGCACGGCCGCCAGGACTAGGTACCAGGCCGCCGGGACGTTCATGCCTCCCCCTCTCGATCCATGCGGCGCTCGCGCCGCGCCAGCTGCACCGCGCCCACGACGGCGATGATGAGGAGCGCTGCCGTCGCCTCGAAGGCGAACAGGTACGTGGTGAAGACCGCGGTGCCCACGGCCCGCACGTTGCCCGCGCCCACCGCCGTCGGGTGGCCCGACGTCGACACGGCGATGGCGCCGGTGACCCAGTGCGAGGAGGCCAGCAGCGCCACCAGGCCGCCGATGGTCACGACCACGCCGATGGCCGCCAGGGCCCGCTGGCCGACCAGCGGCTCGACCCGCACGGGGTCGGACCGGTCCACTCCCAAGAACATGATCACGAACAAGAACAGGACGACGATGGCCCCGGCGTAGACGATGATCTGGACCACGGCCAAGAAGTCGGCCGACTGGGCCACGAAGGCGGTCGCCACGCCGAAGAGCGTCAGGATCAGGCTCAGGGCCGCGTGGACGGGATTGCGCACGGCCAGGACGCCGATGGCCCCGACCACGATCATCAGCGCCGACACTACGAACGCGAGGATGTCCGGAATGGCGTAGGCAGCGCCGATCACAGCTGGCCTCCCTTGATCGCGCGCCAGGCCGCGATGCGCCCGCGCAGCCCGCGCACCCCGTCGGGCAGGTCCTGGGGCACGACGTGGCGGAAGAACGCGGTGCGCAGCGGCTTGGAGCCCGTGGCGGCGTCGTCGCGCCGATCGGACTGGCCGCCCTCGGCCGCCCGCACGCCCACGCCCAGGTCCCCGGTCCACTGGACCACGCCCTCGTAGTCGGCGTCCCCGGCCGGCGAGGTGGCGCGCATCCAGCCCCCGGTCATGGCGTCCTCGCCCTCGCGCCAGTCCTCCCACGGCAGGCGCTGGGGACGGCCCTCGTCGTCGACCAACAGCTCGGCCTTGGTGTAGATCGCGTCAGCCCGGTTGGAGAACGAGAACTCGAAGAGCTTGGACTCGGTGATCGCCTGGGTCGGGCACGCCTCCACACACATGTCGCAGTGGATGCAGCGCAGGAAGTTGATCTCGTAGACGTAGCCGTAGCGCTCGCCCGGCGACACCGGGTGGTCCGGCGGGTTGTCCAGTCCGCGCACGTGGATGCAGTCGACGGGGCAGACCCCGGCGCACAACTCGCACCCGATGCACTTCTCCGAGCCGTCCTCGTAGCGGTTCAAGACGTGGCGGCCGTGCTGGCGCGGCTGCTTGGGCCGCTTGGCGTCCGGGTAGGCGGTGGTCACCCGGACGCGCCCCATGTGGCGCAGGGTGATCTTGAAGCCGCCGAAGAAGTCGAGTGGTCCGGCCATCAGTCCCCCTCGTGGTCCGTGAACGCCCGCAGGACCCGACCCGGCAACGGGCGCTCGCCCACCGAGGGCAGCAGGGAGTCGGCCCCCTCGAGGCGCCGCGTGCCGATGGCCACGGTGCGCGAGAGGAGGGTCCAGGCCAGGATCACCAGGGCCGCCATCAGGAAGCCCCACGACATCTTGATGAGGAAGCCCGCGACGATCAGCATCCATCCCAGGCTGAGCGGGATGAGGCGCTTCCAGCCCAGGTCCATCAGCTGGTCGTAGCGGAAGCGCGGAAGCGCGGCGCGGAACCAGATGTAGGAGAAGGCGAAGAACACCGTCTTGATCAGGAACCACAGGATCGGGAAGACCCAGCGCACGTGGGGGATGTTGGGCACCCAACCCGCCGGGCCGCCCAGGAACAACGTCACGATGACCGCCGACATCGTGATGGTGTTCATGAACTCGGCCAGGTAGAAGATGCCGAAGCGGAAGGAGGAGTACTCGGTGTGGAACCCGCCGACGAGCTCGGTCTCGGCCTCGACGACGTCAAAGGGTGGTCGGTTCAGCTCGGCGGTGATCGCGATCAGGAAGATGACGAAGGGCACGATGCCCAGGCGGATCAGGTTCCAGTGCCAGATGCCGTGGGCCTGCGCGGCCACGATGTTCTGGGTCGACAGCGAGCCCGTGGCCAGCACCACCGTGACGATGGTCATGCCGAGCGCCGCCTCGTAGCTGATCATCTGGGCGCTCGCGCGCACCGCCGACATCAGCGGGTACTTGGAGCCCGAGGACCAGCCGGCCAGGACCACGCCGTAGACCGAGATGCCCGACATGGCCAGCATGAGCAGCACGCCGATGGGCGGATTGGCGATCTGGAGGGTCACGGGATGCCCGGCGATGTCGACCGTGCCGCCCACGGGCACGATGGCGAAGGTCACCAGGGCCGGGATCAGCGACAGGTACGGCGCCAACTTGAAGGTGAAGCGGTCCGCCTCGGCGGGCAGCAGGTCCTCCTTGCCGATGAGCTTCAGGCCGTCGGCCAGCGTCTGGAAGAGTCCGAAGGGACCCCAGCGCGTGGGGCCCAGGCGGCTCTGCATGTCCGAGATCGCCTTGCGCTCGAACCAGATCATGATCGTCACCGCGCCCATGAGCACGGCGAAGCCCACCAGCATGCGCACCAGCACGATCACGACGACCGCCAGGGTCACGCCGTGGGCGTAGATCGGATCCACCGTCGAAGCCAACATCATCGCGTCTCCAGTCGGACCTGGGCCACGCTCGCGCCCTCCTCGATCACGTCGGCGAGCACGTCGTCGCCGTCGAAGGTCCCGGTGGCGCCGTCCAGGCTCGCAACGCCACGGGGCAGCCCGTCGTCGATCCGCACCCGCAGGGCCGTCCGGCGCGCGACGCCGCGCACCGCGACCTCGTCGCCCGACCCCAGGCCGAGACGATCGGCGTCGGTGGGATGCAGGCCGATCGTCAGCGGCACGCGCAGCTCGGCCAGGGCCGGCGACGCGGCCAGCGCGGCGCCGTGGTCGTAGAGGCGCCGGGCCACCAGGACACGCAACGCGTACGCGTCGAGGGGCGGCACCGTGACCTCGGCGACCTCCACCTGGGCCAGCGTCGGCACCACATTGCCGCGCGCGTCAGCCTCGACGTCCAGGGACTGCGTGTCACCGGCGAAGGACGCCAGGCCCACCTCGTCGGCCGAGCGGATGCCCGGGAAGGCGATCGGGTCGAGCACGCGGCGCGCCGAGGCGGCTCCGGTGGTGGCCAGGACACCGTCGATGCTGGCGTCGGCGAGCACGGTGTGGGCGGGATAGCCGGTCGTGCGCTCGAGGAAGGCAGCCGCGGCCTCGGGGGTGTCGTAGTCCAGCCCCTGGCCCAACTCGGTGGCCAGCTCCGCGGCGATGGTGACGTCGGACCACGCGGCGCCCGGCGCCGTGATCTTGGCCACCACGGCGCTGACCCGGCCCTCGAGGTTGGTCACCGTCCCGTTGCGCTCGTGCTGGACGTGCGCGGGCAGCACGACATCGGCGTGCGCCAGCGTCGCCGACCCGTGGCCGGTCACCGCGACCACTGAGGCGGCCTCGAGGGCGGCAGTGGCACCCGCGCTGTCGAGCACGTTGCCCACCAGGTCGGCACCCAGGAGCAGCACGGCGCGCTGCTCACCGCGCCGCAGCGCGTCGAGCTGCGCGAGCGTGTCGCGCCCGCGCGCCGCGTCGTCGAAGACGCGTCCGGGGCGCCAGCGGGGCGCCAGGCCCATGTCCAGCGCTCCGCGAACGTTGCCGCGCCGCAGCGCCACGAGGAACCGGGCCTGGGGCAGGCCCGTGGCCAGCCGGAGAGCGGCGCGCTCGACGATGGCGGGATGCTCGGCCAGGTTGGCCCGCCCGACGACGACCACGACACCCTCGCCATCGCCCAGCAGCTCGCGGGCGGCCCCGAAGGAGTCAGCGGTGGCCGGGCGCGCGGCATCGACCAGCGCACCGGCGACCTCGGCGGCCTCGCCGGGTACGACGGGGATCACCACCCGGGCGAGCGCCCGCAAGGCGCTGGGCCCCGAGGCCAGCTCGATCAGGGCGGTGCGGCCCGCGGCGACGCCCTCACGCAGGCGCAAGAAGAGCACGGGGAGCTCCTCGCGCAGGTCGCCGGTCAGGGTCACCACGACGCGCGCGGTCGCGGCGTCGTCGATGGTGGCTGCGGGCAGGGACTGGACCAGCGTGGGGTCCAGGCCGTCGCCGTACTGGGCGTCCAGGTGCGGGCTGCCCAAGACGTCACGGACCACCTGCTGCCAGGCGAAGGCGCCCTCGTTGGTCAGGGCCGCGCCACCGATGGCGCCCACCCCGTCGGGGCCGGGCTCGCGCAGCAGCGCGGCCGCGCGCGCGAGGGCGTCGCCCCACGTCGTGGCGACGAGCGCACCGTCACGGCGCACCAGGGGGGTGGTGATGCGAGCGCGCGGGTCCAGCGGGTCGACGATCTCGGGGTTGCCGTCCACGGCGTCGAGCGTGAAGCGGCCCTTGTCGCAGAGCCAGCCGTGGTTGACCGGGTCGCTGTCCACGCCGAGGACCCGGGTCAGGCGGTTGCCGCTCGACTGGACCGCCACGCGGCAGCCCACCGCGCAGGTCGTGCACGTGCTCTCGACCTGCGCGAGGTCCCAGGGTCGCGCGGTGAACCGGTAGGGCTTGGCCGTCAGCGCGCCCACCGGGCAGATCTGGACGGTGTTGCCCGAGAAGACCGAGTCGAAGGGCTGCGTCGGGCTGGGCGCCACCTCGATGAGGTCGCCGCGCCCGGAGAAGTCGATCTGGGCGTCGCCGGCCACCTGGGCGGCGAAGCGGGTGCAGCGGGAGCACTGGATGCACCGCTCGCGGTCCAGCAGCACCAGCGGGCCGATCTCGACCGGCTTGACGAAGTGGCGCTTCTCCTCGATGAACCGGGTCTCGCCCGACCCGTGGGCCAGGGTCTGGTCCTGCAGCGGGCACTCCCCGCCCTTGTCGCACACCGGGCAGTCCAGGGGGTGGTTGGCCAGCAGGAACTCCAGGACGCCGTCTTGGGCCTTCTTGGTCTTGTCCGAGTCGGTCGTCACGACCATGCCGTCGTTGACGCGGATGAAGCAGGAGGGCTGCAGCGTGGACCCGCGGGGGCCCTCCACCTCGACCAGGCACATGCGGCAGACCCCGACGGGCTCCATGCGCGGGTGGTAGCAGAACCGGGGGATGAAGACGCCGGCGTGCTCGGCGGCCTCGATCAGCAGCTCGCCCGGCCGGGCCGGGACCACGCGCCCGTTCAGGGTGATCGAGATGGGCTCACTCATGCGGGCAGCTCCCGTGCTGGACGTGCGCGTAGAAGTCGTCGCGGAATCTGGAGATCGCCGAGGTGATCGACGAGGGGATCGAGGGGCCGAGCACGCAGATCGTGGTCTGCTGGGGCGGCCAGTTCAGCCCGGGCGAGATGTTGTCGCACAGGTCGAGCAGGACGTCGACGTCCTCGGTGCGCCCGCCGCCGTGCTCCAGGCGGTAGAGGATCCGCTCGACCCACCCGGACCCCTCGCGGCAGGGCGTGCACTGGCCGCAGGACTCGCGTGAGAAGAACTTGGTGATCCGCCACGCCGCGCGCACCACGCACGTGGTGTCGTCCATCACGACGATGGAGCCCGATCCCAGCATCGAGCCGGCCGCGCCGACCTCGTCTTGGCCCAGGACCATGTCGAGGTGCTCGGGGCCGAACCAGGGTGCGGACACCCCGCCCGGGATGAAGGCGCGCAGCTCGTGGCCGTCGGGGACGCCCCCGCCGAGGCGGTCGTCGAAGATCAGGTCGCGGAAGGTGTTCTTGACCATCTCGATCTCGTAGACGCCGGGCCGGTTCACGCGGCCCGAGAGGGCGAACATGCGCGTGCCGGTCGAGCGCCCACCGCCCAGGGCGGCGAAGGCCGCCCCGCCGTTCAGGACGATCCAGGGGAGGTTGGACATCGTCTCGACGTTGTTGACGACCGTGGGCTCGCCGTAGAGGCCGGTCACCGCGGGGAAGTACGGCGGCTTGATGCGCGGGAAGCCGCGCTTGCCCTCGAGCGCCTCGAGCAGGGCCGTCTCCTCACCGCAGATGTAGGCTCCCGCGCCCGGGTGGACGACGAGGTCCACCGAGAAGCCCGAGCCGAAGATGTTGCGGCCCAGCGCCCCGTGCTCGTAGGCCTCGTTGACGGCCTGCTGGACGCGCTCGAGCCCGAGGGCGAACTCCCCGCGCAAGAAGATGAAGGCCTGGGTGACCTGCAGCGCGTAGGCCGCGATCACCACGCCCTCGACGAGCTGGTGCGGGTCGCGCTCGACGAGATAGTGGTCCTTGAAGGTGGCGGGCTCGGACTCGTCCCCGTTGACCACCAGGTAGGAGATCGGCGACTTGCGCAGCATCGACCACTTGCGTCCGGCGGGGAAGCCGGCGCCCCCGCGACCCAGCAGCGAGGCCGCGTCGACCTCGGCGGCCACGGCCTCGGGGTGCAGGGTGAGCGCCTTGCGCAGACCCTGGTATCCCCCGGTCTCCAGGTAGCGCGCCAGCGTGTACGAGTCCGCCAGGTCGCGCCGCGCGGTGACAATGGGTGGAGTGTCGACCACGGCCACTAGGAGGCCTCCGTCGCCGCGGCCTCGCGGGCCGCGCGCGCGGCTCGCGCCTGGGCACGCTCCTCGGCCAGCTCGGCGGTGCCGACCCGCAGGCCGCCCGAGCGGCGAACGCGGATCAGCGTGCCGTGCGGCGGGATGTCGTGGTCCCGGCGCCCCGCGCGCAGGTCCTCGACCAGGCGGTCGAGCTCCTCGGGAGTCGTGGCGCGCACGTAGCGGTGATTGACCTGCACGGCCGGCGCGATGTTGCAGTCGGCCAGGCACTCGGTCTCTTCCAGGGTGAAGAGGCCGTCGGCACTCGTGTGGCCCACCTCGCAGCCCAGGGTGCGGCGGGCGTGCTCCAGCAGGTCCTCGCCTCCCGCGAGCAGGCACGCGATGTTCGTGCACACGCCCACGACGTAGCGGCCCACCGGCTCGAGGTGGAACATGTCGTAGAAGGCCGCCGTGCCCCGCACCTCGGCGGGCGTGGTCCCGGTCAGCTCGGCCACCTCGGCCATGCCGGCATCGGTCAGGTACCCGTCCTGCTCCTGAGCCAGGTGCAGCAGCGGCAGCATCGCCGAGCGACGTCGCGGATACAGCGACACCAGCTCCTCCGCCCGCTGGCGGATGTCACTGCGGAAATGAGTCATCGATCCACTTCTCCCATGATGGGGTCGACCGTCGAGATGACGGTGATGGCGTCGGACATCGACCCCCCGCGCATCAGCAGGGGGACGGCCTGCAGGTTGACGAAGCTGGGACCCCGCACGTGCAGGCGGTAGGGCTTGGGCCCACCGTCGGAGACCAGGTAGCAGCCCAGCTCACCGCGGGGCGACTCGACGGCCGAGTACACCTCGCCGGCCGGCACGCGGAACCCCTCGGTGAAGAGCTTGAAGTGGTGGATGAGGGCCTCCATGGACTCGCCGATCCGCGCGCGCGGCGGCGGCGTGACCTTGGGGTCCTGGCTGCGGTAGTCACCCGCGGGCATGCGGTCGATGCACTGGCGCACGATCCGCACCGACTCGCGGATCTCGTTGAGGCGCACCGCGTACCGGTCGAAGTTGTCACCGTAGGTCCCGACGATGACGTCGAAGTCGACCTCGTCGTAGGCCAGGTACGGCATGGTCCGGCGCAGGTCCCAGGCCACCCCGGTCGAGCGCAGGAGCGGACCGGTCACCGAGAGGGCCAGCGCCTCCTCGGCCGTGATGGGGGCGACGCCGACCATGCGCTCGCGGAAGATCGGCTGGCCCGTGAGGAGCTGGTCGTACTCGTAGGAGCGTTCCTCGATCGTGTCGCAGATCACCGTCACGTCGTCCTGCCAGCCGTCGGGCAGGTCGGCGGCCACGCCGCCGGGGCGCACGTAGTTCAGGTTCATGCGCAGGCCCGCCGTCTTCTCGAAGAAGGCCAGGATCAGCTCGCGCTCGCGGAAGCCGAAGATCATCATGGTCGTGGAGCCCACGTCCATGCCGTTGGTCGCCATCCACACCAGGTGGGACGAGATGCGGTTGAGCTCGGACATCATCATCCGGATCCACACGGCGCGCTCGGGCACCTCCAGGTCCAGCAGCTTCTCGACGGCCATCGAGAAGCTGAGCTCGTTGATCACCGGGCTCAGGTAGTCCATGCGCGTCACGTTGACGCCACCTTGGACGTAGCTGAGCTCCTCGCCCGTCTTCTCCATCCCGGTGTGCAGGTAGCCGATCACCGGCTTGGCGCGCAGGATGAACTCGCCGTCGAGCTCGATCATGATCCGCAGCACCCCGTGGGTCGAGGGGTGCGAGGGACCCATGTTCAAGATCATCGTCTCGTCGTCGCGACGCTCGATGTCCACGTCGGTGGGGTCGAAGCCGTGGCCCTCGAGTCGCAGGACCGAGCCGACCTCGCGGCCCAGCTCCGAGGGTGCGGTGGCCGTGCGGGCGAGCAGCTCCTGGGCGCCTTCGGACGTCTCGGCGGTCAGCAGGTCGGGGCGCTCGGCGACGCGGACAGTGGGATCGCTCATCGGGGTCCTGGCGCCTCCTTGAACTGCACCGGCACGCGTCCGACGCTGTAGTCCTTTCGCAGGGGGTGGCCCTCCCAGTCCTCGGGCATGAGGATGCGGGTCAGGTCCGGGTGGCCGGTGAACACGACGCCGAAGAGGTCGAAGGCTTCGCGCTCCATGGCCTCACTGCCGGGGTAGATCGAGAACAGGCTGTCGACCTCGGGTTGCTCGTCGCCGGCCTGCACGCGGATGCGCACCCGCTGGCGCCGCGACATGCTGAGCAGGTTGGTGACGACCTCGAAGCGCGTCGGTGTGACGCCTTCGGGCAGCTCGCGTCCGGGGTGCTCGAGGTAGTCGACCGCGCACACGTCGACGCACAGCTCGAAGCCGTCGTCGTGGAAGGCGCGCACCAGGTCGCGGTACTGGTCGGGGCGAGGGAAGCAGGCGATGTCGGTGGCCCGCGCGTCGGTCACGATGACGTCGACGGGCGCTGCGGCCGGAAGCTCGATCACTTGGGCGTCCCCAATCGCACCGCCACGGGCACCTCGGGCGTCCAGGGACTCCCCTCGTGCTCCAGGTGCGTGGACTCACCGGACTGGCGACGGCGCAGGATCTCGCCGGTGCGGATCTGCTCGTGCAGCGTGAGGATCGCGTGCATCAGCGTCTCGGGACTGGGCGGGCATCCCGGGGCGTACACGTCGACGGGGATCACCTGGTCGACGCCCTGGACGATCGCGTAGTTGTTGAACAGCCCGCCGGTCGAGGCGCACACGCCCATCGAGATGACCCACTTGGGCTCGGTCATCTGGTCGTACACCTGGCGCAGCACCGGGGCCATCTTCTGAGAGACCCGACCGGCGACGATCATGAGGTCGGCCTGGCGCGGGGAGTTGCGGAACACCTCCATGCCGTAGCGCGCCAGGTCGTAGTCGGCCGCGCCTGCCGCCATCATCTCGATCGCGCAGCACGCCAACCCGAAGGTGGCCGGCCACACCGATGCGCGCCGGGCCCAGCGGACCAGGTCCTCGACACGCCCGGTGAGGAAGTTGTGCTGCAGGTCCTCGAAGCCCATCAGGCCGCCCTTCCGGAGTCGCCACCGATGCGCACGATCGTCGAGTCGCTGGTGCGCCCGGGAACTCCGCGGGTCAGGTGCTTCACCGGGCCCCACGACAGGGCGCCCTCGCTGAGCAGGAACAGCAGGGCCGCGAAGACCGTGGCCGAGAAGGCCAGCACCTCGACGAGCCCGAAGAGTCCCAGCTGGCGGAACACGACCGCGAAGGGGTACATGAAGACGACCTCGATGTCGAAGATCACGAAGATCATCGCCACCAAGTAGAACCGGACCGGGAAGCGCTGGGGCGGCGCCACCAGGGGAACGATGCCGCACTCGTAGGGCGCGACCTTGGCGTCCGTCGGCCGTTTGCGCGGGGCGAGCCACGCCGAGGCGACGATCGAGCCGGACGCGAACAGAACTCCTAGAACGAGGAGTCCCAGTATGGGGAGGTACTGGTCCACGTCAGTAAGTTCTACCAGACGGCGCCGGGCTCTCTCCCTCGCTGGTCGGCGGGACGAAGGTCCTAGGATTCCCCCGTGCCAGAACTGCGCGACCTGGATGCGGGCCAGATCTTCGACGTCGTCATCGTCGGTGCGGGGCCGAGCGGCAGCTCCTGCGCCTACTGGCTGGCCCAAGCCGGATGGTCCGTCGCCCTGGTCGAGAAGAAGCGTCTCCCCCGGGCCAAGACGTGTGGTGACGGGCTCACGCCGCGCTCGGTGCTCCAGCTGCGCGACATGGGCCTCGAGGACGCCGTCGCCGTCCGCGGGCACCGCTACGACGGCCTGCGCGCCTACGGGTTCGGGGCGTCGGTCGAGATGCACTGGCCGAGCCACGAGACCTTCCCCAACTACGGCTACACGATCACCCGGCTCGATCTGGACGGGCTGGTGGCCGAGCACGCCGCCGCGGCCGGGGCGACCCTCCTGACCGGCGTGGAGGTGACCGGGCTGCTCGAGGCCGCTGACGCCCCCGACGGGGGCCTGCGCTCGGCCAGTGGCGTCGAGGTCGTCGACCACGACACCGGCGTCACCAGCACCGTGCGCGCGCGCTTCGTGGTGGCCGCCGACGGGCAGAACTCCCGTCTGGGCCGCGAGCTCGGCGTGGCGCGCAACCGCCGCTGGCCCCTCGGCATGGCCCTGCGCGGCTACTACCGCAGCGCCCGTGACCAGGAGCCCTGGATCGAGTCGCACCTCGATATCCGCGACCCGAACGGCAAGGTGGTCCCCGGCTACGGCTGGATCTTCCCCCTCGGCGACGGGCGCGTCAACGTCGGCGTCGGGCTCCTGTCGACCGATGGCGCCTGGAAGGGCGTCAACACGACGCGTCTGCAGGAGTACTTCGTGGCCCAGGTCGGTGCCGCCTGGGGCCTCGACGAGGACTCGCGCCTGAGCGCACCGACCGGCGGGCGCCTCCCCATGGGGCTGGCGCGCGGTCCCCGGGTGGGGCCGAACACCCTGGTCGTGGGCGATGCGGGCGCCACCATCAACCCCTTCAACGGCGAGGGCATCTCGTACGCCTACGAGACTGGGCGCCTGGCCGCGGGCGTCCTCGGCGACGCGCTCGTGGCCGCGGACCCGACGCGCCTGCGCGCCTACGAGGACCGCCTGAGCGAGTACTACGGCGAGTACTACCGCGTGGCGCGCGCCTTCGTGCGGCTGATCTCGGACCCCACGATCCTGGCCGCCTGCGTCGGCGTGGGCATGCGGATGGAGCCGGTCATGCGCGAGGTCCTGACGGTCATGTCCAACCTGATGAGCAACGATCGCCAGGGGCCCGCCGAGCTCGCCTACCGCGGACTCGCCCGCCTGACGGCGATGCTGCCCGACCAGGTCCTCGACATGCTGGTCGGCGCGAACCGGGACTGACCGCGTGACCTTCACGCGCACGGTCCTGCTCGGCTTCATCGCGGGCGCGACGATCGTTCTCGGCCTGCCCATCGCGCGCTGGCAGCGCCCCAGCGACCGCGTGCGCACACTCCTGACCGCCCTGGCCACGGGCGTCCTCGTCTTCCTCGTCATCGACGTGTTCTCGGCCGCCTACCAGCCCGTCGAGGAGGCCGTGCGGGCCCTGCGCCACCACGGCTCGGTGCCCCGGGCGGGGCTCGACGTCGCCGTGTTGGTGGGGGGGGCGGCGGTCGGTCTGCTCGGCCTGGCCCTCTTCCAGCGTCGCTCGCCCCGCGCCGGCGCTCTGGCCGCCCGCGACCCCCGGCGCCTCAGCCTGATGATCGCGACCGGGATCGGCCTGCACAACATGGGGGAGGGACTGGCGATCGGCTCGAGCGCGCGCGCGGGGCTGCTCGGCCTGTCGACGGTGCTGGTCATCGGGTTCGCCCTGCACAACGCCACCGAGGGCTTCGGCATCGTGAGCCCCCTGGTGGGCGCGACCCTCCCCTCCTGGCGGTACCTGGCCCTGACGGCGCTCATCGGGGGCGGGCCGACGACGATCGGCACGCTGGTCGGCTGGACCTGGTCCTCGCCCACGCTGTCGATCGCGTTCCTCAGCCTGGCCGGGGGGTCGATCATCTTCGTCATCGCCCAGCTGCTCGGCGTGACCGCGCGCAGCGAGCATCAGACCACGGTGATGGCCGGGATCCTCTTGGGTCTGGTGGCCGGGTTCGTCACCGACCTGGTCGTCGGGTTCGCCGGCGGCTGATCAGGCGGCGGCGTCGCGGCCGCCGATGCGCGCCTTGAGCGTGCCCACCAGCCCCGCCACCAGGGAGCGATCAGCCGGCCACGTCGGCGTCACGAAGTTCAGCGTCGTCTCGTCGTGCCCGCCGGCCACCACGACGACCACGAGCACGTAGGGCCGCGTCACGCCGGGCAGGTGCAAGGGCACCACGCCACCGCGCGCCCAGCCCCGCGCGAAGGTGCGCGGCGTGAAAGAGCTCGCGCCGCGCGCCAGGGTCAGCTGGCCGGTGAAGGTCGACTCGAGCAGGGACGCGCTGGCGGCCGCGAAGCACGCCCCGAAGTGCGGCCGGGACATCTCGGCCACGTCGCGGCGCACCATCGTCGTGGTCGCGTAGACCTGGGCCACCGTGACCAGCTCGGTCTCCGCGGGCCGGACGCGGTGGTAGATGGGCGAGGTGACCTGGACCTCGGGCAGCTGGGCGGCGCCCCCGAAGACGCGGTCGGCCGACGCCGACACCCCGAGGCACGACTGGAAGCGCGCCACGACCCGCGGCGTCACCAGGTCCACCGACAGTGGCGTCGTCGTCGTCACCGGGTCGACGGCTCCGGCCGGGGGATCGAGGAACGACAGCAGCCCGGTCGGTGTCGCCGACCAGCCCGGCGGCAAGTCGCGACCGGTCAGCTGGGCCCCCGCGGAAGCGGTCGGCCCGCTCAGCGGGCCCGGCCCGTGGTGCAGCAGGGCTCCCAGGACGCCCCCGAGCGAGGCAACCATCACGGCGCCGACGACCCCGAGGGCGACCCAGCGACGCCGGCTGACCCGGCTCACCGATCCCCCGCGCTCCTCGACCAGCGCGCGGACGGCCTCGTAGTCCTCGAGGCCCCGGCGGCGCCACTCGACGCGCCGGCCGTCGACGGTGGCCGCGAGGACCATCCGCGATCCCCGGCGGACCAGGGCGAGATTGGCGATCTCACTCCACGGGGTGCGCCACGCCACGGGATAGACGCCGGCCAGCTGCGTCAGGCCCTCGTCATCGGCCAGCAGGGTCACCGGCGCGACGGGCCCGTGGGGGACGAAGCTCGGGTGGACCCGCCAACCGACGCTGTGCAGGGTCGTCACGACGCGGTGGCTGCCACCTGCGCCGCCTCGGCGATGGCCGCGAGCGCGCTGTCGAGCAACGCCTCCTCGTGGGCCAGGGAGACGAACAGGATCTCGTAGGCGCCGGGAGCCAGGGCGACACCGCGCTCCAGCAGCGCGTGGAAGAACGTCCGGTAGAGGCCGTTGTCGGCCAGCGCGCGCACCTCGCCGATGTTGGTGGGCAGGTCGAAGGGCTTGCGCGCGAGGTACAGCCCGAGCAGCGGGCCGACCGCCGGCGCGCGAGCGACCAGCCCGGCGGCGGCCACGGCCTCCTCGATCCCGGTGGCGAAGCGCGCGACGCGCCCGCTGAGGTCCTCGTAGTCGGTGGGCTCAACGACCTCGAGGACGGTGGACCCGGCCGCCGTCGCCAGGGGGTTGCCCGACAGCGTCCCGGCCTGGTAGACGGGCCCCGCGGGCGCGAGGGCCGCCAGCACCTCGGCCCGGCCACCGAAGGCGCCGACGGGCAGCCCGCCCCCGATCACCTTGCCGTAGCACCACAGGTCGGGCGTCACCCCGTAGTGGGCCGACGCCCCCGCCCAGCCCAGGCGGAAGCCCGTGATCACCTCGTCGAAGATCAAGAGGGCGCCGACGCGGTCGCAGGCCGCGCGCAGGCCCGACAGGAACCCGGGGGCGGGTGCGACCAGGTTCATGTTGGCCGCGACCGGCTCGACGAGGACGGCGGCCACCGACTCGTCCAGGTCGGGCACCTGGTTGTAGGTCGCGACGACCGTGTCGGCGACGGACCCGGCGGTCACGCCGGCCGAGCCCGGCAGGCCCAGCTGGGCGACGCCGCTGCCCCCGGCGACGAGCAGCGCGTCGGAGTGCCCGTGGTAGCAGCCATCGAACTTCACCACGCGGTCCCGCCCGGTCACGCCGCGCGCCAGGCGCACGGCGCTCATGACCGCCTCGGTCCCCGAGGACACGAAGCGCACCTGCTCGAGACCGGGCACGCGCGCCGTCATCAGCTCGGCCAGGCGCACCTCGCCCGGCGTCGGGGCCCCGAACGTCGTGCCCCGCGCCACGGCCTCGGTCAGGGCGGCGACGACGGCCGGGTGGGCGTGGCCGAGCAGCGAGGCACCGTAGGACTGCACGAAGTCGAGGTAGCGACGCCCCTCGACGTCTTCGACGAAGGCTCCCTGGCCGCTCACCACCGTGTAGGGCGTGCCCCCCACCGCGGAGAAGCTGCGCACCGGCGAATCGACGCCGCCCGGGATGACCTGCTGGGCCCGCGTGAACCACTCCGCGTTGGTCGAGCTCACGCCTGGAGTCCCTCGGCCACCTGGCCGGCGAAGTAGGTGAGTATGAAGTCCGCGCCCGCCCGCTTGATCGCCGTGAGCTGCTCGAGCGCGACGGCCCCCTCGTCGATCCAGCCGCGCTCGCCCGCCGCCTTGACCATGGCGTACTCGCCACTGACCTGGTACGCGGCGACCGGCACCGACACCGCTTGGCGCACGTCGGCCAGGATGTCGAGGTAGGTCAGGGCGGGCTTGACCATGACGATGTCGGCACCCTCGGCCACGTCGGCGCGCACCTCACGCAGCGCCTCGTGCCGGTTGTGCCAGTCCTGCTGGTAGGCGCGGCGGTCGCCGCCGCCCGCGATCGTCACGTCGACCGCCTCGCGGAAGGGACCGTAGAGGGCGCTCGCGTACTTGACGCTGTAGGCCATCACGACGGTGTCGGCGTGGCCCGTCTCGTCGAGGGCCGTCCGGATCGCGCCGACTTGGCCATCCATCATGCCGCTCGGCCCCACGACGGCCGCGCCGGCCTCGGCCTGGGCCACGGCGGTCGCCGCGTACAGGGGCAGCGTGGCGTCGTTGTCCACGGTGCCGTCGGGCGCCAGCACGCCACAGTGCCCGTGCGTCACGTACTCGTCGAGGCAGAGGTCGGCCATGACGACGAGGTCGTCGCCGACGTCGTCGCGTAACGCGCGCAGCGCGACCTGGACGACGCCGTCGGGGTCGTAGGCACCCGAGCCGCGCTCGTCCTTGCGGGCGGGAATCCCGAAGAGGATGACGCCGCCCACCCCGAGACGGTGCAGGCGGCCGACCTCGGTGCGCAGGGAGTCGAGCGTGTGCTGGACCTGGCCGGGCAGCGACCCGATCGCCCGCGGTTCGTCGCGCCCCTCGGAGACGAACAGCGGCGCCACCAGGTCAGTCGGCGAGATCGACGTCTCGGCGATCAGCCGACGCAGCGCCGGCGTCCGCCGGAGTCGGCGGGGCCGCTCCAGGGGGAACACGAGCCCACACTACGCGGGGTCGGCCTCGGGAGAGCCGGTGAGTTCGGCCAGTCGCGCACCCGTCGCGCGGTCCCATCCGACGAGGACCCGCGCGTGCTCGGGCCGCACCGCGTCTGCGGTCGTGAGACCCGGCACGACCACCCAGGCACTCGGGGGGACGTGGGGACCGGCGACCCGCCACGCCGACGGTGCGCCGATGACGACGGCGTCGGCTGACGCGAGGGCTCGCCGCCCGTCGGCGTCGGGCGGCTGCTCGACGGTCTCGTAGCACCACAGCGCTCGCCACGCGATGCCGCGGCGGGTGAGCCCGTCGCCCAGCTCGTCGCGGGCCTCCCGGGCGACGAGCGCCAGGACCGGTCCCTCGGCGACCTGTTCGGCGATCTCGCGGGCCCGGGGCGCCGTCGCCGTGGGTGGCCACCCGGCCCGCGTGAGGGCCTCTCCGGTGGCCGCGCCGATCGCCCAGACCACCGCCCGCTCGGCCAGGGCACCGGCCACCTGCTCGACGTAGCGCGCGGCCCGCGCGCTGGTGACGACCAGGGTGCGTGCGTAGCGGTCCCCGAGCACCCGAGCCTCCTCGGCCACCTCGCTCGCGTCGCGGTAGCGCGTCGCCGTCACGGGCACCTCGATCAGGTCGACGGGAGTTGGCAGCCAGTCGCGCAGGGCGTCGTTTCGCCCGCGCTCGCGGGTCGCCACGACGCGCACTAGGCCGTCCAGCCGGGCAGCTCGGACCCCAGCAGGTCGTCGCGCAGGCGTCGGGCCAGGTCGGCACCGAGCGCCTCGGGGTCCGTCCCGCGCAGGGTCGCCCGGACACTGCGTCCGCCGTCGACTCCCACCATCGCGCCGACGATCTCGACGTCGCCGGCCGCGCCGACTCTGGCGTGGGCGCCCGCCGGGATGGTGCAGCCCGCCCCGAGCTCGACCAGGAACGCGCGCTCCGCCCGCACGGCGACGTGGGCGGCCGGATCGTCGATGGCGGCGAGGGCCGCGTTGGTGCCGGCATCCTCACTGCGGCATTCGAGCGCCAGCGCCCCTTGGCCGACTTGGGGGATGAACCACGTCGTGTCGAGTCGCTCGCTCACCTGGTCACTCAGACCGAGGCGCTCGAGGGCCGCCACGGCCGCGACGATGGCGTCGACCCCACTCGACAGAGCGGACAGCCGGGTCGCCATGTTGCCGCGCAGGCCGACGACGGTGATGTCGGGACGCCGTTCCAAGAGCAGGGCCCGTCGGCGGGGCGATCCTGTCGCCACGGTCGCGCCGGGACCCAGTGCGGCCAAGGTCCGGCCGACGAGAGCGTCGGCGGCGTCGCGCCGCTCGGGCACGGCGCTCAGCACCAGTCCCGGTGGCGTGCGGCCGGGCAGGTCCTTGGCGCTGTGGACGGCGACGTCGGCGCGGCCCGCCAGCACGGCCTCTTGGATCTCGAGGGCGAAGGCGCCCTGCCCGGCGAACTCCACCAGGGGTCGATCAGCGTGGCGATCACCCCGGGTCTGCACCGTCACGAGCTCGGCCTCGACCCCTCGGGCGGCCAGGCGCGCGCACACCGACTCGGCCTGGAGGAGCGCCAGGGGCGAGCGACGCGTCGCCAGTCGCAGCGTCATAGATCGAACAGCGTGCGCAGGGAGTCGCTGAGGCGGACCCCGTGCTCGCTCCCGGCCGCCTCCTTGAGGACGGCCGTCGGGCGGTGGGCGATCTTGGCCACGACCGAACGCACGACGGAGGACAGCTGGTCGCGCTGGTCGGGCGACCACTCCCCGAGCTCGCCCGCGCGCCGAGCCAACTCGGTCGCGACGATCTCGTCGAAGCGCTCGCGCAGCGCGCGCACCACGGGGCTCGCACCACGGCTGCGCCGGTCCTCGAGGTAGTGGTCCACGTCGGCCTCGACCATCGACCGGGCGTGTCCGACGGCCTCGCGACGTCCGACCAGCGCAGCGTCCACGCGCTCGCGCAGGTCGTCGAGGTCGAGCCGCCGCACGCCAGCAGCATCGGCCGGCGCGACCGCGCGCGGCAGGCCGAGATCCACCAGCAGCAGCGGACCGGTCACGGCGCGCTGGTGCTCGACGGTCACGAGCGGCCCGGCGGTCTCGGCGGCGACGACCGCGAGGCGCGCCCGGGTGAGCAGTTCGGGCAGCGCTTCCAGGCCGGCGACGCTGACTCGCGGGTCCTCGAGGCTGTCCGCCAGGGCCTCGGCGCGCGCGGCCGTCCGGTTGACGATCACCAGCTCGCCGATCGGCGGATGCAGCCCCACCAGGGAGCGGGCGACGCCGCTCGCGAGTTGGCCGGCGCCCACGACCACCACGGGCGCACCGGCGATCTCGTCGCCCACGCCCTCGAGCGCCAGGGCCACGGCCGCCGAGGCGAAGCTCGTCGTTCCGCGTGCGATCGCCGTCTCGGCCCGCACGCGCCGGCCCGACGCCAGGGCGCGGTGGAACAGCTCGACGAGCTCGGGACCCGCGGTGCTCTCCTCTTCGGCCACCTCGAGGGCGCGACGCAATTGGCCCAGCACCTCGTACTCGCCCGGGACGACGGAACGTAGGCCGGCCGCCACCTCGAAGAGGTGGCGCGCCACACCGCGATCGAAGCTCACCGTGACCAGCTCGCCGAGCTCGGCCTCATCGACCCCCGACGCCACCGCCAGCGTGCGGGTGACGTCCTCGATCGCCGAGTGGAAGAAGTCGATCGTGGCGATGACCTCGGTGCGCAAGCACGTCGACACGAACACCGCCTCGTGGATGTTGCGGTGGCTGACCAGCTCGCGCAGCACCTTGCCCCACCGGTGCTCGGGGATGCTGACCCGCTCGAGCAGGTCTAGCGAGGCGTGCTCGTGGTCCACACCCACCGCGATTACGGCCACAGGGCCCCCGTCACGGCGCCATCCTACTGATGGTCCCGGCCGCCGCATCAGGCGCGGGACCACGCGACTCGGTCGTGTCGAGGCTCGAGCGCCACAGGTCGCCCCAGAACCCGCCGCCGTGGTTGAGACGGTAGAGCAGCACCTGGAGCGCGATGGAGAGGTCCACGTCGTGGACGACCGTGCCGGGCGGCACGTTGAGCACGCACGGCGCGAAGTTGAGCAGGGCCCGAATGCCCCCGTCGACGCAGCGGTCGGCCACGGACTGGGCGGCCGGGGCCGGGACGCACAGCACCGCGACGTCCGCCGCGGGAAACCCCCCGGCCGACGACAGGACGCGCTGTCCGGCCACGTCCGTGCCCACGAGCTCCTCGTCGGCGTCGTAGAGCCCGACGAGGCGTGCGCCCACGGGCAGGAAGCTCGCCGAGTTCACGAGCGCGCGACCGAGGTTGCCCGCGCCCACGAGGATCACCTCGCAGGACCGGTCCTGACCGAGCGCTTCCGCCAGAGCCCCGCGCAAGGATTCGACGCCGTAGCCCGAGCCCCGCGTGCCCAACGATCCCAGCCCCGCGAGGTCCCGGCGCACCGTCGTGGCGGTGACGCCGGCCCGCTCCGCCAGGGAGACCGAGTCCAGGCGCTCGCGTCCCTCGCGGGACCACTCGTCGACGATCCGCTGGTAGACGGGCAGTCGCGCGATGGTCCGTTCGGACAGCCGACGTCTGGGGGCTGGCGTCATCTCCCCACGATACCGAGCCCTCGCGGACCCCTGGCCGCCCGGCTCAGCGGCCGAGCTGGCGGCTGCGCTCGGCCGCTACGGCGACGGCCTCCATGAAGGCCGAGCGCACGGCGTGGCGCTCGAGGGTGTAGAGGCCGGCCGCCGTCGTGCCGCCCGGCGACGTCACCTGCGCCCGCAAATCCTCGGGTGAGCTGGACGACGCAGCCAACAAAGCGGCCGAGCCCGCGAACGAGTCCACGACCAAGGTGCGCGCGACGTCGCGGGGCAGCCCCTGGTGCACCCCGGCCTCGATCAGTGCCTCGACGACCAGGTACAGGTACGCCGGCATCGGTCCCGACAGACCGGTCACCGCGTCGATGTTGCGTTCGGTGACGCGCACCACCGAGCCCACGGCACCAAGGATCGACTCGGCCCAGGCCAGGTCCTCGGCGGTGACGTGGCTGCCCCCGGCGATCGCGGTCGCCCCCTGGCCCACGAGGACCGGCGTGTTGGGCATCGAGCGCACGACCGGGATCGGACGGCCGATGGCCGCCTCCAGGCGGGCTGTCGTCAGCCCCGCCACGACCGACAGCATCCGCGAGACGCCCGTCGCCGCGACGGTGCGCGCGACCGACTCGGCGTAGTCGGGCTTGACGCACAGGATCGCTCCGGTCGCCTCTCCCACGTCGTCCGCCGACAGGGCCTCGAGCACGGCGACGCCCGCCAGGCGGGCGGCCAGGGCCTCCCGCTTGGCGAAGCTCGGCTGGATCACCGCCAGGCGCTCGCGGGGCGCCCACGCCGC
Organism: Actinomycetes bacterium; assembly: GCA_021778895.1. Lineage (GTDB taxonomy): Bacteria > Actinomycetota > Acidimicrobiia > Acidimicrobiales > RAAP-2 > RAAP-2. Next base: position 63,106 of record JAJYBR010000009.1, read on the forward strand.
GCGCACCAGCCCCTCGGCCAGGGCCGCGCCCATGCGTCCCCCACCCACGATGACGAGGTCGTAGCTCACGGGCTCACGCTAGTGCGAAGCATCGCGGATCGACAGGCTCAGCAGCGGACCAGCCCGCTGGCCGCGAAGCCCGAGACGAGGTCCACGAGCTCCTCGGCGGCGGCGCGCCACGTGTAGCGCGCTGCCAGTGCGGCTGCCCGGGTGCCCCACGCGTCGCGGTCGCCGTCCATCATCTCGAGGGCGGCATCGGCCCACCCAGCGGGGTCGCGATGCTCGAGGAGTCGGCCGTTGACGCCGGGCTCCACCAGGTTGCGCAGGCCGCCCACGCTGCTCGCCAGCACGGGCGTGCCGCAGGCCGACGACTCCAGGGCCACCAGCCCGAAGCTCTCGGAGCGTGAGGGCACCAGCGTGACGTCGGCCGCCCGCAGCCACGACGACAGCATCTGGTGGCTCTGGGGCGCGACGAACATGACGTCGTCGATGACCCCCGCGTCACCGACGCGCCGGTGCAGCTCGGCCAGCGTGGCCGGTCCTTCGGGACCCGAGGGACCGCCGATGATCGCCAAGCGCGCGTGGTGGCCGCGCGAGCGCAGGGCGACGAGGGTCTCGAGGGCCAGGTCGACCCCCTTGAGTGGCTGGAGGCGCCCCACGTAGGCGAGGAGCGCCGGTGAGGAGTCGAGCCCGAGGGCCCGGCGCGCCTGGGACCGGTTGCCCGGGCTGAAGAAGGCGTGCTGCACCCCGAGGGGCACGATACGCACGCGCGCGGGCGCCGCCCCGTAGAGCTCGACGACCTGGTCGGCCTCGACCTGGCAGCTGGCCAGCACCGCATCGGCGCAGGCGATGATCCCCGCCTCCTGGGAGGCCCGGTGGTCGGACTCGCCCGCGTCGGCCGCGGCCTTGACGCGCTCGAGCGTGTGGAACGTCATCACCAGGGGGACGGCGAACGCGTGCTTGAGCTGGTGGCCCGCCAGCCCGCTCAGCCAGTAGTTGGCGTGGACCACGTCGGGCACAGGACCGCACTTGATCGCGGCCGCCACCCCGGCGGTGTACGCGTCGACGTGCTCGATGAACCGGTCGCGGGCCAGCGGTGCCGGCGGTCCCGCCGTCACGTGGTGGACGCGCAGTCCCGGCTCGACCAGCACCGTCTCGCGGCACGCGGGGTCGTCGCGGCGGGCGTAGACGTCGACCTCGTGGCCCAGGCGCGCCAGTGCCGAGGACAGCTCGCGCACGTAGACGTTCATGCCCCCCGCGTCGCCGGTCCCGGCCTGCTGGAGGGGTGACGTGTGATACGAGAGGACGGCGAACCGAGCCACCTCGTCAGCCTAGGAGGTGGGCGCGGCGCGGTCTCACGACCAGCCAAGTGATGGCCCGCGTGGAGACGTCACCGAAGTCCCGGGAGTCCGTCGAGACGGCGGCATTGTCCCCGCGCAGGTCCACGGCGCCACCGTGGCACGACGCGCAGCGCTTGAGGAGCCAGCGGTCCGGATCACGCGGGTCGCGGGCCAGGACGACGTCACCGGGTCGCACCGGGCGCCAGCGCCGCACCACCAGGACGCGCTCGCCGGGACGGTAGGTCGGCGCCATCGAAAGCCCCTCGACGAGGACACGCCGGGCCACCAGGTGCACCAGTCGCCGCACGGCTGCACGATAGTCCGGGGCCCTGACTAGTCTGCTGCTCGAAGCCAGATCGCACCCCGCGAGGTGCCGACGCGAAAGGTCCACCATGGTGATGCCAACCAGAGTCCGCGAACTCCTCGATCGCCTCGGCGCCCCGGCGAGCGCCTCGGCCCACTGCGACCTACCGTGCGGCGTCTACGACCCCGCGCAGGCCCGGATCGAGGCCCAGTCCGTGAAGGCGATCATGGAGAAGTACCACGCCTCCACCGACCCCGACTTCAAGGTGCGCGCCAACGTCATCAAGGAGGAGCGCTGCGAGCTGGTCAAGCACCACCTGTGGGTGCTGTGGACGGACTACTTCAAGCCCGAGCACCTGGCGAACCACCCGGGCCTCCACGACCTGTTCTGGCAGGCCACGAAGTCAGCGGGTGAGGCGAAGAAGACCAACGATGTCGCCGTCGCCGATCGCCTGCTCAACGAGATCGACGGGATCGCCGAGATCTTCTGGGCCACCAAGAAGTAGTCAGCGCGGCTCGGCGTGGACCGGGCAGCGCTCGGCCAGCGGGTCGACGTCGAGGGCGTCGGGGTCCAGCGGCGCTCCGCACGTGGAACACGTGCGGTAGGTCCCCTCGCGGAGTCGCGTGAGGGCCCGCTCGACGGCGTCGAGGGTCGTCCCCACCGTCTCGATGGACTCGGCAATCGGGTCGCTCACGGGCCCAGAGTACCGGAGGCCGCATGACGCCTTGCAACTCGTGAGCCCCGAGGTCGAGGGGTGCTGCACGACGCTCGTGGATCGGGTAACCAAGCGACCGCGGGACGAGTTCCCCCTCGGGCCTCCCGCGAGTGGCGGCGTCGCTCCATCATTGGCCTTCCGAATCCTCTCGAGGATCCCAAGACGCCGAATCCGGAGTGGAGAGTGGCCCAAGGAGTCCCCACCCGATGTGTGGCACGGTTGCCGACTTCAGTGCCGTGCTACCGGTGGACCCAGAGCGTGACGATCCGGTGATCGGGGTAGATGGCGATGATCCCCTTGTCGTTCGAGAACCCATTGCCCGTAGCGTCGGCGTAGAGAGGAAGGCGTCGCGAAAGCGACGCGGCCACATAGCTGGGGGCAAAGGTGCCGACGAACCCCTTCACGGCACCGTTGGAAAACGACCGGAGGACCCCGACCCGCCCGTGGCTCACCCACAGGATGGCGTTCTGGACTCCGAGGAACACGCGACCACCAGATCCCTCAGTGAGTGAGGACGGCATACCGCCGGCGCTGCGAGCGGGGCCGAGGTAGCGCGCGCGCCCGCGGCTCGTGACCTCGAAGAGACTGTTGCCCACTGCACCCGCAGTGAGGTACGTATCTCCCGCAGCGTCTGTGGCGACATTGGCGAAGCCAATGTCGCTCGCCTTTGGCGGCACGCGCGGAAGACCAATGAACTGAGACGCACGTACAACTCGGACCAGTCGACGTCCGACCAGACGGTCGACCGCTCCGCTGCTCACAACGTAGATCGAGCCCCGAGGGCCCTGACCCAAGCCGGTAAGACCGACGTGCAGGATCGACGTCAACCTGCCGCCGGGCGTCACCCTCTGCACCAAGCCGGGCTCTCCGACGAAGATCGAGCCGTCAGTGGAGGCCACGGCACTGCGAATGACTCGCGCCGCTCGAGCGACCGGTGAGAAGGTTTGACCATCTAGGCGAAACAGCGCTCGACCGCTGGCAACGTAGAGGACTCCCGCTGGCGTGACCGCCATGGGACCCGGAGAGACCATCGCGAGAGACGTGTTCGCGGCGTCGGCTCTGACCACGGCTACAAGAGATGTCGGCAGAACGGATGCCGTCATCGACACGAGGAGAAGCAGCAACGACCTCGAGCACCGCGAGTGCGCCATCAGCACGAGAGCGTATGCCTCATTTCTGGTGCAAGCCCCTCGCGCGGCGATACCCCGTCTTGTTAGGCACCAACGTCGTCCAATCCGGTGCTCTGCGACTCGCAAAGCAAGCACGTCCCGGTGCCATTGACATCAGCAATCAGATGGACCGCGCCACCATCGAACAGCAGAACCACGCGCCACCAGACCCGACTTTGGATATCCGTCAGGAGCGGTCACGGATCCTGGTTTGGAGCACTCTCTGGAGGACTCACATCGTTCGCACGATGTGCACCGAACCGCCGAATGACCTCGTCTTCCAACTCGCGACGCTGTTGATTGGACGCGCGCCACCTTCGTCTGTCCTTAGGCAGCGTCCAAACGGCGGTCAACTGCTTGATGCCTCGCGCGCCAATCTCGGGGTGGAACAGCTTGATCACGAGCAAGATACCGAGAGCAAGCAGCGGCACCAGAATCAGTGCAAGGAAGGCTAGCGCGATCACGAGATACGTCACGGCCGGGGCCCGCCTGACCAGTCCGAAGGAAAGGTCGTACCTGCCATGCTCCAGACTCCCACAGACGATGGCAGATCAGAAGAGAGCGAAGGTCGTCGCATGAACTCGAGATGGGCGCTCCCCGGTGATCGGCGGTAACGGGTCGAGGGAAGTCCCCTCGACACCGTTGGTTCGAACCGCGAAGCAGTGCGCAGCATCAGCGACCTCACCGACCAGGGCTGCCCAGCCAAAGGAAAACGGGCCTGCCGAACAACAGCCGATCACAGCCCGGACGACGAGATCCTCGCTTGGACATAGCCAGCAGTGATGTCATCGGGCTGCGTCCGCGACGTCCGAGTGGCGCCGGACCCTTCTCCCAAGAGTGGTGGTGGGTCCGGCACTGTCGACGAAATGAACCGCCCCGGGATTCTTGGAGACCGATCCCTTTGAGAGGATTGGTCAATGACAAGAACAAACAGGTACTCGCCGGAGGTGCGTGAGCGGGCCGTGAGGATGGTGGTCGAGCACCTCGACGACTT
>JAJYBR010000004.1 GCA_021778895.1 Actinomycetes bacterium
TACGACGGCGAGCGCCGTCCGCCACGCCCCTACGACGGCGAGCGCCGTCCGCCACGTCCCTACGACGGGGAGCGCCGGCCGCCACGTCCCTACGACGGCGAGCGCCGTCCGCCACGCCCCTACGACGGCGAGCGCCGTCCGCCACGCCCCTACGACGGCGAGCGCCGTCCGCCACGCCCCTTCGACCGCGATCGGCGCCCTGGTCGGCCCTACGACGCGGAGCGGCGTCCGCCGCGCCCCTACGACGGGGAGCGTCGGGGCCAGGGTCCGGGTCCCCGAGACCGGCGGCCCCCTCGGCCCTACGACGAGGAGCGGCGTCCGCCGCGTCCTTTCGACCGCGATCGGCGCCCTGCGGGCGGCTCTGACCGACCCGACGGTGTGCGCCGGCCCAGCCGTCCCTACGACGGGGAGCGTCGGAGCCAGGGTTCGGGTCCCCGCGATCGGCGGCCCCCTCGGTCCTTTGACGGCGAGCGCCGTCCGCCACGCCCCTACGACGGCGAACGCCGGTCGAGCGGGCGATTCGACCGGGCCGAGGGCGACCGACGCCCGGGCTGGGGTGGGGTTGCTCGCACTGGAGCGGACCGACTGAATAGTGAAGGTCGATCGCTCGAAACGCGGGCCAGCAAGCTCCCGCCCGAACCCGCAGACGTGTGGATCGAAGAAGTCGCGTCTACGGCAGCTCGTCGCGAGGACGCCACGGCACGGGCCCTCGCAGAGCTGCCCGGCGAGATTGCGAGCCAGGTCCGACGAGCGGTGATGGGTTCCGAGCGGCAGCGTGAGCGAGCCGTGGAGAATTTGGCCAAAGCGCAGGTCGCCTACGAGCGCCACCGTTATGAGGAGTCGCTGCGTCTGGCCGAGCGGACCTGCGAGGTTGCTCCCGACGTCGCCGGTGTGCGCGAATTGGCGGGCCTGGCGGCCTATCGGGCTCAGGAGTGGAACCGCGCGAAGGCGCACCTGCGACGAGTCGTCGAGATCTCCACAGATCCTCAATACCTGCCACTGATCATGGACTGCGACCGGGCTCACCACCGCTACCGCGCGGTGCAAGCGTCGTACGACCAGCTCGTCGAGTTGTCGCCCACGGCCGACGTGCTGACCGAGGCCCGAATCGTGTTGGCCGGGTCACTGGGAGACCAGGGAAAGTACCGCGAGGCGGTGGAGGTCCTCAGCGCTGCGGGGGCTGCGCGGCGCCTGCGCAATCCCGGATTCCGGCACGTCCGGATGTGGTACGCGATGGCGGACATGCTCGATCGAGCCGGGGACGTGGGCGGAGCGCGGGACTACTTCTCCCGCGTGGTCGCTGCTGAGCCGGATGCCTACGACGCCCGGGCTCGTCTGGCCGAGCTCGGGGTTTCCACGACCCCTCGGCCACGGGCTCCGCGCCCCCGGCCGGCATCGCACAAGCGCGACTAGGGGCGCTTCGGGCGCCCCACGAGGCTTCTTGTATGGTGGCGACATGGACATCGTCTCACTACTTGGCGATGAGGCCGAATCCCTCCTCAGCCACCGTGCAACTGCATTTCCGAAAGAATGGTTGACCCTTCCGGGGCCCGACTTCATGGATCGGGTACTCCTGGCTGGCGACCGAACGCCCACCACGCTGCGCAACTTGGCCTCGGTGTACCAGCACGGCCGCCTGGCTGGCACTGGGTACATGTCGATCCTGCCGGTCGACCAGGGGATCGAGCACTCGGCGGGGGCCAGCTTCGCGCCGAACCCGCAGTACTTCGATCCGGCACGACTCTGCGACCTGGCGATCGCCGCCGACTGCAACGCGATCGCGACGACGCTCGGGGCGCTCGGCATCGTGGCGCGACGCTACGTGCACCGGATCCCGTTCATCGTGAAGCTCAACCACAACGACCTGCTGCACTATCCGAACACCTACGACCAGATCCCCTTCGCCTCGGTGCGCCAGGCCGCGGACCTGGGTGCGGTCGGCGTGGGGGCGACGATCTACTTCGGGTCGCCTGAGTCGGATCGCCAGGTGCGCGAGGTCTCTGCGGCATTCGCCGAGGCGCACCGCCTGGGTCTGTTCACCGTGCTGTGGACCTACTTGCGCAACCCGGCCTTCAAGACCGCCGAGAAGGACTACCACGTCAGTGCCGACCTCACGGGCCAGGCCAACCACCTAGGCGTGACCCTCGAGGCCGACATCATCAAGCAGAAGCAGCCCGAGAACAACGGGGGATACCTGGCGCTCAAGTTCGGGAAGACGAGCTCGCGTGTCTACGACGAGCTGACCACGGACCATCCCATTGATCTGACGCGCTGGCAAGTCGCGAACTGCTACGCCGGTCGGGTTGGCCTGATCAATTCGGGTGGTGAGTCCAAGGGATCGAACGACACCGCGACGGCGGTGCGCACAGCGGTCATCAACAAGCGCGCCGGCGGCCAGGGGCTGATCCTGGGACGCAAGGCATTCCAGCGTCCCATCGATGAGGGTGCGGCCCTGGTCCACGCGGTCCAGGACGTCTTCTTGGACGACACGATTTCCATTGCCTGATCGACCGGCCCCCGGGGCTCCGGTGTCCCGAAACTGGCTGACCTGGCCCAATGGAATCACCACGCTGCGCCTGGCGTTGATTCCCGTCTTCGTGTGGCTGCTGTTTGGCACGGGGCACCGTGCCGTGGCTGCGTGGCTGCTGGGCGCCCTCGGTGCCACTGACTGGATCGATGGCTACGTGGCTCGACGCTTCCATCAGGTGAGCAACGTGGGCAAGGTTCTGGATCCGACCGCTGATCGCCTCCTGGTCATCACGGGACTGATCAGTGTCGCCGTCGCCGGGGGCGTGCCGTGGTGGTTCGCCGGGGCCACACTGGCCCGCGAGGTGCTGGTGTCGGGGACCACGGTCGCCCTGGCTGCACTCGGCGCGGCGCGAATTGATGTGTTGTGGTGGGGCAAGGTATCGACCTTCGCGCTGATGACCACGTTCCCCGCGTTTCTCCTGACCAGCAATGCGCATCATCGCGCGTTGGCCACGTGGCAGACGTGGGGACGGGGAGCGTGCTGGGTCGTGGGCGTGATGGGACTGGCCCTCTCGTGGGTCGTCGCCGCGGGCTACATCCGACCGGCGCGGGCCGCCCTGCTCCAGGGGCGCCGGCCTCCCGCGTGAGGGTAGATTACGAGCCATGAAGACGCCGGACGAGTTGCGGTACTCCAACGACCACGAGTGGGCTCGCTTGGAGAGTGGTGTCGTACGGGTAGGGATCACGGACTACGCGCAGGATGCCCTGGGTGACGTGGTGTACATCGACTTGCCGGCAGTGGGCACGGCAGTCTCGCACGGGGACGTTCTGGGCGAGGTCGAGTCGACGAAGTCGGTCTCGGAGATCTACGCGCCGGTCTCGGGGGAGGTCAGCGCGGTCAACACCGATCTGCGGTCGAGTCCCGAGGTGCTCAACTCCGACCCGTACGGGCAGGGGTGGATCTGCGAGATCACCGTGTCGGGTCCCGAGCAGTTCGAGGAACTGCTCGACGCGGCGGCCTACCGCGACCTGACGTCGCACTAGCGGCGAAGGACGAGTGGGGAGAGCGTGAACTGTCGACGCTGCGGCGAGATCCTGAACGCGAACGCGAACTTTTGTTGGTCGTGCGGCGCGTCCCAGCAGGCGTCGAGTTCGCCCGAGACGGTTGCTCTTCCCGTCATCAGCTCTGATGTGCCGGGTTCGGGCGCGAGCCCGGGCCCGCTCGACGAGCACGGCGACCTGCTGGTGGTTGCCTCGGGGCCGGCTAGCGGTACCCGCCTGACCCTGGAGAAGGAGACGACCAGTGTGGGCCGCCACGAGCAGAGCGACCTGCTGCTCGACGACGTCTCGGTCTCCCGGCACCACGCGGTGATCACGCGAACGGCCAGCGGGCGCATGACGCTGCGCGATCTGAACTCGCTGAACGGCACCTACGTCAATGGTGTGCGCGTCGACGAGACGACACTGCACTCGGCCGACGAGGTGCAGATTGGGAAGTTCAAGCTCGTGTTCTGGGAGGCATCGAGATGAGTGCGGGGATGCGCATTGGCGAAGTGCACGCCATTCTGCGCCGGGAGTTCCCGGAGCTGGAGCTCTCGACCATCCGGTACTACGAGGACAAAGACCTGGTGCGTCCGGCGCGCTCGAAGAAGGGCTACCGCCTGTTCAGCGACCGCGATCTCGCGTGCCTGCGCGAGGCCATCCGACTGGCCAAGCAGGAGTTCGTGCCGTTGCGCGTGGTGCGGCTGCGGCTCATCCAGCAGGGCCTCCTCGACGGGCCGGTCCTCACATCGGTGCCCAAGCGAGCGGCGCGCGAAACGCCGACGCACGCGGTGCGGGCCGCCGCGCCGGCCGCGGCCGCGGGGTCGTCGCCCAAGGCCGCAGCGCACACCGAGGTCGAGGAGAGGGCCACGCACTCGCTGAGCGAGCTCGGCGAGGCGGCGGGATTGGACGCCGCCACCGTGCTCGAGCTGCTGGACCTCGGGATCCTCGAACCAGAAGTGGCTGGCGGCGAGCACGTCTTTCGCGACGGTGAAGTGGAGATCGCGCGAGTCGCGGCGTCGCTGGTGTCGCTCGGGGCGCCGATCCGGCGTCTGGCCGCCCTGCGTCGGTTGGCCGAGCGCGAGGTTGGGGTCATCGAAGAGCTCACTGCGGCGTGGCGCGAGCCGGGCCGAGACGTCGACAGCGACCTCGTGCGCGTCACCGTCGATCAAGTCGTCTTGCAGGCCGAACGCTTGCGTTCGTTGCTCTTTACGCGCCTGACCAGCGCCGTTGACGTGACGGGTGTTGGGACGCCCGGAGAGTCAGACGTCTAGTCTGGGGCTGTGATCGAGGTCGTGCTGCGAGCGGTTCGCGTCGATGTCGGGAGTTCCACGCCACTGCTGCTGCTGGAGGAAGTAGCCGGAGAGCGCGTCCTGCCGATCTTCATCGGCGCCCCCGAGGCGACGGCGATCGCGTACGCGTTGCAGCACGTTCCCACACCGCGGCCCATGAGCCACGACTTGCTGGGCAACGTGATCGACGCCCTGGGAGCCACGGTCGAGTCGGTGGTGATCACCGAACTGAAGGAGAACACGTTCTTTGGCGAGTTGCGCCTGCAGCGGGGGCAAGAGCACCTGCGCGTCAGTTCGCGCCCCTCGGACGCCGTGGCGCTGGCCCTGCGCGTCGGGGCGCCCATCCTGGTCGATGACGACCTGATGGCAACGGAGGCGCGTGTGATGGTCCTGGACGAGGAGGACGACGAGGACGAGACCGATGAGGCCGAGCTGATCGAAGAGTTGCGGGCCTTCTTGGACTCAGTCCGCCCGGAAGACTTCAACGACGAGTGAAGCGCGCTCTCTACTCACTGGCGCTGTTGTTCGCGCTGCTCGTTGTCGTGACCCTGGCGCGCCACGGTCTCGGCAAGTCCCCGACGACGACCACGTCCACACCGACCAGCGTGGCCACCACGACGGTCCCGTCGTCGACGACAACGACGACGACAACGACAGTGCCGGCCAATCCGACGACCTGTGTGGGCAGCGACTTCCACGCGGTGGGGGGATACTTCCAGGGGGCGACGAGCACGATCCAGTCGTGGGTCACGCTGACCAAGACGACCACCGGCACGTGCATCCTCGAGGGCTGGCCCCGCCTGTCGCTGGCGAACGCGTCGGGGGCCACCGTGGTGTCGAAGGTCATCCCCGAGCCCAGCCGGACGACCCCGTTCACGTTCACCGACGCCGCGGGCAATGCCGCGCCGACACTGATGCACGTCACGAGCGGGTCCTCGGTGCGCTTCGACTTCGCGTTCGTCGACGTTCCCACGTCCAGCGGTGCCAGCTGCCCGTCGGTCAAAGTGATCCGCGTCGGGACGACGGCTGGCCCGTCCCTGGCGAGTGAGACCGGCTACACGTTCACGCCGTGCTCGGGCGGTCGACTCCTGGTAAGTCCCTTTTTCCCGGTGGGTTCGTAGGAAATACCCAGTCGGCGCCTCCTCCTGGGCTACCGTGCTCGGAAGCGCTATGAGCGCCAGTGCGCAACGGTGCGCACGCTAGCAAGGGAGGGACGATGAGTGAAGGGTTCACGCCCGAGTCTCTTGGGGCGAAGGTTCCCGTAGTTCCGGGTGAGCACGCACGTCTGCATCGGGGGGTTCTCGGACTACTCGACATCGCTGCAGCGACGATGGCCAACATCGGGCCAGCCATGTCGTTCTACTTCGGGTTCGGCTTCTTGGTGCTGACCGCGGGCCTGGCGTCACCACTGACGATCGTGGCCGCCGGGGTCGCAATCTTGTTCTTGGCCAACACGCTGTCCGAGTTCACCAAGGTGATGCCCTCAACGGGTGGCTTCATCACGTTCGTCGGTAAGACCTTCGGCGCGCGCACCGGCGTGACGACCGCCTTGCTGACGGGAATCGGCTACATCGCGGCCATGGCATCCGTCGTCGCCATCGTCGGCGGCTTCTTCCAGATCCTGCTGCAGAACTACAACGTCAGTGGGCTCCAGAGCGTTCCGTGGTTCGTATGGACGCTGATCTTCCTGGCCTTTGCCGCCTTCATGATGATTCGCGGGATCTCGGTCTCGACCAAGATCGCCGGGTTCTTCTTCGCTTTCGAGATGCTGGTGCTCGTGGTCGTCAGCATCGTGGCGCTGGTCAAGTACCACGCCCACATCAATGCCGCACCTTTCAACCCCCACAACATCACGAACGGGTTCCGAGGCCTGGCCGCAGGATTCCCCCTCGCGGTGTACCTGTTCATCGGGTGGGAGAACTCGGCGGCACTGGCCGAGGAGACCAATGACCCGCGGCGCAATGTCCCGCGGGCCGTGTTCACGTCGACGCTGATCATGATCGTCAGCTACCTGCTGTTCGCGTACTCGACGGTCATCGGTTTCGCGGGTGACATCCACAAGTTGGGCAACAGCACGGTGATCCCGTTCATCGTCGTGGCCAAGGGTGTCGTCGGCGCGGCGGCGTTCTTCGCATTCCTCGCGGGCATGACGTCGACGCTGGGGGCGTTGATCGCGGGGACCAACTCTCAGGCGCGACTGGTGTTCAACGCGGGACGCGAGGGTTTGCTCCCCGGATTCATCGGGCACGTGAACTCCAAGCACCGCACACCCGTGAAGGCACTCATGGTCTTCTTGGGCGGGACGATCCTGATCATCGTCGTGTGGGGCCTCGGGCACCTGCTGGGTGGCAGCGGGGCGTCCGCCGGGATGAACGCGGTCAACTTCTTCGCCCAGTCGTCGACCTTCGGGACGATCCTCGTGCTGGTGGTCTACGGGCTGAGCAACCTCGCCCTGCCCTTCTACTACCGCCGTCACCACCGGGACCGTTTCAACGCGTTCCGCCACGGTGTCCTACCGGGCCTCGGCATCTTGACGATCCTGGTTCCCCTGTACTACCTGGCCAAGCCCGGCCAGTCCACGCCGTATAACTGGTTCCCGTGGGCGGCACTGGCCGTGATCGTCTTGGCCGCCATCTACTCGTTCGCGATCGTGGCGCGCGACCCCTCGATCGGTGATCGCATCGGTTCCATCGTTGCCGACGAGTAGTCGGCGACGCGACGCTGCGCGGTGAGCCTCAGTGCGCAGCCGGGTCCACCAGGACCCGGCCGCGCACTGTTCCCGCCCGCAAGTCGTCGAGAGTGGCGGAGAGCTCGCCCAGGCCGATCGTCCGCTCCACCAGTGCGGTGACGTCGACCGTGGCCAAGGTCCTCGCCAGTTCGTGCCACAGGCGCTTGCGCATCCCGGCAGGTGCCTCGACGACGTCGATGCCCAAAAGGGCGACGTTGCGCGTGATGAACGGGTAGACGGTGGTGGCGATCTCCGGTCCGGCGACCAGTCCGCTCGCGGCGACGCCAGCGCCGTAGTTCAGCGATCGCAGGATGCTGGCCAGCGTGGCGCCACCGACGCAGTCGACGGCGCCGGCCCACTGGGGCGTGCCCAGCACCCGGTCGGGGCGGTCGGCGACCTCGTCGCGGCCGATGACGCGGGTGGCCCCGCGCGCGAGCAGCCACTCGCCAGCCGCTGGAGACCCGGTGGAGGCGACGGGTCGGTGCCCGCGCGCGGCGAGCAGACTCACGGCGATCGACCCGACTCCTCCGGTGGCCCCCGTGACCAGGACTTCGCCGTCGAGGGGCCCGCGGTCCTCGAGGGCGAGGACGCTCGCCATCGCGGCCAGGCCGGCGGTGCCCATGGCCATCGCGTCGTGCGGGGACAGGCCGGCGGGCAGGGGGGAGATCCAGGCCCGGGGCGCCGTCAGGCGCTCGGCGAACCCGCCGTCGCGGGCCACGCCCAGGACACCGCCGTGGACGGCGACCGGCGTGCCGGCGGGCAGGTCGGGGTCGTCGCTGTCGACCACGACCCCGGCGGCGTCGACGCCCCCGATGAGACGCGGGGTGCGCCGCACGCGGCTGTGAGCCTCGGCGACCATCGCGTCCTTGTAGTTGACGCCGCTCCACTGGACGTCGACGAGGACCTCATCGTCGCCGCGCGCAGGAGTGGGCACGTCGACAACGTCGCAGTGCAGCCCGTCGGACTCATCGATCTGGAATGCTCGCATCGGCCCAGCCTACGGGTGTGCCTACGATGACGGGATGGGGACGCTGACCCTCGACGGGCATCCCACCTGGGTCTCGATCGGTCGGACCGCCGGACCGGATCTCGTCCTCCTGCACGGGGGGCTCAGCTCGTCGGGCGGTCTGCTGCGACGCATTGGTGGCCGTCTCCACGACCGATACCGCGTCTCCGCCTTCGACCGCCGGGGCCACGGTCGCACCGCCGACACGCCCGCGCCGTTCCACTACGACGACATGGCGTCCGAGACGATCGCCTTCCTTCGCCACCTCGGACGCCCGGCCCATCTGGTGGGCCACAGCGATGGGGCCATCGTGGCCCTCCTCGTCGCGCTGCGCACGCCCGAGCTCGTGCGCCGCCTCGTGGTCGTGGGGGGCAACCTCACCCCGGCGGGCCTCGAGGAGGTACCACCCTTCCCCCTGCGCGGTCCCGTCTTCGAACGCTGGGCCGAGCGCTTCGGGCGCCTCTCGCCCGATGGTCCCGCGCACGCCCGCGCCGTGGCGCGCAAATCACTGCGACTCTTCGCCACCGAACCCTCCCTCGCCGAGAGCCACTTGCGTCGGGTGACCCATCCGACGCTGGTGATGGGCGGCGACGATGACTCCACCCGGCTCGAGCACCTGATGGCCATGTACCGCGCCCTGCCGCGGGGTCAACTGGCCATCGTGCCGGGATCCTCGCACGCGCTGTTGGCCGAGCGCCCGGCGCTGTGTGCGCGGCTGATCGGGGAGTTCCTCCGGGGACCGGCAGTGCCGCGGACCTACCAGCCGATTCGTCGTGAGGTGCGGCCACCGGGAACGGAGGGCCAGTAGGCTACGGCTGTGAACGCGCGCCTCACTGCTGCGCGCGCCCGCATCGTCGACTTCTGGGGCGCGCTCTCTCCGTGGTCCCGGGACGCCTGGCTGTACGGGGGCTCGAGCATCTTCGCGCTGGGCCTGGCGCTGACGACGACCCAGCCGGCCCAGCGGGACTGGGGATGGCTGGCGGCTGGCCCCTACGCGCTGGGAGCACTGGTGGCCTTCTCCATGCGGCGGTGGCGCATCCGGCGATCGATCGTGGGCCGCATCGCCCTGACGGCCCTCATCGGCCTCGGAGCGCTGGCCATTCCCCTCGGCTTGGAGGCGCGGTGGCGCCACGTGAACCCGGGCCAGGCCTACGCACAGCCCGAGGTCGGCGTGATCGAGCGCTCGGCGGCGCTGGTCACGAAGGGACTGGATCCCTACCGGGCCTACGTCAACGACGGCCACGTGGTCAACGCCGTCAAGGGGCTGCCGGCCTACGCGTCGTTCTTCCCCTACCTGCCGCTGATGAGCGTCTTTGGGTTGCCGTCGGCCGCGACGCACCAGTCGACCGGTCTGACCGATGCGCGGATCATCATGTCGCTGGCCACCGTGCTGGTGATGATCGGAGCGCTCGCCCTCTTGCGCGCGCCACCTGACCGGCGCCTGCGCGTCGCGCAGATTCTGGCCGTCCTGCCCACGGGTGCGCTGTTCTTGTCGACCGGTGGCGACGACATGCCGATCCTGGCCCTCCTTCTGCTCGGCGTGGCGGCGATGGAACGGCGCGCCTGGCGGACCGCCGGGGTCGCCCTGGGAATCGCTGCGGCGATGAAGCTGACGGCGTGGCCGGTCGTGGTCGTGCTGGTGGTGGTCGCCGCCACACGCCGGCGAGGCGACCGGGGCTGGGTCCGGGTGGCGTCGCTGGTCGCCGGCATCGTCGCCGTGACGGCGGCTCCCTTCGCCGCTCTCGCCCCGCGGGCGTTCCTGGCCAACGTGGTGGCGTTCCCGCTGGGGCTCTCGGGCGTGACCTCACCCGCGGCCTCGCCCCTGCCGGGGCACCTCCTGACCGACGCCGTGCCGGTGCTCGGACACGTCTTGATCCCGGTGACGCTGATCGCCGTGACCTTGGGGGGATGGCGCCACGTGCGCCGGCACTGGCCCCTGAGTAACCCCCGGGCCCTGCGGGCGATCGCGGTGCTCTTCATCGGCGTGATCCTCGCTGCGTCGGCGACCCGGATCGGCTACGGCATCTATCCGCTGAACCTGCTCGTGTGGGCGTGGGCCCTGAGCCCGGTGCGCGAGCCCGCCGACGAGCTCGTGGCCGTGGGCGCCGCGCGCTAGATCGACGCGGAGTTCTGGTAGATGCGGAACCGCCACTGGGTCGTCGACCCGTGGTGTCCCGTGACCGCGATGCCCACGACCCAGTAGAAGGTGTCGGACCCCGCCTTCTGGAACAGCATCTCGGGACCGGTGGGTGACTGGGCCGACGAGAAGAGCGACCAGCCCTCGGCCGTGAGGCGGCCACGGTAGAAGCCCAGGATCTGGCCGGCAGTGGCCCCCGTGTTCAGGCTGCGGTAGCAGTCATAGTCGCCGGCACCCCCGTTGGCGTGGACCACGGGTCCCGCGGACGTCGTGCGCACGGGTACGACGAAGGCGTCGGCGATGTTGGACGGGGGAGTGCCGGGCTGCTGGCAGCCCGTGACCACGGCGTTCGAGCGCGCAGCGGGCAGGCCGCCCACGACCACGGGTGCCGTCGTCGTCGTGACCGTCGGGGTCGCCAGGGCGTTGATGAGGAGGAAGATCGCCAGCACACCGGCTCCCAGGCCGACGACCACCGCCGCTGGCCACAGACTGGTGGTCGTCGTCAGTGGCGGGCGCTCCTGGCTCACGGCCCCCATCCGAAGTGATCGATGGGCCCGTGCCCGTGTCCGAGCTGCCAGGGCGCGGCACCGCGCAGGGCCGCGAGTACGAACGCCTTGGCGTCACGGACGGCATCGGGCAGACTGCGCCCCAGGGCGAGCCCGGCGGCGATCGCCGCCGAGAGCGAACAGCCGGTGCCGTGGTCGTTGACGGTGTCGACGCGCTCGGCCTCCAAGACGATGACCTCGTCACCGAGGACCAGCACATCAGGCGAGTGGGCCGACGAGCCGCCCGCGGTGACGTGGCCCCCCTTGACCAACACGGCACCGGCACCGAGACGCACCAGCGCCTGGGCGACGGCGGCCATCGAGGCGATGTCGTCGAGGTCGCGCACGTCGACGCCCACCAGGGCGGCCGCCTCGGGCAGGTTGGGGGTGAGGAGCTCGGCGTGCGGGATGAGCGCGTCGCGGTAGGCCTCGATCCCCCCGTCGGCGAGCAGCAGGGATCCCGTCGAGGAGACCAGGACGGGATCGACGACGAGGTGCGGCAGGCGGCCCTGCTCGGCGAGGTGAGCGACCGCCAGCACGACGGCTGGCTCGGCCAGCATGCCGGTCTTGACCGCCGCGATGGAGAAGTCCTCGAGGACCGCGTCCACCTGGGCGACGACGTCGGCGGGCGCCAAGGGGACGATGGCGCTCACGGTTCGCGTGTTCTGCGCGGTGACCGCGGTGACTGCGGTGGTGGCGTGGATGCTGAACGCGCTGAACGTGCGCAGGTCGGCTTGGATACCCGCGCCGCCGCCGGAGTCGGACCCCGCGATGGTCAGGGCGCACCGAGGTTCCACGGCGTCACCCTACCGGGGCGCGTCGGGGCGACTGTTCACGAACTGGGCGTACGCCGGTCACGCACGGGACAGGCAACTCGGATACTGTGGCGCTCGAACCGTCAGGGGGACGGCTCGTGCACACTCGTGCAGGAACGTGAGGGCAATCCATGAGATCTGCGAAGCTGAGAGCGGCCCTGGCGACGGGGACGGCGGCGATCAGCCTGCTGTCGTTCGTGACGCTCAGCGTTGGGCCAGCCGGCGGAGCCGGCGCCGTCAACTGGGCCAAGGTGCAGACGCTGGCCAAGTCCGGGCCGACGTCGATGGGCGCGCTGATCGCCGCGGCCAAGAAGGAAGGCAAGCTCAACGTCATCGCGTTGCCGCCGAACTGGGCGAACTACGGGGCGCTGATCAACACCTTCTCGAAGAAGTACAAGATCAAGGTGAACTCCTACAACCCGGACGGCTCGAGCCAGGACGAGATCAACGCGATTATCGCTGACCGGGGTCGTACGAGTGCTCCCGACGTGATCGACGTGGGAACGAACTTCGCCATCACGGCCCAGCAGCGACACCTCCTGTCCCCGTACCGGGTGCAGACGTGGTCGCGGATCCCGGCGGCGCTCAAGCAGCCCCGAGGGTTCTGGTTCGACGACTACGGCGGATTCGTGGCCATCGGGTGCGACACCACCGTCGTGCACCACTGCCCGACCTCGTTCGCCCAGATGCTGAAGTCCGGTCAGGGCTACAAGATCGGGATCAACAACAACCCGGTGGCGTCGTCGTCGGCTCTGGCAGCGGTGATGGCCGCGGCTGTCGCCTCGGGCGGGTCGCTGAACAACGTCAAGCCCGGGGTCGACTACTTCTCGAAGATGAACAAGGCCGGAAACTTCGTGGCGACGATCGCTGGACCCTCGACGGTCCAGAGTGGCGCGACCAACATCGTGGTCTGGTGGGACTACCTCCAGGCCAGCGAGGTCAAGGCACTGCCGGGCTACACGCACAAGTGGAAGGTCGTGATCCCCTCGGACGCGGCACTCGCCGAGTACTACACCCAGGCCATCAGCGCGTCGGCGCCGGACCCGGCAGCCGCACGTCTGTGGGAGGAGTTCCTCTACTCCAACCAGGGTCAGAACCTGTGGCTCGCGGGCATGGCCCGACCAGTGGAGCTTGCCTTCATGACGGCGCACCACCTGGCCAACGCCAGGTGGCTGGCGGCCCTGCCGCCGGCGCCCACCAAGGGCGTGCAGTACCCGACCCAGGCCCAGATCCTCAAGGCGGAGAGCGTCGTGTCGGCGTCGTGGCCAACCGAGGTCACTTCAGGCCCGTAGGTGAGTGAGTCCGGTCTACCGGAGGACGCCCGCGCCACCCGCGAGGTTGACGAACCGTCGATCTCGCGGGTGGCGTCGAGCGCCCGGCGATGGCGTGGCCTGCGGCGTGCTGCTGCGGTCACGCCCTTCGTCGTGTACGTGTTCTTGGGGCTGGGCATCCCGATCATCGCCGTGGTCGACTACGCGTTCCGGAACCCGCAGGGCCGCCTGACGATGGCCAACGTGACGACCATCACCCACGGCACCTACCTGCTGGGCTTCGAGAACTCGATCCTGCTGGCGGCGATCACGTCGGTGCTCCCCGGACTTCTCGGACTGGCCTTGGCCTACGCCATCGCGACATCGCGTACCCCCTTCCTGCGCCGGATGATCGCGACCGCGTCGGGCGTCCTAGCCAACTTCGGAGGCATCAACCTGACCTTCATGTTCATCGCCACGCTCGGGTCCACCGGGATCCTCACCTCGTGGCTCGCGGCGATTCACCTGAATCCCTGGAATCTGGGCTTCAACCTCTACTCGTTCTACGGGGTCGCCTTCGTCTACCTCTACTTCCAGGTCCCGCTCATGGTGCTGGTGATCACCCCCGCCCTCGGGGCGCTGCGACCGGCGTGGCGGGAGGCCGCGTCGAACCTGGGTGCCTCGGCGTGGCGATTCTGGCGCCACGTCGGCCTGCCAGTGCTGTTCCCCTCGGTGCTGGGCGGCATGCTGCTGCTGTTCGGGAGCTCCTTCGCCGCCTACGCGACGGCCGAGACCCTCACCGCGGGCACCGTCACCCTGGCCCCGATCCAGATCGGGAACCTGCTCAATGGCAATGCCATCTCGGGCCAGGAGAACATCGGCTACGCGATCGGCTTCGGCATGTTCATCGTGCTGGCCGTGACGATGATCCTCTACGGGCTCATCCAGCGCCGGGCGTCCAAATGGTTGCGCTGACCCCCTCCGCCGCCGCGGTCGCTCCCACACCGCGGCGCCACCGCCTGCGGGTCTGGCGCGGCATCATCCTGGGACTGGCGGCGGCGTACTTCCTCATCCCGCTCTACGCCGGCCTGCGCTTCTCCTTCCACAACGACGCGGGGCAGTGGTCGCTCTACGCGCTGAAGGCGATCCCCTCGCAGATCGGCTTCACGGGAGCGTTCTTCCTCTCGATCAAGTTGGCCTTCACGACGCTCATCGGCACGCTAGTGCTCATGGTGCCGACCACCATCTACATCCACCTGCACCTGCCGCGTCTGCGACGCCTCCTCGAGTTCGTCACGGTGCTGCCCATCGTGATCCCGCCGATCGTGCTGATCCTGGGCGTCCTGCGAGCCGCGCCGATCTGGCTCAAGGCGTCGCCATACCTGCTCAGCCTGATGTACGTGATCTTGACGATGCCCTTCGTCTACCGCTCCCTCGACGCGGGGATCTCCGCCATCGACCTCAAGACGCTGGTCGAGGCCAGCCGGTCGTTGGGGGCCAACGGGCCCCAGACGCTGTGGCGCGTGATCCTGCCCAACCTGCGCGCGGGCATCCTGTCGGCGTCGGTGCTGACGCTGGCGCTGGTGCTCGGCGAGTTCACGATGGCCAGCCTCGACCTGTGGACGACGCTGCCGGTGTGGATCTATCAGTTCCAGCAGACGGACGGGCACATCGCGACCATGGTCTCGATGCTGTCCCTGATCGGGACCTGGGTGCTGATCACGGCGATGGTCTCTTTGGACCGGTCCGAGTCGCGGCGGTCCCGACGCAAGGCGGAGGTGGCGTGAGCCAGGTGCCAACCAACGGTGGGGGGAGTGGGGCGCGCGTCGAGCTGCGTGAGCTGGTGCGCATCTTCGGGCGCACCCGGGCCCTCGACGGGTTCTCCCTCGAGGTCGAGCCCGGCGAGCTCGTCGCCCTGCTCGGTCCCTCGGGCTGCGGCAAGACGACGGCGCTGCGCGCCCTGGCCGGCTTCGAGCTCGTCGACCACGGCCAGGTCCTGGTCGACGGCCAGGACGTCGCGCGCGTGTCGCCCCAGGACCGCGACATGGGGATGGTCTTCCAGAGCTACTCGCTGTTCCCCAACATGAGCGCCCTGCACAACGTGGCCTTCGGTCTGCGCATGCGGGGTGTGCGCTCGGTGGCGCGCCGCGACAAGGCCCACGAGATCCTCGAGCTGGTCGGGCTCCACGAGCACGCCGAGAAGTACCCGCACCAGCTCTCGGGCGGCCAGCAGCAGCGGGTCGCACTGGCCCGGGCGCTGGCGATCGAGCCGCGCGTGCTCCTGCTGGACGAGCCGCTCTCGGCCCTCGACGCGAAGGTGCGCACCGGCTTGCGCGACCAGATCCGCTCGCTGCAGCAGCGCCTCGCGATCACGACCGTCTTCGTCACCCACGACCAGGAAGAGGCGCTCTCGATGGCCGACCGCGTCTGCGTGATGCGCGATGGCCGCGGGGAGCAGACGGCCACGCCCGCCGAGTTGTACTCACGTCCCACGAGTGCCTTCGTGGCGCACTTCGTCGGCGTGTCGAGCCGGGTGCCGGTGCGTCGCGACGGCGCGACGGTCGGGCTGTGGGGCACGGCCGTGGCGGTGCGCAACCCGGAGCTGGCCGAGCGCGACGTGGACGCGGTGCTGCGGCCCGAGGACGTGGCGATCGCCGCCGATCCCGCCGGGGCGGCCACGGTCGTGCACAAGAGCTTCCTCGGGGCCATCACGCGCGTCACGGTGAGCGCGGAGTCGGCCGAGGTCCGCGTCGACGTGCGCAGCGACGCCGCGCGCGACCTCAACCACGGGGATCGGGTGGCGCTCACCGTGGTGGCGCGCGACGTGCTGGTCTCGCCGCGCAACGAGCGCACCGACGTCGACGAGGACTGACCCGCGGGGTCGGCACCGACGGGGCCAGTACGATCGGGCAGCACGAGCAAGGAGCCGGTGTGGGTGACCAGCGAACGGGGAGGCTGACGCGCGAGTCGCTGGCGGCGGCCGTGGCCGAGGGCACGATCGACACCGTCCTGGTGGCGGTGACCGACCTGCAGGGGCGTCTGCAGGGCAAGCGCATGGACGCGCGCTTCTTGCTGGAGGAGTCGGGTGACGACCGCGTCGAGGGCTGCGCCTACGTCCTGGCCTCCGACGTCGACATGCGCACCCTGGACGGGTTCGCCTTGACCTCGTGGGACCAGGGGTACGGCGACGTCGTGCTGGTCCCCGACTGGGGGTCGGCGCGCGTCGTGCCGTGGCACGACGCCACGGCGATCGTGTTCTGCGACGTCCGCTCGACCGCGGGGGACGCCGTCGCCGTCTCGCCGCGCCAGGTCCTCGAGCGCCAGGTGGCGCGCTTGGGCGAGCGGGGCTGGACGGGTCTGACCGGGACCGAGCTGGAGTTTCTGGTCTTCACCGACCGCTACGAGGACGCCTGGTCGCGCGGGTACCGCGACCTCACGCCGGCCAACCAGTACAACGTGGACTACTCGCTGCTCGGCACCGGCCGCGTCGAGCCGTTCCTGGGCCGGGTGCGCCGCGCCATGCGCGGGGCGGGCATGGTGGTCGAGTCGGTCAAGGGCGAGTGCAACTTCGGCCAGCACGAGATCGCCTTCCGCTACGCCGGCCTCCTCGACAAGTGCGACGAGCACGGCCTCTTCAAGCTCGGCGTAAAGGAGATCGCCGCGCAAGAGGGCCTGAGCGCCACCTTCATGGCCAAGTTCAACGAGCGCGAGGGCAACTCGTGCCACATCCACCTCTCCTTGCGCGACGAGGCGGGACGCCCGGTCTTCGCGGGCGACGGCCCGCTCGGGGAGTCGGCGGTCTTCTCGGCCTTCCTCGGCGGGCTGATCGCCCACGCGCGCGAGCTGTCGCTCCTCCTGGCCCCGAACGTCAACAGCTACAAGCGCTTCGTCGCCGGCTCTTTCGCCCCCACCGCCCTGGCCTGGGGACTCGACAACCGGACCTGCGCGTTCCGCGTGGTCGGCCACGGGGGCGGGCTGCGCGTCGAGTGCCGGATCCCGGGCGGGGACGTCAACCCCTACCTGGCCGAGGCCGCACTGGTGGCGGCCGGCCTGGCTGGCATCGACGAGGGGCGCAGCGCACCGCCGCCCTACGCCGGCAACGCCTACGAGGCCGACGTCGAGCGGGTCCCGGCGACCCTCGGCGAGGCGATCGAGCTGTTCGAGGGCTCCGCGCTGGCGCGCGCGGCCTTCGGCGACGAGGTGGTGGCCCACTACGCCCGCGCCGGCCGGGTGGAGCTCGAGTCCTTCCAGGCGGCCGTGACCGACTGGGAGCGCATCCGTGGATTCGAAAGGCTGTGAGCGAGGATGAGCGACACACTGAGCATCGTCAACCCGTCGACCGAGGAGGTCATCGGGGACGTTCCGCGGCGTAGCCTGGCCGAGGTCGACGCGATCATCGCGCGCGCGGCGGCCGTGGCGCCGGCGTGGCGTCGCGTGACGCCAGCCGACCGGGCCCGCCTGCTGCGGCGCTTCGCCGAGGTCGTCGACGCGCACAACGAGGAGCTGGCCCAGCTCGAGGTGGCGAACTCGGGGCACACGATCACCAACGCGCGCTGGGAGGCCGGAAACGTCCGTGACGTCCTGGCGTACTACGCGGGAGCCCCCGAGCGCTTCACCGGCAAGCAGATCCCCGTCGCTGGCGGCGTCGATCTGACGTTCCACGAGCCGCTCGGCGTCGTCGGGGTCATCGCCCCGTGGAACTTCCCGATGCCGATCGCCTCGTGGGGGTTCGCACCGGCGCTGGCGGCCGGCAACGTGGTCGTCTTGAAGCCGGCCACCCTGACGCCGCTCACGGCAATGCGCCTGGGCGAGCTGGCACTCGAGGCCGGGCTCCCCGAGGGCGTGTTCCAGGTCGTCACGGGTGACGGGGTACTGGTCGGTGACCGGCTCGTCTCCCACGAGGCCGTGCGCAAGATCTGCTTCACCGGCTCGACGGCCGTGGGGCGAGCGGTGATGGCGGGCTGTGCCGCGCAGATGAAGCGGGTCACCTTGGAGCTCGGGGGCAAGAGCGCCAACATCGTGTTCGCCGACGCCGACCTCGAGCGGGCCGCCGCACAGGCTCCCTACGCGGTCTTCGACAACGCGGGCCAGGACTGCTGCGCCCGCTCGCGGATCCTGGTCGAGCAGGGCGCCTACGACCGGTTCATGGAGCTCTTCGAGGCCGCCGTGAAGGCCGTCCGGGTGCTCGATCCGGCCGACGAGCGCAGTGAGATGGGCCCGCTGATCAGCGCGGCGCACCGCGCGAGCGTGGCCGACTACGTGGCGTCGGCCGAGGTCGCCTTCGTGGGCTCGCGCCCCGGGGGAGCGGGCTACTGGTTCGCCCCGACGGTGCTCGTCGGGGACCGGGCCGGCCGCGCGTACCAGGAGGAGATCTTCGGACCCGTGGTGTCCGTGGTCCCCTTCGCCGACGAAGCCGAGGCCGTGGCCCTGGCCAACGAGGGCCCCTTCGGACTCTCGGGGTCGTTGTGGACGCGCGACGTGGGCCGGGCCCTGCGCGTGGCGCGCGGCGTGGAGACCGGGACCCTGTCGGTCAACTCGAACTCGTCGGTGCGCTACGCCACGCCCTTCGGAGGCTTCAAGCAGTCGGGCTTGGGCCGCGAGCTGGGGCCCGACGCCCTGCTGGGGTTCAGCGAGGAGAAGAACGTCTTCATAGCGACGGAGGAGTGATGGGACGCTTAGAGAACAAGGTGTGCGTGATCACGGGCGCCGGCAGCGGCATCGGGCGCGCGGCGGCGATCCGCTTCGCCCAAGAGGGCGCCTCGGTGGTGGTCGCCGACATCGACGCGACGGCCGGCCGCGAGCTGGCCGCGTCGATCGACGGCCTGTTCGTCGAGGTCGACGTGGCCGACGAGGCGAGTGTGCGCGGCATGTTCGCCGCGACCGTCGCCACCTTCGGCGGGCTCGACGTGCTCTTCAACAACGCGGGCATCTCGCCGAGCGATGACGACTCCATCTTGACCACGGGCCTCGACGCGTGGCGGCGGGTCCAGGAGGTCAATTTGACCTCGGTCTACCTGGGCTGCCACTACGGCATCCCCCTGCTGCTCGAGCGGGGGGGCGGGTCGATCATCAACACCGCGTCCTTCGTCGCCGTGCTGGGGTCGGCCACCTCGCAGATCTCGTACTCGGCCTCCAAGGGCGGCGTCTTGTCCATGAGCCGGGAGCTGGCCGTGGAGTTCGCCCGCCGCAACATCCGCGTCAACGCCCTGTGCCCCGGTCCGGTCAACACGCCCCTGCTGCAAGAGCTGTTCGCCAAGGACCCCGAGCGTGCGGCCCGGCGCCTGGTGCACATCCCTCTCGGCCGCTTCGCCGAACCCGAGGAGATCGCCAACGCGGCGCTGTTTCTGGCCTCCGACGAGGCAACCTTCGTGACCGGATCCACGTTCCTGGTCGACGGGGGGATCAGTGGCGCCTACGTGACCCCGCTGTGAGTGGGCGGCGAGCGCGCTGGGGCTGATCGCACCGTCCATCGCGGGACCGGCCCGAATGACACGCCTGTAGTTCACTGGCTACGATAGGGATGCCCAGGGTCGGGAGGGAGTATGGATCGCACAATGGGCTTCGGTGGACCGACGGTGTGCCGGCTCACCGGGGTGACGTATCGGCAGTTGGACTACTGGTCGCGCACGGGGCTCATCACGCCCTCGATCCAGGCGGCCCGGGGGAGCGGGACCAAGCGCTCCTACAGCTACGAGGACGTGCTGGAGGTCAAGGTCATCAAGTCGCTCCTGGACGCGGGGGTGTCGCTGACGCGGGCGCGCCAGGCTGTCTCGTGCCTGCGTGACGCGCTGGGCACGGACCTGAAGTCGGCCAGCCTGGTCCTGAGCGAGCGCGGCTCGGTCCTCGCGCGCACCGATGGCGACCTCGTCGACCTGCTGCGCGGCGGCCAGGGAGTCTTCAACATCGTGCCCCTCGGCGGGGTGGTCGAGGCTCTCGCCACCACGATCGCGGGGGCGCCACAGTCGGAGAGGGAGAGACGCTCGGCGTGAGTTGGACTGCGGCCGAGGGCGCCCACCACCCGGCGGGACGCCCGCGCGTCGACCTGCGCTTCGCCCACCCCAGTGAGCGGCTCTTCGCCGACCTGCTCACGCTCTACGAGGTGCCGTGGCTCTACGAGCCCATGGAGTTCCCCCTGGCCTGGGACGAGCTCGGTCGACCCACCCGCGGGTTCCGTCCCGACTTCTACCTCGTGAACCAGAGGGCCTTCGTTGAGCTGACCGTCGCCGACCAGCGTCTGGTGACGCGCAAGAACCGCAAGGTGCGCGCCTTTCGCCAGCTGTATCCCGAGATCGCCCTGACCGTCGTCTACCAGCGCGACTTCCGGGCGCTGGTCGCACGCCACGGTCTGGACCCCGGAATCGTCAGCGCCGCCTAGGTAGAGTGACGCCGTGAGCGAGCGTCGACCTTTCCTCGAGGATCATCATCGGGCGCGGGGAGCCAAGTTCGTCCCCTTCGGGGGGTGGCTGATGCCCCTGTCCTACACCCACGGCACCGTACACGAGCACCTGGCCTGCCGTCGAGACGCCGTCGTCTTCGACGTCAGCCACCTGGGCACGGTGCGCTGTGACGGGCCCGGCGCCTACGCCGAGCTGCAAGAGGCCTTCACCAACGACCTCGACAAGATCGCGCCGGGCCGCGCGCAGTACACGCACCTGCTGACACCGGAGGGGACGGTCGTCGACGACCTCATCATCTGGTGGGTGGCGCCCGACGAGTTCGACGTCATGCCCAACGCCTCCAACACGGCTGGTGTGCTCGGCGCGGTGAGCGGGGTCGACGTGACCGCGACGCGCTGCGTGCTCGCGGTGCAGGGCCCGCGCGCGCGCGAGTTGGCAGCGACGGTGGACCCGCGATTCGGCGAGGTCGGGCGCTTCCGGGTGACGCGCTTCGACGTGCACGGGGTGGAGGTCCGCGTGGCCGGCACCGGCTACACCGGCGAGGCCGGGATCGAGATCAGCGCCCCCAACGAGGTGGCCGGAGACCTGTTCGAGCGCCTGGTCGAGGCGGGGATCGAGCCCGCGGGCCTCGGTGCGCGCGACACCCTGCGCCTCGAGGCGGCCCTGCCGCTCTACGGCCACGAACTGAGCCGGACCTCGACCACGCTCGAGGCCGGGCTGGGCTGGGTCCTCGGGTGGGCCAAGCCGAGCTTTCGCGGCCGGGCGGCCGTGGAGGCCGAACGCGAGCGCGGCGTGCGCCGGCACCTGACGGGAGTCCTGGGCGCGGACCGGCGGCCCCTGCGCGAGGGGGCCACGGTGCTGGCCGATGACGCGGAGGTCGGCGAGCTGTGCTCGGGGAACTTCAGCCCCATCTTGGAGCGGGGCATCGGCCTGGGTCTGCTGGAAGGCGACCTGACGCCGGGCCGGGCGGTCCGCGTGCGGATGCGTGACCGCGAGATCCCCGGGGTCGTGACGGCCCTGCCCTTCGTGACCAAGGCGAGCTGACGTGCCGACCTACCTTCCCCACACCGCCGAGCAGGACGCCGCGATGCTGCGCTTCCTCGGGCTCGAGCACATGGAGGACCTCTTCGCCCACCTGCCCGCGGCGGTCCGCCTGGCGGGGGGCCTGCCGATCCCGGAGGGTCGTAGCGAGCTCGACGTGCTCGACGAGATGGCCGTCCTGGCCAGTCGCAATGTCGCCGCCGGACTGACGTGCTTCGCCGGGGTGGGCGCCTACGACCACGACATCCCGCCCGTGGTGCGCGCGCTCGCCTCGCGCAGCGAGTTCGTGACGGCCTACACGCCCTACCAGCCCGAGGTCGCCCAAGGCGTCCTGCAAGCCCTCTTCGAGTACCAGACGCTGGTTGCCCGCCTGAGCGGCCTGCCGATCGCCAACGCCTCGCTCTACGACGGCGCGGCGGCGCTGGTCGAGGCGCTGAACCTGGCGGCCAGCACGACGGGCCGCCACGGGGTCCTGATCTCGCGCGGCGTCCATCCCCACTGGCGGGCCGCGGCCCGCACGTTCGCCGCGGGCACCGGGCACCAGTTCGAGGAGGCACCGCTGGTCGGCGGGGTGACCGTGTGGCCGACGGGGGGCCGAGACGACTTGGCGGCCGTGGTCGTGGGCTACCCGAACTACTGGGGCTTCCTGGAGGATCTGGCGGCGGCGCGAGCCCTGGCCGACGCGTCGGGCGCGCTGCTCGTCGTCGCGGGCGACCCCGTGGCGGCGGCGGTGGTGCGCTCGGCGGGATCGTGGGATGCCGACGTGTTCGTGGGGGAGGGCCAGGCATTCGGCACGGCACTCTCCTTCGGCGGTCCCTACCTCGGGATGTTCGCCGTGCGCGAGGAGTTGGTGCGGCGCCTGCCGGGACGCATCGTCGGCGAGACGGTTGACGTGGCCGGGCGGCGGGCCTTCGTCACCACCTTGCGCGCGCGCGAGCAGGACATCCGGCGCGAGCGCGCGACGTCCAACGTGTGCACGAACCAGACGCTGATGGCCGTGACCGCGGCGATCCAGCTGGGGTGGCTCGGCACGGCCGGCCTGCGCGAGATGGCGTTGCGCTGTGCGACCGGCGCCCACGAGCTGGCCGAGCGGGTGGCACAGGTCCCGGGCGTGAGGCTCGCGAGCGCGGCACCCTTCGTGCGCGAGTTCGCGCTGCACCTGGGCCGCCCGGCGGGCCCGGTGCTGGCCGCGATGGCGCGGCGGGGCATCCTGGGCGGCGTGGCCGCCCGGGGACTCGAACCACCCGGCTCCGGGGGAGGAGAGCGAGATGACGTGCTGATCGTGACCGTGACCGAGCGGCACCGCGACCGGGACCTCGACGCGTACGTCGAGGCGCTGCGCGCGGCGGTGGCGTCGTGAGTAGGGCGGGCGGCCGCGCGGCATCAGCGCCCCTCGTCGGTCGCGAGGCCGAGCCGACGATGTTCGAGTTGTCCTCGCCGGGACGCAGCGCCGCCCAGCTGCGCGCGACCGGCATCGCGCCGCGCGACCTCGATGCGATGATCCCGTCTGAGCACCGGCGCGACGACGTCCTCGAGACCGTGGACCTGGCCGAGCGCGACTTGGTGGGACACGTCACCCGCCTCAGCGCGCGCCAGTACTCGGTGGATCTGGGGGCGTACCCGCTGGGCTCGTGCACCATGAAGTACAACCCGAAGATGGCCGACGAGGTGGCGGGCCTGGCGGGCCTGGCCCACGTGCACCCCGCCGCCGACGCCTCCTTGACCCAGGGCTGGCTCGAGCTGCTGGTCACCCTGGAAGAGCGCCTCTGCGCGATCACCGGGATGGCGGCCGCCACGTTGCAGCCGGCCGCCGGCGCCGCCGGCGAGCTCACGGGGCTGCTGCTCATGCGCGCCTACCACAGCGCGCGCGGGGACGCGCGCAAGCGCGTCCTGATCCCCGACTCGGCGCACGGCACGAATCCCGCGTCGGTGACCCTGAGCGGCTACCAGGTGACGACGGTGCCCTCGACCGAGCGGGGCCTGGTGGACCTGGAGGCGCTGGCGGCGCGCCTGGGCGACGACGTGGCCGGGATCATGCTCACCAACCCCAACACGGTCGGGCTGTTCGAAGAGGACATCGAGACCATCGCCGAACTGGTCCACGGCGTGGGCGGCCTGCTCTACTACGACGGGGCCAACTTGAACGCGATCCTCGGCCAGGCGCGGCCGGGGGACATGGGCTTCGACATCGTCCACATGAACCTGCACAAGACGTTCGCCACGCCCCACGGCGGCGGCGGGCCGGGGGCCGGGCCGGTGGCCGTGGGGGAGTCCCTGGTCGACTTCCTGCCCGGGCCGCGGCCGGTGCGCCAGAATGACGGCTACGCCTGGGCGACGCCCGCGCGCTCGATCGGGCGCGTGCACGGCTGGCACGGCAACGCCCTGGTTTTGGCGCGGGCCCTGGCCTACATCGAGACCCACGGGGCCGCGGGCCTGGGCGAGGTGGCTGAGCACGCCGTGTTGAACGCCAACTGGATGCGCCGCCGGCTGGCCGCAATCCTGCCCGCGGCCTACGACCGCCCGTGCATGCACGAGTGCGTCGTCACGGCAACGGCGCTGAAGGACGCGACCGGCGTGCGGGCCCTGGATGTCGCCAAGTCACTGCTCGACGAGGGGTTCCACGCGCCCACGGTGTACTTCCCCCTGATCGTCGACGAGGCTCTGATGATCGAGCCGACCGAGACCGAGAGCCCCGAGACCCTCGAGGCGCTGGCCGAGGCCCTCGAGCGCATCGTCGCGCGCGCCCACAGCGATCCAGAAAGCGTCCACGCGGCACCCCAGGCGACACCGGTCGGGCGGGTCGACGAGGCGCGCGCGGCCCGCACGCTGGTCGCGACCGAGGACATGGCCACCCGCGCGGGACTGCGGTGAGGCCACGGATCGGGATCACCGGCCGGCGCTGGCCGGCCGGGTGGTTCGGCTCGCACGTCCCCGAGGGGATGGCTCGGCTGGAGATCGACGTGCACTTCGCCGACTACGCCGCGGCCGTGGCCGCGGCGGGCGGAACGCCGCTGCAGCTGACGCGCGATGCGGACGTCGAGGACGTGGCGGACCTGCTCGACGGCTTGGTCCTTAGCGGGGGAGCCGACGTCGACCCCGCGCGCTACGGGGCGGCGCCCGAGGACGGCCTCGGGACGCTCGAGCCCGCGCGTGACGCCTGGGAGATCGCCCTCCTTGCGGCGGTCGAGCGCCGGGACCTGCCGGTGCTGGCGATCTGTCGGGGCCTCCAGATGGTCAACGTCGCGCGGGGCGGGTCGTTGCGCCAGGACGTGCCGCTGGTGGGGGGCCGCGGCCACCCCCAGTGGGGCCGTGACGGTCACGAGCCCTCCCACGGCGTGCGCACGGAGCCGGGGTCGCGCCTGCGCGCGCTTCTGGGCGAGGACGTGGCGGTGAACTCGCTGCACCATCAGGTCGTCGACGCGGTCGGCCAGGGGCTCGTCGTCACGGCGCGGGCCGATGACGGGGAGATCGAGGGGCTCGAGTCGGTCGAGGGACGGATCCTCGCCGTCCAGTGGCATCCCGAGCTATTGGGTCGTCCCGACCCCACGTTCGCCTGGGTGGTCAGCGCCGCGAGCGCGCGTCGCGCCTAGTGGCCCAGGGCCAGGCCCAAAGCGAAGGCCCCACCGGCCAGGATCGGGGTCGCCAGCACCAGGGCCGCGGCGTAGGCCCAGTGGTGCTCGCGCTGGAGGAGAGCGGGGATGGCGAAGGCGGACGAGAAGGTCGTCAGCCCGCCACAGAAGCCCGTGATGACGATGTCGCGTAGGTGCGCGTCGCTGGGGCCGGCGAGCGCGCTGAGGGCCAGGCCGACGATGAGGGCACCGAGCGCGTTGACCCCGGCGGTCGCCCAGGGGCGCCGCGTGGGATGGTGCTCGCGCGTGACGTACTCGGCGGCGAAACGGACAACGGCTCCCAGACCGCCGAAGAGACTGACCAGAAGGAAGGTCACGAGTGGCTCCGCCAGCGCAGGCTGGCCTCGGCGGCCAGGACCCCGAGGGCCACGGTGATCGCGGCCTCCAGGAGACCGGCGGCCACGGACCGGTGCCAGGCGACGGCCCAGGCGGCCACCAGGCTGGAGTACGAGGTGAACCCGCCGAGGAAGCCCGTGATCCACAAGAGGCGCCACGGGTTGTTGGGGTCGTGGGCCCGCAGGACCGTGCGCAGCAGCCGGACCGCGACGACGACGCCGATCGTGTTGATGACCGTGAGGGTCCACGGGATGACGGCCGGCCACGAGGCGCTGGACGCCGTTGCCGCCGGCCACCAGGTCAAAGCCGCGTCGCGCAACGCCGTGCCCGCAGCTCCGGCGACCAGGACGAGACCGGCCGCGGCCGCCAGGCGCCGGGGCGGGAGCGAGAGCGCGGGGGCCATGGCCCAGTGAGGATAGCGGAGCGCGGCGGGCCCTCCCGGGGTCCCGACTTACAACTTTACATAACGAACATTATCGGCGGTCGGGGGAGAGGACTCTGCTATAGTGGCCCCATGCGGCGTTGGCTGGTCAGCCTGGCGATGGTGGCATCCCTGACAGCCATCGCGTCGACCCCGGCGCTGGCTGATTCCAGTTCGGGGGGCACGAACACCACGCTGCTCTCCTTCGACCTGAGCGACAACGGTGGTGCACCGTCGGCCAGCGGTGGCGTCTTCAACGTGAAGGTTGACGTGCTACCTGAGGGCACGGCGGGCTACGTGCGTACCGTCGCCATCTCGCCCAACGACTCGGGTGTGCCCAACCTGGTCTGCAAGTTCCGCGCCATCTCCAACAGCCGGGTGGCGTGCGGCTTCAACTTCACCGCGCCGGGCAACTGGACGATCAAGGCGCAGTACGCACCGGACCCGACCATTCCGGACCCGGTGACGGCGGTCGGCACGACGGTTCTGCGCGTCGGCAGCTAGGCGTGAGCGCGCCCGCCCAGGGCCCCAGCACGTTGTTTGACGTCCGCGGGCGCACGGTTCTGGTGACCGGTGGCAGCCGCGGCATCGGCGAGATGATCGTGCGGGGCTTCGTGGCCGCGGGCGCGAGCGTCTTCCTCTCTTCGCGCAAGGCCGAGGCCTGCGAGCGCCTGGCGACGGAGCTCTCGGCCACCGGCGTTTGCGTGGCACTCCCGGCGGACCTGTCGACGATGGCCGGGTGCCGGGACCTGGCCGACCGGTTCCTCCTGGCGACCGGCCACCTCGACGTCCTCGTCAACAACGCGGGGGCCACCTGGGGCGCGCCCCTGGCCGAGTACGACGACCGGGCCTTCGCGCGCGTGTTCGACTTGAACGTCCAGGCGACGTTCCACCTCACGCGGTTCCTGCGCGGGGCCCTCGAGGCGGGCGCCACGCCCGCGGATCCCGCGCGCGTGATCAACATCGGGTCCATCGACGGCTTGCACGTGCCCGACATGGAGACCTACGCCTACTCCTCGTCCAAGGCTGCCGTCCACCATCTCACGCGGCACCTGGCGCGGACCCTGGCCCCGCTGGTGACGGTCAACGCCATCGCGCCGGGACCCTTCGAGTCCAAGATGATGCACGCGACGCTCGAGGCCTTCGGCGAGCAGATCGCCCAGGCCGCACCGCTCAAGCGCATCGGGCAGCCCTCCGACATGGCGGGGGCCGCCATCTTCCTGGCCTCGCCGGCCGCCAGCTACATCACCGGCGCCGTGCTGCCCGTCGACGGCGGGATCGCCACCCTGCACTGATCAGGACTGGCGGCCGAGGCGCACCGTCTTGGTGAGGTGGGCCGAGCCGCGCACCAGACCGACCGTCACCGTCGCGCCCGGGTAGAGCCCCGACAGGACGCTCGTGAGGTCCTGGGTGTTGGTGATGGCCACGCCGTTCAGCGAGACGATGACGTCACCTTGGCGGATGCCGGCGTTGGCCGCTCCCGAATGGGCGATGACGCTCATCACGACCGCCCCGCTCGAGACCGTGAAGCCGTACTCGAACTGGAGGGTGGACGTCATGGTCATGACCTCGACGCCCATGAAGGCGCCGTGGGTCTTGACGCTCTGGCCGGCCGCCAGGGACTTGAGCAGGGACTCGATCGTCGCCGAGGGGATGGCGAAGCCGATGTTCTGGGCGTTGGACCCGTCGGCGAGGGTGCCGGCGACGGCCGTGTTCATCCCGATCACGTCACCGTTGGCGTCGAGCAGCGGCCCGCCCGAGTTGCCCGGGTTGATGGCCGCGTCGGTCTGGATCATGTTGTTCAGAGTCTCGGTGCTGGTGGCCGTCCCCGCGGTGACCGTGCGCCCGAGGGCCGAGACGATGCCCTGGGTAACCGTCGGGGTGCCCGCAGCCAGGCCCAGGGCGTTGCCGATGGCCACGACCGAGTCACCCACCTGGAGCGCGTTGGAGTTGCCAAAGTTGATGTGGGGCAGGCCCGACGAGCGGGTGATGTGCAGCAGGGCGACGTCGTCGATGGGGTTGGTGCCCACCAGCGTGGCCGCCAGGGCCTTCGTGGACCCCGAGCGCGTCACCGTGATGGTGCCCGCGCCTCCCGCAGCCGCCGAGATCACGTGATTGTTGGTGACCACGTAGCCGTTGGCCGAGACGATCATGCCGGTCCCCTGATCCTCGCTCCCGTTGGCGCGCACGTCGATGGAGACGACGGTGGGCAGCACGTGCTGGACGAGGGTCGGGATGGACTCGCCGCTCGACAGCACCGCACCGGTGGGAGCAGCCGCGACTGACGTCACGTTGACGGTGCCGCCGCTGGAACCCGACGAGGCGCTGAAGTGCCCGGCCAGCCCTCCGACCAGGGCGGCGACGAGGAGGAGCGCGACCCGCGAGCTCCACCACGAGTGCGCGGAGCTCGCCCGGGCGAACGCTGCGACGGACGCCGCGTCGGTGGCCTCGGCCGGGGCGCTGGGGTCTGCGACTCCCCCGGCGGGGACGGAGGGCTGTGCGAGCTGGGCGAAGTAGTCGAGTGGTGCGGCGACGGGCTCGGGAGCGCTGGTGTCGAGCGTGGGTTCGGGCTCCGGCTCGGGCTCGGGTTCGGACCCGCCAGCGTCGTGCGCGGGCTCGCGGTCGTCGTCAAGGGGAGGAAAGCTCACGAGGTCATGCTAAGCACGTTGGGATAAAGGCCTGCTAAGGGGCTGCGAAAATTTCCGCGTGGCAAACCGAGTAGATTGGTGCCCTATGCCGCGCCGTATCGACATCGAGATCACCAGTGTCAACGGTGAGGTCGCCACCTGGCGAGCCGCCGGCGCGCGCCTGCCCAAAGGCGTCGTGAATGTGTCGCTGCTCCCCCAGGGAGCCGCCGCGGGCACCATCTATCGTGCCGACGCCGAGCAGTACATGGAGGGCCTCGAGATCGTGGCCGTCCTGCCGGCCAAGACCGCCTCGCCCCTCGACCCGCACAACGAGCGCCTGGCGCTGATCCCCGTGGCGGCACCGTCGACCGACGTGACCGTCACCTACGCCCCCAAGGGGCGGGGACCGCGACGCGCCGACGCGCGTGAGGAGCGGCGTCCGCGCCGCGAGGGCGGCCCGAGCCGGCCCCGCGAGCACCGTGGCGACTCCCCCCGCCGTTCCAGCGACGGGACGCCAACGCGCGAGCCGCGCGCGCGCACCGAGCGCGGTCGTGACGAGCGTCCCCGTGACGAGCGTCCCCGCAGCGAGCGTCCGCGCAGCGAACGCGGTCGTGACGAGCGCAGCCGCGACGAGGGCCACGGAGGCGAGCACGCGGGAGCCGAGCGCTCCCCCGGCCGTCGGGGCGACGCCCGCCCGCGCACGCCGCGCCCGACGACTCCCACCGCCATTACGGTCCACCGCAACGCCTTCTTGGCCCAGCTCGCGCCCGAGCAGCTACCCGTGGCCGAGCAACTGCTGCGCGGGGGCATGCCCGCCGTGCGCAGCGCCGTCGAGGAGCAGAACCGCAACGCCCTGGTCCAGGGCCGCCCCACGGTGGACCCGCTGACCATCGAGCGCATCGCCGAGGACCTCCTCGGGCGCACGAACCTGGCCGCCTGGAAGGACCGGGCGGCGACCGCCCTGGCCGCGGCCCGCGGCCAGCTGCGCCTGCGCGAGCTGCGCGCGGTCGTGACGTCGGCCAAGACCATCAATCTCGACGACGAGGCACGCGGTCAGCTCAAGGAGCTCCAGGCGTCGCTGAGCGCCCGGATCGAGGCTCTGCGGGCGCGCTGGATCGAGCGCATCGAGGCGGCCGTGAGCGCCACCGACGCCATCACCGCCCTCCAGCTGGTCGCCGACCCGCCGGACTTCTCCACGCAGCTGTCCGCCGAGCTCGCGACCAAGGTCGTCGAAGTGGTCTCGGCGTCCTTGAGCGCGGATCAGGACCCGGCCCGCTGGCGCGAGATCGTCACGCTGGCCGCGGCCACGACGATCCGGCGCACCATCAAACCGACGGGCATCCCCGATGACGAGGAGAGCCGGGCCCTGGCGCACCGTGACGCCGGGGCCATCCCCGCGCTGGCCACGCTGCTCGGGATCAAGGTACCCCCTCCCCCACCGCTGGCGCGCCCGCGCCGCCGGGTCAGCTCGGCTCGGCCATCGTAAGCAGCCGCGCCCGCCAGCCCCGGGACTCGTAGAGCGACTTCGTCGCGCGATCGCCCGGCAGCACCAGAGCATCGCGCAGACCGGGACGCGCCTGGCGCACGGCAGTCACCAGAGCCGCCCCGACGCCGCGACGCCGCCGGTCGGGCACGACGTAGACGCCGAGGATGGTGGTCGCGTCGATCAGGGCGATGGCCGCCCCGGGCACGTGCCAGAGGTCCCCACGCGCGACGGCATCGGCCAGCCAGTCGTCATCGGTGCGTCCCGCGCCGAGGTCCCGGGCCAGGGCGGTGCCGCCCCGCTGGAGCCGTAGAGCGCCCAGGGCAGTGCCCCAGAGCTCGGCGAGGTCCCCGGTGGCCTCCACGGCCACGACGGGTGAAGCCTCAGACGCAGTCACGGCAGAGCGTCTTCTCCGCGTCTGCGAGCTGGCTGACCTTCTTGAGCAAGCGGCACGAGGAGCAGCGGAACTCGTCGTCCTGCTTGGGCAGGATCGTCTCGGTCAGGACCGCCTCGGGATCGGTCTCGACGCCGTCGTCGTCGTCATCGACCGCGGCGGTGCGCATGATGGTCTCGGCCAGGACTTGGTCGAGGGCCATCTCGATGTCGCTCTCGTCGACGAGGTCGTCGTCGTCCTCGACGGGGGCGTTCTCGGTCTCGACAGCGCCCTCTTCGTCGGCGTCGTCCTCGGTGGCGTCGTCGTCGGACTCCTCGGTCCCCTCGACCTCGAGCTCCTCGGTGGCGTCGTCGTCGGACTCGTCGGTGCCGTCGATGTCGAGATCGTCGGTGTCGACGAGGTCGTCGTCGTCCTCGTCGTCCTCGTCGTCGCCGAACTCCTCGTCGACCTCCTCGTCGAAGCCCTCAGCCAACTCCTCCTCGTCGAAGGTCTCGTCCCCGTCGCGGTCGCGTACCATGTTTGCCCTTTCGCAGCGCAGGCAGTGTAGAACGTTTTGACGCAGTCGCGTGCGGATGCGCGCTCTCAGGTGGCGTGGCGGGCGTCGGCCCGGGCCCGCTCGGCGCGCCGCTCGGCCTCGAGGCGCTCCAGATCGGTCTCCGAGGCGTCCACTTCGGTGAACGTCGCGGCGAGGAGCCGGTGTCCGGCCTGGTCGCGTATGAGATTGAGCATCTGGCGGGCGATGCGCCGGTAGTTGGGGTGCCCTTGAGGTCCCGAGCGCAGCTCGATGACGTGCAGCGCCTCGCGCAGGTTCATGGTCATCGCGTAGCGGATGTGGAAGGCCAACGCCACCGCGTACTGGGCCTGCAGGGGGAACTCGTCGCGCAGATCGTGGTAGAGGTCGCGGGAGCGCTCCATGGAGGCCTCGTAGGGCGCGGCCAGTCCGGCCTCGCGCACCAAATCCGGGGTCTCGTAGCCGAGGTCGGCGCCGAGGTGCTGCCATTCGACGGTCGCCAGGCGGTGGCGCTGGAGGTCGCGGAAGGCGCCGTAGTCCGAGACGATCTCGAAGGTGTAGGTCGTGGCCTCGAAGGCGCGGCCGGGTCGGTGGCGCCGGTTGGAGCGCTCCCCCACGTAGGCGGCCAGCAGTGCCGCGCGGCCCGCCGGGTCGAGGCGGTCGACGAGCGCGTCGGCGGCCGCGTAGGAGCCGGCGCCGTGTTCGAAGGCGATCGCGGCCAGCACCATGCGCTCCCCGGCGGCGTCGAAGCGCACCAGGCGCACCGCGGGCCCCGACGGGGACGGCGACGCCGTCTCGAGCGCGTGCACGGCGCCCTCCGCGCGCTCGCGGGTCTGCTCGAGGTAGTCGACCCAGACGCCGCCGCGCTCGGGGATGTCGAGGCGGCGCAGGAACGACGGGATGACCTTGGCCAGCTCGGTCTGGATCAGCGGGGCGTAGGCGCGAGCCTCGGGCAACGGGTGGGCGCGCAGGCGCAAGAGGAGGTGCTCGTAGGCCTGGCCCGACCCGTACATGCCGAGGTTGGACAGGGCGGCCGCGGGCAGCAGGCCGCGCAGCGCGTCGAAGGCCTTGGCCCGGATGGCCTGGCGGTAGACGAGGTCGGTGTCCTGGGGCGACTGCGGGTAGCGCTCGCGCAGCCAGGCCGTCAGGCGCGGCACCAGCTCGGCGTACGTGTCGAACATCCGGTCCATCTCGCCCACGACGCGGGCGCCGTAGCGCGACTCCAGGAGCTCCTCGTCGCGGTAGAAGCGGTAGTGCCCGTTGGGCAGGCGCCGGTCGAAGCTGAGGTAGCGCGTGGACTGCTCGAGGTAGCTCATGAGGCGCCCGCGCTCGAGGATCTTGGTCAGCAGGTTGCTGGCCTGCTCACAGGCCAGGTGCACGCCGCCCAGCTGGGCGACCGAGTCGTCGCCGTACTCGACAAAGATGCGCTGGTAGAGCTGGTCGGCGCGCGCGAGGCCCCGGGTGGCGTCGACGGTCTGGTCGCCGCGCAGGTCGAGGTCGCCGGCGAACTCGTCCAAGAACAGGCGCCGCAGGCTCTTCGAGGAGCGCGAGTAGCGCGCGAAGAGGGCTCCCTTGACCACGTCGGGGAGGTTGACCAGGGCAAACACTGGACCGTCGAGGTTGGTGAAGTACCGGCGGAGGACGTCGCGCTCCTCGGGCGTGAAGGTCTCTTCCACGTAGACGTGCATCGGGGACGAGGTTAGGGCTCCTCGTCGCTCCGCAGGTGGACGCCTGCAGTCGAGGCGACGACGCTGCGCACGATGGCGGCGCTGGCGCTGCGCGCCGCGTGCGCGACGGGGC
The DNA here is from genome assembly GCA_021778895.1 of Actinomycetes bacterium. Classification (GTDB taxonomy): domain Bacteria; phylum Actinomycetota; class Acidimicrobiia; order Acidimicrobiales; family RAAP-2; genus RAAP-2. Next base: position 32,923 of record JAJYBR010000004.1, read on the forward strand.
CGGCGGTGACGCGGGCCATCTGGTCGCACAGGTCCGCGACCTGCTTGGACGTGCGCACGAAGTCGCCGGGCGACGTGGGACCGACCGTCGCGTCGGCCAGGTCGAGGGCCGTACCGAGAGGCGCGCCGCGGGCCCACGCGATCAGGGGCGCCGCGAAGGCCCCGTCGGGCGTCGTCGAGGTCGGCAGGAAGTGACGCTGCTCGGCGGCGTGCACGCGGGCCGCGAGGGACCCCAGGGCGGCCAGGCGCTCTTGGAGCACGGCCCGGCGCTCGCCCCCGATGCGGTCGGCCGCCCGGCGGCGCGATGCGCTCGGGGGGGTGCCCGGGCGGCCCGGGCGGTGGGGCCGGGCCTCGTAGACGAGGGCCGAGGCGACGCCGGCCAGGAGAGCGGGCTCGAGCCCGTCGAAGACCCCCGCGCCGAGGGCCTCGGCGATCAGCAGGTCGCTCTCGTGGTAGAGGGCGCGCAGCATCTCGCCCGCTGGCGTGAGGGCCCAGTCCTTCGTGTAGTGCAGCTCGGCCAGGACCGCGAGGCGCGCGTTCAACAGCTCGCTCAGGGAGCGCCGCGAGCGCGCCGGCGTGCGCCGGGCCTCGAACTGGGCGAACGAGCGGTGCACGATCGCCAGAGCGGTCTCCTGGTCCACGTGGCCGACCAGGTTGGCCGTGAAGTTGTAGGTCGGGCGAAAGGACGAGTGGAGGTCGCCGGGGGGCGACAGGGCCACGCGGCCCACGTCGTGGAAGGTGGTGGGGGGTGCGAACTCGACGACGGCGTGCCCCTCGTCGTCCAGGCCCCGCCGCCCCGCCCGTCCGGTGAGTTGCGTGAAGTCCGCGGCGTTCAGCATGCGCCGCCCGGCATCGGTGTGCTTGGTGAAGCGCTCGATGACGACCGTGCGCGCCGGCAGGTTCACCCCGAGGGCCAGGGTCTCGGTGGCGAAGACCACCCCGAGCAGGGCACGCTCGAAGCAGGTCTCGACGATCTCGCGAAAGGCGGGCACCATGCCGGCGTGGTGGGCGGCTACCCCGCGGCGCAGGGCGTCGAGGAAGGGGCCGTAGTCGAGGGCCCGCAGCTCATCGTCCGAGAATCCCGTGAGGCGCAGGTCGCTGATGAGCTCGACCTCGCGGGCCTGGTCGGAGGTCGTGAAGACGGCGCCCTCGCGCACCAGCTCGGACACCGCGTGGTCACAGCCGGCCCTAGAGAACACGAAGACGATCGCGGGCAGCAGGTCGGCGTCGGCGAGGACGTCGAGGACCTCGCCGCGTCGGGGCGGGCGCACCGGTGCGGGCGGGGTGGCGCGGCTCGGCCCGTGCCACCCGCTCCCCCGGCGGAACTTGCGGGTCGAGGCGGCCAAGGCGTCGACGCGCCGGGCCGCCGGGGCCAGGCGCAGGCCATCGAGCAGCTCCTCGAGGGCCACGGTGTTGGTCGAGCGCGGCACGTAGGCCACGTGGTGGTGCAGGACGATGGGCCGGCGCGTCTCCTCGACGATCGCGGTCGGCCCGCGGACCTCGGTGAGCCACTCGCCGAGGAGTGCCACGTTGCCGATGGTGGCCGAGAGCGCCACGAAGCGCACCGGGGGCGGTGTCAGGATGAGCACCTCCTCCCAGACGCCACCGCGGTAGGGGTCCTGGAGGAAGTGCACCTCATCGAGAACGACGAGCCCGACGTCGTGGAGCTGGGAGGCGTCGGTCAGCAGCATGTTGCGCAGGACCTCGGTCGTCATGATGACGATGGGGGCCCCGTGGTTGATCGAGACGTCGCCGGTGAGCAGGCCGACGCTGTCGGCGCCGAAGCGCGTGGCGTACTCGTGGTACTTCTGGTTCGAGAGGGCCTTCAGCGGGGTGGTGTAGAAGGCGCGGCGCGACTCGGCGCGGGCGCGCTCGACCGCGTAGGTCGCCACGACCGTCTTGCCCGACCCCGTCGGCGCGCTCACCAGGACGTTGTCGCCCGCGTCGAGCGCGTCGAGGGCCGCGAGCTGGAAGCCGTCGAGGCCGAAGCCGAGGCTCTCGACGAAGGCGGACCGCAGGTCGGAGCTCACCGGCGCAGGAGCTTGCCCACGGCGATGGCCAGGAAGTAGAAGGCGGTCAGCGGGACGGCCAGCGCCATCATCGACAGGGGGTCGCCGCTCGGGGTGAAGACCGCGGCCGCGACCGTGATGGCGATCACCGCGTAGCGCCAGGCGTGGAGGAGCTGGGCGGGCCGCACGATCCGGGCCAGCTCCAGGGCCACCAGGACCACGGGGAACTCGAAGGCCAGGCCGAAGATGCCCATCATCAAGACGAACAGGCCGAGGTACTGGTTCGGGTTGTAGTACGAGACCAGCGTGTGGCCACCGATGGACTGCAGGAACGTGATCGCGTGGCCGAAGCTGAAGTAGGCGACCAGGACCCCGGCACCGAAGAAGGCGATGGAGCAGGCCACGAAGGGCACGGCGTAGCGGCGCTCGGCGGCCCGCAGACCCGGCGTGACGAAGCGCCAGACCTGCCAGAAGACGATGGGAGAGGCGAACAGGAGGCCGCCGAACAGGGCGATCTTGACGCGCAGCGAGAGCCCGTCGAGCGGGCTCGTGGCGAGGAACTTGCACGCGTGGGGCGTGGCGTGGCAGTAGGGCTCCTGGAGCACCCGCAGGATCGGGCTGTACAGGACGAAGGCGGCGACGCCCATCACCAGGATGGAGGTCATCGCCACCAGCATGCGGTGGCGCGCCTCGGCCAGGTGCTGGGCCAGCGTCATGCCGGTCGCGGCGTTGCGGAAGCGTCCCACGCGGTCAGTTCAGTGCCGGATCGGGGCCGTCGGGCACCGGGGTCGTCGCGGGCGGCCGGGGTGGCTCGATCAGCCCGCTGTGGGCACTCAGGTCGGCGGCCGCCGTGTCGACCGCGGTGCTGGCGGCGGAGGCGTCCTCCCCGGGTTCGTCGTCGCCGGGATCGGCCCGGTGGGCCAGCTCGTTGAGCAGCGAGACGGGATTGCGTGCCATGCGGGCCAGGTCCCCGGTCGTGGGCAGGTCCGGGATGACCTCACGCACCTCGCGCTCGACGCGCTGCTGGAGCTGGCGCAGGGCCCGCCAGGTCGAGCCGAGCTTGCGGGCGACGTCGGGCAGCTTGTCGGGTCCGAGCAGGACCAGGGCCACGGCCACGATCACCAGGATCTTGATCGGGCTGAGATCGAACATCCCCCCAAGTGTAGGAGGGTGCTCGCGCCTACAGGAAGCCGAAGCGCGACGGAGGCCAGATGCGCAAGAAGGCCTTGCCGATCATGTCGGAGCGGGGCACGAAGCCCCAGGTGCGGCTGTCACACGAGTCGGCGTGGTTGTCGCCCATCATGAAGTAGGAGTTGGGCGGCACCGTGACGTTGCCGATGGCCGGCCCGAGCGGCTCGGTGTGCGTCCAGGTCTCCTTGAGGGGCTTGCCGTTGATGTAGATGGTGTTGCCCCGGCTGGTCAGGTGATCACCCGGCAGGCCGATCACGCGCTTGACCAGGTCGGCCGTCTCGCCCGCGCAGCGGCCATGCTCGGCCGGCGGGGCGCGGAAGACCACGATGTCGCCGCGGTGGATGGTCCCGAAGCGCACGCTGAGCTTGGAGACGAGGATGCGGTCGCCCGGCATGAGGGTGGGCTCCATGGACCCCGAGGGGATCGAGAAGGTCTGGACCACGTAGGCGCGCAGCAGCAGCGAGGCGGTCACCGCAACCACCAGGATGATGAGCCACTCGACCAGGGCGCGGCGCCCGTGGCGCACCGGCGCGGTCACGGTGGGCTCGCCGGTCGGGTCGGTGGCCCCGTCGGCGGCGGCGACCTCCTCCCCCTCGCCCGGCGTGGTCACGACGGGCTCTTCGGGGTCACCAGCACCCGTCCAGGCTAACGGCCCACCAGTCCCTGATCAACTCGGGGCACGCCCACTGCGGCGCTCCAGGGACGTGAGTAGGCGCTCGAAGCGGTCATCGTGGGCCTCGAAGGGGTCCTTCAGCAGCACGGTGCGCTGGAGCTCGTCGTTGAGCTTGAGGTGCACCCAGTCGACCGTGTAGTCGCGCCGGTACTGCTTGGCCACCCGGATGAACTCGCCTCGCATGCGCGCCCGGGTGGTCGAGGGGGCCCGCGAGGCCGCATCCACCACGCGGGCGTCGTCGACCACGCGGCGGGTGTGACCGAGGCGCTGGCGCCCGTAGAAGAGGCCGCGCTCGAGGTTGGTGTCGTGGTACAGCAGGTCGATCAGCGCGACGCGCGGGCTGTCGAGGGCCAGCCCGTCGCGCTCGATGGCCCGGTCGATCATCTGGTACTTGGCCACCCAGTCGACGCGATCGGCCAGGCGCATGGGCTCGGCGCGGTAGTCCTCGAGCGCGTCGCGCCACGCCCGCACCACGTTCGGGAAGTCCGGTGGCGTCTCGCGCGACTCGACGAAGCGCTCGGCGCGCTCGCAGAGGTCCTCTTGGATCTCGAGGGCCGTCATGTCGCGACCGGAGGCCAGCTTCAGGGTGTCCTTGCCCCACAGGTCGTAGGAGACCTCGCGCAGCGCGTTGATCGGCGAGACCAGGTTGTAGTCGCGCAAGACGGTCGTCTTGTCCTCGATCATCGCCAGGACGACGGCCGCGGTGCCGACTTTCAGCATGGTGGCGAACTCGCTCATGTTGGAGTCGCCCACGATCACGTGGAGTCGGCGGTAGCGCTCGGGGTCGGCGTGGGGCTCGTCGCGGGTGTTGATGATCGGGCGGCTGCGGGTGGTGGCCGACGAGATCGACTCCCAGATGTGCTCGGCCCGCTGGCTCATGGCGAAGGCGGCGCCGCGCGGCGCGCTGACCACCTTGCCGGCGCCCGCGAAGATCTGGCGCGTGACCAGGAACGGGATGAACACCTGCTCCAAGCGGCTGAGATCCTCGATGCGCTCGATGGCGTAGTTCTCGTGGCAGCCGTAGGAGTTGCCCGCCGAGTCCGTGTTGTTCTTGAACAGGTAGACGGATCCGCGCGCGCCGTCGTTGGCCAGCTCGCGCTCGGCGTAGTCGACCAGCTCGCGCAGGACCGACTCCCCCGCCTTGTCCTGGGCCACCAGGTCCTCGAGGCTGTCGCACTCGGCCGTCGCGTACTCGGGATGGCTGCCCACGTCGAGGTAGAGACGCCCGCCGTTCTCCAAGAAGACGTTGGAGGACCGGCCCCAGGCGACGACCTTGCGGAACAGGAAGCGGGAGACCTCGTCGGGGCTGAGGCGGCGCTGACCCTGCCAGGCGAAGGTCACCCCATACTCGGTCTCGATGCCGAAGATCCGCCGCAGCACGGCTACTGCTCCAGCAGCTGGGCCACCTGCTCGTCTCCGAGGCGGAGGAAGGTGCGGCGGGTGCCCCGGTCCTCGAGCACCGCCACCTCCAGGTCGGCGACGGCGATCTCGCGGTCCGGGCCGGCCAGCGCGGCCACCGCGTTGCGCAGGGTGGTCGCCAGGTCGTGGACCTCCTGCTCGGCCTCGGCCAGGCGGGCGCGGATGGAGTCCGATTCACCGCCCACGACCGCGAAGTGGGGCTCGTCGGCGATGGTGCCCTCGTAGGCGACGCGGTAGAGCTTGGTCGGCCGCACGATCCCGCCCAGCTGGGCGACGAGGATCTCGACCTCCAGGGGCTTGGGTCCCTCGGTGAACATGTCGCCAAGGTGCTGGGCGTAGTAGTTCGCCAGGGCGCGCACGTCGACGTCCTCGCGCGAGTAGGTGTAGCCGGTGCTGTCGGCCCAGCGGATCCCGGCCTCACGGAGCCGGTCGAACTCGTTGTACTTGCCGACCCCGGCGAAGGCGATGCGGTCGTAGATCTCGGAGATCTTGTTCAGCGAGGCCGACTGGTTCTCGGCGACGAGCACGATGCCGACGTCGTAGATGGCCGCCACGATCGAGCGCCCGCGGGCGATGCCCTTCTGGGCGAACTCGGCCCGGTCCTTGATCAGCTGCTCGGGCGACACGTAGAAGTAGTTGCTCATCGCAGCGTTCCCCCGGCGACTCCCTGGGCCTGGGTGCGGCGCTCGTTGATGGCCTCGTAGCGGGCGCGCACGTCGTCGGTGGGCAGCTCGGCGAACCCGTCCGCGTCGATGGTCACGACCATGGGGAAGATGCCGCGCACGAAGTCGGGCCCCCCGGTGCTCGGATCGTTGTCCCCTGCCTCGTAGATGGCGAGCGCTGCCAGGTCGAGGGCCTCGTTGCGCGTCAGGCCGGTGCGGAACCCGAGCCGCAGCGCGCTCTCGGCGAACGGCGTGCCCGATCCGATGGTCGCGAAGTCCTGGCGCTCGTAGCACCCGCCCGCCCCGTCGTACTCGAAGATCCGGCCCTCGCGGCGCGTGGGGTCCCACCCGGCCAGCAGGGGCACCACCACCAGCGGGCTGGACAGGTTGTTGCGCTGGATGAGCGGCGAGAGGTAGTTGGCCTTGCCCTCGAGGGTCAGGTCGGCGTCGGTCATCTTCTGGTAGTGCTCGAAGGACAGCTGGGCCAGGCGGATGAACTCCATGCCGCGCGCGGCGCTGCCCGAGATGGCGATCGCCGTGAAGGCGTCAGCCGCCTCGATCTTGCGCACGTCGCGGTTCGCGATGTAGCCCGCGGTGGCCCGGCGGTCGCCCACCATGACGACGCCCTCGGCGTAGCGCAGGGCCACGACGGTGGTCGCGTGGGGGGCGTCGATGGCTCGCTCCGGCATGGTGAGCAGGCCGCTCATCTCGGCGAAGTGCACGAAGGACGGGCCGGGGTCCTCACTCGGAGAGAAGAGGGGCAGGCCCACGTCACTGCCCTCCCTTTTGGATGTAGTTGCGCACGAACTCCTCGGCGTTCTCTTCCAGGACGTCGTCGATCTCGTCGAGGAGGTCGTCGAGGTCGGCCTTCAGCTGGTCGCCGCGCGTCGACTCGGCGTGAACGTCGACGACGTCGTCGCGTTCGCGGGTGGCCTTCTGTCGTTGGATCCGTTCCTGCTCGCTCATACCCTCTGTTCTACCCTTCCAGCGCCGCCAACAGGTCGCGTGCGTGGGGAGCACGGGAGAACAGGTCGGCGGTCAGCGCGGCGGTCCCGCGCAGGGGGTCGGCCGTGGGCACCTTGTGGAGGGGGCCCGAACCCAAGTCGAAGACGACCGAGTCCCAGTTGGCGGCCACCACGTCTTGGGGATAGCGGGCGACGCACTGCCCGCGGAAGTACGCGCGGGTGGAGGCCGGTGGCGACGTCACGGCGCCGTCGATCTCCGCGGGCGCGTGCAGGGTCCGCAAACCGACCCGTGCGGCCAACGAGCGGGCGGGGTCGATGTCGTGGTACTGCAGGTCGATGGCCTGGAGCCGGGCGTCCGTGGGCGCCAGGTCGTAGCGCTGCTGGTAGCCCTCCACGATCCTCTGCTTGGCGACCCAGTCGACGCGATCGGCCACCGCGTCGTGGTCGTCGCGCACGCCGTCGAGCATCTCGCGCCACTGGGCGAGGAGGAAGGCGACCTCGTCGGGCTCGGCGACCGCTCCCGCCCCGGTGCGCTCGGCGTAGTCGCTGGCCAGGTGCCACAGGCGGTCCTGGAGGTCCCAGGCGGTCCACGCCTCGCCGGACTCGAGCTCGATGGTCGCCTCCAGGGCCGGATCGATGGCCAGGGCCCGCAGAGCCGCCACCGGATCGCGGGGCGGCGGCGGGAAGGCCGCGAGCCCGTCGTCTTCCACGGCCGCCAGGAGCAGGGCGGTCGCCCCGAGCTTCACCGCGGTCGCCACCGGGCTCAGGTTGGCGTCGCCCACGATCACGTGCAGGCGCCGGAAGCGCGACGGGTCGCCGTGGGGCTCGTCGCGGGTGTTGACGATCGGGCGCCGCAGGGTGGTCTCGAGACCCACCACCTCCTCGAAGAACTCGGCGCGCTGGCTGAGCTGGAAGGCGGGACGGGAGGCTCGCGTGTACTCGAGCTCGGCCCCGACCTTGCCGGCGCCCACGACCGCCTGGCGCGACACGAAGTGGGGCACCATGGCGGCGACCAGGTCGCGGAAGGCGACGTCCCGGCGCACCAGGTAGTTCTCGTGGCACCCGTAGGAGTTTCCCTTGCCGTCCGAGTTGTTCTTGTAGATGCCGATGCGCTCTCCCGGGGCCAGCTCGGCGTTGGCCTCGGCCATCGCGCGGCGCAAGACGTTCTCGCCGGCTTGGTCGTAGAGGACGGCTTGGACGGGGCTGCGGCACTCGGGAGACGAGTACTCGGGGTGGGCGTGGTCGACGTAGAAGCGCGCCCCGTTGGGCAAGACGGCGTTGGCCAGGTGCGTCTCGATCACTGGCGCGTACGAGGGCCCGGCCACCAGGCCACGGGCGTCGCGCCCGGGGCTCTCATCGTCGAAGTCCCACGCGATGGGGGCCGCCATGCGCCGCGCGTAGGCGGTCACCACCAGCGTCGAGGACGTCACCGGGTCGCCGTCAGGTCCCCCGCGGATGCCGAACTCGGTCTCGATGCCGACCACCTTGGGGAGTGCCATGTCCTAGAGGTACTGTCCGGTCCCGACGTGCTGGATCGAGCGCCCGCCGGCCAGTGGCTCGTCGTGGGTGTGGCTGACCAGCGTGCGGATGAAGACGATGCGCTCGCCCTTCTTGCCCGAGATCCGGGCCCAGTCGTCCGGGTTGGTCGTGTTGGGCAGGTCCTCGTTCTCGTGGTACTCCTGGCGGATCGACTCGAGGAGGTCGCTGCGGCGCAGCCCCCGGCTGTCCGACTCGATCTCCCGCTTGACGGCCAGCTTCTTGGCCCGCCGCACCACGTTCTCGATCATGGCGCCCGAGGCGAAGTCCTTGAAGTACAGGACTTCCTTGTCGCCGCCCTGGTAGGTGACTTCCAGGAACCGGTTCTCGTCGGCGATGCGGTACATGGCCTCGACGGTCGTCTCGATCATCGCCTGGAGGGCCTTGTTGGCGTCGCCGCCGCCCAGGGTGGCCTGCTCGTCGGGGTCGACGGGCACGCCCGGGCGCAGGTAGCGCGAGAAGATCTGGGCGGCGGCCTCGGCGTCGGGGCGCTCGATCTTGATCTTGACGTCCAGGCGACCCGGGCGCAGGATCGCCGGGTCGATCAGGTCCTCCCGGTTGGTCGCGCCGATCACGATGACGTCGCGCAGCGACTCGACGCCGTCGATCTCGGCCAGCAGCTGGGGGACGATCGTCGACTCCACGTCGGAGCTGATCCCGGTCCCGCGCGTGCGGAAGAGCGAGTCCATCTCGTCGAAGAACACGATGACCGGGACGCCCTCCTCGGACTTCTCGCGGGCGCGCTGGAAGACCAGGCGGATCTGGCGCTCGGTCTCGCCGACGTACTTGTTCAGCAGCTCGGGGCCCTTGATGTTCAAGAAGTACGAGCGGACGTTCTGGTTGCCCCGCAGCTCGCCCACCTTGGTGGCGAGCGAGTTGGCGACCGCCTTGGCGATGAGGGTCTTGCCGCACCCCGGCGGGCCGTAGAGGAGGATCCCCTTGGGCGCGGGCAGCTCGTAGCGCGAGAAGAGGTCCCGGTGCAGGTACGGCAGCTCGACGGCGTCGGTGATCTGCTCGATCTGGGCGTCCAGACCGCCCACGTCCTGGTAGGTGATGTTGGGCACCTCCTCCAGGATCAGGGACTCGGCCTCCTGGCGGCTGAGGCGCTCGGTCAGCAGGTGGCTGCGGTGATCGAGCAGGACCGTGTCCCCGCTGCGCAGGCGGACGTCGCGCAGGGACTCGGCGCGCTCCACGACGCGCTCCTCGTCGGTGTGTCCGTAGATGATCACACGGTGGTCGGCGAGGGTCTCCTTGACGGTGACGACCTCGCCCTGGCCGTCGGCCTCGCGCACCCCGATCACGGCGAAGGACTCGTTGAGCACGACCTCGTGGCCGCGCTCGACCTGCTGGGGATCGAGGCTCGGGTGCAGGGCCACGCGCATCTTGCGCCCGGCCGAGAAGATGTCCACGGTGCCGTCCTCGTTGAAGCCCAGGAAGGTGCCGTAGACGGTGGGGGGCTGGGTGAGCTTGTCGACCTCGTCGCGCAGGGCCGCGATCTGGTCGCGGGTCTGCTGGATGGTGATGCTCAGCTTCTCGTTGTTGGAGCGGGCCTGGGCCAACTGGCCCCGCGTCTCGAGGAGGCGCTCCTCGAGTTCGTCGACCCGCTGGCGCCACGCACGGCCTTCGCTGGGCACTTCGTCCTCGCGCTCGTCGTCATCGAATTGGCCCATGGCCTCACCCTAGACTTCGCTCTTGGCTTCGGCTACGAGGGTGTCGAGATCGACCGCTAGAGTGGCCGCACTGTCACCGAGGAGGACGCATGAAGGTGTGGATCGACCAGGATCTGTGCACGGGAGATGGTCTGTGCGAAGAGATCTGCCCGCCGGTCTTCACCCTGCTCGACGACGGACTGGCCTACGTCAAAGAGGGCGACAGCGTCAAGAACAACCCCGGCGGAGCCGCGGGAGTGGCCGTTGTGCCACCCGACCAGGAGGACGCCGTGGTCGAGGCCTCCGAGGAGTGCCCCGGGGAGTGCATCTTCATCGAGCAGGACTGAGCTCGTCTGCCCCGCGCACCAGGCGGCGCGCGGTGGTCAAGAACCCGGTGTGCGCCACCATGCGGTGGTCCGGTCGCACGGCGCGACCGTCGATGTGCCAGCCCCGCTCGAGGACTTCGACGGTCTCGACCTGGCCGAAGCCGTAAGCCCGCAGGGCATCGCGCACGCGCTGCACCTGGGTGATGCTCGGGAGGTACGAGAGCAGGATGCCACCAGGACGGATGGCGACGGCGGCGTGCTCGACGACCAGCCAGGGCTCGGGCAGGTCGAGCAGGACGCGATCCAGGTCGCGCTCGTCGATCCCCGCGGTGGCGTCGCGGATCTCGATCTCGTAGGCGACGTCGGGGCCGAGGAAGGCCTCGACGTTGCGCCGGGCCTGGTGGGCGAAGTCCTCGCGCAGCTCGTAGGCGTGCACCGTGGCGCCCGCGCGCAACAGGGCCATCGACAGGGCGCCCGAGCCGACACCCGCCTCGAAGACGCGCTGTCCGGGCCCGATGTCCGCGCGCATCAGGATCGCCCCGAGGTCCTTGGGGTAGATCACCTGGGCGCCGCGCGGCATCTTGAGGACGATCTCGGCCAGGGTCGGGCGCAGCACCAGGAACCGGCGCTCCGAGCCGGCGGCGCCGACCAGGGAGCCCTCGGGCTGGCCGATGACGTCGTCGTGGGCCACGATGCCCGAGTGGGTGTGGAACGCCGCGCCGCTCTGGAGGGTCACGAGGTAGCGCCGGTCCTTGGCGTCGATCAGGAGGACGCGCTCCCCCTCGCGCAGGTCGGCGTTCATGCGTCGGTGGGCCGCGGCCGCGAGGCGCGGTTCAAGACCCGCACCACGACCAGGAGCACGGCGACGACCGCCCAGGAGGGCGAGGCGCGTCGCAGGGCCCGGGCGGCGGCCAGGGCCGCTCCCACGCGTAGCACGCGGCGCATCATCGGCGCGAGGCGCGCGCTTTGGCGCGGGCCCGCCGGCGGGCGCGCCAGAATCCCCAGAGGAAGCCGGTGACCAGGCCGCCGGCTCCCGCCAGAGCGGTGGTCGCCGGGTCGTCGCGCCACGCGCGGATCTGCGTGGAGGGGACCAGCTCGCGCACCGCGCGTTCCAGGTCGTGGCGCGTGGTCGAGGTCGTCATGACGGGTCCTTGAGGCGACGACGCACCGAGGTGTCGCCGACGATGCGCCAGGCGGTCAAGGCCAGCACCCCGAGGGCGACGACCGCGACGATCAGGTAGGGCAGCCACGACAGGGAGCCGTCCAAGACGCGGAAGTGCTGCAGGAACCGCAACAGGGCGACCAGCAGCATCAGAGTCCCGAAGCCGACGAAGATGCTGCCCGCCGCCCCGAAGGCGGCGTAGCGGGCGATGCGCTTGACCGGTTCGACGGTCTCCTCACGGACGTAGCGCCCGAACAGGGACTTGATGTCATCGACATCACGGCGCAGCGAGATACCGGGGAACAGGCGACGCCACCATGGCACCTTCATGGCGCCAGCCTACTCACCGAGGGCTCACGACGAATGTGGAGCTGGCCGTGGCGACGAGATGGTCGTGCTGGTCGCGCACGGTGGCGTCGGTGAAGGCCACGGTGCGTCCGATGCGCCGGACCTGGGCGGCGCAGGTGAGGGTGGCCCCCGGGCGCACCGGCCGCAGCAGGGAGACCCGCAGGTCGGTGTTGGCGACGCGCACGGCTCCCGTCGCCGCCTGGACGACTGCGGCACCCATAGCCGAGTCGGCGATGGCGGCGAGGAAGCCCCCCTGGAGGACCCCCATCGGATTGGTGAAGCGCTCGTCGACCTCGATGGTCCAGACGCTCTGGGCCGGGTCGTCGCTCGCCACGCGTCGCAGTCCCAGGCTGAGGTCGCAGTTGGGTGGAACCTGAAGCATGGGGCGACGCTACCGTCAACCGTGCGTCGAGAGGAACTTCACTACGCTTTTGCCCATGACTGACGATCTGTACGCGGGGGCGACCGACCTGGAGGGCCGCGCCATCCGCGAGATCGTGGCCCTGGCCCTGGACGCGCCGGCGCGGGCCCAATCGGGGCACAGCGGCACGGCGATGGCCCTGGCCCCCTTGGGCGTGACGCTCTTCTCGCGGCTCTTGCGCCACGATCCCGCCGATCCCACCTGGCCGGACCGGGATCGCTTCGTCTTGAGCGCCGGGCACGCCTCGATGCTCCAGTACTCGCTCGCCTACCTGTTCGGCTACGACGTGACTTCCCAGGACCTGGAAGCCTTTCGCCAGCCCCACTCGAAGACCCCGGGCCATCCCGAGCGCGGCGTGACCCCGACCGTCGAGGTCACGACGGGCCCGCTCGGCCAGGGTCTGGCCAACGCGGTGGGCCTGGCCCTGGCCGAGCGGATCCTGCGGGCCGACTACGGCGAGGACCTGGTGGGCCACCGCACCTGGGTGATCGCCGGCGACGGCTGCTTAGAAGAGGGCATCAGCCACGAGGCGGCGTCCCTGGCCGGCGTGTGGGGGCTGGACCGGCTGACGGTCTTCTACGACGACAACCACATCACGATCGACGGCCCGACCGAGCTGGCCCGTGCCGACGACACCCCGGCACGGTTCCGGGCCTACGGCTGGAACGTGATCGAGCTCGGCGAGTCGGCCAACAACCTCGAGGCCCTGGAGCACGCCGGGCGCGCGGCGATGGACGAGAGGGAGCGGCCCACCCTGGTGGTCGTGCGCTCGCACATCGGCTTTCCCTCCCCCGAGATGCAGGACCGGCGCGAGGCGCACGGCGCACCGTTCTCCCCCACGGTCATCAGCGACGTCAAGGCCCGTCTGGGCCTCGACGACGTCCCGTTCCCCCTCGATCCCACCCTGCCGGGGCTGCTGCGCGAGAGCGTGGCCGCGAAGTCGCGCGAGCACCGTGCCTGGGAGGCTGCCGTGGCGGCCGCCGGAGAGCGCGGCGCGCGCCTGCGCGCCCAGCTGGCGAGCGCCGGGGCGCTCACGGGCGATGCCGCGGCGCCCCCCTACGCGGCGGGCAGCCGCGTCGCGACCCGCAAGGCACTCCAGCGGGCCCTGGACTCGTGGGCTCCCGCGACGCCGGGCCTGACGGCGGGGTCGGCCGACCTGACCGAGAACACCGGGGTGCGCCTGCCGGGCCCGCGCCAGAGCCGGGAGGACCCGGCCGGTCGCCAGATCCACTACGGGGTTCGAGAGTTCGCCATGGCCGCGATCCTGGTGGGCCAGGCCAGCCACGGCGGCGTGCGCCCCTTCGGGTCCACCTTCTTCGTGTTCAGCGACTACGCTCGGCCGGCCCTGCGACTGGCCGCGCTCAGCGAGGCGCCCGCGACCTTCGTGTTCACCCACGACTCGGTCGCGGTCGGTGAGGACGGGCCCACACATCAGCCCGTCGAGCACCTCATGAGCCTGCGGGCGATGCCGAACCTGCACGTCGTGCGACCGGGCGACGCCAACGAGACCTTGCGGGTCGTCGAGGCGCTGCTGCGCGACCCGTCACCCCGGCCCACGGCCCTGGTCCTGTCGCGCCAGGACGTGCCCGTGTGGGGACCCGAGGAGGCCGCCGCGTCGGCCGCCGGCGTCGCCCACGGCGGGTACGTGGTGCGCGAGCGGGATGACGCGCGTTTCAGCCTGATGGCGACGGGCTCGGAGGTCGCCACGTGCCTCGAGGCCGCTGACGCCCTCGAGGCCGAGGGCATTGCGGTGCGCGTGGTGGCACTGCCCTGCTGGACGTGCTTCGCCGCCCAGCCGGCGTCCTACCAGGCGAGCGTCCTGCGCCGCGACGTCCCCTCGGTGTCCCTCGAGGCCGGTGCGACGCTCGGGTGGCACCGCTACGTCGACGACGCGATCGGCATCGACCGCTTCGGACTGTCCGCACCGGGCAGCTACGCCATGACCCACCTCGCCATGACGGCCGACACCGTCGTCGACCACGTCCGCACCCGACTGGAGCTACAAGCATGACCGGCCTACACCAACTCTTCTCGGGCCACGGACAGAGTCCCTGGATCGACAACATCCGTCGCGACTGGCTCGACGACGGCACCCTGCAGGCTCTGGTGGACCAGGGCGTGCGCGGGGTGACCTCCAACCCGTCGATCTTCGCCAAGGCCCTGGCGACGAGCGACGCCTACGCCGCGGGCCTGCGCGACGGCGGAGGACGCAGCGACGAGGAGCTCTTCGAGGAGCTGGCCATGCGCGACGTCCGCGACGCGTGCGCGGTGCTCGACCCCATCTACAGCGCGTCGCGCGCAGCGTTCGCCGCGCGCCAGACAGAGTTCACCGATGGCTTCGTCTCCCTCGAGGTGGACCCCCGCCTGGCCTTCGACGTCGAGGGCACGGTGCAGGCGGCCGAACGCCTGTCGGCGGCCGTGGGGACCGAGAACCTCCTGATCAAGATCCCCGCCACCGACGAGGGCCTCGAGGCGATCCCCCGCGTCCTGGCCCGGGGCATCAGCGTCAACGTGACCCTGATCTTCTCGGTCGAGCGCTACGACCAGGTGTTCACGGCGTGGCTCGAAGGCATCGAGCGGGCCGACGCGGCCGGCGACGACTTGGCTCGCATCGCCAGCGTGGCCTCGGTGTTCGTGTCGCGTGTCGACACCGCCGTGGACGCCCAGCTCGCACCAGGCGACCCGCACCGGGGGCGTACGGCCAACGCCCAGGTGGCCGCGGTCTACGAGCGGTTCCTCCAGCGCAGCGCCGAGCCCCGCACGCGCCAGCAGCTGGCCCACCGCGCCCCCATCCAGCGCCCGCTGTGGGCATCGACGTCGGTGAAGAACCCCGACTACGACGAGCTGCTCTACGTGGCTCCCCTGGCCGCCCCCTCGACGGTCAACACCATGCCGGACGCGACCCTCGAGGCGGCGAGCCGTCGCGAGGACTGGGAGCTCTCGCCGCTGACCGATGCCCGCGCGCGCCGCGCCCTGATCGACGAGCTGGGCGACCTGCCGGCCGGCGTCGACCTCGCGGCCACGGCCGCCCGGCTGGAGGCCGAGGGCGTGCAGGCCTTCGTCGACGCCTACGAGTCGGTGCTGGCGACCGTGGCGTCCCGGCGTCGCGAGGTCGCGTGAGCGAGGCCGAGCGCCTAGCGGCGGGCGACCCGACACTCTTCGCCGGGTCGACGGCGGCCACGGCACTCGGCTGGCTGCGACATTCCAGCGCCTACGGCGGTCCGTGGCTGAGCACGATCGAGGCGCGCCTGCCCCGGCGCCACGAGCGCACGCTCCTCGTGGGCATGGGTGGCTCGTCCTCGCCCGCGCGCATGCTGAGCCGCGCACCGTTTCTCACCGTGCTCGACACGTCGAACCCCGACACCATCGCTGCGACCGAGTTCGACGGGGCCACGTTGATCGTCGCCTCAAAGTCCGGGACGACCGTCGAAGTCCAGACGCTGATGGCCCACGCCTTGGTCAACGGCGTCGAGCCCGAGGATCTCGTGGTCATCACCGACCCGGGCACCTCGCTCGCCGCCCTCGGCGACTGGCTCGGCGCGACGGTCATCCTCGCGGACCCGCACACCGGCGGCCGCTTCTCGGCCCTCAGTCCCTTCGGTCTGGTGCCGGCGCTCTACGCGGGCTGGAGCGTGACCGAGCTGGCCGAGCTCCAGGACGCGAACCAGCTCGACGCCGGCGTGGTCGAGCGCGCGCTGGCGCGTGCCGCAGCCGTCGAGATCGTCGACGGCGTCGGCCAGTTGGACGTGGGGGGCGACCCGGCAGCGAACGGCACGGCGCTCTGGTTCGAGCAGCTGATCGCCGAGACGACGGGCAAGGACGGGCGCGGCATCATCCCGGTGCCCGGGGCGGGCCCCGGCCCCGGACCCTCCGAGATCCTGGAGCTCCACCTGGCGGCCGCCTGGCTGGCGCGCCAGCTGGGTGTCGACCCCTTCAACCAGCCCGACGTCGAGCGCGCCAAGCGTGACGTCTTCGTGCGCCTGATGCCCGACGCGCGCGACCAGTCCACCCCCGTCGCGGGTGTGGCATCGCTCGGTGCCGTCCTGGATTACCCCGGCTACCACACGCTCCAGGTCTACGGACCCTTGAGCGCGGGCGAGCAGCTCGCTCCCCTGCGGGCGGCCGTCGCCGCGCGCTGCGGCACGACGACCGCCAACCTGGGCCCGCGCTACCTCCACTCCACGGGCCAGCTCCACAAGGGCGGGCCGGCCGTCGGCGTCATCCAGGTGGTGCTGCGACCGGCGAGTGCGCCGCGGCGCATCCAGGGGCGCGGCTACACCTTCCACGACCTGCACCGCGCGCAGGCCGACGCGGACCTGGCGGCGCTCGTGTCGGTCGGTCGGCCCGTCGCGCGCGTCGTCGCCGACACGATCGACGAGGTGCTCGCGATGGTCGCCGCGCTGGGGTGAGCGTGCCCGCCAGTAAGATTCGGCCCATGGCCGCCTCGCGCATTGACTTCGCGGTATCCGACCTGGTCAACACCGGTTCCGAGGAGCTCGCCGTTGAGGCGTTCACCCGGGCCCGCGACGCCCACGGCTGGACCATCACCTACTCGCCCAAGGTCTTCATCCCCCTGACGCGCCTGTGCCGGGATCGCTGCGCCTACTGCACCTTCGCCCAAGCGCCCGCGCGCCTGGACTCGCCCTACCTGTCGCTCGAGCAGGTGATGGAGATCGCGGCCGCTGGTCAGGCCGCCGGGGTCACCGAGGCGCTGTTCACCCTCGGTGAACGTCCCGAGCTGCGCTACGTCGAGGCCGAGCGCTGGCTCTCGGCCCGGGGCTACGCCTCGACGGTCGACTACGTGGCCACCGCGGCCCAGCTGGTCCTGGAGACGACGGGTCTCCTCCCCCACGTGAACGCGGGCGCCTTGAGCGCCGCGGAGCTGGCCCAGCTGCGCGCGGTCAGCGCGTCCCAGGGGATGATGCTCGAGGTGCTGGCGGACCTTCCCGCGCACCGCCTGGCCCCCGACAAGACACCCGAGCGGCGCCTGGCCACGCTGCGCGCGGCCGGCGAGCTGCAGATCCCCTTCACCACGGGTCTGCTGGTCGGGATCGGCGAGACGCGCGAGGACCGCCTGGCGACCCTGCGGGCCATCGCCGAGGCGCACAACGAATTCGGGCACGTCCAAGAGGTCATCATCCAGAACTTCCTGCCCAAGCCCGGCACCGCCATGGCTCACGCCGAGCCGCCGAGCGCCGAGGAGTTCCACTGGACGATCGCGGCGGCCCGTCTGGTCCTGCCCGGCGACATCCACCTCCAGGCTCCGCCCAACCTGAGCGACGACCCGGGATGGCTGCTCGACTTCGGGATCGACGACTTCGGCGGTGTGTCCCCGGTGACGCGTGACCACGTCAATCCGGAACGTGCCTGGCCGGCGATCACGGCCCTGCGGCACACGACCGAGGACCGGGGCCTCCTCCTGGTGCCGCGGCTGACGGCCTACCCGACCTTCGTCGAGCGGGCCGACACCTTCTTCGACGCCGCCGTGCGGCCCGCGGTCCTGGCCGCGGCCGACGTCGACGGGCTGGCCCGGGACGACGCCTGGTGCTCGGGCGGAGAGGCGCCACCGCCGGAGGCGCCGGTGTCGCGCGTGCGCACCTCGGCGGTCGAGGCGCTGCTCGCGCGCTACGAGCCCGGCTACGACTTCGACCACGACGAGCTCGTGACGCTGCTGCGCGCGCGCGGTGGCGACTTCACGGCCATCGTCGAGCTGGCCGACGACGTGCGGCGCCGCATCGTCGGCGACGAGGTCACCTACGTCGTGAACCGGAACATCAACTACACGAACGTGTGCACGTTCAAGTGCCGGTTCTGCGCCTTCTCCAAGGGCCCGCTGTCCCTGAACCTGCGGGGCGACCCCTACCTACTGACCTTGGACGACATCGCCGCCCGCGTCCGCGAGGCCCACGACCTAGGAGCGACCGAGGTCTGCCTCCAAGGAGGCATCCACCCGAGCTTCGACGGCGACTACTACCTCGACGTCGTGCGCGCCGTGCACGAAGCCGTGCCGACGATGCACATCCACGCCTTCAGCGCCCTGGAGATCCACGAGGGCGCGCGCCGCGCGAACCTGGACCTGACCACCTATCTCGGTCAACTGCGCGACGCGGGGCTGAAGACGCTGCCCGGCACCGCCGCCGAGATCCTCGACGACCGGGTGCGCGCGGTCCTGTGCCCCGACAAGCTCTCGACCACGCAGTGGCTCGACGTCCACCGGGCGGCCCACGAGGTGGGCCTGCACTCCAACGTGACCATCATGTTCGGTGCGGTGGAGGGCGTCGAGAGCTGGGCGACCCACCTGCTCGTGACGCGGGAGCTCCAGAAGCGCACGGGGGGGTTCACCGAGTTCGTCCCGCTCCCCTTCGTGCACATGGCGACGCCGATCTTCCTGCGCGGACGGGCGCGGCGGGGCCCGACCTTCCGCGAGACTGTCCTGGTGCACGCGGTCGGGCGCCTGCACTACGCCACCCTGATCGACAACGTGCAGGCCAGCTGGGTCAAGCTCGGCGTCCCCGGCGTGCGCCGGATGCTCGCCGCGGGGGCCAACGACCTCGGCGGCACCCTGATGGAGGAGAACATCTCGCGGGCGGCCGGCGCGGTCCACGGACAGTTGATGGACGTGGCGCACCTCCACGACATCGTCGAGCCCCTCGGCCGGCCCCTCGTCCAGCGCTCCACGCTCTACGGTGCGCCGTGAGCGGCGCCGAACCGGACGGCGACGAGCGCGCCGCCCTGCGCGCCGAGCTGCTCGAGCAGGTCGACCGCCTGGAGCGCTCGGGAGGCGACGTGCGGGACCTGTCGGTGGCCGTGCGGGCCATGGGCGAGCTGGCCACGGCCGCGCGGGTGTTCTCGCCGTGGCGCGACCGACCCAAGGTCACGATCTTCGGCTCGGCGCGCGTGCCCGAGACGGCGCCGCAATACGCTCTGGCCCGTGACGCCGCCGAGCGCCTGGCGGCCCACGGCTGGATGGTGGTGTCGGGTGCGGGGCCCGGGATCATGGAGGCGGCGGCCCGCGGTGCTGGCGAGGACGCGACGCTCGGGGTCAACATCGAGCTGCCCTTCGAGCGCGGTGCCAACCGGTTCGTGGAGGCCGACACCCGCCTGGTGGAGATGAAGTACTTCTTCACCCGCAAGGTGGCCCTGACGCGCGAGTCGGCGGCCTTCGTGTTCTTCCCCGGGGGGGTCGGGACGATGGACGAGCTCTTCGAGCTCCTGACGCTGCTCCACACCGGCAAGAGCAGCCCGGCGCCGATCGTCCTGGCCGACAGTGAGGGCGGCACCTACTGGGAGTCCTGGCTGGCCTTCGTGACCGGCTCGATCATCGAGGCCGGCTACCTCGACGGGGCCGCCCGGGACCTGGTGCGGATCTGCCACGACGTGGCCGCCATCGAAGACGAGGTCGTCACCTTCTTCAGCAACTACCGGGGGTTCACCCAGCTGGACGGGCACGGCCGCATCGAGCTCGCCGCCGCCCCCAGCGTCGCCACCTTGGCGCGGATCGCCGAGGTCCTGCCCGGGGTGGGCGCACCGGCCGACCTGGTCCTCGGTGAGGGCACGCTGACCTTCCCGTTCGACGGGCGCCACTACGCCGAGCTGCGCCGCGTGATCGACTTGATCAACGGAGCGGGAACGACCGTCTAGGCACAGCGCCACTCGGGGACGCCGGCGGGGGGCGCCACCGATTCCGTGCATCGCACCCCGGGGATGGATGCGCCCTCACTCGGATTCTGGTTCCACCGCCTCGCTGAGCTCGCGCAGCAGCGCCTCGGCCTTGACCAGGCTGCGGCGCACGCGGGCCAGCTGGCGCTCGCGCTCGGCCGAGCGCGCATCACCGCGCAGCTGCGCGCGCACCGCGTCGAACAGGGCGTCGGCCACGTGGCCCTCGACCGCGGAGACCTCGTCGGCGAGCGCCGCGAAGTCGCTCACGAGGTGAGGGTGGTCACGGCGAGCGCGCCCGCCGCGAACTGGGCCCGCAGCACCTTCTTGTCGAACTTGCCCACGCTGGTGCGGGGGATCTCCTCGACGAAGGTCCAGTGTTCGGGGACCCACCAGCGCACCACGCGCTCGGCCACGAAGGCCCGCAGCTCCTCGGCCGTCGCGGTGGCGTCGGGGCGCAGGACCACGCAGCACAGCGGGCGCTCCTGCCACTTGTCGTCAGGCACGGCGATCACCGCCGCCTCGAAGACCGCCGGATGCGCCATGACCGTGTTCTCGAGCTCCACCGAGCTGATCCACTCTCCCCCGGACTTGATGACGTCCTTGGTACGGTCGCTGATCACCATGAAGCCCTCGGCGTCCAGGGAGCCGATGTCGCCGGTGCGCAGCCAGCCGTCGTGGAAGCGCTCGGGGGCGTCGACGCCGTAGTAGGAGGCGGCGATCCACGGACCCCGGATCTCGAACTCGCCCACCGTGTGCCCGTCGTTGGGCAGCACCGAGCCGTCGTCGTCGGTGATGCGCATGTCCACGCCGGCCACGACGCGACCGGTGCGGACCTGGTAGTCGATCTCCTTCTCCGGCGGCGTGCCGGCCGGCGGGATCGCCACGGCGGCGAGCGGGCTCGTCTCGGTCATGCCCCAGCCCTGGACCACCGTGCGCCCGTAGCGGTCGCGGAACGCCTCGATCATCGAGCGCGGGACCGCCGAGCCGCCGGCCAGGATCCCGCGCAGGGACGTGAAGTCGGCCTCGGCGTCCGACTCGGCCGCGCGCAGCACGTCGTTCCAGACCGTCGGCACGCCGAGCGAGACGGTCGGGCGCAGCTCGCGGATGATGCGCACCAGAGGCTCGCCCTGCAAGAACATCTGGGGCATGATCAGCTCCATCCCGGCGAAGAAGGCCGAGAAGATGGCACCCCAGGCGTTGACGTGGAACATGGGGACGATGAGGAGGCAGCGGTCCTTCTCGCACAGCCCGATGGAGTTCGCCGTGGTCGAGGCCAGCGAGTGGAGCCACGTCGAGCGGTGCGAGTACACCACGCCCTTGGGCTGACCCGTGGTGCCCGACGTGTAGCACATGATGGCGCCGTCGCGCTCGTCCAGGTCGGGCCAGGCGAACCCGGGCTCCTCGGCCGCGAGCAGGGTCTCGTAGTCCAGGACCGGCCCGAGGTCGGTCGACTCGGTCGGCCCGTTCACGATGATGTGCTCGACGGTCGTCAGCTGGCTGCGGACCTTGGCCAGCAGCGGGATGAGCGAGGCGTCCACGATCAGGACCCGGTCGCCCCCGTGGTTGACCACGTAGGTCAGGTGCTCGGGAAAGAGACGGATGTTGAGGGTGTGCAGGACGGCACCCATGGTGGGCACCGCGAGGTACGCCTCCATGTGCGCCTGGTTGTTCCACATGAACGACCCGACCCGGTCGCCGGGCTTCACGCCGAGGCGCGTCAGCGCCGCTGCCAGCTGCTCGGCCCGCCGGCTGACGTCGCGGAACGTGGCCTCCTGAACACCGGTCGGGGTGACTGTGAAGACTCGCTTGTTGGCGTACAGCCACTCGCCGTGCCGGACGATGTCGCGGATCAGGAGTGGGGCGTCTTGCATGGTGCTACGCATCGGTATCCCTTCTCTTGGCTCGATGCTACCGAGCGCGGCGATCGCCGCGGAGGTCTACCAGGAGGTCGCGAGCGGTCGCACCGGCGCGGGGAGCCGGTGCTGGCCGGTGAGGTGCCGGTCGACGGCGGCCGCGGCGCTGCGGCCCTCGGCGATGGCCCACACGATCAGGCTCTGGCCGCGCACCGCGTCCCCGCAGGCGAAGACCGGCGCCGAGCCCCCCAGGCCCGTGCGCCAGCTCTCGGTGACCGCGATCGTCGAGCGGGCGGTCGCGTGCGCGGCGGGCACGCCGAGGGCGGTGAGGTCGGGTCCGAGGAAGCCCGCGGCGACCAGCACCAGGTCGGCGTCGACCACCTCCTCGGCACCCGTGGCGAGATCACGCAGCCGGGCGCGCTGGACCGTCCCGGCCGACCCCTCGAAGGCCAGCGTGTCGATAGCGAAGCGGCGCGTGCCGCCCTCCTCGTGGGCGCTGGTGAGCTTGAGCAGGCGGGGCATCGTGGGCCAGGGCTGGTCCGCCGGGCGGGTCTTCGGGGGCTCGGGCAGGATCTCGAGCTGGAGGACCGACCGGGCACCCTGGCGATGGGCGGTGCCCAGGCAGTCGGCGCCGGTGTCGCCGCCCCCGAGGATCAGGACGGCCTGGTCGCGCGCGTCGACCTCCGACGGCTGACCGGTCGCGACCGCGCGGTTGGCCGCCTCGAGGTAGGTCATCGCCAGGTGCACGCCAGCGAGGTTGGCGCCGGTGATCGGGAGCTCGCGCGCGACTGTCGCGCCCACGGCCAGCACGACGGCGTCGACGCGGCGCTCCAGGTCCTCGAGGGCCAGCCCGCCCGGACCCACGGGCGAGCTCGGGCGGAACTCGACCCCGGCGTCGCGCAGCACCGCGAGGCGGCGCTCGAGGACCGCCTTGTCCAATTTGAACGCCGGGATGCCGTAGCGCAGGAGGCCGCCGATGGCGTCGGCACGCTCGTAGACGGTGACCTGGTGGCCGACGCTGCGCAGCTGGGCGGCGGCGGCCAGTCCGGCGGGCCCGGAGCCCACGACGGCGACGTGGTAGCCGGTCTCGCGGCTCGGCACCACCATCACGGGCAGCCCGAGCGCGAAGGCGTGCTCGGCGGTCTGGTACTCCAGGCGCTCGATGGTGACCGGGTCATCGCTGATGCCAAGCACGCACGCCGACTCGCAGGGGGCCGGACAGAGCCTCCCGGTGAACTCCGGGAAGTTGTTGGTGGCGAAGAGCTGGGCGGCCGCGTCGGCCCAGCGTCCCCGGTAGGCGGCGTCGTTGAAGACCGGGATCCGGTTGCCCAGGGGGCAGCCCTGGGTGCAAAAGGGGATGCCGCAGTCCATGCAGCGCGCCGCCTGCTCGCGCACCTCGGTCTCGGACTGCTCCTCGTAGACCTCGGACCAGTCGCGCCGGCGCAGCGCCACGGGGCGTGGGCGCGGCCCGCGTCGGGGGAACTCGAGGAAACCGGTCGGCTTACCCATGGCGCATCTCGTCTCGGGCGCGCTGGTACTCGGAGGTCTCGACGCGCACGAAGTGCATGCGCGACGTGCGCCAGTCCTTCAGCAGGGACCGCGCGCGCTCCGACCCCGTCTCGTCCGCGTAGCGCGTCAGGATCCCCGTCAGGACCGCCTCGTCGGCCGCCTCGAGGGGGTCGATCTCGTAGACGCCGGCGCTCAGGGCGTCGTGGACCCGGTCGTCGGGGTCCCACAGGAAGATCGTGCCCCCCGACATGCCGGCGGCCAGGTTGCGCCCGGTGGGTCCGAGGATCACCAGGTAGCCCCCGGTCATGTACTCGCCGGCGTGGTCGCCGGTCCCCTCGACGACGACCGTGGCCCCGGAGTTGCGCACGGCGCAGCGCTCGCCGACGACGCCCGTGATGAAGAGCTCGCCGCTGGTCGCTCCGTAGGCGATGACGTTGCCGGCGATGATGTTGTGCGCCGCGTCGAAGGGAGCACCCGGCGGCGGCACGACGATCACCCGCCCGCCCGAGAGGCCCTTGGCCACGTAGTCGTTGGCATCCCCGGCCAGCCGGACGGTGAGCCCGGCGGGCAGGAAGGCGCCGAGGCTCTGGCCGGCCGAGCCGGTGAGGTCCAGCACCACCGAGTCGGGCGCCAGGGTCGCTGCGCCGAGCAGTCGCGTGATCGCGCTGCCCGTGAGGGTGCCCACGGTCCGGTCGGTGTTGCGCACGGTGCCGTGGTAGGTGAAGGGACGTCCCTCGCGCACCGCGTCGAGGGCCTGGTCGTAGAAGCGCCAGTCGAGCGCGCCGCGCAGCTCGTGGTCCTGGTCGATCGTGCGGTGGCGCTGGTCGGGTGCGCCGGTGACCAGGAGGGCACCCAGGTCCAGCCCGCTGTCGGGGTCGGGCGTCGCCACGAGGCGCGAGGCGTCGCCGATGATGTCGTCGAGACGGCGCACGCCGAGGGCGCTCAGGTGCTCGCGCACCTCGCGGGCGATGAAGGTGAAGAACTGCTCGACGAACTCGGGCTGGCCGGTGAAGCGCTCGCGCAGTGCCGGGTTCTGGGTCGCGATGCCGACCGGGCAGGTGTCGAGGTGGCACACGCGCATCATCACGCAGCCCGAGACGACCAGGGGGGCGGTCGCGAAGCCGAACTCCTCGGCGCCCAGGAGCGCCGCGATGATCACGTCGCGCCCGGTCTTCAGCTGGCCGTCGACCTGCAGCGTGACGCGGCTGCGCAGGCCGTTGGCCGCCAGGGCCTGGTGGGCCTCGGCCAGCCCGATCTCCCAGGGCGTGCCGGCGTGCTTGAGGGACGTGAGGGGCGCGGCCCCGGTGCCCCCGTCGTGCCCGGAGATGAGGATCACGTCGGCGTGGGCCTTGGCCACCCCGGTGGCGATCGTGCCCACGCCCTGCTCGCTGACCAGCTTGACGTGGATGCGCGCGCGGTCGTTGGCGTTCTTCAGGTCGTAGATGAGCTGCTTCAGGTCCTCGATGGAGTAGATGTCGTGGTGCGGCGGCGGCGAGATCAGGCCGACGCCCGGCGTCGAGTGGCGCACCTCGGCGATCCAGGGATAGACCTTGGCGCCCGGGAGCTGGCCGCCCTCGCCGGGCTTGGCGCCCTGGGCCATCTTGATCTGCAGGTCGTCGGCGTTGACCAGGTAGCGGCTGGTCACCCCGAAGCGACCCGAGGCCACCTGCTTGATCGCCGAGCGCCGGTTGGCGCGCGGATCGGCGACCTCGTAGCGCCGCTCGTCCTCGCCGCCCTCCCCCGTGTTGGAGCGCCCGCCCAGGCGGTTCATGGCGATGGCCAGCGTGGTGTGCGCCTCCTCGCTGATGGACCCGTAGGACATCGCCCCGGTGGAGAAGCGCGCGATGATCGAGGCCTCGCTCTCCACCTCGTCGAGGGGCACGGGGACCGGTGCGGGGCGCAGCTCCAAGAGGGAGCGCAGGGTCAGGCGTCCGCCGGACTGGTCGTCGACCATCCGCGTGTACTCCTGGAAGATGTCGTAGCGCCCCTCGCGCGTGGCGTGCTGGAGCTTCTGGACGGTGGCCGGGTTGAAGAGGTGCAGCTCGCCGTCGCGGCGCCACTGGTACTCCCCCGGGTTGTCCAGGGGGTCCCCGACCCGCGGCTCGTCCTGGTAGGCCAGGCGGTGCCACCGGCGCACGTCGCGGGCGATGCGGTCGAGTTCGGCGCCGCCGATGCGCGACGTCAGGTTGGGGAAGAACTGCGCCACCAGGCGCGGTCCGAGCCCGACGACCTCGAAGAGCTCGGAGCCCAGGTAGCTGGCGACCGTGCTCACGCCCATCTTGGACATGACCTTGACGACGCCCTTGGTCAGTGCCTTGGCGTACAGGTAGCGCGCCTCGAAGGCGCTCAACGAGCCGAGCAGCCCCTGCTCGACCATGGCGTCGATGGACTCGTAGGCCAGGTACGGGCAGATCGCCGAGGCCCCAAAGCCGAGCAAGGCGGCGACGTGGTGGACCTCGCGCACGTCGCCGGCCTCGACGACCAGGGCGGCCCGAGTGCGCAGGTGCTCGGCCACCAGGCGGTGGTGGACCGCCGTGACCAGGAGCAGGCTCGGGATCGGGGCCAACGTGGCTGACGTCGGTCGGTCGCTCAGGACCACGATCGTGGCGCCCGCCCGCACCGCGCGCACCGCGGCGTCGGCGACGGCGGTGATCGCGTCGGCCAGGACCTGGGCCAGGGGCTCGTCGCGGTCGACCGCGAAGAGGCCGTCGAGCACCACCGGCGTGAAGCCGTGGACGCGCTCGCTCTCGTCGAGGTAGCGCAGCTTGGCGAAGTCCTCACTGCTCAGCACCGGGGAGGCCAGCACGATCTGGTGGGCGTGCTCGGGCTGGGCGGCAAAGAGGTTCTCCTCGCCGCCGATGGTCACGCGCGTCGCGGTCACCAGCTCCTCACGGATGGCGTCGAGGGGCGGGTTGGTGACCTGGGCGAACAGCTGGGTGACGTAGTCGAAGATCGAGCGGGGGCGCCGCGAGAGCACCGCCAGCGCCGCGTCCGAGCCCATGGAGCCGATCGACTCCTCACCCGTGGTGGCCATCGGCGCCAGGATCAGGCGCAGGTCCTCGTCGCTGTAGCCGAAGGTGCGCTGGCGGCGGCGCACCGAGGCGAAGGTCGGCTCGAGCATGGGCCGGGGCTCGACGCTGTCCAAGGACACCTGCTGGTCGTCCAGCCAGCGCCCGTAGGGGGCCTGGTGGGCCAGGGCGTCCTTCACCTCGGCGTCCTCGACGATGCGGCCCGCGGCCAGGTCGACGAGGAAGATGCGCCCGGGCTGCAGGCGACCCTTGACCCGCACGCGAGCCGGGTCGACCGGCAGGGCGCCGACCTCGCTGGCGAAGATCACGCGGTCGTCATCGGTGACCCAGTAGCGCGCGGGGCGCAGGCCGTTGCGATCCAGCACCGCGCCCACCACCCGGCCGTCACAGAACGTGACCGACGCGGGCCCGTCCCAGGGCTCCATCAGGGCCGCGTGGTAGCGGTAAAAGTCGCGGCGGGCCGCGTCCATCGTCGTCGAGCGCTCCCAGGCCTCCGGGATCATCATGAGGACGGCGTGGGCCAGGGAGCGGCCCCCGTGGACCAGGAGCTCGACGACCTCGTCGAAGGTGGCCGAGTCGCTGCGGCCCGGGGTGACGAGCGGGGTGATCTCGTCGATGGCGACGGGCCAGCCGGGGGCGGCCAGGGTGGACTCGCGCGCGGTCATCCAGTTGCGGTTGCCCCGGATGGTGTTGATCTCGCCGTTGTGGGCGATGAAGTGGAAGGGGTGCGCCTGCTCCCAGCGCGGCAGCGTGTTGGTCGAGAACCGGCTGTGGACCACGGCGACCGCCGAGGCCAGCTGGTCATCGGCCAAGTCGAGGTAGTACGAGCGCAACTGGGGCGCGGTGAGCATGCCCTTGTAGACGAGGGTGCGGCTGGAGACCGACACGCCGTAGGCGACGCCGGTGCGCTCGACCAGGCGCCGCAGCAGGAAGAGCGCGAGCTCGAGCCGGTCGTCGACCAGGTCGCCGCTCGGCACCAGGAGGTGCATGACCTGCACGGGCTCGGTCGAGCGTGAGGTCGGCCCGAGGAGGCTCGAGTCGACGGGCACCAGGCGCTCACCGGTACGCACGAGTCCGAGGCGCGCCGCCGCGCCGTCGACGGCGCCGCGCAGGTCCTCGAGCGTGCCGTTGAGCATCCACGAGGCGATGCCGTAGCCCCCGGGTGCGGGCACGTCGGCGAACCAGGAGGCGACCGCGGCGTGGGGGACTTGCAGGAGGATGCCGGCCCCGTCGCCCGAGGCCGGGTCGGCCCCGGCCGCCCCGCGATGCTCCAGGTTCTCCAGGATGGTCAGCGCGTCGCGGATCGTCCCGTTGGTCGCCTCCCCCGTCAGGTCGGCCACCATCCCTACGCCGCACGCGTCGTGCTCGAACGTTGGATCGTAGAGGGTCAGCACGGGGCTCCAGTTTCACGTTGCCTACGGGGCAACGCTGACCCGCGGCGATTATAACAATCGGCCAGGACGTGACGCGGCGTACGCTGGCCCGATGACCACGTCGCGGGTGGTGCCGATCGCCCCCGCGGGCGTCGTCGGACCGCAGCGCCACGCTAGGAGGCCCCATGCCCGTTGACGATCTCCTCACCGCGCTCGACGAGCGCATCTTGCACGCGATCCGTGCGCAGGCGACCGGCGAGACGCTGGCGTTCCTGTGCGAGGCCCGCGCGTGGCTGACCCATCCCGACCAGGCGCACGGCGGTCACCGGCTCGCTCCGTGAGGCTCGGCGCCTAGGCCGTGGGCTAGCATGGTCCTCTCACGGGCTGTGGCTTAGTTTGGTCTAGAGCGCTCGGCTGGGGGCCGAGAGATCGGGAGTTCGAATCTCCCCAGCCCGACCACTCCCCCGGGCGGCGACCCCTATTCGGCGACGTTGCGCAGGCTGCCCAGACGCTCGATGGTGGTGGCCACGACGTCGCCCGAGCGCAAGAAGATCGGGGGCCGGTGGCCCTGGCCCACGCCGGCCGGGCTGCCCGTGAAGATCAGGTCGCCCGGGTGCAGCTCGCACACCGTCGACAGGTAGGCCACGATCTGGAAGACCGAGAAGATCATGTCGCTGGTGGAGGCGTCCTGGTAGAGGATGTCGTTGACGCTGCACGAGATCGCCAGGTCGTTGGGATCGGGGATCTCGTCAGCCGTCGTGATCCAGGGACCCACCGGGCCGTAGTTGCGGTGGGACTTGCCGAGCGAGAACTGGGCCGGTGACCCGAGCAGCTGGAGGGCCCGGTTGCTGATGTCCTGGCCCACGCAGTACCCCGCGATGGCGCCCGGTGCCTCCTCCACGGTGAGGTCCCGGCCGCCGCTGCCGATCACGACGACCAGCTCGGCCTCCCAGTCCACCTCGTCGGAGAACAGGGAGAACGTGGAGGTCGCACTGGTCAGGCACGAGGGGAACTTGGTGAAGACCATGGGCTTGGGCGGCGTCACCAGACCCATCTCCAGGGCGTGGGTGCGGTAGTTGAGTCCGATGGCGAACACCTGGCTGGGCGACGTGACGACGGGGCCGATGCGCGAGTCGAGCGCCAGGTCGGCCGCGGCGATTTCCTCGGTCAGCGCCACCTCGGGGCTGTACCACGACGTGAGCCGGTCGATCTGGGCTACCAGGGCGAGCGTCTCCGACGGCAGCGTCCCCTCGGAAGCGAGGGCGACGTCGACGAAGCCATCGTCGCGAACGACGACAGCGCGGCCGGCCACGGAGGCGATGCGCATGGCTACTCCTTGTCGCGAGTGTTGGACGAGTTTACCGAGGTGACCGACCCCCTTCGTGGCGCGGGTACGCTACCCCCTCTGGAGGTTGTGATGTCTGCCCTATTTCGTTCCCTGCGCTTGCGTTCCCTGGAGATCCCGAACCGCTGCTGGGTCAGCCCGATGTGCCAGTATTCGGCCGAGGACGGCGTCGTGGGCGCCTGGCACCGCATGCATCTGGGAGTGTTCGCCACCGGAGGCGCGGGCCTGATCATGGCCGAGGCGACGGGCATCGTGCCCGAGGGGCGCATCTCGATCTCGTGCCCGGGCCTGTGGAACGACGCGCAGGTCGCCGCGTGGCGTGACGTCGTGGACTTCGTGCACGCCCAGGGCACGCTCATCGGCGTGCAGCTGTCCCACGCGGGCCGCAAGGGCTCCACCATGGCGCCGTGGGTCGACCACCTCATCGCCTCGCCCGCCGAGGGTGGGTGGACCACGGTCGCACCGAGCGCCGTCCCCTTCGGCACCTACCCGACGCCGCGGGCCCTCACCATCGAGGAACTCGACGAGCTGGTGGCCGCCTTCGCCGCCGCGGCCCGCCGGGCCCTCGCGGCCGGCTTCGACTTGGTCGAGCTGCACGCGGCGCACGGCTACTTGCTGCACCAGTTCCTCTCGCCCGTGTCCAACCAGCGCGACGACGAGTACGGCGGCAACCTCGGGAACCGCGCCCGCCTGCTGGTGCGCGCGGTGGACGCGGTGCGCGAGGCCATCGGCCCCGACGTGCCCCTCTTGGTGCGCGTGTCGGCGACCGACTGGGTCGAGGGTGGCCTCGACGTAGAGCAGGTCGAGCAAGTCGGTCTCTGGCTCGGTGAGCACGGTGTCGACCTCATCGACGTGTCGAGCGGGGGCAACGTCGCCGACGCGCGGATCCCGGTCGGCCCGGGCTACCAGGTACCCTTCGCCGAGGGCGTGCGACAGGTGAGCGGCGTCCCCACCAGCGCCGTCGGCCTGATCACCGAGCCCGCGCAGGCCGAGGAGATCGTGGCCAGCGGCCGGGCCGACGCTGTGATGCTGGCCCGGGCCTTCCTGCGCAACCCGCGCTGGGCCCTCGGGGCCGCCGAGGCGCTCGGCGAGCGGATCGACTGGCCGAGCCAGCTGGAGCGCGCGCGCTCCTTGTAGGCCCGCGGGGCCCCCGGTAGCATGGGGTCAGAGGCTGGTGGACACTGGCGTTCACCCGGGCACCGGGTGAAAGAGGCAGTTCCTAGAGAGGGTGAGTCCAACCGCAGGTTGGAGCGTCATGGACCACAAGAGTCCGTCAGTCCTTCGTCACCTGGCCGATGTGCAGCCCCAACTGTGGTGGCTCGACAGCGATCCCCTGGAACCCGAGTCGCACTCGGCCCTGATCGGCGAGATCGGTGCCGACCTGTGCGTCGTCGGTGCCGGCTACACCGGGCTGTGGACCGCGCTGATCGCCAAGGAGCGCGATCCGGAGCGTCAGGTCGTCGTGCTCGAGCAGTACGAGACCGGCGCCGGTGCCTCGGGCCGCAACGGCGGCTTCTGCTCGTACTCGCTGACCCACGGGTTCAGCAACGGTCGGCGCCGCTTCCCCGACGAGATGGAGACGATCGAGCGGCTCGGTCGCGAGAACTTGAACGCCATCGAGGAGACGATCGCTCGCTACGGGATCGAGTGCGACTGGGAACGCACCGGTGAGCTGCGCGCGGCCCTCGAGCCCTGGCAGATGCGCGACATGGAAGAGGAGGCCGCCCGGCGCAACGAGATGGGCGACCACGTGGAGGTCCTGAGCGCCGAGAAGATCCGCGCGCGCGTCAACTCGCCGACCTACTGCGGAGGCATCTACGACGCCGACGGCACGGCCCTCGTGGACCCGGCCCGACTGGTGTGGGGACTCGAGCGTGCGTGCCTGAGCCTGGGCGTGCAGATCTTCGAGAACTCCAAGGTCGAGTGGCTTGAGGAGGTCGATGACGCCATGCGCGTCCACACCCCCTACGGCGCCGTGACCGCTCCGCGCGTGGCCCTGGCCACCAACGTCTTCCCCTCCCTGCTGCACTCGGTGCGCAAGTACGTAGTGCCGGTGTACGACTACCAGCTGGTCACCGAGCCCCTCACCGACGAGCAGATCGCCCGGATCGGCTGGGCCGGCCGCGAGGGCGTCTCAGATGCCGGCAACCGCTTCCACTACTACCGCCTGACCGCGGACCGCAGCATCGTTTGGGGCGGGTGGGACGCCGTCTACAACCTGTGGGGCCGGGTGCGGCGCGAGCCCGAGTTCAATGCCGAGACCTACGCGACGCTGGCCAGCCACTTCCTGACGACGTTCCCCCAGCTGGCCGACGTCCGCTTCACCCACGCCTGGGGCGGGGCAATCGACACCTGCACGCGGTTCTCGCCGTTCTGGGGCACGGCCCACGACGGGAAGGTCGCCTACGCGATCGGCTACACCGGCCTCGGGGTGGGTGCGTCGCGCTTCGGTGCGGCGACGATGCTCGACCTGCTCGACGGGCTCGAGACCGAGCGCACGGGCCTGGCCATGGTGCGCCGGCGTCCGCTGCCCTTCCCGCCCGAGCCGCTGCGCTGGATCCTGATCCGCCTGACGCAGGCCGCCATCCGCCGCGCCGACGAGCACCAGGGCCGACGCAACCTCTGGCTGCGCCTGCTCGACCTGTTCGGCGTGGGCTTCGACTCCTGACCGATTAGCCAGGAGTCGAAGCCCACCCGGCTAGTCCTCGGCCCCTTCGGTCTCCAGCAGGCCCGCGATCATGTTGACCACGGTCGGGTCGGTCAGGGTCGTCACGTCGCCCAAGGTCCGGTGCTCGGCCACGTCGCGCAGCAGGCGCCGCATGATCTTGCCCGAGCGGGTCTTGGGCAGGTCGGGCGTCAGGATGATCTGGCGCGGCTTGGCGATGGGACTGATCGTGTGCGACACGTGCTGGCGCAGCTCCTCGATGAGCGGTGCCTGGTCCTTGCTGGCCTCCTCGGCGGAGAGCTTCAGGGTCACGAAGGCGACGATCGCCTGACCGGTCGTGTCGTCCGACGCCCCGACCACGGCGGCCTCGGCCACCATCGGGTGGCCGACCAGCGCGTGCTCGACCTCGGTCGTCGACAGGCGGTGCCCCGAGATGTTCATGACGTCGTCGATGCGGCCGAGCAGCCACAGGTCGCCGTCATCGTCGCGCTTGGCACCGTCACCGGCGAAGTACATGCCCGGGAAGCGGGCCCAGTAGGTGGCGAAGAAGCGCTCGGGGTCGCCGTAGATGCCGCGGGTCATGCCGGGCCAGGGCGCGGTGGCTACCAGGTAGCCGCCCTCGCCGTTGCCCACGGACTGCCCCTCGTTGTCCACGACGTCGAGGCTGATCCCCGGGAACGGCGTCATCGCCGCACCGGGCTTGGTCGCCGTGATGCCGGGCAGCGGGGTCGCCATGATCCCGCCGGTCTCGGTCTGCCACCAGGTGTCGACGATCGGGCAGTTGTCGTGGCCGACGTTCTTGCGGTACCACATCCAGGCCTCGGGGTTGATCGGCTCGCCGACCGTGCCTAGCAGCTTGAGGCTCGACAGGTCGTGCCCGGCCGGCAGGTCGTCGCCCCACTTCATCAGGGTGCGGATCGTCGTGGGCGCGGTGTAGAGCTTGGAGACGCCGTACTGCGCGATGATCTTCCACCAGCGGTCGCGCCCACCCGAGTCCGGCAGCCCCTCGTACATCACCTGGGTCGCCCCTGCGGCCAGCGGGCCGTAGACGATGTAGCTGTGGCCGGTGATCCAGCCGATGTCGGCTGCCGTCCACAGGACGTCGGTGTCCACCTTCAAGTCGAAGATGTAGTGGTACGTCGTGATGCAGTGCGTCAGGTACCCGCCCGTGGTGTGGAAGATGCCCTTGGGCTTGGCCGTCGTGCCCGAGGTGTACATGATGAGGAGCGTCTGCTCGGAGGGGAAGTACTCCGGCGTGTGCTCGGTGCTCTGGGGGGCCATCAGGTCGTCCCACCAGTTGTCGCGGCCCTCGACCCAGTTCACGTCGCCGCCGGTGCGCTTCACGACGACCACGGACTGGACGTTCGGGCAGCTCTGCAGCGCCTCGTCGACCGCGGGCTTGAGCGGGCTCGGGGTACCCCGACGCATGGCCCCGTCGGCGGTCACGACGAAGCGGCAGTCCGAGTCGAGGATGCGGCTCGAGAGCGCGTCAGCCGAGAAGCCCGCGAACACGACCGAGTGGATCGCGCCGAGGCGCGCCAGGGCCAGCATCGTCACGACGGTCTCGGGGATCATCGGGAGGTACACGGCCACCCGGTCGCCCTGCTTCACGCCGAGCTGGGTGAAGGCGTTGGCCGCCTTGCACACCATGTCGAGCAGCTGGGCGTACGTGATGGTGCGGGACTCCCCCTCGATGTCGGACACCCAGTGATAGGCGACCTTGTCCCCCCGTCCGGCCGCCACGTGGCGGTCGACGCAGTTGACGCTCGCGTTGATCATCCCGTCGCCGAACCACTTCGCATTGGGCAGATCCCACTCCAACGTGGAGGTTGGCTCCGTGTGCCAGGTCAGCCGTTCCGCCTGCTTATGCCACCACGCCAGCGGGTCGGCCGCTGCCTCGGTGTATATCGACGGCTGCGCGTTGGCCTGCGCCGCGAACTCCGCCGTGGGCGGGAAAGCGCGGCTCTCCTGCAGGAGCGCTTCCAGTTTTGCTTCAGTCATGGATCCCCCAGTTGGAATGAAGTTGGTTGTTGAGGTTGTGTTGCTTACTGCATGAATTGGTTCGGATGATTCCGTTGTGCGCACACTAGGACGCCAGTCCCCAGAATGCCAACAGCGCCCGAGCTGAAAGCCCGGGCGCTGTTGGCGGTTGGGTCCGGTGGCAAGCCACCAGTGCCCAGTACCTTAGCCGCGCGGACCGACCGGAAGCACGACCTTCTTGAAGGTGTCGTTGATGACGCCCGCAGCCGATGCGTACCAAGCGGCCAGCGCTGTGATGATGCCCAGCCATCCGCCGATCTTCACCATGCCGACGTGGCCGGCGCCCCAGTTACCGATTGTCAGGAAGATGAACGTTGCCGTCAGGAACACGAAGATCGTGATCAGAGCGTTGTTCAACTTGAACGAGGCGATCAGCATGTAGGCGGTGAAGATGGTCCAGCACAGAAGGAAGACGCCCAGCGAGCTGGCGGCCTTCTGGAAGTTCAGCAAGGCGTACACGGATAGCCAGAACGCACCGTACGAACTGAACGCGAGCGCGCCAAAGGTGTTCTTGCGCACGAACTCCCACATCCCGGCGAACAACTGCGTCAACCCGCCGTAGAACAGCGCCATTGAAACTGCCGCGCTGGCTCCTGCTGCGCCCCACAGGTGCGCGTTAGCACTACTTAGCGCGAACGTCGTGGTGGCGAACGCTGCCAAGCCGAGCGGGCCCGGGTCAGCAACCTTGTGTTCGTCTGCCATGGATTAACCCCCAATTTGTTTTCACGGCGAGCCGCCAGGTCTTGGCGGCTCACCTAGTCATTTATCACCGGGTCCCCCACCCGCTCGGTCTTTGCGGTGGCCCACACTCGTGAACTTGTTCACGACCAAGAAACCTGGTCATAGGTGAAATTAGGGTCTAAAGTCCTACGGCCCAGAACTTTGCCGGACTTCGCGGTCAGTTGACCGCGGCGCGAAAGGCCGCAGCGACCGACTCGAGTCCCGCGGGGTCGTCATCGCCGAGCACCTGGGCGACGAGGGCCGAGCCGACGATCGCTCCGTCGGCGACGGCGACCGCGGCGGCGGCGTCGGCGGGCGTCGAGATCCCGATCCCGACGTAGACCGGCGTGTCCACGGCGGCCCGGATGGCGGCCACGACGCGGGGTGCGACTCCGGCATCGTCGGACCGTCCCGTCACCGCCATGCGCGCGGTCGCGTAGACGAATCCTTGGCTGGCCCTCGCCACGCGCGCCGCCCGTTCGGGGGGCGTCGCGGGCGCGACGAGGAGCACCGTCGCCAGGCCCGCGGCCGCACTGGCCTCGCGCCACGGCTCGAGCTCCTCTAAGGGCAGGTCGGGAACGATGGTGCCACCGATGCCCGCGTCGCCCAGGACCGTCGCGGCCCGCTCGAGGCCGAGGTGGTACAGGACGTTGTAGTAGGTCATCGCGATGAGGGGCACGCCGAGGTCGCGCCCGGCCAGGGCGTGGGCCGCGGTCTCGAGGGTCGTCCCGGCGGCCAGCGCCCGCAGCGCCGCCTCCTGGATCACCGGGCCGTCCATCATGGGATCCGAGAACGGCAGTCCGATCTCGAGGGCGTCGGCGCCCGCGGCCACCAGGGCGTCGAGGTGGTCGAGCCAACGCGGGCTGGCACCCGCCATCTGGTAGGGGACGAAGGCCCGGTGGCGCTCACGCACCGCGCGTAGCCGCACCTCCAGCTCAGTCATGGCCCTCCCGCAGGATCTGGCGGACCTGGGCGACGTCCTTGTCGCCACGCCCCGACAGGTTGACGAGGACCGTGGATCCGTGCGACACGCTCGCGCCCGCCTCGCGCGCCAGCCAGGCGATCGCGTGCGCGGTCTCCAGGGCAGGGATGATCCCCTCAAGCTCGCTGAGCAGGCGCAGGGCGTCGATGACCTCCTCGTCGCCCACCGGGTAGTACTCGGCGCGTCCCACAGCCGCCAGGTGCGCGTGCTCGGGGCCGATGCCGGGATAGTCGAGCCCGGCCGAGATCGACTCGGCCTCGGTGATCTGCCCGTGATCGTCCTGGAGCAGCAGCGAGCGCATGCCGTGGAGCACGCCGGGGGCGCCGAAGGCAACGGCGGAGCCTCCGCGCGCCTCGACCCCGACCAGGCGGCTCGGCCCGTCGGCGAAGCCGGCGAAGACGCCTGCCGCGTTGGAGCCACCGCCCACGCACGCGACGACGACGTCGGGGTCCGCTACGCCGAGCGCACGCAGCTGGGTCGCCGCCTCGAGGCCGATCACGCTCTGGAACTCGCGCACCAGCCACGGGAAGGGGTGGGGGCCCATCACCGAGCCCAGGCAGTAGTGGGTGTCGTCGACGCACGTCACCCACTCGCGCAGGGCCTCGTTGACCGCATCCTTGAGGGTGCGGCTGCCGCTACGCACAGGAACGACGGTCGCCCCGAGCAGCTCCATGCGAAAGACGTTGAGCTCCTGGCGCACCGTGTCGACCTCGCCCATGAACACCGTGCAGTCGAGCCCGAAACGCGCGGCGGCCGTCGCGGTGGCGACACCGTGCTGGCCCGCGCCGGTCTCGGCGATGATCCGGGTCTTGCCCATGCGACGCGTCAGCAGCGCCTGGCCGACGACGTTGTTCAGCTTGTGGCTGCCGGTGTGTGCGAGGTCCTCGCGCTTGGCGAAGATCCGCAGCCCCAGGCGCACCGAGAGGCGGTCGAGGGGCGTCACCGGGGTGGGCCGGCCGCCGAACTGGGCCAGGACCCGATCGAACTCCTCGTGGAAGTCCGGGTCGGCCCACGCCGAACGGAAGGCGTCCTCGAGCTCCTGGCAGGCGGGGATCAGGGCCTCGGGGACGAAGCGCCCCCCGAAGTCGCCGAAGCGCCCGCTGGCGTCGGGCGGGCCCATGGCATTCGAGGTCACGAGCGCTCCGCCAGTCCCGCGCGTGCCGCGTCGACGAAGGCGTGGACCCGGGCCACGTCCTTGACCCCCGGGCTCGCCTCGACCCCGCTCGACACGTCGACGCCCCACACCCAGGGCAGGGCCGCAATCTCGCGCACCGAGCTCGAGGTCAGACCGCCCGCGGCGATGAGGGGACGGTTCCAGGGCCGCGACGTCGCCGCGCCGAAGTCGTGGGCCTCGCCGCTGCCCGGCCGGGCGCCATCGAGGAGGATCGCGTCGAAGGGCTCCTCGTCGAGGTCTTCGACCGACGGATCGCTGGCCGCGATGGCGCGCACGACCACGCGTCCGGCCGCACGCAGCTCGTCGAGCAGCGCGAGAGACGGCGGGTCGTGGAGCTGGACCGCGCGCGGCTGGACCAGCTCGGTGAGAGCCGCGATCTGTTCGGGCTCGACGTCGCGGTAGACCGCGACGCTGAGGGCCCGCTCCCCCACTTGGGCGACCAGCGTGGCCGCCAGCTCGGGGGTGAGGCGCCGGGTCGAGGGCGCGAGAACCAGTCCGATCGCCGTGGCCCCGGCGCCGAGGGCCATCTCGACGTCCAGGGCGCGCGTGATCCCGCAGATCTTGATCAGGGAGGGCCCGAGGCCGGCGTCAGCCACGAGGGACCCTCGCGATGCCCGTGAGCGCCCGGACCGCGTCGACCCGACTGGAGGCGGTCACGACGCTCTCGCCCACCAGGACGGCATCGACGCCCGCCGCGGCGAGTGCCGCCACGTCGTCGCGTCCCCGGATCCCCGACTCGCCGACCAGGACCACCGCGGGATCGACCCGGCGGGCCAAGGCGGCGGCGCGCTCGGTGTCCACGTCGAAGGTGTGCAGGTCGCGCTGGTTGATGCCGACCAGGTCGGCCCCGGCATCGAGCGCTCGGGCGAGCTCGTCGGCGTCGTGCACCTCGACCAGCGGGTCGAGGCCGACCTCGCGCGCCAGCGTGACCAACTGTGCGAGCTCGGCCGGGTCCAGGGCGGCGACGATCAGGAGCACGCCGCTCGCGCCGAAGGCCGCGGCGTCGAGGACGTCGTTCGGGCTGACGGCGAAGTCCTTGCGCAAGAGGGGAACCTCGACGGCGGCGGCCACCGCGCCCAGGTCGGCCAGGGATCCTCCGAAGAACTCCTCGTCGGTGAGGACCGAGATCGCGGCCGCTCCCCCGTCGCGGTACGCGCGGGCCACGACGGCCGGGTCGAGGTCGGCGGCCAGTGCGCCGCGCGAGGGCGAGCGGCGCTTCACCTCTGCGATGACGGCGACGCTGCTCGTGCGCAGGGCCGCCCGCAGGCGCGGCGTACGCGGCACGGTCGCTTCGCGGCGCGCCCGCCAGTCGCGCTCGTCGCTCGCGGCCCGACGGCGGTGCGCGACGACGATCTCCTCGAGATAGCGCGTCGCCATGCATGCATGGTACTGGGGGTCCAGCGAGGCCCGAGTAGGGTTGCTCCATGACGAGCCCGGCCTCCTCGCCGCGCGCATCACTCGATGCGGCGAGCTTCAGTGCTCTGGTGCTCGCGCCCCTGGTGCGCCACCGCGACCTCGACCGCGAGTCCGCCCGACAAGCCCTCGCGGCGATCCTGCGCGGCGAGGTCGAGGCGATCCACATCGCGGCGTTCCTGACGGCCCTGACCGCGAAGGGTGAGACTCCCGAGGAGATGACCGGCTTCGTCGATGCCATGGTCGCGGCCGCGACGACGTTCGAGCTCGAGGCCGACGCCCTCGACATCGTGGGCACCGGCGGGGACCAGCTGCACACCGTCAACCTGTCGACCATGGCCGCGCTGGCCGTGGCCGGGGTCGGGGTCCCGGTCGCCAAGCACGGCAATCGCGCCGCCTCCTCGTCGGTGGGCGCCGCCGACGTCCTCGAGGGTCTCGGGGTGCGCCTCGACGTCGCTCCGGCCACGATTCGCCGCTGCGTGCGCGAGGCCGGCATGGGCTTCATCTTCGCCCCCGTCTACCACCACGCCCTGGGCTACCTCACGCCGATCCGGCGCACCTTGAACTTCCGCACCATCTTCAACGTGCTGGGGCCGCTGGCCAACCCCGCCGGGGTCTCGCGACTGGTCGTCGGCGTGGCCCACCGCGACAACCTCGAGCCCATGGCGCAGGTGCTGCGCTCGCGCGGGATCACCAAGGCGATCCTGGTGTGCGCCGGCGACGGCATGGACGAGCTGACCCTTGGCGACGAGTCCGACATCGTGACCGTCGACGCGGACGGCGTGCGCGTCGAGCGGCTCGACGCCGGTGGAGTCCTCGGCCGGCACCACAGCGTCGACGAGGTCCGCGGCGGCGACATCGCTCACAACGTCGGGGTCGTCGAGAGGTTCCTCGGCGGCGCCGAGGACGCGGTCAGCGACGTCGCCCTGGCCAACGCCGCCCTCGCGCTGGTGGCGGCGGACCGGGTCGCCAGCCTGGCCGAGGGGTTCGAGCTGGCGCGCGACAGCGTGCGCAGCGGCAGCGCCGCGACGGTCCTCTCCCGCCTCGTCGAGCTGTCCAACGCCACCTCCTAGGGAGGTCTAGAGCGTGCGCAGCTCGCTCTGGTAGCGGCGCGCGTTGGCGACGTAGAGGGCGACGGCCTCCGCGATGGCGGCCTGGTCGCTGAGCCCCTCCTTGATGACGGCGGGTACCCCGACGGCGAGCGCCCCCGGGGGCACGACGCCACGGTTGCGCACGACGGCGCCGGCAGCGACCGTGGCGCCGGTGTGCACGTGGGCGTGGTGGAGGACAACCGACCCGCTGCCCACCAGGGCGCCGTCGTGGATGACGCAGCCCTCCAGGTGCACGATGTGCCCGATGACGCAGTCGGCACCGACGACGGTCGGGAACTCGGCCACGGCGTGCACCACGGTCCCGTCCTGGATCGAGGTCCGCTCACCCACGAGGATCGTCCCGTAGTCGCCGCGCAGCACGGCCCCGGGCCACACCGAGGCCTGCGCACCCACGTGGACGTCGCCAATGACCACGGCGTCGGGGTGGATGAAGGCATCGGGGTGGATCGTGGGGACGCGGTCCCCCAGGGCGTACACGGCCATGACTCCTCCTCGGACTAGTGGGCCAGCCAGGAAATTAACTGATAGAGCCGGTAGCCAAGATAGATCACCGACGCCACCAGGAAGAACTTCCAGCGTAGGGGAATCGGCTCGCGGACCGGCGCCTCGACGGGACGGCCGCACACATCGCACACGTCGCCTTCGACGGGCCGATCACAGTGCTCGCACCACGTCGCCATCACTCCACGCGCACCCGCAGTTTCACCGGCGTGCTCCCCAATTCGAAGCGCTCGCGCAGCCCGCGCTCCAAGTAGCGCAGGTAGGTCGCAGGCATGCGACCCGAGGCGAACAGGGTGATCGTGGGCGGTTCGGTCGCGCCCTGAACCGCGTAGCGCACCCGGCCCGTCGGCGAGTGGTGCCGCGCTTGGAGGTCGCGGATGGCCCGGTTCAGGGCCCCCGTCGGGATGCGCTTGCCGTAGTCGGTGGCCGAGGCGCGCAGCGCCGGCAGGAGGCGGTGGACGCCGCGGCCGAGGAGCGCCGACATCGTGAGGATGGGCGCGTCGCCGAGGAAGGCCAGCCGATGCTCGAGCGTGGCCAGCGTCGTCTGGCGATCCTCGGTCGCCACGAGCTCCCACTTGTTCACGACCACCACCGCCGGGCAGCCCGCCGCAGCGATGCGCTCGGCCAGGCGCTGATCCTGCCCCGTCGCTCCGATCGTCGCGTCCACGACGAGGACGGCGAGGTCGGCCCGGTCGAGGGCCTCCAGGCTGCGCAGCACGGCGTAGGTCTCGAGGCCCGCCTCGGTGCGCGCGCGGCGCCGCATGCCCGCCGTGTCGATGATCCGGATGGGCCCCTCGTCGGTGTCGATCAGGGTGTCGATGCTGTCGCGCGTCGTTCCGGGCAGGTCGTGGACGACCGAGCGCTCCTCGCCGACCAGGCGGTTGAAGAGGGTCGACTTGCCCACGTTGGGCCGGCCCACGATGGCGACGCGCAGCGCGCCGTCGTCGTCTTCCTCGTCGTCAGCGCTCTCGCCGGCCTCCGTCTCTCCCGGCTCGTCGGCCGGCGTCAGGCGGTCGACTAAGACATCGAGCAGGTCGCCGGCACCGCGCCCGTGGAGGGCACTCACGGCGACGGGCTCGCCCAGCCCCAGGGTCAAGAACTCCCAGATCGCGGGCTCGTGGGTCGAGGCATCGACCTTGTTCGCCACGACGATGCAGGGGCGGCCGGAGCGCCGCACCCACTGGGCGACGGCCAGGTCCTCGTCGACGGGACCCGTGGCGGCGTCCACGACCACGAGGACCAGGTCGGCCTCGGCCAGGGCGCGAGACGACTGGGACGCCACCTTGCGCTCGAGGTCGGATCCGTGCTCGACCCAGCCACCGGTGTCGATGAGGTCGAAGGCCGCGCCGGCCCAGTCGACCGGGACGACCTTGCGGTCACGGGTCACGCCGCGGTGCTCCTCGACGACGGCGATGCGCCGTCCGGCCAGCCGGTTGACGAGCGAGCTCTTGCCCACGTTGGGCCGGCCCACGACCACGATCTGGGAACGCGTCACGCGCTGGCCCCCACCAGCTCGTCGAGGACTTCGCGCAGCGCCAGCCCGGTCGTGGGCACGGTGCGCACCGGCCGGGGCAGGTCCGTCGGGCTCAGCCCGTCGAGGAACCGGCCCTCCGAGAGCGTGACGTCGGGCAGCACGTAGACCCCCTCGGCGGGCTGGGACGCCAAGACGGTGGTCAGATCCTCCCCGGTCAGCAGCCCGCTCACCTTGATGTTGCCCCCGAAGTGCGTGTTGGGCACCGAGATCACCTCGCAGTCATACCCGTGGGCCGAAAGCAGCTCGCGCAGGAGCGGGGCCGCGTACTCACCCGTCAGGATGCGCACGGGTCCCGCGGCGCTGGAGGTCGCCTCCCCGCGCGCCGCCCGGTAGCCCCAGGCCGGTGCGCCGTCGACCGACTGGAAGAAGCCACTGCCGAGGGTCGCCATCGGGCGGCGCTCGGCGAAGCTGCGCGCGAACGCCGCGAACATGCCGATGCCGTTCTCGGCCTCGTCGAGCGATTCGTAGAAGTGGGCGGGGGGCAGCGGGGCGCCGGCGATCAAATAGAACTCGTCGCTGGCGTAGAAGACCGGCCGCCCGAGGACCTCGGTCGCCACGTCACGGTAGGTGTCGAGGAGCGAGAGGACGTCGCGGGCCTCGTCGCGCGTGTGGCTGCGCAGGTCGGGTTCGCTCGAGAATCGGCTGATCCCGAGGGGCACCAAGGCGACGCTCGCCACCCGCGGGTACTGGCTGATGATGTCTTGGAGCGTGCGCTCGAGCGCGTCGCCGTCGTTCTGGCCGGGGCACACGACGACCTGCGCGTGCACGCTCACGCCAGCCCGCAAGAGCTCGTCGAGCCAGCGCAGGCTCGTCGCGCCGCGCGGATTGCGCAGCATCTTGGCCCGCAGGTGGGGGTCGGTGGTGTGGACCGACACGTAGAGCGGCGAGAGCCGCTCGTCGATGACGCGCTCCAGGTCGAGCTCGGTGAACCGGGTGAGGGTCGTGTAGTTGCCGTAGAGGAAGGACAGGCGGTAGTCGTCGTCCTTCACGTAGAGCGACCGGCGCATGCCCTTGGGCAGCTGGTAGATGAAGCAGAAGGTGCAGTGGTTGTCGCACGTGCGGATCCGGTCGAAGACCGCCGAGTCGATCGTGAGTCCCAGCGGTTCGCCGGGACCCTTGGTCACCCGCAGGCGCCGCGCCAGGGCCGCTCCCGCGGCGCGCACCACCAGCTGGACGTCGGGGCCGTCGATCAGCTGCTGGTACTCGATGATGTCGGTCGGGGCCCGCCCATTGACGCTGATCAGCTCGTCGCCCACGCGCGCGCCCGCAAGATCTGCTGGGGAGCCCGGAAGCAACGTGGCAATACGGGCCGTCGTCACCGTGACAGCCTAGTGGTGAGCCCGTCGGCGAGAGTCGAGAACCCGGTCGGTAGGCTCCAGTCCGTGGCTGTCGATCGCGTCCTCCTGGCCGAGCCCCGGGGCTTCTGCGCGGGGGTCGAGAAGGCCATCAAGGCCCTCGACTGGATGGTGCGCATCTTCGAGCCGCCCGTCTACTGCTACCACGAGATCGTCCACAACCGCCACGTCGTGGCGCACTTCCGGGCCCTCGGAGTGGTCTTCGTCGACGACATCGCCGCCGTCCCGGCCGGGGCCCCGGTGATGCTGAGCGCCCACGGGTCTCCCCCCTCGGTCATCGAGGCCGCGCGCCTCGACCGGCGGGTCGTCGTCGACGCGGTGTGTCCCCTCGTCACCAAGGTCCACCACGAGCTCAAGGTCCGGGCCCGCAAGGGCTACACCGTCTTGTACGTCGGCCACAACGGCCACGAGGAGGCCGTGGGCACGATGGCTGTGGCGCCCGAGTCCGTGCGGCTCCTCGAGACCGTCGAGGACGTCGGTCGCCTCCCCGACCTCGAGGGCCCGCTGGCCCTGCTCAGCCAGACGACGCTCAGCCTCGACGAGTGGCAGGACGTGCGCGCCGCCATCACCGACCGGTTCCCCGACATCTGGGTCCCCAACCGCAGCGACCTGTGCTTCGCCACGACCAATCGCCAGGCGGCCCTGCGCGAGATCGCCCACCAGGCCGACGCCGTCGTGGTCATCGGCTCGGCGAACTCGTCGAACACCGTCGCCCTGACCAAGGTCGCCGCGGCCTCGGCGCGCCGGGTGCTGCGCGTGAACGGCGCCTCCGAGCTACCCGACGACCTCGAGGGCGTCGTCGCGGTGACCGCTGGCGCATCGGCGCCCGAGTACCTCGTCGACGAGGTGATCGCCACCCTGGCGCCTCTCCACGGGGTCGACGTGGTGCGCACGACCGAAGAGGATGAGTACTTCCCTCCCCCGCCCGAGCTGCGCGAGTTGGTGCGGGCTCTGGGCGCGTTCCTCGACGCGGCCTTCGACCAGCCCGTGGGCGACGGCGACTCGGCCTCGGACCGCCACGTCACGGCCGCCGAGGTCCTCGACCCGCGGCGACGTTCCCGGGCGCCGGACCTGGCGAACTAGACTGGGCGGTCGCGCCCTCGCTGCTCGGGCGCGCACCGAGAGGAGAGCGATGGCCCACGACCTGGAATCGAGGCGGCTCGCCGGACTGCGCGACTACGTCATCGCCCAGGCGCTGGCCCGCGCGAAGAGCGAGTACCCCGACGTCGTCGCCCAGCCCATCGTCGCGGCACTGGCCGCCTACGAGGAGGAGGGCGCCATCGGCGCGGTCCTCGAGAAGATGCCCGCCACGATCGATGGCCAGCCCTACACGACCCTGGTGGTCGTCGACGGCGGCCACGACCGCACCGCCGAGATCGCCCGCTCGTTTCCCGGCGTCGTCGTCATCGAGTTCCCCTCGAACCTGGGCCACGGGGTGGCCCTGTGGGTGACCTACCGCTGGTGCATCGAGCGCCACGTCGACTACC
Source organism: Actinomycetes bacterium (assembly GCA_021778895.1). Lineage (GTDB taxonomy): Bacteria > Actinomycetota > Acidimicrobiia > Acidimicrobiales > RAAP-2 > RAAP-2. The sequence continues at coordinate 77,034 of JAJYBR010000004.1, forward strand.
TGGTCACCCTGGACTCCGACGGCCAGAACGACCCGGCCGAGATCCCCAACCTGCTCGTTCCCCTGATGCGCGACGAGGCCGACCTCGTCGTGGCCTCGCGCCGCCTCGGGGTGGACGAGACCTCGGACCGCTTCCGCAAGCTCGGCGTGCGCTTCTTCTCCACCATCATGAACGCCATGACCGGCGCCCACCTCACCGACACCTCGACGGGCTATCGCGCGCTGCGCGTGGCCATGCTGGCCGACGTCGTCGACCGGCTGCGCCAGGAGCAGTACCAGACGGCCGAGCTGCTCATCACCTGCCTCAAGCGGGGCTGGCGGGCCGCCGAGGTGCCGACGGTCTGGCACCCCCGCCAGGCGGGCCAGACCAAGAAGGGCGCCAACTGGCTCTTCGGCGTCCGCTACACCCGCGTGGTTTTCGGCACCTGGTGGCGCGAGCGCTAGCTCGCCGCGCGCAAGGCCGCGTCGAGCGCTGACTGGAGACCCTCGCGGAGCTGCTCGGTGGCGGCCACGATCGCCGAGCGCGGCACCCGGCCTTCCGCGCGGGGAGGTTCGATCGCCGGACCGACGACGAGGTGGATTCGCACGGGGCGCACCAGGCGCGAGTCCGCCGGCATCGCCCGGTCGCTCCCCGCGATCCCGACCGGCACGACGCGCGCCCCGGTGCGGCTGGCGATGAACATCGCCCCGTCGAGGATCTCGCCGATGCGCGGTCCCTCGCGTCGGGTCCCCTCGGGGAACATCACGAGCGCGTGACCGCGTCGCAGGACCTCCTCAGCCAGGCGCAGCGACTCGCGGTCGGCACCCGCGCGGTTGACCGGGAAGGCCCCCAGGTGGCGCAAGACCGTCCCGAGGACCGGCACGCCGAAGAGCTCGGCCTTGGCCATGAAGAAGACCTTGCGCGGTGAGATGAACAAGGTCAGCATGAAGTCGAGGTTCGAGCGGTGCACCGGAGCCACCAGCACCGGGCCCGTCGCGGGGATGTTGGACGTGCCCGTGACGCTCGGGCGGAACAGGACGTGGCCGAGGATCGACAGCAGCCCGGACGCGAAGCGGTAGAGCGGCGTGCGCGCCGGATTCAGGATCAGTTCGACGTTCTCAGGCACGACAGGATCTCCTCGACGACGGCCTCGACGCTCAGGTTGGTGGTGTCGATCACCACGGCGTCGGCCGCTTGGACCAGGGGCGACACGGTGCGGGCGTGATCGGCGGTGTCCCGGCGTCCCAGGGCCTGGGCGCTCTCGTCCTCGCGCCGCCGCGCGCGCTCGGCGAACGACGCGGTCAGGTACACCTTGAGCGCGGCGTGCGGGAAGACGACGGTCGTGATGTCGCGCCCCTCGACCACGACGCCCCGGTCCTGGGCCGCGGCCCACGCCCGCTGGCGCTCCACCATGGCGACGCGCACGGCGGGGATCGCGGAGACCGCCGACACGTTGTCGTTCACCGGATCGGAGCGGATCTCATCGTTGACGTCGCGGCCATTGATGCTCACGTGCGGCGTCGTGGCGATGACGGCGGCAGCGGCCAGTGCGACCACGGCCTCCTCGTCGACGATCGAGATGCCCTCAGCGAGGACCTCGGCCGTCACCGCACGGTACATGGCGCCGGTGTCGAGGTACGCCCATCCCAGCCTCTCGGCGAGCGTGCGGGCGACCGTCGACTTGCCCGACCCCCCAGGGCCGTCGATGGCGATGATGTCCTGGCTCACGCGAGTGCCTCCAGCCGCTCGAAGAAGGCGGGAAAGCTGGTGCTGACGGTCTCGGCACCCTCCACGCAGGCGCCCGCACCGGCCACTCCCGCGACCGCGGCCGCCATCACCATGCGGTGGTCGAGCCCGGCGTCGAGCTCGGCGCGCGCGAAGCGGTTGCTTCCCCCGAGGCCCTCGACGTAGAGGTCGTCCCCCTCGCCCCACGCTCGTGCGCCGAGCGCGCTCGCCAGGCCGATGCAGGCGGCGAAGCGGTCCGACTCCTTCACCCGCAGCTCTCCCACGTCGCGAAAGACCGTCGTGCCCGTGGCCGCAACCGCCGCGACGGTCAGCACGGGCACCTCGTCGACCGAAGGGATTTCGCGCGCGTCGACCTCGGTCGCGCACAGCGCCGAGGACACGGCGTGCAAGGAGGCGCGGCCCTCGTGGCGCCGGAGGGTCAGCGCCGCACCCATGCGCGTGAGCACCCCGACGAAGCCGAGGCGCTCGGGCTCGTCGGCCAGGTCCGGGACCTCGAGGGCGGCGTCGGGGTGGATGCTGGCGAGCACGGCGAAGAACGCCGCCTGGGAGGGGTCGGCCGGGATCCGCCAGTCGTGGGGGCGGGGGCGCGCGGGCCACACGCGTACCCGCCGGCCGAGCCCCTGCTCCTCGACCTCGACGCGCACGCCCGCAGCATGCAGCATCGTCTCGGTCGTCGCCCGGGTGCGCACGGCCTCGGTGACGCTGGTCGGCCCGTCGCCCGCGAGGCCGGCGAGCAGGATGGCTGACTTGACCTGGGCGCTCGGCACCGGCACGACGTAGTCGAGAGCGGTGAGCACGTCGCGGCCGAGGACGGTCAGGGGGGCGGTGCAGCGCTCCCCCGTGCCCTCGAGCTGCGCGCCCATCGCGCGCAGCGGCACGGCGACCCGGTCCATCGGCCGGCGCGAGAGGGACGGGTCACCGACGAGCCGGTGCGTGCCGGCAATGGTCGAAGCGAGCCCCGCGACCAGGCGCATCGTCGTGCCCGAGTTCCCGCACTCCAGGGCCGCGGCCGCGGGGGCGAGGCCCGCCGTCCCGTCGATGACGGTCGTCGCACCCTCACGCTCGACGCTCGCGCCGAGCGCCTGGGCGATGGCGAGGGTCCGGGCGACGTCGTCTCCGAGCGAGAGCCGCTCGATGCGGCTCGGTCCCTCGCCCAAGGCTCCGAGCAGCACCGCCCGGTGCGATGCGCTCTTGTCTCCGGGCACCTCCACCGTCCCGCGCAGATGCGCCACCGGCTCGACGCAGCGCATCAGGAAGCCTCGCGCCCCACAGCGAACCCGCGGCGCGCCAGGTCGTCGGCCAGAAGCACCACCTGGTCGGCCTCGACCGCGAGCAGCAGCGTGCCGCGCACGCCCTCGATCCCGTGGGCGATCTCGATGTCGTAGATGTTGACGCCGAGCTCCGAGGCGGCCATCGTGATGGTGGCGAGCTCGCCGGGGCGGTCCGAGACCGGCACGCGCAGGTAGGCCAGCTGGTCGGCCCGCACGGCCCGGCCTGGCAGGTGGCGACGGGCGACGGCGGCCCGGCGCAGCGCGTCTTCGAGCCGGTCCCCGTCCCCGCGCTCGATCGTCTCGCGCAGGTCGCCCAGGCGCGCCAGGAGCGCGTCGAGGGCACCGACGACGGCGTCGCGGTTCTCGAAGAGCACGTCGGGCCAGATGCCGGGGTCCCCGGCGGCGATGCGGGTCATGTCGCGGAACCCCCCCGCGGCCAGTTGCAGCAGGACGACCTCCTCCTCGGCGACGGCGGACGCCTGGTTCATCAGGGCGCCCGCCACGAGGTGGGGAACGTGACTGGCGAGCGCGACGAGGCGGTCGTGGTCGTCGGGGGCCATGGCGATCACGTTGACGCCGAGCTCGCGCAGCACGCTGTGGACGCGGGTGTAGTGCTCGGGCGGCGTCACCGCGGTCGGAGTGAGCACCCACGTGCAGCCCGTGAACATGTCGCGGCGCGCCCCGGCCAGTCCCCGCTGCTCCGAGCCGGCCATCGGGTGGCCACCGACGAAGCGTGGATCGGCGATCGCGCCGACGATGCCGGTCTTGACGCCGGCCACGTCGGTGACGACGAGCGCCTCGCTGGCCAGGCGTCCGAGGATCTCGCGGGCGGCCCCGACGACGGAGCGCGCCGGGGTCGCGATCACCACGAGCTCGGTCTCGGGGACCGGCTCGTGCCCGGTGACGATGCCCTGGGACCGGGCGCTGTCGGCGGTCGACGCGTCGCGGTCGTCCCCCGTGACGATCCAGCCCCGCTCCCCCAGCGCCAGGGCGAGCGAGCCTCCGATCAGGCCCAGGCCGACGATGTGCGCGTGGCGGCTACTCGGGGAGGTCATCGCGCAGGGCCCGGGCGTCGTGCAGGTAGACGTGGTGGATCGGCACCGACGCGTCGGCGTAGACGTGCAGCAGGATCCGCACGCACCGGCGCATGGAGCCGGGCACGTCGATCTCGGACGCGCACAGCAGGGGCACGTCGCCGAAGCCGATGGTGCGCGCGGCGGTCGCCGGGAAAGCCGCGGTCAGGTCGGGCGACGTGGTGAAGATCACGCTGACCACGTCGTCGTGGTCCAGCCGGTTGCGCTCCATCAGCTGGCTCAACAGCTCGGCGGTCACGACGCCGATCGCCTCCGCGGTGTTCTCGTCGCAGGTCGTCGCTCCCCGCACCGCCCGGAGCAGTCGTTCCCTCATGGAGCGATCGTAGAAGGCTCGTCCCCACCCGGGCCAACCGACTCCACGAGGCGCCGCACCTCGAGGGCGCTCAGCGAGCGCCACGCGCCCGGGGCCAGCGAAACGTCGTGGATCGGCCCGATCCGCGTGCGCACCAAGCGCTGGACCTCGTGGCCGACGGCCCCGCACATCCGGCGGACCTGCCGGTTGCGGCCCTCGTGGATGACGATGCGCAAGACGCCGGGGGCGACGCGGCTGACCTGGGCCGGGCTGGTCATGCCGTCTTCCAGCTCGACGCCCTCGCGCAGCCGGCGAATGGCAGCGGGCGCCGGGTCGCCGCTCACCTGCACCAGGTACTCCTTGGGCACGTGGCTGCTCGGGTGCGTGAGGAGGTGCGCGAGGCGTCCGTCGTTCGTCAACAGGAGCAGGCCCTCGGTCGCCCGGTCGAGCCGCCCGACGGGGAAGACCCGCACCGGGCTCGAGATCAGGTCGAGCACCGTCTGGCGCCCCTGGGGGTCCATCGCGGTCGTGACCACGCCGACCGGCTTGTTGAGCAGCAAGTACACGGACTCCTGGTCCATCAACACGATGCGCCCGTCGACGCGCAGCTCCTCGCGGGTGCCGTCGACGCGGTCGCCGAGCACCGCGACGCGCGAGTCGATCGTGACGCGTCCCGCACTGATCAGGAGCTCACAGGCTCGACGCGAGCCATATCCGGCGCGCGCCAGGGCCCGCTGGACGCGCTCCTCGGCCACTACGACGCCCCGGGCAGGCCCTCGTCGGCGAGCTCGTCGGCCGCCGACAGGGGCACGAGGAACTGCTCGATCGGCGGCAGCTGGTCGAGCGAGGAGAGGCCCAGGCGGTCGAGGAAGTGGTCAGTCGTGCCGTAAAGGATCGACTGGCCCGGACCGGCCACGCGGCCGTGCTCCTCGATGTAGCCGCGCTGCTCGAGCAGGCGCGTCACGCCGTCGACGTTCACCCCGCGCAGGGCGGAGATCTGGGAGCGGCTGATGGGCTGGCGGTAGGCGATGATCGCCAGGGTCTCCAGGGCCGCCGAGCTGAGGCGGGTCGTGAGTCCCCGCGAGGCGAAGCGCGAGACCCACGGCGCCATCTCGGGGGCTGACGCCATCACCCAGCCGCTGGCCAGGTGGGTGAGGACGAAGCCGCGGCGCTCGCCCGCGTACTGGCGCGCCAGGTCCTCGAGGACCTCGAGGACCTCGGGGGCGTCGGCGCCTACGACGTCGGCCAGCTCCTCGGTGCTCACCGGCTCGATGGCCACGCACACCAGGGCCTCCAGGCGCTGCTCGAGCGAGTCCTCATCCCTCATAGACGTCGATCCCTCCCAGGTCCACGGTGCCCGTCCCCCCGATCCAGGTCACATCCAGGTCACCGAAGGTGTGCCCCTGACCGAGGTCGACGAGTCCCAACTTGCACAGCTCGAGCAGCGCCAGGAAGTGCACGATCAGCTCGATGCGTGTGCCCAGACCCCGGGTGAGCTCCCGGAACGATTGGTGGGGCTGGCTGGGGAGCCGCTCGGCGAGCACCGCCACCGTCTCGGCGACGGTCACGGCGTCCACGGTGACGTGGTCGAGGGCCACCAGGATGCTGGGCTTCTCCTCCAGGGCGCGCAGGAACGCCCGGGCGAGGTCGGCGGGCCGCACCCCGGCCAGCAGGTCCGGGGGCTCGGCGACGAAGCCGTCGTCGAGGCCGCGCTGGCGGCGCACCGACTGGTCGGCGTGGGCCATCAGCCCGTAGAGGTGGTCGGCGGCCGACGCGTAGGTGCGCAGCTCCAGCAGGCGCGCCAGCAGCACGTCGCGCTCGTCCCAGCCGATGAGCTCCTCGTCGAGGTCGGGCTCGTCCGCGGTCGGCAGCAGCTGGCGGCTCTTCAGCTCGACGAGGATCGAGGCCAGGAGCAGGAACTCGGAGAGGTCGTTCGGGTCGATCACCGTGTCCGGGTCCAGCAGCTGGGCGACGAAGTCGTCGACCACCGGGGCCAGGGGCACGTCCAGGATGTCGACCTCGTGTCGGGCGACGATCTGCACCAGCAAATCCAGGGGACCGCTGAACGACGGCGTCGTCACGACGTAAGTCACGGCGAAACACTACCGGAGGTCGCCTCGGCGCACCTCTCTAGACTTGGCCGATGCGCGTGTTCTCCGGCATCCAGCCCTCCGGCGACCTGCACGTCGGCAACTACCTCGGCGCCCTCAAGCAGTTCGTTCGCGCCCAGTCGCCCGACGCCTTCTACTGCGTCGTCGACCTCCACGCCTTGACCCTGGAGGTCGAGCCCGTCACGCTGCGCGAGCGCACGACCGAGCTGGCCGCCGCGATGATCGCCTCGGGCCTCGATCCCGAGAACTGCACCCTGTTCGTGCAGAGCCACGTCCCCTACCACGCGCAGCTGTCCTGGCTCCTCGAGTGCGTCGCCGGCTTCGGCGAGCTCACGCGGATGACGCAGTTCAAGGAGAAGTCGGACCGCGCCCACGGCGTGCGGGCGGGCCTGCTCACCTATCCCGTCCTGATGGCGGCCGACATCTTGCTCTACGACACCGAAGAAGTGCCTGTCGGCGACGACCAGCGCCAGCACCTCGAGCTGGCCCGCAACCTGGCCGAGCGCTTCAACAACCGCTACGGGGACACCTTCGTCGTCCCCCGCACGGTGACGCCGCCTTCAGCCGCCCGGGTGATGGATCTCCAGCAGCCCACGCGCAAGATGTCCAAGTCCGTCGCCAGCGAGCTCGGCACGATCTACCTGCTGGACTCCCCCGACGCCATCGCGCGCAAGATCGCCAAGGCCGTCACCGACACCGACGGCGAGATGGCCTTCGACTGGGAGCGCAAGCCCGGCCTGGCCAACCTGCTCGAGATGTTCGCCGGGTTCACCGACGAGGACCCCCGGGCCATCGCCGCGCGCTACCAGCGCTACGGGGACCTGAAGCGCGACCTGGCCGAGGCCATGGTCGAGGCGCTGAGCCCCATCGCCGAGCGCTACCGCGCCCTGCGCGAGGATCCGGCGCACCTGGCGGGTCTGCTGGCGACTGGTGCGACGCGGGCGTCGGCGGTGGCCGCGGCCACCTACCAGCGCGCGGCCGACGCGATCGGGCTCACCCGACCCCTCTGAGCACCCACTCAGAACAGCAGGTGCAGCCACCAGTTCTGCAGGTCGACCAGCGCGTTCGTCCCGATGTGGAAGACGAAGGAGTCGAGCAGGATCAGGACGATGACGATCGGCAGCGCCCGGGCCCGCAGGCGGTAGTAGTTGGGCAGATGGCGACGCGGGACGAACTGCTCGATGATCGCCGAGCCGTCCAGGGGCGGGATCGGCAGCAGGTTGAAGACGGCGAGGATCAGGTTGACGAGTCCCAGGTACTCGCCGAGGTCGAACTGCCACACCTGCTGGGTGACGTGGATGGCGAGCTCGCAGAGTCCCCACCCGATCGCCGACAGCACGATATTCATGGCCGGGCCGGCCAACGAGACGTAGAGCGTGTCGCGGCGCGGGTTGCGCAGGCGCGAGACGTTCACCGGCACGGGCTTGGCGTACCCGAAGGCCGGCAACCCCGTGATGATGAGCAAGAACGGCAGCAGCACGGTGCCGAAGGGGTCGATGTGGCGCAGCGGGTTGAGAGTCAGGCGGTGGTTGTCCTTGGCCGTGGGATCGCCGAAGAAGTTCGCGACGTACCCGTGGCTCACCTCGTGCAGCGTGATCGAGGGGATCACGGCGATGAGGAAGTACAGGTAGGACGACACGCTACTCCTGGGCTCTGGGGTGGGCGCGAGCGTACACGTCGCGCAGCGACCGGTTGGACACGGCCGTGTAGATCTGCGTCGTCGCAACGCTCGCGTGGCCCAGGAGCTCCTGGACGACGCGGATGTCGGCCCCGTGCTCGAGCATGTGCGTGGCACAGCTGTGGCGCAGCACGTGCGCGCTCACGGTGTGTCGCGGGATCCCCGCCACCAGCGCGCGCCGCGCGATCACCACGTCGACACCCTGGCGGGTCAGCGGCCCGCCCCGGCTGTTGAGCAAGAGATGCGTCTCGCGCGTCGAGCGGGCGAGTTCCGATCGGCCGCCCGGGGCGAGATAGTGGTCGAGCGCCGTGGCGAGCGCGGCGCCGAGCGGCACCAGACGCTGGCGATCCCCCTTGCCGATCACCGTGATGAGGCGCTCGGCCCGGTCGAGGTCCTCCAGGCGCACGCCGACCGCCTCGGAGACCCGGCACCCGGTGCCGTAGAGCAGCTCGAGCAGGACCCGGTCGCGCCGGTCCCGCGGGGTCGCGTCGGGCACCGCGTCGATGAGGCGGGCGACCTCGGCCTCGCCGAGCGGCTTGGGCAGTGAGGCGGCCCGGCGCAGGCCGCGCAGGTAGTCGGTCGGGTCGCTCGCCAGCACCCGCTCGGCCACGAGGAACCCGAACCAGCCGCGCAGCGAGGCGATCGCCCGGGCGACCGAGGCCGGCGCGCGGGTCGCGCGCAGGGTCGCGACGTAGTTCGTCAGGTCCTCCGCGGTGACGTCCTCGATCCCCCGCGGGGCCACGTGGGCCAGGAACTGCTCCAGGTCGCGCCGGTAGGCCGCGACGGTGGCCCGGCTCCGGCCCCGCTCCACGGTCAGCCAGACGACGTACTCCTCGAGGGCGCCCTCAGGCATCCGGGAAGAGGTCCCCGGCCAGGCGGTGCAGGGCCACGGTGAGGGTTGCGTCCACCGGCTCGCCGCTGCGCACCAGGTCGAAGAGCTCGTGGGGATCGACCCAGGCGACCGTGGAGGCGGCCTCCTCGGGGCCGGCCGGGTCGCGCTGGGTCTCCTCGATGCCGGTCGCCTCGAAGACGTGCATGACCTGGCTCGTCCAGCCCGGGGAGACCAGGAGCCGGGCGAGCAGGCGCCAGTGGCGCGCGGTGACCCCGAGCTCCTCACCCAGCTCGCGCTGGGCGGCGGCCAGGGGCTCCTCGCCCTCCTGGTCCAGGGTCCCCGCAGGGATCTCCGTCGTGACTCGATCGATCGTCGCACGATACTGGCGCACGACGCCCACGCGCCCGTCACCGTCGAGCGCGAGGATGGCGACCGCTCCGGGATGCACGACGACGTCGCGGTGGAAGGCGCGGTCCGGCCCCTCGATCGTGCGTCGCTCGACCCGGAAGACCCGGGAGGTGAGGAGCGTGGCGCCGGCGGTGATCCTGAAGGGGCTCACGGGGCGACGTCGACGACCGCGGGGTCGATGAGGTGCGGCACCCGGCCCTCGACCCGCGTGACCGCCGCCGTCAGCAGCCCGGCGAACAACGGGTGCGGCCGGTCCGGTCGGGACTTGAACTCGGGATGCGCCTGGGTCCCCACGAAGTACGGGTGACCGGGCAGCTCCACGAACTCGACCAGCCGGCCGTCCGGGGAGATCCCGCTGCAGCGCATCCCGTGCGCCTCGTACTGCTCGCGGTAGCGCAGGTTGAACTCGTAGCGGTGCCGGTGGCGCTCGGAGACGACAGTCGTCCCGTAGAGCTCGGCGATCTGCGATCCCTCGGTGAGCAGCGCCGGGTACGCACCCAGGCGCATCGTCCCGCCCAGGTCGACGACCTCGTTCTGCTCGGCCATCAGGGAGATCACCGGAGCCGAGGTCGTGACGGAGAACTCCGTGGAGTGCGCGTCAGCCAGACCGAGGATGTGGCGGGCGTATTCGACGACCATGACCTGCATCCCCAGGCAGATGCCGAGCAGCGGGATCTCGTGCTCACGCGCGATGCGCGCGGCCGCGATCATGCCCTCGATCCCCCGCTCGCCGAAGCCGCCGGGGATGATCATGCCGTCGAGCTGCTCGAGCTGCTCGGCGCTGATCTCCTCGGGGACGCGCTCGGCTTCGAGCCACGTGATCTCGACCTCGGCGCCCAGGGCGAAGCCCGCGTGGCGGATCGCCTCGGCCACCGACAGGTAGGCGTCCGGCAGCGTCACGTACTTGCCGACGACGCCGATGCGCACCCGGCGGTAGGTGTTGTGGACGCGACGAACCACCTCGTTCCACGCGCTCAGGTCGATCGGGTGGTCGTCGAGGTCCAGGTTCAGCGTGGCGCACACGATGTTGTCGAGACCCTCACGGCGCAGCGCCACCGGGATGTCGTAGATGCTCGACTCGTCGATGGCCGAGATCACCGCGTCGATCGGCACGTCGCACAGCAGGGAGATCTTGCGTTTGAGCCCGTCGGATATGGGCTGGTCAGAGCGGCAGACGATGACGTCGGGCTGGATGCCCCGGGAACGCAGCTCGGTGACCGAGTGCTGGGTCGGCTTGGTCTTCTGCTCCCCCGACGGCGCCAGGTACGGCACGAGGGTCAGGTGGACGTAGCAGACGTTGCCCCGCCCGGCATCCCGGCGGAACTGGCGGATGGCCTCGAGGAACGGGACGATCTCGATGTCCCCGACGGTCCCGCCGATCTCCACGATGACGACGTCGGCCCCGGAGGCCCCAGCGCGCCGGATCCTCTCCTTGATCTCGTCGGTGATGTGCGGGATCACCTGGACCGTCTTGCCCAGGTAGTCGCCGCGGCGCTCGCGCGCGATCACGGTCGAGTAGATCGAGCCGGTCGTCGAGTTGGAGGTGCGGCTGAGGGACTCGTCGATGAAGCGCTCGTAGTGCCCGAGGTCCAGGTCGGTCTCGCCACCGTCGTCGGTGACGAACACCTCACCGTGCTCGCCCGGGTTCATCGTGCCCGGGTCAACGTTCAAGTAGGGGTCGAGCTTCACCATGGTGACGCGGTACCCGCGCGACTTGAGGAGGCGGCCGAGCGACGATGCCGTGAGGCCCTTGCCGAGAGAACTGGAGACACCGCCGGTGACAAAAACGAATTTCGTCTCCATCACCGATCGATCCACGGGCCCTCAGTTTAGCGGTGGCTCCACCCTGGCCCGACCACCCTCAGGCACCACTCAGCAACCGGCGGGCCAGAGCCCGGGACTCGCTCGGTGCCCCGGATCCCGCCAGCATCCGGGCGATCTCCTCGACGCGCTCCTCACCTTCGACCGCCCGGACCGTGGTCACCGCCCGACCGTTCCGGGTCTCCTTTTCGACGACGAAGTGGCGCTGGGCCCGCACGGCGACCGATGCCAGGTGGGTCACGACCAGCACCTGGCGCCCCTCGGCGACCTGGGCCAGGCACTCGCCGATCTGCTCGGCGACGGCCCCTCCCAGCCCCGCGTCGATCTCGTCGAACACCGCGACGGCGTCCTCGGTACCCGACACCAGGGCCACCGCGAGCAGCAGGCGGCTGAGCTCTCCCCCGCTGGCGATGTCCTCGACGGGACCTTCTGCTCGGCCCGGGTTCGTGCGCACGAGCAGTCGCACGCCGGAGCCGTCGTCGCCGTCGATCTCGACGCGCACGGTCCCACCGGCCAGGGCGACGCGGGCCAGCTGCGCGGTGACCGCCGCGGCCAAGCGCGCCCCAGCGTCCTCGCGCAGCTCCCGCACCCGCGCGCTGGCCTGCCGTTCGGCTTCCGACGCGGCAGCCAGTGCGGCGTCGAGGGTCTCCAGGTCGTCTTCGGCGGCCCCCAGGCGCTCGAGGTCGGCGGCCAGCCGCTCACGGGTCTCGAGGGCTGCACCCAGCGAGCCCCCGTAGCGCCGAGCGACCCGACTCAGGGTGCCGACCCGCTCCTCGAGCTCGGCGGCCTGCGCCTCGTCCAGGTCCTCGGCGTCGAGCAGCGCCCGTAGTTCGTGGCCGGCGTCGCGGGCCATCTCCAGCGCGGCGCGCAGCTGGGTCGACAGCTGCGAGGACTCACCGGCACCCTCGACGAGCGCGGCGATCCGCGCGATCTCGCCCAGCGCGGTCATCTCGCGGTCTCCGTCGAGGCGCTCGACGGCCTCGAGCAGGGCGCTGCGCCGCGCGGCGCGGCGTTGCCAGCGCTCCAGGGTGCCCAAGGCCTGGTCGAGCTCGTCGGGAGCCGTCAGGTCGGCCGCGCGCAGCTCGGCCAGCTCGAACTCGGCCAGGGCCCGCGCCCGGGTGCGCTCCTCGCGATCGCCACCGAGGTCGCTGCGCCGGCGGCGCAGGTCGCGCTGACGTGCGCGCAGCTCCTCGAGCTCGCTCGTGTCGACGCCCCCGAAGTTGTCGATCAGGGCGAGCACCGACGCCGCACTGCGCAGGCGCAGCGAGGACCGCTGTCCGTAGATCTCGACCAGGGAGTCGGCGACGCGGCGCAGACCCTCCGCACTCGTCACCTGACCGTCGAGCACGCTGCGCAGGCGCCCGGTTCCCGTCAGTTCGCGAGCGAGCACGCGCTCCTCTCCTCGCGCGTCCTGCCACACCGTGGCCACGCGGAGATCGTCTCCCACCTCGCCGACGGGTGACTCGCCGCCCAGGCACAGCGTCAGCGCCCCGACGAGCAGCGTCTTTCCCGCCCCGGTCTCGCCGGTCACGACGTTGAGTCCGGAGGCGAACTCGAGCGCCGCCTCGTCGATCAGCGCCAGTCCTTGGGCGTGCAGCTCGAGGAGCTGCACCTTAGGCATGGCCCTCGCGCAGCCCCTCCCGCAGGCGGTCACCCAGTCGGTACCGGTGTGAGTCCTCGACCCGGACGGGCTCGGCACTCGGGCGCACCAGGACGGACTCCCCCGCCGCGAGCGACCCGATGGATCGCCCGTCGGCTACGACCACCGCACCGCGACTCTGGGAGACGAGCCGGATCGTGCGCTGCCCACTCACCACGATCGAGCGGTCGATCGTGAAGTGCGGGGCGATCGGCGTGAGCACCATCACGCTGAGCTCGCGGTCGACGACCGGACCGCCGGCCGAGAAGTTGTATCCCGTCGACCCGGTCGGCGAGGCGACCAGTACCCCGTCAGCCGAGTACGTCAGGAACTCCTCGTCATCGACGTAGCAGCGCACGCGCACCATGTGGCCGACCGAGGCGCGCTCGACCACCACCTCATTGAGGGCGAACTGACCGGCCCCGTCGTTGGGCAAGACGATCTCCAGGGCCAGGCGCTCCACCGTCGAGGGCGCCACGAGCGCCCGCCGCACGTCGTCGAGGACCTCGGAGGAGGGCACGGACAGCAGGAATCCCAGGCGTCCCAGGTTCACGGCCAGGATGCGCGCGCCGTGGGCGTGGGCCAGGCGCGCCGACTTGAGGAACGTGCCGTCGCCCCCGAGGCTCACGACGAGGGTGGTCGCGTCGATCGGTGGAGCGAGCTCGACGTCGTCGTCGAGGAGCCGCACCGCAGTCGTGTAGCCCTCGTGGCGAAGCTGGCGCGATACCTCGTCCGCCAGCACGATCGCGTCGGACCGGTTCTTGAAAGTCGTGAAGACAAGGTCCGCCACGGTCCTCCTCGGCACCATGGTAGACAACCGGCGCCAGGAGCCCCGTCACTGGCCTACCGGTGACGCAGGTCCCGTATCTGTCGAGGTCGCCGTGCCTATCATCGGCGCGTGCCGACCGGTGGCCGTGCTCCCACACCTCCCTCGCGCCGTCGAGACGCGAGTCGCAACCACCAGGCGATCCTGGCGGCGGCCCGCCGCCTCTACGCCGAACAACCGAGTGCCCCGCTCTACGAAGTGGCTCACCTGGCCGGCCTCGGCCAGGCAACTCTCTACCGCCACTTCCCCGATCGGCCCACACTCATCGGCGCCTTGGCCACCGAGGCACTGGACGATCTGATGTCGCGTCTCCTCGAGAGCACCGCTCCCCCGCTCTCGACAGCCCAGCAGCTCGCCCTCGTCGCGCAGGCCCTCGCCGCCTCTCCTCCACTCGTCGAGACGCTGCGCGGCGAGCTCGCTCCGTCCACGGCGAACCCTGACGACGTGTCCTTGCGGGTGGTGCCCCGCTTGCGCAATGCCCTGTCCCGCCGGAGCACTCGGGAGATCGGGACGCCAGACCCAGATCTCACCACCGGCGAAGACGTCGACATCGTGCTGGCGATGCTCTGCGGTGCCTTCGACGCGGCGGGTGCGGATGGGTTGGCGCGCGAGCAGATCGCCCGTCGCGCCGTCGAGATCCTCGCCGGGACGGTCCTCGTCGACGCACCCGTCTGAACCCTCCACCGGCGCCAAAGCGCGATCCCCGTCGGATGCACTCGTGCGGCTTCAACGAGTACCGGTCGTGCAAGAACGGGGCGGCACTGGATGACAACCGCTCTCGCGTCGATCCGATACAGCACCCCCCCCCAGCGGGAGGGTTCACCATTTCTGCTGATGCACCCCGGGCGGAAAGCTGGCACGCCAGACAGACGACGACACCGCCCGGGGTCGCCGCCGTCTTGCGGGAGACCCAGGCCTAGCCCGACTCGCGGATGCGCGCGAGCAGATCGCGGCCGACGGGTGTCGAGAAGAAGGCCACGTGTCCCAGGAGATAGCCGCGGTAGGCGAGGTCGCGGTTGGTCGCGTCACTGAGCACATCACCGAAGTACTCGACCTCCGAGAGCGCGAACTCCACGTGCGCGACGGGCAGTATGGCGGCAAGAGCCCACCGGTCCTCCACGCTCAAAGGGATCACCTCGTGGTAGCCAGCGAGCAGCGCGTCCAGGCTCGCCAGGTCAGCCCGCACCTCGCCTTGCCCGCCCACGTCGAGCCAGTCGACGACAGCGCGCTCGATGGCAATGGCCACGTCGTGGAGCGCGAAGGTCCGGTTGGCCAGTCCCAGGTCGAACACGCTGACGACCTGCCCGTTCGAGGGATCCCAGGTCAGGTTGGAGGGATGCCAGTCCCCGTGCGTCCACTGGCGGGTGAGTGCGTGCGTGGCCGCGAACGCCTCGGCCAGTGGCTCGACCAGCACGTCTCGCAGGTCATCACGGTGCCCGTAGGGCGCGAGGGCCCGCTCGAGCCCCGGACGGGTGGCCAGACGTCGAGTCCAGGCGCGCTCGGGATCGGCGGCACTCACGAGGTCCACGTCGTCAAGCAGGACATCGGGTGCACTGGCGGGCTCGCCAAAGGAGGCTGCCGCCCGGTGGAAGCGCGCCAGGGCGGCCCCGGCTCGTCGAGCATGCTCGGGCTTCCGGTAGGGAAACCACGAGGGCACGTCGCGGTAGAGGTCCTCGCCGCTCGCCAGCTCGAAGACCTCGTAGTGGTACGGGCCCACACTGGCCACGCTGCGGCCGTCAGGCCCGCGGAGACATCGGGGTGTGCTGACTCCGTGCGCGCGGAGGTGATCCCCGAAGCGGTGCTCGAGGTCCAGGCGCGCCGCCGAGCGCACCAACTCGTAGTGGCGCTTGACGATGAGTTGTTGACCACCGGCGAGCACCCGGCTCGCGGCCGACATCGGGCGCGGACTGTGCCACAGCACGCGCAGGGGATCGGCCGCGAGCCCGAGCTCGGTCAGGGGGGCGACCAGCTCGTCTTCGACCAGAGGAGCCCAGTCGGGTGATGCGACCTCGAGACCCATGCCGTGGACGCGGTGGCTCACGGCCGTGCTGGTGACGGGCGTCGCCGTGCGCGCCCCTCCAGCCTCCCCAGAGAGAACGTTGCCACGACCGAGACCAGAAACGAGATCAGCGATGCCGACATCGACGCCTGGTCCCGCAGGTGGACCCAGCCATCGACCCGTGTCCAGAGCGACACCCACCAGCCGATGTAGCCAGGGTTGATGAGCTGGAAGGCGACAAAGCCGAGCAGCCAGGCCGTCACCATCGCCGGTCGGCGCGCCAGCGCCGCCCCGGCGGAGCGTCGGCGCTCGAGAACGAAGAAGTCGACCAGGAACACCGCCGTGAGGGGGACGAAGATCGATCCCAGCAGGATCAGGAAGTTCTCGTAGTCCGAGATGTTGATCGTCAGGGCCAGGACCGTGATCACGATGGTCACCACGGCTCCCAGGACGCGCCGATCCCACCGGGGACGCGCATTCTGGATCGAGACGACGCTCGAGTACACGTCGGCAAAGGACTGGTCGAGCTCGCGGGCCGCCAAGATCGCGAAGCCCACCGCGCCCAGGGGAACGGCCACGAACGCCCCGTAGATGTCAGAGGGATTGCGGGCCACGGTCACCAGCGCCAGCAGGCCGATGGCGTAGCACAGCACCTGGGTCACGCCGTAGCCCACGAGGGCACCCCAGAAGCTGGCGCGCGCCGAGCGCGAGTGGCGTGTGTAGTCGGCCGCCAGCGGTGCGAAGGAGACCGCCGCGCCCACGACCGTGTCGGTGGCGACCCAGAAGCCCGACCACGACCCGTGAGTCAGGTTCGGCAGCGGGTGACGGAGCAGCTCGAGGGACAGATAGGCCAGAACCACGACGACCGCCGGTGTCGCCACGCGCCGCAGGATCCGCACAGCGCCCAAGGGCCGCAGCGTCAGCAGACCGGTGAGCACTCCGGCCACCAGGATGTACAGCCAGCGCGGCACGCTGGGCGCGACGACGTGCGCCGCGGTCGCGATCGTGACGAGCTCGAAGATGCCCCAGCCGAGCAGCTGGACGACGTTGAGCACGGTCGGCAGGTAGGAGAGGCGCGGGCCGAGCAGCCGGCGCAGGAGCACCATCGCCGGAGCACCGGTGCGCGCCCCGGAGACCCCGCAGGCCGCGATGGCCAGGGTTCCCAGCACCGTGCCCAGCACGATCGAGAGGAACGCGCCGGCCACCGGGAGCGCCCCGGCCGCCGTGCCGGTGGGTTCTAAGACGTACATCGCACCCGTGAAGCCGAGCAGGCTCACCCCGAGGTTGCCCCACAGGCCGAACTGGTCGACCACCCCGAGGGCCTGGGGGACCGGCTCGACGAGGGTGCGTCCGACCTCCGAGTGGGCGTCGCCAGAAACCACGGTGAATGACGTGAGATCGTCCATGCTCCTCCTTACGCCGGCATTACCCGGACAAGTTCGTCGGTCGGTGATGGAGCGGACACTCCGCGCGATCACCCTCTCAGCCCGGTTCACCCGAGCTCCCGATACAGCTCCCTGCACTGTAGTACCGGCCACGCGCGCCCACCGCGGCACCGGCTCGAGAGGCGTCCGCGTGTCACCCAGTCGCACGTGGCGAGGATCTCGAGCCACGTCAGCGCGTCGAGGCAGTGGGAAAGCACTCCCAGCCCCGTGCGACGCGTCACTGACCGCTCGAGCGCTCCTCGGTCCTCTACCCAGGCTCGACGGGCGCGAGCGCGCTGGCCCTCACCAAGAACTGCGCACCGTCGTCAGCCACCACGTCGGGGCCGTGCGCCGATCGGTGTCACTCGACGACGGTGTCGACGATGAGGACGGAGCTTCCCGCGGCGTGCGCCACCGAGTTCGGCGTGCTCCCGAGGACTCGCCGCATCCCCTTCATGCCGCGGTTCCCCACCACGATGAGATCGGCGTCGACATCTTCAGCAACTCGCAGGAGGACGTCGGCCGGCTCGCCCCGGTGAGAGTGCAACACGGGTGTCAGGCCTCGGTTCGATGCGACGTAGGACAGTGACTGCAAGAGGGCATCCACCTCTCCCTCGGAGTAGATGAAGGGATGCTCCACCGAGGTCGATGACTGCACATGGCGCGGCTCGTAAGCCGACACAATGTGCACCGTTGCCGCGTACATCGTCGCTATGTCCACCGCCGCATCGACAGCGCGCCGCGCCGTAGTCGAACCGTCGGCACCCACAAGGATATTTCTAAACATCGCACACCTCTCAATTGCTACTGACCTGACGGTACTGCCACGTTCAGGCTTTTGTGAACATCACAACCCGGACATAGCGCTTATAACGATCCCCATATCTGAGGGCGTTCTTCTCGACGTCACTTCTCCCCGTCTCATGATCCTGGACGCGCATCGCCCACCGTCGCGCTCGACGAGGGGCACCACGGACGAAGACGCGTGATGACGAGCGATGCCGAACGAATCCGCAGCTCGTCGTCACGCCATCGCACGGCTCGCTCCAGCAGCATTGCGACGCGGCTGCCCGGGCGGTCACCCCGGAGACAGTCGGTGCGGGTCTGCCCGGCGGGCAACCCTGTTCTGCCCGCACACCTCGGCAGCGGCACCCCCACCACCCTGGCGCTCGATCCAAACTCCGCCAGCGCGGCCCGAACGCGCTGCCGTCGCCCCGCACCCCGTGACTCAGCACAATGTCGGCGTGGATGGGCATTGTGCCAGGTCACAACACTTACCGTGAGCCGCAGCAGTGAGCCAGCGGTCCGACCGCTCCGTTTCATTCTGTGAGGGGAGCTCACCACACCCGGTCGATCCGCGGTGCCGATGTCTCACCGTCCCCTCCGGGGCTCCCGGTGTCGTCCCTCATGCGAGCGCCCGTTCGTCCGCGCGCCACGGCGCCTCGCGCGCCGGGTGGCAGACGTCGGGCCGCGAGCTCGTTCGAACGCATCGACCGCGGCCGCGCCCGCACACGAGTCAGCTGCGACATCGAGGTCGCGGCACTAGCCGCCAGCGGTGTCCCATTCGGAGGATTGGCTCGGCATTACTGACATTCCATTCACTGCATATTCGTTACCTACTACGGACTTTCTAAGGAAGCCCTCAGCGGACGAGACTTGCACCACTTCGCGTTCGTATGCATATGCTCCCGACATCGCCACATTGACCTTCCTTTTCACTGATATTGAGTCGTCCACGTCGACACTCCGGCGACTTGGAGACGAGCGCTATGCGCGCGTTCTCGATGCGCACAATTCTTTGGTGACCGAGGGCATTGTGATGCACGACGGTGACATCCAGGGAAACACCGGCGACTCATTCTTCGCGGTGTTCGACTCGGCCAAGGCCAGTGTCTCCGCGGCAGTCCATATCCAGCGCCTCCTGCGCGACTACTCCTGGCCGATCGACACGGCGCCTCGCGTACGCAGGGGACTTCATACGGGCGAGGCGACGACCGCACCGACCGGTCTCGTCGGGTACCAGGTCCACCGCGCCGCCCGCATCGCAGCTGTCGGTCACGGCGGCCAGATCCTGCTCTCCTCGGCGACAACGGCCATCGTCGAGGAGTCGATCGACGACGGCATCCACTTTCGAGACCTCGGTCTGCACCGCCTGAAGGACTTAGGCCGACCGGAGCGACTGACGCAGGTCGTTGTCGCCGACTTGCCGAGCGAGTTCCCCCCCGTGCGCTCGTTGAGCAATCCCGAGCTTGCGAACAACCTCCCCACGTCGCTGAGTCCGTTCGTCGGCCGGCGACGAGAGATCGGTGAGATTCGCCGACTCATCAGGGACCAACGCCTCGTGACACTCGCGGGACCTGGAGGCGCCGGCAAGACGCGCCTGGCCCTGCAGGTCGCCGCCGAGCTCCTGGACGGCACCGGGGACGGCGTGTGGCTCGTCGACTTGGCACCCGTGATCGATCCCACCCAAGTTCCCCTCACGGTCCTGGCGGCACTCGGCATCGCGCCAGGGGACATCGCGACTGCCCGCGATGCGTTGCTCGGGATTCTCGCGGGACAGAACTGCCTCCTCGTGCTGGACAACTGCGAGCACGTGCTCGACGAGGTGGCGCACTTGACCGAGTCCATCATGCGCTTCTGTCCCCACGTGCACCTCATCATGACGTCTCGCGAGCCGCTCGGCATTGACGGCGAGGACGTGTACCGCGTTCGCTCTCTGTCCACGCCGAGCGATGACGCCGAGACGCGCTTGGACCTCATCGGCAGCGATGCCGTGGAGCTCTTCTGCCAGAGGGCCCGCGCACTGGACAAGTCGTTTGAGCTCACCGATGCCAACGCCGCCATCGTGGCCTCGATCTGCCGCAATCTGGACGGCATTCCGCTCGCCGTGGAGCTCGCAGCGGCGCGTCTGGCCACCCTCTCCATCGTCGACCTGCATGACCGCCTCGACCAGCGCTTCCGCCTCCTGACGGGCGGACGGTCCGCTATTCCTCGACACCAGACGTTGGGCGCCATGGTGGAGTGGTCCCACCACCTTCTCAGTCCGATGGAACAGGCCGTCCTCCAACGACTCTCGATCTTCGTCGGTGGATTCGACCTCGCGGCCGCCGAAGCGGTCTGCACGGACAGCGACCTACCCGTCGCCGCGGTCGCCGACGCCCTCTCGTCGCTCGTCAACAAGAGCTTCGTCGTCGCTGAGCGTTCGGCGATACGCCTGCACTATCGCCTGCTCGAAACGATTCGGCAGTACGCCGCGCAGCGGCTCGCGGCCCCGGGCAACGACTCCCAACTCCATGACGTGCGAGAGGCTCACGCGCACTACTTCCTCGAGCTCTCGCGACGAGCTCGCGTGGGACTCTACGGCCCTCGGCAGGTCGAGTGGTTGGCGCACCTCGACGAGGCGCACGAGAACATCTCGGCCGCCCTCGCCTACCTCGCCACGGAGCCCGATGGCGATGCCGCCGTCCTCGAGCTGATCGCGAATCTGCACCTATTTGTGGTCACGCGAGGACGTCTCGACTGGTCACTCACGCTCTGCGAGACGTGGCGGCGCGACGTCGTCCTCCCGCGAGTGGTCGAAGCCAACGCGCTCTGCTGCCTGGGAGAGTTGCAGCGCCTCGATCTCTTGCCCACAGAGGTTCTCCTGCGGCGCGACCTGGTGCGGCGCGTGCTCGATGTCACGCGCGACTGTGACGATGTCTTCGTTCTCGTGAACGGGCTGGCGACGGCTGCCTATGTGGCCTGGGAGTCCGGTTCAACGAGCGGCGCAGCTCTCGCCGACACCGCTCTCCGCGTGGCACGCGAGAGCCGCGATCCGTGCCTCGAGGGTCTGGCCCTGCTAGCGCGATCTCAGGTCGTCGGCTCATCAGCGTGTGAACGCGATCCATCGCTCACATTGCCGGAAGCGCGAACCCTCCTCACCGAGGCTGCCGAATGTTTCCGTCGCGCGGGCACGCCTGTCTTCTTGAGCAGCGTGCTGCTCAAGCTGGCGGTGACGGACTGGCAGACACTCGACGACGTCAGCGCCTCTCGCGAATTCCTGCGGGAAGCCAGCAACCTGCCCGACGTGGTCGGACCAGTGCAAACCTCGGCGATGCATCTGAACTATGCCCTGGCACTGGCGATCACCCGCAACTTCCCGTTGGCTCAGTCCAATCTGGCCATCGCATTCCGCGCCGCCCGACACATCCCGCGACATCTCAACCAGCAGCTGGGGGTCTTCACGTTTGCCCTATCACTCATTGAGTCGCAGATCGGCGACGCCGAACGCGCCGGTCTCCTTATGGGAGCACTCGAGCACTTCAGACCTGCCGATCCCCCGTCCTCGACCTTGGTCTGGAGCCCCTGCGAAGTGGAAGCTCTCCGAAACGCCCGCGAGCGTCTCGAGCAACTCATCGGGAGCGACACGGTGAGCGCTCAAGTGATCCGCGGTGCATCTCTCACCGAAACGGAGTTGGTGGCGCACCTGCGTGGAGCTCTGTCGGGTGCGACGCACTAGGAACTCCACTGGCCCGGGCTCTCCAGGGACGCTCGGCGAGCAGGGAAACGGCCGAGGCGTGATGAACGCGATGGTCTCACGAAAGTCGATCCACGGCGCGAGTGGAGTGCCATCCAGAAACCGTGACGCACCGCCAGCGGGTCACTACCTGGCGCCTCGAGCCGGAACACCGGCGACACCCGGACGACACTGGGCCCGTGATCAAGCGCACGGCCCGTGTCTTCCGCCCTCCCGCGAATACTCAGGTGTTTGCCTGAGACCTTCGAGTCGCCGCCCGCGATGGCAGAGGTTGCGAGCGCCCTTCGACGGGTGTTATCTGTACGAGATCGCGTGCCGCACAGCCATCGAACCGCACGGGAAACTCGTAGGAAAAGAGACTCGACAGCCGCGCGGGCAGTCGAACGTCGATCAAGGAAGCCTGGCAGCTCCCTGGCTCGGCTCCGAGACGGACGATGCCGTAGCGGTAGCTGACGGCAAATGACGCGACACTTTCAGGCCGCAGGATCACCCGCTGGGGCTGGGGCTGCGCATACAACGCAGTTGCCTGGTGGGTGACTGTCACCCTCAGTTCTCGCCCCGTTGAGCGCGAGAAGATGACCTCGTGCGGATACCCCTGCATCTGGCACGCCACGCGACCGATGTTCACGACCAGGAACGTGTAGCCGTACGTCTCCGGCACGGGGCCAGCGAGCCCGCCGCCTTGCTCCATCGCCACTTGCAGCTGACCTTGGATGCACGACGCCACAGAGGCAGACCCTGGCGGAGGACTGCCGATGGCAGTCGAGGACGTGATCACCAGTTGCGTCGCGACCACTGCCGCCGCGATTGCCGCCAAAGTGGCAGCACGCCGAATTGCGCCCATGTGCATCTCCACCATCCCTCGATCGCGCGGACCAACCACCACTCGCGCAACTCCACCGTAACGAGTTGCCGGAAGTGCGCCACGTCCGCACATCAGTCAAGACCTGCGGCGTGATCTCTGCCGACAGACAACTGCCCATATCTGCAGTCGCAGATGCGCTCTATTTCGTCGTCAATACGAAGCTCGTCGTTGCCGAGCGCTCACCTCTGCGCCTGCACTGCCACCCCCTTGGAGACTATCCGTCAGTCGGCGCCGAGCGGCTCACGGCCCCGGGCAAGCACCCGCAAGTGCTTACCATCCGCGGGGCCCCCACTCTCCCTAGCGCCCTCGCGCCTGGATGGTGTCGCGCTCGACGGCTCACAGCAGGTTCAATGGACCGCATTTCTGGATAGCACCCACCAGCAGATTCCGGCCGCCGTCGCCAACTTCGCTATGTCGCCAGCGGGCAAGCCCGCGGTTCTCGAACCAATCGCGTATCGGATAGCAATAGCATCGCGATATGTGGAAATGACCTCTGCTGTGATGATCGAGGACTCCTGCGGCGAGCCCTCAATCACCACAACCCACCAGTCGTTAACTCACGAAGTCACAGTGACGGTTACGCAGTTTGACGTGGCTCCTGCAGAGGTTGCCATCAGGTACCAAGTACCAACATTCCCGGCCACTGTATCTGAGTTCGGTCCCCACACATAGTTACCTGACCCATCCGTTGTAGCCACATTCGAGAAGGAGCCTACTATGTTCCCAGCACAACCACCGTTGACGCTGCCGTAGAGGTTCACACTTACTTGCGAATTAGGTAGGCCGACACCATTGTAGGTTAGCGTTCCTGAGTACTCGATGCTGCTACCTGATGTGACGGTATCGGACGTAATTCCGTTGACCAGAAGCGTCATGGCGTAGTTTGGCAACTCCGTGAGATTGAGGCAGGGGGATACGGCGTACTTCGTGGATGCTTGAATCGAGTAGGTCCCAACGCCAGCGTTTCCCGCGAAGTAGCTGTAGGTCCCCGTTAAGTTGGTTGTGGCCTGCACCGTCCATGAAGAACCTGTACACCCGTGCTCGCCCCACAACGTCAGAGTTACCGGATCGTTGGTCACTGGTTGCGAACCGTTAGTCTCGCTACCGGAATACGTAACGCTCTGTCCATTGTACGAGACGCCACTGCTCGATCCGTTGGCTAGCACCGTGAGTACGAACGGATACGCGTAGTACACGCAGACGTTGTAGACATTCCTGTCGATGAAATAGCCGCTGGTGGCGCTTCCGCCAAGTGATTCATTGTTGTTCCACCACGTGAAACTGGGAATGATGGTGGATTGATCGCAGGCCGGGTTGGCGACGGGTAATCCAAGGCCAGACGGGCCAGTCAGGGGGCGAAACTGCAGCCACACGTCGAAAGTCGACCACGGGTTCTGCGAGCCACCCAAGAGATTCACCCGATTGGTCTCGTTGATGATGCCGCTGGCGGACCGCACAAATTGTGCCGACGTGGCGCCACCATCGAAATTTACCGTTGACGCTGGAGTTGCCGTGATGCCGGTGCCACCACCACCCGGGGAAGCCCCTGCCACAGTGATCGGCGCGAGAATCAGTGCCACTGTGCCTACCAGGGCTGTGATGAGAGTCTTGTGTCGCGAAGCCATGCTTCCTCCCAAGAGTCACGAAGCGCCGGTTTCGCCATTCGCTCTTCGCGGACTGCTAGGCGACCAATGGGAGCCCGCGAGTCAATGCTTCACATCCGGTCCAGAACCATTCTGAACGATACCGGTATACACCCCATTTCCGCGAGCGACAACTTGGGTCATGCCGACCAAAGCGCAGACTGGCCAGTAATGACTAGCGCGAGCCAGCGCTATCGCCTCCTTACTGCTTTGGGGAACATCGACGTGTATCACAAGACGCAGTGCAGATCCGCGTCGCGGATGTCGCGCCCAAGCCTTGTGTGAGCGACGGACCGTTTGGCTTCAAACAAATCGACTCCGGTGAAGACCCGGCCCAGTCCTGTGTGACGAGTGAAATACTGTTTCTTCTTCTCTGGCATCTCTCCGTCATTGCTGCCAAGCTACGAAGTCGCCGGGAGACCTGGACCGAAGTCGGCGACACCACTCGTCCGGTCGCGGATCACGAACGGGATCACTCCCCAGGGCAGCCGCAGCCGCGGATTCTGCGCGCGTTGCTCGTGACACCAGGTCGACAGTACGCTCGGCGCAATGGCAAGCGAGGGTCAGACGTCGAGCGCGGTCCAAGCGCTTGCAGGCATCTTCGCGGGCGCCGGTTTTTCCCTCGCCCTCACGTCTCGCACCCTCGTACCGCGCTCTGCGGGATTTGTACTGTTCCTCCTGGGTACGGCCAGGCTGACGCTCGAGGTCTACGTCGGGCGGGGCAACCGACGGGCCCTGCGACTTACGGGAGTTCTCCGTCGCGCCCAGTTCAGGCTTGGGGTGCTCCTGCACCTCAGAAACGAGGACTACCGGACTCGTCTCGATGCTCCGACACAGCAACGCCCTCACGAAGCACCTCCAAGGTACATCGGCCCTGTCTATTCCCCCGAGTCGGAGTACGAAGCTGTCGACACTCTCCGAGCCAAGGTTCACTGCGCGACACTCGTGGGGACGTCAACGCACTGCCAGTTCTACCCGCGGGATTCCTGGGGCCCGACCAACTACCGTCCGACCTTCTACTGCGATGAAAGTCAGGTGGAGCGACCCCACCTCGTAAGGGCATCGGTTGACGATAGCGTCCCGCTACCTGTCACCCCCGAGGTCTTCCTCGCCGAGCTCGAATCACTGAGCCAGAGTCCTGAACTCAAGCCAGTGCAGGCCGCTCTCGCAGCCAACGTCTTGGAGGACGTTATTCAACACGGGATGAATGGCTACCCGCGCTACGTTGGACTGCCGACCGTCGTGAGGGGTGATCTCGTGATTCCTCTCGCCCGTAATTTCTACGGAGTTCACCAGCTCGCCACGCGGGGACTCATGATCCCGAGTTGGCCACAAGATTCCTCTCCGTTCTCGCTTGGAGTCCGCGTCGCCGTGACGTACCGCCGCGCCGGTCGGACCTTCGCACTCTTTCATCAGCGCTCAACGGAGAATGGCGACTACGCCTACGCATGGGACATCGGGGCTGCGGGCTATCTCAACCCCGACGAGAAGCAACCCGATGTCACCATGCCTGACGGCCTCCTCTCACCCTTCGCTCAGGCACAGCACGAGTGCTTCGAAGAGCTGGGCTTCCCATCCATCGGCACCGGGAGCAATCCAGAGATGATGGAGTTCTTTGGCGTCACTCGAGATACGCGGCTCGGCACCACCACGTTGTGTGGGGAGTGGAGGATGCCGTCATCACTTCCGCCACCAGACCTCGAGGCCCTTAATGGCGGACGCCTATCGCGAAAGGTGCGTGAGATCCGCGAGTGCGAGCTGACTCCGGACGCCTTCGCGCGGTTCATCACCGAGCTCGAACCGGGTCCCGGCGGTCGGCCGCGCATGGTGGCGGAGGCCCTTCTGTTGACCGTCTTGGTTCTCAGTTCGCACTCCTTCGATTGGTCCGACATCGAAGACGTGTTCGACTTCTTCGGGGTCATGAAGAGAGTGGACCTTCAACCTTCGGTGGCCTAAGTCGCTCACGTCGAGCCAGCATGGCGTAGGAGCCACCGAAGTAGACGTGCTCCAATAGCCGAGCCCACATGCCGTCCGCTGGCTGTGAGTCCCGCGCCGCAACTTCAGGTCCTCACTGCAACATCTGGCCCCGTTTCAGCCGTCGCACTCGTCCGCGGCGTCGCCCAGGTTGCGGTACCAGGAGGGGGACGTACCGTCAGGAAGGCGAGGTCAATCCCAGGCGGCCGCGCAGAGCGCGATGGCGGACGATGAGTCGCGGCGGTGTCGGTGTCGTCGCCGCGACATTCGATGTGCCAGTTGCCCGCGCATTCCCGCCACCACGGGCGGTCAACGGGCTTGAGGGCGTTAGGTCGATTTCAGCGGCCAGCGCTAGCGTCGGCACCGCCGACGTCGAACGGACGAGAATCGAAGCAGTCTTCCCACTGGGTGGTGTCGGAGGTCCGAGTCACACGATGTTCGACTGGAGAATCAGCGCTTGGACAAAGTTGCCGACTATTGGGAGTCGCCAGGAGTGATTTCCCTGTATTGGACTCCGTAGTCTGCATTGAAGTAGTCCCGCGCCAATGTGGCACCCTTCAATCCCGTCACGAGTTCTGGCGCGTCTGTCGAAACTCGAACTAGAAACTGGGACACCACGCACATCACGTCGCCCGTGATGAGAAGCGAAGGCCATCCAGGAAACTCGACATGCCGACGCCGCGTGAGATGAGCTAAGCGTTTGTGGATTTCGGGTAGACGCCTCCTCAGGCGCTCCGTCTCGTCGCCCTGTGGAGCCCATTCGCCGTGGAGAAAGTCGCTGATCACAATGTCATCTGGCTGAGCAGCGGTCTCAAGAAGAAACTCGCTGAGCACCCGAGTATGGATGAGATGGCTCTCCACTAGTGCGTTGGCATAGACGACTTCCCAGTCTGCGCGTACTCCTTCCGTGGGTAACTCATGCAGGTGATGAAGCAGAACGTAGAGCATTTTCACTTCGTAACTAATTGCGTCGCAGTCCTCAAGTGTGGCCCTCATATAATTCCTCGTTGGTTGGGTACTCTTGGAGTTGGGTACTTCGGGTCGGGGCGACTCAAGATCTGGAGGTTGCGGCATTCCAGACTCGTCGTGCCCAATTGGCGCCAGAGTCGGTTCCACGATTCGCTTCCGTGGCTCGGTCTCGAATGGTCCTCGCGGTTTGCGCTACGCGACGGAGCCCGACCATAAACATGACCAAGCAGAGAATGGCGATTAGCCCTGTTGATACTGCCACTCCTGCGAATACTCCGGTGGAGTCTGCGGAAAGCGACTGGGTTTCGAGAGTGGTAATGCAGCCACCGAACGCCCCGACCGCGATCCCGAAGAAGGTGAGAGAGACCGTTGGGCCTATTCCTCTTAGTGCCGAGATCTCCTCGTCAGTCACTTGATGCATTACGACGGTTCGGGTCGGGTAGAGAATTTGAGCGGGCTGGAACTGCTCAGCAGTTTGCGGAGGAATTACCCCGGAAGCGGTGACGTTTCTATGTTCGCTCACTTGAAGATCCTCGCGAGTCCTTCATCTGGATATGGTCCAGAACTGATTAACGGCAAGAGGCCCAAGACAGCGGCATTGAAGAACATCGAGTATCCACAGACCTTGCATATGAAGGCGAATTGGGGAGATACACCTCTGTTCGAAGATCCAGCCCAGAAGGGCGCGTCACCCGTCGGGATCACAGCCGCGGCCGTGTCAATGAGAAATACCCACTGGGCAAGGAAGAACTCGGACTTCGAACACACAGGACACGGCTTGAGTTCTCCGCCTGCAAGTTCCAAAACCTTGTCTATGACCTGCTGCTGAACTTCGAGAGAAAGGACCATGGGCCAATGTTACGACGGCGCAATGAAGTCTGGTAAGGCTTTCAAGAGGCGATCGGGGTGCGCGATCTGTATCACAGCACCCGGAAACTGCAGATGGAACAATTATCTTTGTACGAGTACGGAGTTCCACGGTGTCGCGTAGCGCCACTCGCTAGGCTGCGAGTGTGTCTGAAGACTTTCGCTCCGCACCGATGGCTTCTCCTGAGGGCGAGGGTCGAGCAAAGCGGGCGTGGAAGGCGTACGTCAAGGCAGTCGATCGGCACACCCCACCATTTGTTCGTCGAGGTACCGATGAGCTTGTGGGGCCCGTGGCGCGGCAGGCCGTCGAGGATGCGATTGGCTTCTGGGTCACGTGGCACCTCTATGGTGGATTTGAGGGCCTTCAGGAGTTCGGGCTGCACCAGTCGACGATCTGGCGCAAGGTGGCGCGCTTCCGGAACATGACCGGCGTCCACCCTGACGTGTTCGAGATGCCTGGCGTCGCCATTGACGCCGCCGCCTACTGGGCCGCAGCGGGAACGAAAGTTGGCCGTCCCCCTCGCCGCTGAGCATCTGCGGGAGACTCGCAATAGTGCGAGTATTACATCAATGTAACTATACTTGCCATTATGCGAGTATCTCCGCTCACAGAGTTGGCCTCCGGCATCGACGCCCTGTACCTGTCGGGTCGAGCATCCGTGCCAGAGTCGCTCCTCGCTGCGTTGCAGGAACATCGCATTGTTGCTGAGACTCAGTCAAGGGCAATCCCCTTCGTGCTGGGAGAGGAGGAGTTTGAGCTTCTTCCTCATGGATGGAAGAAATACCGTTACTGCCTAGAGCATCCCTTCGGACGCCTTGGAGTATCGCCCGGTCAGCACTTGCCCTCTGTGCGCATCCAGCCGCGGGCGTGGTATTTGCACGCCCAAGATCCCATCGAGGCTGTCAATTGGTATCGTGCCGTTCTCGAAGCGGCACTCGGTCCGGTCCTGCTTTCTGTTAACCGCGTGGACCTCTTTGCCGACTTCCAGGGCTGGACGCCTTGCGGTGACGATCGGCAAGACTTCGTGGGTCGAGCAATGAGTCTCACTACCTTCGAGGAGGGAAGCTCACTTACCGGCCTGCAATTTGGTCGACGCACTTCGGGCACCGTCAGCGCCCGTCTGTACGACAAGACTCGCGAGATCGCTTCTGGCGATGGCCAGTATTGGCCGGAGATCTGGGGAGGCGAGTTCGACAAGTCCAAGGCAGTGCTGTGAGTCGAATTCGAGGTGGCGCGAGAGGCCCT
Organism: Actinomycetes bacterium; assembly: GCA_021778895.1. Taxonomy (GTDB): domain Bacteria; phylum Actinomycetota; class Acidimicrobiia; order Acidimicrobiales; family RAAP-2; genus RAAP-2. The sequence continues at coordinate 106,234 of JAJYBR010000004.1, forward strand.
CCGGCAGTTCGGCGTTGCAACGCCCGACGAGGTGGTGGGTGCCGCCGGAGCAATGTGGGCCAACCTCACTGAGGAGTGGCTCACTCATCGTGTGCGCAGTGGTGACGGCACGAAGTCTCGTTGGGCGGTATCCCCGGTCTGGCGAGACATCCAGCACGCAACGCTCCGCGGTGACTCGATAGGGCTTGCGCGAACGTATCGAGCCCAGCGATTGGGATATCTCGATGGGATAACCCCCCAGACGGTGGGCTACCTCGCCAGAGTTGCCGCGTATACGAATGCGGCCGGTCTGCGCGAAGTTCTCCCGGAACTCGTGAACCTGGTTCACCGCTACGAGGAGCGCACAGGGGTTACGTTCACGGAGCGAGTCACGGACAAGCGCCGAGAGAAGCATCTGCTATGACCGTGTTACCGGATCTCGATCAAGTCGCGACCGTGCTCGTGGCCATCGCGATTCGCATGACGGGAGGTAACGATCCAGGAGGGGGTCTCCATGCTGACGCTGGCGTACTGCCGAGTCTCGACGGAGGAGCAAGCCGAGGAGGGCTACTCGATCGAGGGTCAGGCGGACAAGTTGCGCGACTACGCGAGACTTCGCGGACTTGGCGACGTTCTCGTCGTCACCGATCCTGGTAAGTCCGGCAAGAACCTCAACCGTCCGGGCCTCCAACAGGTGTTGGCCGCAATAGAGGCGGGTCACGTTTCGCACGTGCTGGTGTGGCGTCTGGACCGGCTCTCGCGCAATCTTGCTGACTTGATTCTGCTTGCCGACACGTTCGGCGAGCAGGCCGTCGCACTCCACTCGGTCAGTGAGAATCTGGACCTCTCCTCGGCGGCGGGGCGCATGTTCTACAACATCCTCGGTACGTTCGCGCAGTACTTCCGGGAGTCCCTAGTGGAGAACGTGAAACTCGGAAACGAGCGTGCAATCAAGGAAGGCCGTCACATCAACCGTGCGAAGCTCGGGTACAGCATGGTCGATGGACGCTTGGTCCCCAACTCCGATGCGGTGATGGTGCGAGAGATCTTCAGCCTCCGATCGGATGGGTTGAGCTACCGGCAGATCGAGGAACGGACGGGTGTGCTCTATTCGACCGTGAGTTCGGTCCTGCACTCTCGCGTATACCTTGGCGAGATCCCCCACAACGGCAAGTGGTTCCCCGGCATCCATGACCCGATAATTACGGCGGCGGAGTTCCACGCAGCGCACCGCGGCTTTGGACAAGGTGTGCGTCGGGTCAGTGACGTTCTCTCCGGGAAGGTTGTCTGTGGTCTCTGTGAGCGGCGAATGGCGGTCAATCAGAATGGCCAGGGCTCACGTCAATACAAGTGCCGTAGTCGAGGCCAGGGCTGCGCGCAGCCTGCGCGCAGCACGGCAGGCTTAACGCGGGCCGCCGTACTTGGTCTGGCTTTGATTGGCGATAATGCGGAACTGCAGGAGGCCATTCGCCGGTACCTGCGGAGCGGAGGCTCGGACGACCCCCGCAAGGGGGGCACCGAGTCCCGCCGCGCAGGTGCGGCGCGGCGGCTAAAGCAGTTGAGCGACCAGCGTTTCAAGCTCCTCCAGCTCTATTACCGAGACAGAATCTCGGAGGAGTTGTTCACGCAGGATGAATCTCGGATCACGCGGGAGATTGCTTGTGCGCGCGATGAATTACAAGAGGCCGACGGTGATGAAACCAAGCGGACTGACCTGGAAGCACGCTTCGAGCAAGTAGCGGCCATTCTCCGTGAACTTGACGTGGCGGCGATGTGGCAAGCGGCTACGGAACCGGAGCGACGCTTGCTCATCGAGGAGATGATCGAGTCTGTTCGCGTGTTTCCTGACCATCTTGAGGTTCAGGTATCAGGCGCACCTGCCCTAAACGTCCTACCCGGCGAGGTGGGCCTCAAGCAGTCGGAGGTTGTTGGTGTCGGAGGCGGGACTTGAACCCGCACGCCCCAAAGGGCACCAGCCCCTCAAGCTGGCGCGTCTGCCTATTCCGCCACTCCGACGCGGCGACTCAGTGTACCCGACGCCCGCGAGCTGACTCGCGCACAGTAGTGGTCGTTGACGTCGGCGCGGCGTAGGACCAGGAGGGAATCTGGTCAACGAGCTCGACCAGTGTGTCCGACGCCACAACGCCGCCGAGGTCAGGCGACCACGTCTCAAGGGACGGCGGCGTGAACAGCGGGCGTACCCAGAAGCTGGCCATGAGGAGATGGTCGATCTGGTCCCAGACGCTGCGAGCGGTCACCGCGTTGAACGTGTCGAGTGCCCGGTGGTACAGGGCGGGGACGCCGGCGACGACGATGCCCGTTGCGTAGGCATCGGGATACGCCGGACCCACGAAGGCCCGTACCATCGTCGCGGGCGAGAGGCCCGTCTGGCGCTCCACGACGGCGACGTCCGCCCGCGACGTCGCGACCTCGCTGACGGCCTGGCGCTCGCTGTGCGTGGCCTCGAGCGACGTCGAGACGCCGAGGGCCGCCCACTGGGTGGCGAGCAGATTCGCCGTCGCGCGGTCGAGGTCGCTCGGCCCGTACGCGACGACCAGGTGGACGCGTGCTCCCTGCGGGGAGAGCAGGCCGGCGGGCGTACGCCGATAGCCCGCCGTGCGCAGCACCGCGCGCGCGCAGGTCACGCAGTCGGCGAGCGACGCCTGTCCTCCCGGCGTCGTGGTCGACGTCACGGGGGGCACCGTCGAGGTGGTGGACGAGGTCGTCGGGACGTGCCCGACTCCCCCGGGATACTCCGGATCACCCTGGGAGTAGAGGGCTGAGGCGGCGACCGAGGGCGAGAAGGTCACTCGACCCCACAGCGTCGTCAGCATCGCCGTGCGATCCATTCCGATGCTCAGCGCCTCGCGCAGAGGCAATGTGCGCGTCAGGGGCCGCCGTGGCGCGTAGAGGACCTCCTCGAGCCCATTCGAAGCGCCTAGATGGCTGAGGTCGGTCGCGTGGGCGCTCAGCGCGTCGACCTGGGCGCGGTCAACGGTCAAGGAGTAGGACGCGTACGTCGAGGTGGGCTGCGCGGGCAGCGGCGCGTTGACGAGCGCCACGATCCGCGAGGGATCCTGACGGTCGACGGGCCAGTTGGCGTTGCGCACCAGGACGACCCGGTCCGGCGACGCCGCGACGACCCGGTAGGGCCCGAGGGACGGCTCAGCCGCGAGTCCCCCCTTGGGACAGGTCACGGGCACGCCGCGGTACCCGACGTCGTGGAAGAGCAGGGCCCAGGGACTGTAGGGATGGGCGAAGGTCGCGGTCACCTGGGTGCCACCGGCCCCGATGCGCAGGCGCGTGATGGCGCGGTAGCCGTCACTGGCGACGCTCGGCTGGGCCCGCGCCGCCCGCCACCAGTCCACCAGGTCCTGGGCCCGCCAGGGGTGCCCGTTGCTCCAGCGCAGGTTGCCCGCGAGCGTGTAGACGACGGTCTGGGGGCTGAGCGAGATCAGCTCGGCCGAGGTGATCGCGCCCTGGGAGCCCGCGAGGACCCCCGTCGGCGACGTGAGGAAGGCCGACGGGCGCACCAGGTCCAGGAGTGTGCGCAGCGACGGGGACGACGCGGGGTCGAGCACCGAGCACCCGACCAGGGCGTCCGGCAGGGACAGGGTCAGCGTGTAGCGCGGTGAGGTCGCTGTGGCGCCACCGGTGGCCACCGGGACCGCGAGGACTGCTCCCAGGGCGAGGACGGCGACCAGCCGCAGCGCGCGGCCCGCTCCACGCACTACTGCAGGCGCAGATCGAGCGTCAAGGTGGCGAAGGTGAAGACCAGGGCCATCGCGACCGTGATCCGGTCAAGGTTCTTCTCCACGACGGTCGAACCCGCCGCTGTCGCGCCCAGACTGCCACCCATGAGGTCGGAGATCCCCCCTCCCCGGCCGGAGTGCAGCAGGACCAGGAAGATCAGAGAGATCGCGGATACCGCCTCGATGATGATGAACGTCCAGGTGAACACCGCAACCTCCGCTTAGCGCCCGCCAGCGTAGCAGGACTCACCCGCGGCCACGATGGCGGCAAAGCTCTCGGCGCGCAGGCTGGCCCCTCCGACCAGGAATCCATCGACGTCGGCCGCGAACAGTTCCGCGGCGTTGTCCGCCGTGACCGAGCCCCCGTAGAGGACGCGCACCCCGCGCACGCCGGTGGCCGCGACGGCGGCGCGGATCACCTCGGTCATCTCGGCCACGTCGGCGACCGACGCCGTGCGCCCGGTGCCGATGGCCCAGATCGGCTCGTAGGCGACGACGACGTCGCCCTCGGGAGCGCTCAGGCCGCTCAGCGCCGCCAGCACCTGGGCCTCGACGAATCCGCGGTGCTCGCCGCGGGCGCGGACGTCCTCGTCCTCACCCACGCACACGATGGCCCGCAGGCCTCCGGCGACCGCGGCCCGCGCGGTCTCGGCGACGACCTGGTCGTCCATCCCGTAGTGGGTGCGGCGCTCCGAGTGGCCCACGATCACCCAGCGAACTCGCAGCCGGGTGAGCATCGGGACGGCGATCTCCCCGGTGTGGGCCCCGGCGGGACGCGGGTTCACGTGCTGGGCCGCCACCTCGAGGACGCTGTGCTCGGCCTCGATCACCGAGGTCACCGAGCGCAGGTCGACGAAGGGCGGAGCCACGACGACGTCGACGTGCTCGGCCGGCCGGCTGGCCAGGATCACGGCCAGCTGCTGGGTCAGGTGCACGGCCTCGACGTGGTCGAGGTTCATCTTCCAGTTCCCGACGACCAGGGCGCGCCTCACGCGCGGCGCCCCTCGCGCAGGGCCCGCAGGCCGGGCAGGTCGCCGAACTCCAGCAGCTCCAGGGAGGCCCCGCCCCCGCTGGACACGAAGTCGATCTGGTCGCTCAGGCCGAAGCGCGCCAGGGCGGCCGCCGAGTCTCCCCCGCCCACGATGCTGAGCGCCGGGGACCCGGCCACCAGCCGGGCGATGGCCTCGGTGCCCACGGCGAAGCGCGGGTCCTCGAAGAAGCCCAGTGGGCCGTTCCAGAACACGGTCTGGGCGCCGTCGAGCACCTCGGCGAACCGGGCCAGGGAGCCCGCGCCGACGTCGAAGCCCTCGAAGCCGTCGGGGATGTCGGCACCGAAGTCGACCGGCTCGTCGGGACCACCGTCGTCGCCAAAGGCCTGACCGACGGCGAGCCCGCGGGTGTCGAGGGGGATGACGACCTTGCCCGAGGCGAGCAGCTCCCGGCAGTCCTCCAGGTGCCCGGGGTCGACGAGCGACGACCCGATCCCGCGCCCCAGCGCCGCCTCGAAGGTGTAGGCCATGGCGCCCCCGACGATGACGGTGTCGGCCCGCTCCACCAGGGCCCGGACCACGCCGAGCTTGTCGGCGACCTTGGCCCCCCCGACGATCGCCACGAACGGCCGGGCCGGTGCCGTCAGGGCGTCGAGCAGGAACCCGACCTCGCGGCGCAGGTTCGGCCCGGCGGCACTGGGCACCAAGGTCGGGGGCACCATCACCGAGGCGTGCGCCCGGTGCGAGGCGCCGAAGGCCTCGTTGACGTAGTAGTCACGACCGGCGACGAGCGAGGCGCCGAAGGCCGGGTCGTTCGCCTCCTCACCGGGATCGAAGCGCAGGTTCTCCAGCAGCTCGACACCGGGGCTCAGCTCGGCCAGGCGCTGGCGGATCGGACCGACGTCGTAGCGGGCGTCGACCTTCCCGTGCGGTCGACCGAAGTGCGTGGCCGCGACCACGCGGGCGCCCCCGGCCTGCAGCTGGGCGAACAGCGGCAGCGCGGTGCGGATGCGAAAGTCGTCGGCGACCTCGGGGCCGTTGGGACCGGCGATCACCGGCACGTTGAAGTCGACCCGGACGAGGACCGTCCGGCCCTCGAGGGCCCAACCGTCGAGGGCCGGCAGGTCCGCCGCGCTCACGAGCGGCCGACGATGGCGGCCAGGTCCACCAGTCGGTTCGCGTAGCCCCACTCGTTGTCGTACCAGCCAAAGACCTTGACCAGGCTGGTGTCACCGTCGAGGGGCTGGACCATGGTCAGTAGCGAGTCGAAGGTGCACGAGGCCGGCGAGCCCACGATGTCCGAGGACACGATCGGCTCGTCGCTGTAGACGAGGACGTGGGAGAGCGCCCCGGCGGCCGCGGCGGCGAAGGCCGCGTTGACCTCCTCGATACTGGTCGTGCGCACCACCGCCGTGAAGTCCGTGATCGAGCCGTCCGGGACCGGGACCCGGAGCGACGTGCCGTCCAGGCGGCCCTTCATCGCGGCCAGCACCAGGCTCGTCGCACGGGCGGCGCCCGTCGAGGACGGGACGATGTTGATGGCGGCCGCGCGCGCCCGACGCAGGTCCTTGTGGGGCAGGTCGAGCAGGTTCTGGTCGTTGGTGTAGGCGTGGACGGTGGTCATGAGACCGGCCCGCACGCCGAGGGCGTCGTCGAGCACCTTGACCATGGGGACGAAGCAGTTCGTCGTGCACGACGCGTTCGACACGACGTGGTGGCGTGCCGGGTCGTAGTCCCCCTCGTTGACGCCCACGACGAAGGTCGCATCGGCATCCCCCGAGGGGGCCGAGATGACCACCTTGGGCGCACCGGCCTCCAGGTGGGCGGCGGCCGCAGCCCGGGTGGTGAAGCGCCCGGTCGACTCGATCACCACGTCGACGCCGAGCTCGCCCCAGGGCAGCTGGGCCGGCTCGCGCTCGGCCAGGACCCGGATGGTGCGATCGCCGACCTGGAAGGCCTCGCCGGTCACGCGGACCGGCACCCCGAGGCGCCCCTGGGTCGAGTCGTGGGCCAGCAGGTGGGCGTTGACCTCGGGCGAGGTCAGGTCGTTCACGGCGACGACGTCGATGTCCTCGCGGTCGAGGACCGCGCGCACGAAGCCGCGCCCGATTCGGCCGAACCCGTTGATTCCCACACGAATGCTCATCCCACAACCTTTCGTCCATCGGCCTCGACAATGCGCCCTACGGCGCGTGCCAAGTCTTGCACACGGTGTACGTAGGGATTCCGTCCACTCAGGCGCGTTCGCACCGTGGGCCGCGAGCACGCATCCTGCCCGAGCGGGCTGTGCAGGTCCACCAGGACGACGTCGGGGACGACCCCGTGCGCCTCCAGCGCGTCGATGTGGTCCTGCAGGCTGTAGCCGGCGGTCTCGGGGACCTCGGGGCGCAGGTTGGCCACGTAGATGCGGGTGGCTCGCGATCCCGCGAGCGCCTGGGCGACCCCCGGCACGACGGCCGCGGCGAGCACGCTGGTGTAGAGCGAGCCCGGCCCCACCAGGACGACGTCGGCGCTCTCGATGGCCTCGACCGCGGCGATCGGGGCCGGCGGATACGGCGGGTCGAGGACCACCCGCCGGATCGCGTGCTGGCGGTGGACCTCGGTCTGCCCGCGCGCAGGGCCCGTGTCGGTCGAGGCGCACAGGACCACGCGCTCGCGCGTGGCCGGCAGGATGCGCCCCGTCACCCCGAGCACCTCGGCCACCGCGCTGATCGCTCCCTCGAGGTCTCCCGTCGCGTCGATCAGGCCGACCAGCAGCAGGTTGCCCACCGTGTGCCCGGCCAGCTCGCCCACGGAGAAGCGGTGCTCGAAGGACTCGGCGACCGGGTTGTGCGGGTCGGCGAGCGCCCCGAGGCACTTGCGCAGGTCCCCGACGGCCGGCACGCTGAGCAGGGCCCGCAGGCGGCCCGTCGAGCCGCCGTCGTCGGCGACCGACACCACGCCGGTGACGTCGCTCGTCAGGCGCCGCAGGGCGCGCAGCGACACCGCGGTCCCGTGGCCACCCCCGATGGCGACGGCTCTCATCGAGCGATGTCGCGGTGGTAGACGGTCGCGGCGACCGGCAGGCGCCGGGCGATCTCCTCGGCCACCGCCACGGATCGGTGCCGCCCGCCGGTACAGCCGACAGCGACGCTCAAGTAGGCCTTGCCCTCGCGCGCGAAGGCCGGCAACTGCCAGCCGAGCATGGCGACGATGTCGCTGATCAGGTGCTGGGCCGGTTCCTGGGTGAGGACGTAGTCGGCGACCGGTTCGTCGAGCCCGGTCAGGGGACGCAGCTCGTCGATCCAGTGCGGGTTGGGCAGGAACCGGCAGTCGAAGACCAGGTCGACGTCGCGCGGCATCCCGTGGGTGAACCCGAAGGACACCACCGACACGCGCATGCTGGTGCCCTCACGGGTCGAGAAGTACTCCTGGATCCGCGAGCGCAGCTGGTTGGGATTGGTCGTCGAGGTGTCGATCACCAGGTCGGCCGCGTTGCGCAGGACCTGGACGGCCGCCCGCTCCCCCGAGATGGCGTCGGCCAGACTTTGCGCCGGGTAGGGGTGGCGGCGCCGGCTGGACTCGTAGCGCTGGATCAGGACCTCGTCGGGCGCGTCGAGGAACAAGATGCGCACGCCGCCCTGGCGCGAGCGCAGGTCCTCGACGACCGCGAGGACCGCCTCGGCCGGCACGCGGCCGCCCCGGCCGACGACCAGGGCCACTCCGGGGTACTCCACCCCACCGCCGGCCAGGTCGCTCACGCGGCCGACCAGCTCCAGGGGCAGGTTGTCGATCACGAACCAGCCCAGGTCCTCCAGGGCCGCCGAGGCCGTCGACCGGCCCGCCCCCGACATGCCCGTCACCAGGACGATCTCACTCATCGTCACGCCCTCTCGCGCCGCTCAGCCCGTGCACGTGATCGTAGAGGCTGCGCCCCACGCGCTGGGGCAGGCCGGGGACGCCCTCGAGCTCCTCGCGCGTAGCCGCGCGCACCCGGTCGAGGGACCCGAAGTGCGCGAGCAGCCCCTCGCGCCGGGCCGGGCCGAGTCCCGGCACCCCGTCGAGGGCCGAGGCGACCATGGCCCGCCCACGCGTCGAGCGGTGGAACGTGATGGCGAAGCGGTGCGCCTCGTCGCGCACCCGCTGGACCAGGTAGAGCTCCTCGCTCCCGCGCGGCAGGACCACCGGCGCGCTGGTGCCGGGCCGAAAGAGCAGCTCTTCCCGCTTGGCCAGGGCCGCCAGCTCGATCCCGGTGAGGCCCATCTCGGCGACGACCGCCTCCACGGCGTGGAGCTGGCCGAGACCCCCGTCCAGGATCACCAGGTTGGCCGGGGCGAAGCGCGGGTCGCCGGCCACCGCGCGGGCCAGACGCCGGCGCAGCACCTCGGCCATCGCCCCCACGTCGTCGTTGCCCGCCACTTCCCGCACGTGGAAGCGCCGGTAGGCCGACTTCGCCGGCAGCCCGTCCTCGAAGACCACCATGGAGCCCACGTAGTTGGTCCCTTGCAGGTGGCTCATGTCGAAGCACTCGATCCGGTAGGGCGGCGCGGCAAGTCGCAGGGCCCGGCCCAGACCCTCCAGGGCGGCACTGCGCGTCAGGTGGTCGTGCTCGCGGCGCACCATGTCGCGCTGGAGGACGGAGCGCGCGTCCGAGCGGGCCATCTCGAGCGCCCGCTGGCGCCGACCGCGCTGCACGGTGCGCACCCGTACGGCGCGGCCCCGCTGCTCGGCGAGGAACTGGGCGGCCAGCGCCGAGGTCTCCTCGCTGACGACGACCTCGGGCGGCACCTCCTCGCCCTCCCCGTAGAGGTGGGAGAGCGCCGCCTCGATGACCTCCCCGCCGCTCTCGGGCGCGGCCCCCTCGACTAGGGTGACGCCCCGGCCGACCACCCGCCCCCCGCGCACCCGGAAGCGGACGACCGCCGCGCGGCCCCCGTCGGTGGCCACAGCCACCACGTCGAGGTCGGAGTGGTCGTCGAGGACCACGCTCTGGTGCTGGGCCGCGCGCTCCAGGGCCGCCAGGGAGTCACGCGCGCGCGCCGCCGCCTCGAAGTCCAGGGCCGCCGAGGCCTGGTCCATCTGCGAGGTGAGCCGCGTGCGCAGCGGGGCGACGCGCCCCTCGAAGAACGACGACCACGCCTCGACCTGCTCGGCGTACTCGTCCGGCGTGATCAGCCCCGCGCAGGGCCCGGGGCAGCGCCCGATGTCGTAGAGGAGGCACGGGCGCCCGAGGCGCTCGTGGTACTGGAACTTGTGGCGCGTGCAGGTGCGCAGGGGGAAGGCCTGGGCCAGCTCGTCGAGCACCCGGCGCACCGAGCCGACGTCGGCGAAGGGCCCGAAGTAGCGCACCCCGCGCACGTGGCGCGAGCGCGTCAGCGACGGCACTGGGTACGGCGTGCGCAGGTCGATGGCCACGTAGGGGAAGCTCTTGTCGTCCTTCAGCACGAGGTTGTAGCGCGGCTGGTTCTGCTTGATCAGCTCGTTCTCGAGGATCAGCGCATCGACCTCGTTCGGGGTGAGGATCCACTCGACGCTCGCGGCCTCGTCCATGAGCGCCTGGGTCTTCACGTCCAGAACCTCGCGGCGCTGGAAGTAGTTGGCCAGGCGCTGGGCCAGCGAGACGGCCTTGCCAACGTAGATCACCGTGCCGTGCGCGTCGCGGAACAGGTAGCACCCGCTGGCCCGCGGGATCCCGACGGGCCGCGCCAGGGTCATCGCTTCCCCGCCAGCGCGGCCCCGATCACCCGCCCGGTCGCGGTGTCCAGCTTCGCGATGTGCTCGGGGGTGCCCTCGCCCACCACGTCCCCGCCGCGCCGGCCCCCCTCGGGGCCGAGATCGATGATCCAGTCGGCGGTCTTGATCACGTCGAGGTTGTGCTCGATCACGACCACGGTGTTGCCCTGGTCGACCAGGCGGTGCAGCACTGTCAAGAGGCGGTGCACGTCGTCGAAGTGCAGGCCGGTCGTCGGCTCGTCGAGCACGTAGAGGGTGTGGCCGGTCGGCCGCCGGGCGAGCTCGGTGGCGAGCTTGACCCGCTGGGCCTCGCCTCCCGAGAGGGTCGGCGCCGGCTGGCCGAGGCGCACGTAGCCGAGGCCCACGTCGGCCAAGGTCTGGATCTGGCGCAGGATCGCGGGCTGGCGGGCGAAGAACTCGCAGGCCTCGTCGACCGGCATGGCCAGCACGTCGGCGATCGTGCGGCCGCGGTAGAGGATCTCGAGCGTCTCGCGGTTGTAGCGGGTGCCGTGGCAGACCTCGCAGGTCACGTACACGTCGGGCAGGAAGTGCATCTCGATGCGCAAGGTGCCGTCACCCGCGCAGGCCTCACAGCGCCCTCCCTTGACGTTGAAGGAGAACCGGCCCGGCTGGTAGCCGCGGACCTTGGCCTCGGTGGTGTCGGCGAAGAGGCGCCGGATCTTGTCGAAGACCCCCGTGTAGGTCGCGGGGTTGGAGCGCGGGGTGCGCCCGATGGGCTGCTGGTCGACGGCGACCACCTTGTCGAGGTGCTCGACGCCGTCGATGCCCTCGTGGGCCATGGCCTCGGTGCGCGCGCCGTTCAGCGTGTGCTCCAGGGACTGCAAGAGGATCCCGCTGATCAGGGTGGACTTGCCCGACCCGGACACCCCGGTCACCGCGGTGAAGGTGCCCAGGGGCACCTCGACGGTGAGGTCGCGCAGGTTGTTGGCCCGCGCGCCGCGGATGCGCACGTGGTGGCCGTCGCCGATCCGGCGCTGCGTCGGTACCTCGATGCGCCGGCGCCCGGCCAGGTAGTCCCCGGTCAGCGAGTCGCTGCTCGCGACCAGCTCGTCACAGGTGCCCGCGAAGACGATCTGGCCGCCGTGCTCTCCGGCCCCGGGGCCGATGTCCACCACGTAGTCGGCCGCCCGGATGGTCTCCTCGTCGTGCTCGACCACGATCACCGAGTTCCCGAGGTCGCGCAGGCGCTCCAGGGTGGCGATCAGGCGGTGGTTGTCGCGCTGGTGGAGCCCGATGGAGGGCTCGTCGAGGACGTACAGCACGCCGACCAGGCGGCTGCCGATCTGGGAGGCCAGGCGGATGCGCTGGGCCTCGCCTCCCGACAGGGTGGCCGAGGCGCGCGAGAGCGTCAGGTAGTCCAGGCCCACGTCGACCAGGAACCGCAGCCGCTCGCGGATCTCCTTGATCACCTCGCGGGCGATCTGCGCCTCGCGCTCTCCCAGGTCCAAGGCCGCGAAGAACTCGAGGGTCTCGTCGATCGTCAGCTCGCTGACCTGGGCGATGCTGCGCTCGCCGAGGCGCACGGCCAGCACCTCGGGGCGCAGGCGGCGCCCGTGGCAGGTCGGGCACTCCACCTCGCGCATGTACTGCTCGATCTGCTCGCGCGACCAGTCGCCGTCGGCCTCCGAGCGCTTGCGCTCCAGCCACTCGACGATGCCCCCGAAGGTCGTCTCGAAGGTCCGCTGGTGGCTCCCGCGGCCCCGGTAGCGCACCGACACCGGCTGCTCGCTGCCGTGGAGGACCATCTCGCGATCGGCGGCGCGCAGCTTGCGCCACGGGGTGGCCGTCGAGAACCCGCCCGCCGCGGCCACCGCCTCCAAGAGCCGGTCGAAGTACTTGAAGCGCATGCCGGACCACGGTGCCAGAGCCCCTCCGGCCAGCGACTTGGTCGGGTCGGGCACGACGCGCTCGGGGTCCACCTCGAAGCGGGTGCCGAGGCCGCTACAGGCCGGGCACGCCCCGTAGGGCGAGTTGAAGGAGAAGTCGCGTGGCTGGAGCTCGCGAAAGCTCAGACCGCAGTGGGTGCAGGCCAGGCGCTCGGAGAAGGCCACCTCCTCCTCGCGCTCCCCGTCGACGAACACCACCGTGACGACGCCCTTGGTCAGGCGCAGGGCCGTCTCGACCGACTCGGTCAGGCGCTGCCGGTTGCGCGCGGCCACGGTCAGGCGGTCGAGCACGACGCTGATGGTGTGCTGCTCGTAGCGCGCCAGCGCGATGTCCTCGCGCTCGGTGAGCTCGTGGACGACGCCGTCGACGCGCACGCGCGAGTAGCCCTGGCTCGCCAGCTCGTCGAGCAGCGTGGAGTACTCGCCCTTGCGTCCCTCGACCACGGTCGCCAGCACCAGGAACTTCTGGCCGGCTGGGCGCGCCAGCACCAGGTCGACGATCTGCTGGGGGGTCTGGCGGGTCACCACCCGGTCACAGGAGGGGCAGTGGGCGACGCCCACGCGCGCGAAGAGCAGGCGCAGGTAGTCGTGCACCTCGGTCACCGTGCCCACGGTCGATCGGGGGTTGCGCGAGGCGGTCTTCTGGTCGATCGAGATGGCCGGCGAGAGCCCCTCGATGAAGTCCACGTCGGGCTTGTCCATCTGGCCCAGGAACTGGCGGGCGTAGGCCGACAGGCTCTCCACGTAGCGCCGCTGGCCCTCGGCGTAGATGGTGTCGAAGGCCAGGGAGGACTTGCCGGACCCCGACAGGCCCGTGAAGACGACCAGGCGGTCCCGGGGCACCTCGAGCGTCACGTTCTTGAGGTTGTGGACGCGGGCTCCCTGGATCCGAATGCTCGCCGTCACGTGGAGAATCTACCGGTCACGCCTCGCCGGCGGGCGCGGGCTCGACCTCGAGCCCCGGTCGGCGCAGGCTGTAGAGCACGTCGCGCAGGGCCGCCGCCTCCTCGAAGCGCAGGTCGCGGGCCGCCTCGAGCATGGCGGCCTCGATGCGGGCGATCTCGGCCGCGTCGGCGGGGGCCGGCGGCTCCTCGAGCACCGGGGCGGCCGCGCGGCGCCTCTCGCGCGACTCGGGCTCGCTGCGCAGGCGGCTCAGCAGGTCGGTGACCGACTTGGTGATGGTGCGCGGCTCGATCCCGCGCTCGAGGTTGTGGGCCAGCTGGCGCTGGCGGCGGTGCTCGGTGACGGCCATCGCCTCGCGGATCGAGTCGGTCAGCTGGTCCCCGTAGAGGACGGCCTGGCCGTTGGCGTTGCGCGCGGCCCGCCCGATCGTCTGGATCAGGGCGCTGCGCGAGCGCAGGAACCCCTCCTTGTCGGCATCCAGGATCGCCACCAGGGAGACCTCGGGCAGGTCGAGGCCCTCGCGCAGCAGGTTGATGCCCACGAGAACGTCGAAGGCCCCGGTGCGCAGGTCGCGCAGGATCTCGATGCGCGCGATGGTGTCGATGTCGCTGTGCAAATACTGGACCCGGTAGCCGGCCTTGGAGAGGAAGGCCGTCAGGTCCTCGGCCATCTTCTTGGTCAAGGTGGTCACGAGGGCCCGCTCGCCGCGCGCGATGACCTCGTCGAGGCGGCCGCGCAGGTCGTCGATCTGGTTCCGGGTGGGCATCAACAGCACCTCGGGGTCGACTAGGCCCGTCGGGCGGATCACCTGCTCGACCACCTGGTCACTGACCTCGAGCTCGTAGGGGCCCGGAGTCGCCGAGACGAAGATCACCTGGGGCACCAGCTCGATGAACTCGTCGAAGTTGAGCGGCCGGTTGTCGAGCGCACTCGGCAGCCGGAATCCGTGCTCGACCAGGACGTCCTTGCGCGAGCGGTCGCCGGCGAACTGGCCGCGCACCTGGGGGACGGCCACGTGGGACTCGTCGATCACGACGAGGAAGTCGTCGGGGAAGTAGTCGAGCAGCGTGTAGGGACGTTCCCCCGCGGCGCGCCCGTCGAGGTGGCGGGCGTAGTTCTCCACGCCCGAGCACATGCCGGTCTGCTCGAGCATCTCCAGGTCGTACTCGGTGCGCTGGCGCAGGCGCTGGGCCTCGAGGAGGCGCCCCTGCGCGGTGAGCTCGGCCAGGCGGACCCCGAGCTCCTCCTCGATCGAGCGGCACGCGCGCTCCAGGGTCTCGGCACCGGTCGCGTAGTGGGAGGCGGCGAAGATCGTCGTCTCGTCCACCCGCCCCCGGCCCGCGCCGGTCAGGGGGTCGAAGAAGGCGATCGACTCGATCTCGTCGAACAGGGTCGAGATCCGCACGGCCTCGTTGGTGTAGGCCGGCTGCACCTCGATGGTGTCGCCGTGGACCCGGAAGGTCCCGCGCTGGAGGGTCAGCTCGTTTCGCGTGTACTGCATCTCGATCAGGCGGCGCAGCGTGGCGCGCTGGTCGATGGGGTCGCCGACCCGCAGGGGCAGCATGCGGTCCCGGTACTCCAGCGGGCTGCCCAGGCCGTAGATGCACGACACCGAGGCCACGACGATCGTGTCGCGCCGCGTGAGCAGCGCCGAGGTCGACGCGTGGCGCAGCCGGTCGATCTCCTCGTTGATCGAGCTGTCCTTCTCGATGTAGGTGTCGGTCCGGGGGATGTAGGCCTCGGGCTGGTAGTAGTCGTAGTAGGAGACGAAGAACTCCACCCGGTTTCCCGGCATCATGTCGCGCAGCTCGGCCGCCAGCTGGGCGGCCAGCGACTTGTTGGGCTCCAGGATCAAGGTCGGGCGTTGCACCTTCTCGACCAGCCAGGCGATCGTGGCCGTCTTGCCGCTCCCGGTGATCCCCTCGAGGGTCTGGAAGCGCAGGCCGCTCGAGACGCCGCGCGTCAGGGCCTCGATGGCGGCGGGCTGGTCCCCCGCGGGCGCGAAGGGGGACTCGACGCGAAAGTCGCTCACGCGTCGACCAGCTCGGCGAGCGCCCGATCGACGGCGGCGCGCAGCTCGCTGATCGATCCGTCGTTGGCGATCACCACGTCGGCCCAGGCCTCGCGCACGTCGTTGCCCACCTGGGCCTCCAGGCGCCTCCGCGCGTCGTCCTCGGACATGGCACGGCTCGTGACCAGGCGTTGCAGGGCGACGGCGGGATCGGCCACCACCGCCCAGACGACCGACGCCCCGAGGAGCTCGCGCAGCTCGGGACGGTAGAGGGGCACCGCCGCGAAGGCCCACGGGCCCGCGGCCGCCGCGAGCTGCTCGCGCAGCCGCTGCAGGATCGCCGGGTGCGTGATCGCCTCGAGGCGCCGACGCGCCGAGGCGTCGCGGAAGACCACCCCGGCCAGGAACGCGCGGTCGAGTGTCCCGTCTCCTGCCAGGGCGGCCGTCCCGAACGCGTCCACGACCGCGGTCCACACGGGGCCGCCCGGCTCGGCGGTCTCGCGGGCCGCGTCGTCCGCGTCCACCACGAGGTAGCCGCGCTTTTCCAGGTACGCACCGACCGTGCTCTTGCCGGCTCCGATGCCGCCGCTCACGATGACGACGCCCATCACCTCACCGTAGCGACCGTCGGCCCGCCAGCCGCGGGTCGCCCACTCCTACTCCTCGGTGGCGTCGTCGCTCTGCGCGTCCTCGGTGTCGTCCTCTGCCTGCGGGGCCTCGGTGGCGTACTCCGCCCAGGCCGCCTGGGCCTCGGTCTCGGGCGTGAAGTCGCCGTAGTCGATGCCCCCGATGTAGTTGCCCTCGGCGTCGTAGGCGTGCTCGCCGAACGCCTCGCGGTACTCGGCCGAGACCTCGCCGCCCTCCAGGGCCTGCTTGATCGAGAGGCTGATCCGCCGGCGTCCGGTGTCCAACTCGATGATCTTGACCCACAGCTCCTCACCGGGTGAGACCACCTGGTCGGGCGAGTCCACGTGGTGCGTGGCCATCTCGGAGATGTGCACCAGGCCCTCGATGCCGTCGCCGACCTGCACGAACGCGCCGAAGGGCACCAGCTTGGTGACCCGGCCGTAGACCAGCTGGTCGACCGCGTGGCCCTCGGCGAAGACCTGCCAGGGGTCCATCTGCGTCGCCTTGAGCGACAGCGAGATGCGCTCCTTGGAGTAGTCGACGTCCAGCACCTCGACCTCGACCTCGTCGCCCACGGTGACGACCTGGCTCGGGTGGTCGATGTGCTTCCAGGACAGCTCGGACACGTGGATCAGGCCGTCCATGCCACCCAAGTCCACGAAGGCGCCGAAGTTGACGACCGACGACACGATGCCCTTGCGCCGCTCTCCCGGCTTGAGGTTGTTGAGGAAGTCGCCGCGCTGCTCCTTCTGGGTCTCCTCCAGCCACGCGCGACGCGACAGCACGACGTTGTTGCGGTTGCGGTCGAGCTCGATGATCTTGGCCTCGACGGTCTTGCCGATGTAGGGCTGCAGCTCGCGCACGCGGCGCAGTTCGACCAGGGAGGCGGGCAGGAAGCCGCGCAGGCCGATGTCGACGATCAGGCCGCCCTTGACGACCTCGATGACCACGCCCTTGACGACCTCGTTGCGGGTCTTCAGGTCCTCGATGGTGGCCCAGGCCTTCTCGTACTGGGCGCGCTTCTTGGACAGGACGAGCCGCCCCTCCTTGTCCTCCTTCTGGAGAACCAGGCACTCGACGCGCTCACCCAGGGACACGACCTCGTGGGGGTCGACGTCGTTGCGGATCGACAGCTCCCGGGCCGGGATCACGCCTTCGGACTTGAAGCCGATGTCGAGGAGCACCTCGTCGCGGTCGATCTTGACCACCGTGCCGATCACCAGGTCCCCGTCGTCGAACTCGAGCACCGTCGAGCCCACCAGGTCGGCCAGGTCGGTGCCGACCAAGTTGTCTTCGGTGATCACGCGGGGGGTGTAGTTGCCCTCGGCGTCGAAGGTGCCCATCGGGGCACCGGAAAGGAGAGAACTCTCCGACATGCGCACTGCCTTTTTCGCGACCGCACCGGGATCTGACTAGACGACACGGGAGGGGCCACCGGTGCTGGCCCGACGGACGATCCTAGCGCACCGGGCGCCCGCTCAGCCTTTGGCGCTCGCCCAGTCCCGGCCCCAGCGCAGCGAGATCTCCAGGGGCACGCTGAGGGTCGCCGCCTCGGTGAGCGCCACCGTGATCACCTCGCCCACGGCGTCGCGCTCGTCCTCGGGCACCTCGACGACCACCTCGTCGTGGACCTGCAGCACCAGGCGCGAGCGCCAGGGCCCCGCCGCCAGGGCCTGGTCGAGGCGCACCAGGGCCGACTTGAAGACGTCGGCCGCCATGCCCTGGATCCCGGCGTTCATCGCCTGGCGCTCGGCGGCGGCCCGCGGGGCCCCGGTCGCGGTCGCCAGATCCGGGAAGGGGCGGATGCGGCCGAACTCGGTGCGCGAGTAGCCCCGCTCGCGGATCTCGGCCACGGTGCGATCCATGTAGTCGCGCACGGTGGGAAAGGTCGCGAAGTAGCGGTCCATGACCTCGCGGGCGTGCACCACCGGCAGTCCCAGGCGCTGGCTGAGCCCGAAGGACTCCATGCCGTAGGCCAGCCCGTACGAGACCGCCTTGGCCTGTTCGCGCTGCTCGTGGTTCACCTCGTCGGGCGCCAGGCCGAAGACCAGCGCGGCGATCTGGCGGTGGACGTCCTGGCCCGCGGCGAAGGCGGCCAGCAGCCCGTGGTCCTGGGACAGGTGCGCCAGGATGCGCAGCTCGATCTGGTTGTAGTCGGCCACGCCCAGCCACCACCCGGGTGGGGGCACGAAGGCCGTGCGCAGGCGGCGGCCCTCGGCGCTGCGCACGGGGATGTTGTGCAGGTTGGGCGCTTCTGAGGAGATCCGCCCGGTGCGGGCCACCATCTGGTTGAAGACGGCGTGGATCCGACCGTCGGGACCGACGCTGTCGATCAGCGAGCTCCCGTAGGTGCTGCGCAGCTTCTCGACCTCCCGGTAGCGCAGCAGCCGCTCGATGATGGGGTGCTGGTCGACCATCGCTTCGAGGCTCGCCGCGTCGGTGGAGAAGCCGGTCTTGATCTTGCGCACCGGGCGCAGGCCCAGTTCGGTGAACAGGACCGTCTGGATCTGGAGCGACGAGTTGACGTTGAAGGGGTGGCCCGCGAGCTCCTGGATCTCTGAGTCCAGGCGGGCGGCCTCGGCCGCGAACTCGTCGGAGATCGACCGCAACACCGCGGTGTCGACGCCGACACCGATCATCTCCATGCGCGCCAGCGCGTTGACCAGGGGCAGCTCGATCCCCTCGTAGACGGCCCCCAACTCCCAGGTGTCGATCTCGCGACGCAGCGCCTCGCGCACGGCGGCGACGCGCGACACCTCCTCGACCAGAGCCGACCCGGCGCCGTCGTCGAAGAGCTGGCCCGACGTCGTCGGTGGCGCCAACCCGACGAACCGCTCGGCCACCGCGTCGAGGTCGTAGCGTCCGCTCGCCGAGTCCACCAGGTACGCCATCAGCGCGCTGTCGTCGCGCGGGGTCGGCACGTCGTGCCCGGCCTCCAGCAGCTCGCGCACCAGCCCCTTCACGTCGTGGCCCGCGAGGGGCCATCCGTCGTAGTTCGCGACCCACTGGGTCCGGGGCACCACGGCGACGCGGGCGCTGGGCACGTCGAGCACCGCCACCTCGCCGCCGCGCGCCGCGACCACCCGTCCCGCAGCGCCCGCCAGCTCGGCCAGGTCGACGAGACGCACCGTGGG
The DNA here is from genome assembly GCA_021778895.1 of Actinomycetes bacterium. Classification (GTDB taxonomy): domain Bacteria; phylum Actinomycetota; class Acidimicrobiia; order Acidimicrobiales; family RAAP-2; genus RAAP-2. The sequence continues at coordinate 125,248 of JAJYBR010000004.1, forward strand.
CGCTGCCGGCGAGCCTGAGGGTGTGGGAACGGACCCGCCGTCGGCCCCCGGGCCCAGCAGACCCTCGTCGAGCAGCTGGCCGAAGCGCCGCCGCATGGTCGCCATGTCGAAGCGGTCGAAGAAGGTCTCGACCGCGCTGCGGTGCCAGCCGCCCATCTCCAGGTCCTCGACGTCGACCTGTAGCGGGACGTCGCGCACCAGCAGCATCACGTCGGCGTTGTGCAGGGCGCGCTCCTGGTGCGTGGCCAGGTTCTCGCGCAGCTTCGGCGTCAGCTCGTCGAGATGGGCGAAGATGCCGGGCAGGTCGCCGAACTGCGTGAGCAACCGCGCGGCGGTCTTCTCCCCCACGCCCGGCACGCCCGGCAGGTTGTCGCTGGCGTCACCGCGCAACGCGGCGAGCAGCCGGTAGCGCGCCGGCTCGACGCCGCAGCGCGCCACGATGCCCGCCTCGTCGTAGAGGTCGTAGTCCGACACGCCCCGCCGGTTGTAGAGGACGCGCACGTAGGGGTCCTCGACTAGCTGGAAGGTGTCGCGGTCCCCCGACACCACCACGACCTCGTGCTGGCGGTCGCGGGCCTCGGTCGCCAGCGTCGCCAGCACGTCGTCGGCCTCGTAGTCGGGCACGCCGATCACCGGGATGGCCAGCGCCTCGCAGAGCGCGCGGATGAAGTCGAACTGGGGCTCGAGGGCCGGCGGCGTCTCGGCGCGACCGCCCTTGTAGTCCTCGGCGATGCGATTGCGGAACGATCCACCCGGCAGGTCGATCGCGACCGCCAGGGCCCGGGGCCGCCACGTGCGCACCAGGGTGTGCAGCATCGCGGCGAATCCGTGGAGCGCGTTGGTCGGCGTGCCGTCGGCTGTCGTGAGGTCGGCACTCAGGGCGAAGTAGGCGCGAAATGCCAGGGACATCCCATCGAGCAGGATGAGTGGCCGCCCCGCGGGCTGCTCAGCCACCGAACTCCCCGCGCAGGATCTCCTGGGCGACGTCGCGCATGCGCACCCGGGCCCGCATCGCCGCCTGCTGGATCGTCTCGAACGCGGTCGGCTCGTCGATGGCGCGATCGGCCATCAGGCGCTCCTTGGCCCGCTGGACCAGTTCGCGCGTCTCGATCTTGTCGTCGGCCTGGTGGGGCTCGGGACCCGCCGCCGGCATCGCCTGGGAGGGATCGAGGATGGCCGCCAGCTTGGGCAGCAGCTCGCTCGAGCGGAACGGCTTGACCAGGTAGGCCGCCACGCCGGCGTCGCGGGCGTTCTCGATCAGCGTGCGCTGCGAGAACGCCGTGAGCAAGACGACGACCGTCTCGCTGCCCTGGACGGCGCGAGCGACCTCGATCCCGTCGAGCCCCGGCATCTTGATGTCCAGCAGCGCGAGGTCGGGGTGGTGCTCCTCGATCAGGGCCAGGGCGTCGTCGCCCCGGGCGGCCTCGCCCACGACCAGGTAGCCGTCGCTCTCGAGCATCTCCTTGAGGTCGAGCCGGATGATCGACTCGTCATCCGCGATTACTACTCGTCGTTCCATCGCCGTCCTTTGGTACCCACGACCGGAGCAGCTCGTCGCGCTCCGCCGCCAACTCCCCGACCTCGCGCCTCCGGCGCAGCATCTCGGCCGCCGCGACCGCCACGTGACGCGACAATTCCTCGTACTCCTGCGCTTGCGTCGGGGTCTCCGAGACTAGTGCCCGGATCCGGGCGTCGTCGAGTGCCGCGTTCCACACGGCCACCTGCTCCTCGAGCACGCGCAGGCTCTCTCGTGCGGTGCTCAGCCGGCGCTGGCAGTCTTCCAGTCGGCGACGCTGCACACGCGAGCCCATCGCCCTCAGTGTACGGGGCTACCACCGCACGCTGACGACGCACGGGCCAGCGCGCACGGCCGCGGCCAGGCCGTAGCCCAGCCCGCCGGAAGTCGGGGCGACGTCGGCGTCGCCTGCCAGCTCGACGGCGGCCACGTCGCTCGGCTCGTGCACGGCGTCGGCGGCCAGCATCCCCAGGGCGGCCCGCCCGAGCGGGGACTCGAAGAACCCGCCGACGTAGGGCCGCAGCCCGAGCGCCTGCGCGCGTCGGCAGAGCTCCCGGGCGACCGCCAGGCCCCCGACGCGGCTCGGCTTGACGCACACCAGGCGGGCGGCGTGATGCGCCGCGAGGAGACGCAGATCGTGCAGGCTGCGCACCCCCTCATCCACGCTGAGCGGCACACCGGTCCGCGCGGCCAGCGCCGTCAGGCGCGCCAGGTCCCCCACGGCGAAGGGCTGCTCCACGGCCACCAGGGGCAGCCGGTTCCACAGCGCGCCCTCGTCGGCCAGCACCTCGTCGACGCTCGCCCCCGAGGCGTTGTAGTCGAGCAAGACCTCGGATCCTTGCTGGGCCAGCCAGGTCACGGTGTCCTCTCGCCACTGGCCCGGGCGCACCTTCGCCCGGATCCGCGCTCCCCCCACCGGGTCCGCGGGAGGTGCGTCCAGCAGGGAGATCGTCGCCAGGGCGCGGACCGGTCCCGCGTTGCGCCACCCCTCCGGGCGGGGCGCGCCGGTCGAACGCAGGTGGAGGTCGAGCAGGGCCATCTCGACCAGGGCCCAGGCGACCCGCGCGGCCGGGCGCGGACCCGCCAGCTGGCCGATGCGGCTCCAGGCCGGCAGCGCCGCCTCGCGCGCGACGATCGCCCCGAGACGCTTGGACACCTCGGCGCCTAGGGCGGCCATGACGTCTCCGACACCCGGGTCCCCGTTCAAGGTGGCGGGCTGCACGCCGACCTCGCCGAACCCGACCCCCGCAGCCGTCTCGAGCCGAGCGAACAGGCGCGGGCGGATCTCGTGGCGCTGCCCCGCCGCGCTCACGGGTCGTGCCAGGACCGCGTCGTGACGCCAGACCTCGAATGTCCCGGTGCCCCAGTCGATGGCTGCTACGGTAGACCGACCTGCCCGGATGGCGGAATCGGTAGACGCGGAGGCCTCAAAAGCCTTTACTCGCAAGGGTGTGTGGGTTCAAGTCCCACTCCGGGCACTCACCGCGCGAAGGCCGCGGCGAGCGCGTCTCGGCGCGGTGCGCCCTGTTAGCGTGGCGCCGTGACAACCGACCTTCCCTGGCGCGAAGACGTCGTCGCCCTGTTCCCGGGACAGGGCTCGATCGCCTCGGGAGCGGGGCGCGCCTGGCTCGAGAGCCCCCACTGGTCACTCGTCGCCGAGATCTCCGAGATCACCGGCATCGACGTGGCGCACCTGCTGCTCGACGCGCCCGACGAGGAAGTGATCCGCACCGACAACGCCCAGGTGGCGACCTTCGCGCTGTCGCTCGTCGGCTACCACCACGTCCTGGCGCTCGGGTGGCGGCCCCGCTACCACCTCGGCCACAGCCTGGGCGAGTTCAGCGCCCTGACGGCTGCCGGCATCCTGACGCTCGATGACGCCTCGCGCCTGATCGCCGTGCGCGGAGCCGCCATGGCCACGGCCGCCCACGCCACGGCGGGCATGATGGTCGCCCTGCTCGGCGGCGACGAGGCGGCCCGCGCCCGCCTGGCTGGCCGCCCGGGCGTGTACGTGGCCAACGTGAACGGCGTGGGCCAGCTGGTGGCGAGCGGCGAGTCCGCCGCCCTCGACCTCCTCCTCGCCGACGCCCGCGACCTGGGATTCAAGCGCGCCACTCGTCTCCCGGTGGGCGGTGGCTTCCACTCGCCCCTGATGGTTCCGGCCCAGGAAGCCCTGGACGCCCAGCTGGCCCGCACCCAGTGGCACCCGAGCGACGCCATCGTCGTGGCCAACGTCGACGGACGCATCCACCCCGTTGCCGACTGGCCCGGCCTGCTGTCTCGCCAGCTCACTAGCCCGATCGAGTTCGTGGCGGCCACGACCGCCCTGCCCGACACCGTCACGGCGAGTGTCGAGATGCCTCCGGGTGCGGTGCTGACGGGCCTGACCCGCCGGATCCGCCCCTTCGCCAGCCAAGTCGCCCTCACCGAGCCCACCGAGCTGGGAGCATTGGCGTGAGCCGCGTCGTCCTGGTCACCGGGGCCAGCTCGGGCATCGGTGCGGCGATCGCGGCACGCTTCGTCGAGCTCGGTGACGTAGTGGTGACGCTGTCGCGGCGCGCCGTGGCGCCCGACGGGGTCGCCGAGACCGTCGCCCTCGACGTCAGCGACAGTGCCGCCGTGACCGGTGCCGTCAAGGAGCTGGTCGAGCGCCACGGGCCGATCGAGGTGGCCATCGTCAACGCGGGGATCACCCGGGACGGCCTGGCGTTGCGCATGACCGACGCCCAGTGGCGCGAGGTGCTGTCGACCGACCTTGACGGCGCCTTCTACACCGCCCGGGCGGTGATGGCACCCATGGTGCGCGCGCGGCGCGGCTCGATCATCTTCGTCGGCTCGGTGAGCCCCTTCCTCGGCGTCCCCGGACAGGCCAACTACGCCGCCGCCAAGGCCGGCCTCGTCGGCCTGGCCCGGTCGCTCGCCCGGGAGCTGGCTTCGCGCTCCATCACGGTGAACGTCATCGCACCCGGCCTCATCGAGACCGATATGACCCGCGACGTGTCAGCCGAGGGTCCCCTCGGTTCCACCGCGATCCCCCTCGGCCGCAGTGGCCAGCCCGCTGACGTGGCGGCAGTGGCCGTGTTCCTGGCCAGCGACGGCGCTCGCTACATCACGGGCGCCGTCGTGCCAGTCGACGGCGGACTGGCCCTCGGGCTCTAGCCCCTACCGGCGCGCGCGGCCGACGGCGGCGCGGCATTCAGCAACGCAGTCTCGATCGTCGTGGCCAGCAGTTGGTGACCGAGGGGGCTCGGGTGGATGTTGCACCCGGTCTGGCCGCTGCTCGCGGGGTACGCAACCAACAGGCCCGCCGCGCACGGGTCGCCGCTGAAGGGCGTCGAAGCCGACTGGAACATGCTGAACCCGTCAGCGACGATGCCGTGGAACTGGTGGGTCACCGCGTTGATCGTCGTGTCGAGCTGCTGGGACTCGGCCACCTGGAGCGGCTGGCTGTAGTTCAAGGCGTAGTAGTCGACGGCCACCAGGGCGCGCGAGTAGTGACCCTGGACGCGCAGCGCGTGGTAGATCGTCGCAAGGTTCGTGCCGATCTCCTTCAGGACCGCACCGAACTCCGTGAGGCTCAGGCACCCATCTGCGGTCGTCTCCTGGCACAGGAATGCGTCGTTGGCGCCGATGTCAATCGTGACGAGCCGCGTCGCCGGGTGCGTGCGCAAGAAGTGGACCGCGTAGGAGAGCTGGGATCCGGTGTAGCTCACGTGGAGCGGGTAGGCCGTGCGATACCCGACCGACCCCTGGCCCGGCGTGTTCTCACAGCCGTTGGAGGCCGCCGTCGCGTTGATCATCGACGCCGTCGTCTCGCCCGGGCACGACGCGTTGAACAGGTGCAGGTTCAGCGCCGATGCCACATCGTTCGCGTAGCTCGAGAAGTTCGCCGCGTCGGCGTAGGTCGCCGCCGGCGTGGTCTGGGGCGGCGTGTACCCGAAGGCCACCGAGTCACCCAGCGCCAGATACGGCGCCCCCTGTCCCCAACCGGGCCTCTTGCCGGCGGCGCCGGAGGCCGTGGCCACCGCCACGACGCTCGCGATCAGCACGGCACTAGCCGCCACCGCGGCTACTCGTTGGTACACACCACGCCCCATCACTACCCCCCTTGGCTGTGTGCCCGAGCCCGGGCAGGCTCATCCTAGGATGCGCTCCGCGTCGCCCGCGGTCATCCGGCAGGATCGGGCAGGATCGGGCGGCGATTTAGTACGATACGGCGACACAGAGAAGGGAAGAGCATGGACCGCGACGAAGCCTTCAAGATGTTCACTGCCAGCGCCGTCGAGGTGCTCGCGGTGGACCCAGCCAAGGTGACGCCTGACGCCTCGTTCGCCGACGACCTCGGGGCCGACAGCCTCGACCTGGTCGAGCTGGTGATGGCTCTCGAGGAGAACTTCCACATCGAGGTGGGCGAGGACGAGCTCAAGGATCTCACGACCGTCGGCGAGGCCTTCGATCTGATCTACGCGAAGCTCTAGTGCTCGTCGCGCGCACCCCCGAGGGGCCCATCGTCGGTCGTCGCGTGGCCATCACGGGACTCGGCGCGGTCACCTGCGCCGGTATCGGCGTGGAGGCGCTCTGGACGGCCCTGCTGGAGCCCGTGGCCCCGCCCTCCAAGCACGTGGCTCCCTTCGACGCGTCGCACATCGGCGGGCCCAAGGAGTTGCGCCGGCTGGATCCCTTCACGCTCTACGCCCTCACGGCCGCTGACGAGGCGTGGCGCCAGGCCGGTCTGACCGCGCCGCTCGAGGACGGCGGCACCGTCGTCACCACCGGCATCGGGGGGCTTCAGACGACCCTCGCCCAGGTCGAGATGATGCGTGACCGGGGCCCCGGTCGCGTGTCCCCCTTCATGGTGCCCATGATGATGCCCAACGCCGCCAGCGCGGCCGTCTCGATGCGCTTCGGCCTGGGCGGCCCCTGCGAGACCGTCACGACCGCCTGTGCCGCAGGGACCCACGCGATCGGCAACGGCGCCCGGCTGGTCGCGAGCGGGCGCTGCCCCGTGGTCGTCGTCGGTGGTGCCGAGGCGGTCCTGGTCGAGATCGCCGAGGCGGGGTTCCGCAACATGACGGCCCTCTCCAGCACCGATCTGTCTCGACCCTTCGACGTGGAGCGCGACGGCTTCGTCATGGGCGAGGGCGCCGGGATCCTGATCCTCGAGGACTGGGAGCACGCGCAGGCCCGCGGTGCCCGGATCCTGGCCGAGGTCCTCGGAGCCGCCTCGACCGCCGACGCGTACCACATCACCGCTCCCGACCCGGAGGGTCGCGGTGCGGTGCGCTCGATGCGCCTGGCCCTGGAGGACGCCCAGCTCGAGCCGCGCGACATCTCCCACATCAACGCGCACGGCACGTCGACACCGCTCAATGACCTGGCCGAGGCCGTGGCCGTGGGCCACGTGTTCGGCGACGCCGCCCCGCCGGTGACGTCGGTGAAGGGGCATCTCGGCCACTCCTTGGCCGCCGCCGGTGCCCTGGAGGCCGTTGCCTCGGTCCTGACGATGATCGAGCAGGTCATCCCGCCGACCGCCGGCACCAAGACCGTCGACCCGCAGATCGCCCTCGACGTGGTGCACGGTGCCCCGCGTCCGGCCGCCGTCGAGACCGTGCTCTCGAACTCCTTCGGCTTCGGGGGCCACAACGGCAGCGTGATCCTGCGCCGCGTCCAGCCCTAGTCGTCGGTCGCGCGCACCGGCCGATCGGCGAAGGCCGCACGGGCGCTGGCGATGAACGCCCCCACGGCGACGGGATCCTTGGCCCCCGGCTCGTGCTCGAGCGCCGGTCCAGCCTCGACCCCCCACACGGGAAGCGCCCGCACGACGTCCTCGACCTCGTCGGCGCTGAGCCCGCCCGCCACGACTGCGGGACCGAGGTAGGGGCCGAACCCCCCGTCGAGCACCGCCGCCAGGGAGCCCAGTCCTTCGAAGGGGTCCACGACGACGTAGTCGGCCAGGGCCAGCCACGCGGGCTCGGCGGCCAGCGTGTCGATGTCGAGGCGGACGAACAGCGTGGGCAGGCGCTCGCGGACGTAGCTGACGTCGGCCAGCGCGACCGGGGCCACCAGCTCCACCGCCGACAGGCCGAGACGGCTCGACACCTCGACCACGCGCTGGGGCAGTTCGTGGTGGAAGGTCCCGATGGTGATGACCCCCGCGGGCAGCCGGTGCTCGATCGCGCGCGCGTCGTCGAGGGTCACGCGCCAGGGCGTGGGACCGAAGTCGAATCCCAGAGCGTTGGCGCCGAGTCCGACGGCCAGCAGGGCGTCATCCTCGGTGATCACTCCGGCCACCTTGATGAAGAGACCTTCCGGGAACAGGCGCACGGGCAACCTCCCCACCGCACGCTACCGGCCCGGGGTCACTCACGTCACGAAGGCCACCGCCAGCTCGGCGTCCTGGGTCTCCACGAGAGTGCGGTGGGCGATCCCGAGAGCGCGCACGGTGCCGTCGGAGGCGACCACGGCGGTCGTGACGCCGCTCGGGCCCTCGGGGCCTGCTGAGCGCACGTAGCCCTCCAGATCGGCCAAACTGCGCGCCCGGCCCCACACCAGGCGCCACGGTGCCGTGGCGCCGCGCGACTCCATGCGCGCCACCATCTCCTGGCCGGGATAGCACCCCTTGGTGAACGAGATCGTCTGGCCGACGAAGCCGCGCCCGTAGGCGTGCGGGACGAGACTGCACGCCAGCTCGGCGGGTCCCGGCCAGCGGGCCGCGACCCGCGACTCGTCGTCGCCCATCGGGTCGCCCACCTCCCCGTCGTCGACGAACTCGACGTCGCGGCGCAGGCGGAAGCGCTCGAGTCGGGTCCCCAGGGCGTCCGCCAGCGCTGCGGGAACGCGCAGGATCAGACCATCGTCCCCCCGCTCCAGGCGCACCACGGCGACCACCTCGCCGGTCGGGGCAAGAAAGCCGCTCCACCGCGCGTCACCGCGGTCCAGGCGGGCGAGGTCCTGGGACGCCTGGCTCTGCAGGAAGTCCTCGGCGTCGGCACCGCGAACGCGCCAGCGCCGCCATCGCCGGTCCAGGGTTCGCGCCACATCCACCCCGCTACGCTAAGGGCCCGACGACCGAGCCGGACGGGTGCCCATGGCTGTGCAGCGCGAACTGACCACTCTGACCTCCTCTCTGAGCGAGCTGGCGGCGCGCCTCACGACCCTGGTCGAGCGCGAGGCATCCTCCCTGCCACCGGCCGCCTACCAGGAGCTGGTCGCGGCCGAGCGCACGATCGGGACCCTCCTGCGCCGCCTCAACCGCCTCAGCCGATCGCTGTCGTGACCTCCGCGGCGCCCGCGCGCTGGGAGTCCACCTCCCACCTGAGCGAGCGCCAGCGCGACGAGGTCCTCGCGCTGCTGGCGCGAACCGAGCGGCGCCTGGGCCGCGAGGCCCTCGACGAGGTGCGTCGACGGGCCCTGATCCACGCACGAGCGGCCGAGCACTGGTGCCAGCGCGACGCCGGTGGCCAGCTGCGCGGCTACGCCCAGCTCAGCCCCGGAACTCCCCCGGTGGTCGAGGCCTGTGGCGGAGGCGTCGACCCCGAGTTGCGCGCCACCCTGCTCGCCCGCCACGGCGAGGTGCGCTGGTGGGTCCGCGCCCGCCGGCCTCCGCGCGGCACCGTCGAGCGCACCCTGGAGGTCCGTCAACGCCGCCTCCCCCTGACCGCCGCCGTTTCGTGGCCCCGTGACGCCGTGCTGCGCCCCTTCGATCCGGCCCGCGACGTCGAGCGCTGGCTGGCGCACAACAACGAGGCCTTCGCCGCCCACCCCGAGCAGGGCGCCTGGCGCGAGGACGAGCTCCGCGAGCGTCTGGCCGAGCCGTGGTTCGACGCCGCCGGCTTCCTGGTGCTCGACGACGGCGCGAGCATCCGCGCCTCGTGCTGGACGAAGGTCCACGACCTCTCCGCACCCGCGGCGCGCTTCGGGGAAATCTACGCCGTCTCGGTCGACCCGCAGTGGCGCGGCCGGGGCCTCGGCCGGGCGATGGTCGTGGCGGGCGCCGATGTGCTGAGTGACCACGGGGTCGACACCGTCGTGCTCTTCGTCGACCGCGACAACGTCGCGGCGCGCAGCCTCTACGCCGCCCTGGGCTTCGAGATCGTGCGCACCGACGTGCTGGTGCGTCTCGGGACTAGCCCCCGACCAGGCGGCCCACCAGCCACGTGATGGCGGCCGCCAAGGCCGCCACGCCCACCTGGCGCAGGGCCCAGCGGACGACGCCCCGCTTGGCGAACCACCCGATGGTGCCCCCCACGACGGCCGCGCCGGCGGCACCGAAGATGATCGACCACCAGGCTGCGTCAGGTGTCGGCACCAGCCACGGGATGAGGGGGACGAAGGCCCCCACGGCGAAGGCCACCAGCGAGGCCAGCGCGGCCAACAGGGGCACGCCGGTCGCGGAGGGATCGATGCCCAGCTCCTCGCGCGCGTGCGTGCGCAGGGCCAGGTCGGGGTCGCGCATGAGGTCGCGCGCCAGCCGGTCGGCCAGCTCGGCTTCGATCCCCCGCTCCTGGAACAGGTCGCGCAGCTCGACGCGCTCGGCCTCGGGGCTCGCCGCGATCGACTGGCGCTCCACCTCGATCTCGTACTCCAAGAGCTCCTTTTGGGCCCGCATCGACACGTACTCGCCCGTCGCCATCGAGAAGCCGCCGGCCACCAGTCCCGCCAGTCCCGCGAGGCGCACGACGTGGGCACCGGGGCTCGCCCCGGCGAAGCCCAGGATCAGCGACACGTTGGTGACCAGGCCGTCACTCACACCGAAGATGCCTGCGCGCACCCAGCCGCCCGAGATTTGCCGATGGCCCTCGCCGTGGACTCCGGGCTCGGAGCCGAAGTGGTCAACGCTCACCGGCCCAGTCTACGAATCGCGCCGCTCATCGCCGGGCCTGCCCTACGGTAGAGTCGCTCCGGAGCCGTCATGACCGTCCTCGATCTCGCTGACCTGCGCCGCCATCTGGGCGAGCACCTGGGGTACTCCTCGTACCACCAGATCACCCAGGCCCAAGTCGACCTCTTCGCCGACGCCACCGGGGACCACCAGTGGATCCACCAGGACGTCGCGCGCGCCACCGCCGGACCCTTCGGCGGCACCATCGCCCACGGCTACCTCACGCTCTCCTTGCTGCCCGTGCTGCTGGGCGAGATCTGGCAGGTGACGGGGGTGCGCATGGGCGTGAACTACGGCGCCAACCGGGTGCGCTTCCCGAGCCCCGTGCCCGTCGGCTCGTCGCTGCGCGCCGGTGCGACCCTGGTGGGCCTCGAGGACATCGACGGCGGCGCCCAGATCGTGCTCGACGCCGAGGTCCAGGTGCGCGACGCACCCAAGCCCTCCCTGGTGGCTCAGGTCCTCTACCGCTACTACCACTGAGATGGACTACCGCCAGCTGCCCCAGGGCGAGGAGAAGACCCGACAGGTGCGCGCCATGTTCGACGCCATCGCGCCGCGCTACGACCTCCTCAACCGGGTCATGACGTTGGGCATGGACCGCCACTGGCGCCGTCGCGCCACGGCCGACCTGCGCCTGCCGGCCGGGAGCGTGGTGCTCGACGTCGCCGCGGGCACCGGTGACTTCGTGCGCGAGCTCACCGCCCAGGGCCTGCGCGCGGTCGCGACCGACCTCAGCGCCGGCATGCTGGCCGCCGGGCGCGGGGTGTACCCGCGCGTGCAGGCCGACGCCGGCACCCTCCCCTTCGCCACCGCCGCCTTCGACGGCGTCACCTGCGGCTACGCCCTGCGCAACTTCACGGACCTGCCCGCGACCCTGGCCGAGCTGGCCCGCGTCGTGCGACCCGGGGGACGACTGGCCGTCCTCGAGGTCGCCGAGCCGCGCAGCGGTCTGTGGCGCGCGGGATTCCGGCTCTGGTTCCACCGGATCGTCCCCCTGATCGGCTCGCTCCTGTCGGACCGCGACGCCTACCACTACCTCCCGCGCTCCACCGCCTACCTGCCGGCCCTGCCCGAGCTGCGCGAGCTCTTCGCGCAGGCCGGCTTCGTCGCCGTCAACCACCGGGCGATCCTGGGCGGCCTCAGCCAGGAGATCGTGGCCACGAGGACCGCGTGAGGTTCGTGCGCCGGGCGATCGCCCCGGTGCCCACGGCCACCTTGCGGGCGCTGGCGGCGCGCGCCGGCTGGCTGCTCGAGTCGCCCGACGTGGTCCGCTGCGGCCTCGGGGGCTCGGCCCTGGCCTGGGAGCTGCCCGAGTCGGGCGCGGCGAGCCCGCCGCCCTTCCCGGCCACGACCCTGGCGGGCGACGACGGGCCCGCCGGCAGCGGCGTGGTCGCGCTGGGGTCGCTGCCCTTCGAGCGCTCCCGCCCGGGCACCTTGCACGTCCCGCGCATCCTCGTCACCCAGGACCGCCACGGGGGCGCCTGGGTCACCTCGCGCGGCCCCGTCCCCGACCTGGCCGCGCTGCTCGCCGGGGTGGACGAGCCCAGCCAGGCACCCGTCGGCGTCCGCTCGGTCTCGTACGCCCCCACGCCCGAGGAGTACGCCCACCGCGTCGCCCGGGCCGTCGAGCGCCTCCGCCACGGGGAGCTGGCCAAGGTGGTGCTGGCCCGCGCGGTCCTCGGCACGGCGACCGAGGAGGTGGACCCGGCGGCCCTGGCCCAGCGCCTGCGCACGCGCGAGCCGCACTGCACGCTTTACAGCCTGCCGCTGCGCTCCGGGCGACGCTACGTGGGTGCCAGCCCCGAGCTGCTGGTGCGCCGCGAGGGCGAGACGGTGACCTGCCACCCGCTGGCCGGGACCATCGCCCTGCCCAGCCACGTCGCCCCCGATGACTACGAGGCCTGGCTGCTCGGCTCCCACAAGAACCGCCACGAGCACGACATCCTCGTCCAGGACATCCTCGACACCCTGCGGGGCGCCTACGACGTGGCCGCCGACGCCGCGCCGAGCATCGTGGCCCTGCGCTCGATCGCCCACCTGGGCACCTGGGTCACCGGCACCCATCGCGGTCCCGGTCCCGCCCCGAGCGCTCTCGACCTCCTGCGCCGGCTCCACCCGACCGCTGCCGTCGGGGGCATCCCGCGCGAGTCGGCCGAATCCCTCATCGGCGCGCTCGAGGGCCGTCCCCGTGGCCCCTACGCCGGCCCCGTCGGCTGGATCGACGCCGAGGGCGACGGCGAGTGGTGGATCGGCATCCGGGGGGTCCTGCTGCGCGGCGCGGCCTTCGAGGCCTGGGCCGGCGCGGGCATCGTCGACGAGTCGGACCCCATCGCCGAGCGCGAGGAGACCCGCGACAAGCTGCTAAGTGTGCTGTCGGCCCTGCTCAGCGACCAGGTGTGAGCGCCGCAGGCGCCCGAAGGACCAGCGCGTGACCAGCCAGAGCGCCTCGCCGACGATGGCCCCGGACATCTTGGACTCGCCGCGCGTGCGGTCGGTGAAGGCGATGGGCACCTCGCTGATCGACAGGCCGGCCCGGCGGGCCCGGAAGGTCATCTCGATCTGGAAGCCGTAGCCGTCGGCACTGACGCTCTGGTAGTCCATCAGCTCGAGCGCGCGGGCCCCGTAGACGCGGTAGCCGGCGGTGGCGTCGTGGACCCGCAGGCCCAGCATCACCGAGGCGTACCAGTTGCCCCCGCGCGACAGCAGCAGCCGGGGCACCGACCAGCGCGGCGTCGAGCCGCCCACGACGTAGCGCGACCCGATGACCACGTCGAAGGCCCGCGCCTCGTGCAGGAGGGTCGGCAGCATCTCGGGGTCGTGGGAGAAGTCGCAGTCGATCTCGACCAGGAGATCGAAGCCGCGCTCCAGGCCCCAGGCGAAGCCCGCCCGGTAGGCCCCGCCCAGACCGGCCTTGGCCGGCCGCTCGAGGACCTCGACCTGGCCGACCTCGGCGCCCAGCTCGCGCGCGCGCGCCGCGGTGCCGTCGGGACTCGAGTCGTCGACGACCAGGATGCTCGCCGCCGGGACGATCCGGCGCAGCGCACGCACCATGGGCTCGATGTTGAGGATCTCGTTGTAGGTGGGCAGGATCACCAGCGTGCGCACCGATCCAGCCTACTGCTGGGCCTCTGGCGCGGATCCTCCCGGAGACGCGATCTCCCGTGGCAGGCTATGCCATGGCCGATGAGCAACCGCGCGCGCGCTTCGCCGTGCCCCACGAGCTGCGCATCATCATCAGCATCGGCCTGGTGGTGTTCGTCCTGGAGTATCTGGTCGTCCCCCAGTTCGCCTCGGCGCGCCGCTCCCTGCCCCTGCTCGCCACCATCAACCCGATCCTGGTGGGCGTCGCCGTCGTGTGCGAGCTCGCGGCGATCTACGCCTACATGGAGCTCACCCGCGCGGTGCTCTACCCCCACTCGCCGCCGCGCTACGTCACCTTGCGCGTGAACCTGGCCGGCCTGGCCATCAGCCACACCATCCCCGGCGGAACCGCGCCCGCCGGAGCGCTCTCCTACCGGATCTTCAACCGCCTGGGCGTGCCCAAGGAGACCAACGCCTTCGGCATGGCCACCCAGGGCACCGGCTCGGCCGTCGTGCTGAACGTCCTGTTCTGGTGCGCGCTCGTGATCTCGGTCCCCCTGCAGGGGTTCAACCCCCTTTACGGCTTCGCGGCCCTGGCCGGCATGTTCTTGCTCACGGCCTTCTTCGGGACGATCATCCTGATCACGCGGGGCCAGCGCCACGCCGACCGCTGGCTGCGCACGGTCGCGCGCTGGGTGCCCGGGCTCAATCCCGACCGCGTCTCGGTGATCCTGGGCAAGGTCGCCGACCGCATCACCGTCCTGATCACCTACCGGCGCACGCTGTGGGCCGCCCTGGTGTGGGCCGCCCTCAACTGGCTCCTCGACGCGGGGTGCCTGTGGATCTTCATCTGGTCCTTCGGCCACGTGATCTCGCCCGTCGACCTGCTCGTCGCCTACGGGCTGGCCAACATCCTGGCCGTCATCCCGGTGACGCCGGCCGGGCTCGGCGTCGTCGAGGGCGTGCTCATCCCGACGCTCGTCGGCTTCGGGGTGCCCCACAGCCAGGCGATCCTGGCCGTGCTCGCCTACCGCCTCGTGAACTTCTGGATCCCGATCCCGATCGGCGGCCTCGCCTACGCCAGTCTGGAGTGGCGCCGGGGCGCTAGCCCACCACCGAACGGTGATGCGCCAGCGCCCGCCGCTTGAACTCGGCCTGGGCGGAGAACCCCTCGAGCGCCTGGACGCGGCGCCAGCGCCGGTCGGGCCCGAGCAGCCAGGTGGACGTGTCGTCGCGCCACGTGACCTCGAACGCGTCGCGCAGCTCGGCACGCACCGCCTCGTCGGTGATGGGCACCAGGACCTCGACGCGCCGGTCGAGGTTGCGCTCCATGAGGTCGGCCGAGCCAAGCAGGATCGTCTCGTCGGCACCGGGCTGGCCGAACAGGAACACGCGGGAGTGCTCCAGGAACTCCCCGACCAGGCTGTGCACGTTGATGCTCGCCGACAGGCCCTCGATGCCCGGGCGCAGGCAGCACAGGGTGCGCACCAGCAGCCGGACCGGCACGCCGGCGGCACTGGCCTCGTAGAGGGCGTCGATCACCGCGGGGTCGGTCAGACCGTTGACCTTGATGTCGATGCGCCCCGCGGGGCCCAAAGCACGCTCCTGTTCGATCAGCTCGATCACGCGCGTGCGCGTCATCGTCGGGCTCACCACGATGCGCTCGTAGCCGACGTTGCGCGCGAAGCCCGTCAGGTAGTTGAACAGCTCGCCGACGTCGTGGGTGATCGCCGGGTCCGCGGTGAGCAGGCCGAAGTCCTCATAGGAGCGCGCCGTCTTGGAGTTGTAGTTCCCCGTGGCGATGTGCGCGTAGCGCACTGTGCGCCCGGACTCGGTGCGCACGATGAGGAGCGTCTTGGAGTGGGTCTTCAACCCCATGATGCCGTAGACCACGTGCACGCCGGCGTCCTCGAGGGTCTTGGCCCACTCGATGTTGGCCGCCTCGTCGAAGCGGGCCTTGAGTTCGACCAGGGCCACCACCTGCTTGCCGTGCTCTGCGGCGCGGATCAGGCTGGCCACGACCGGCGAGTCGCCCGAGGTGCGATAGAGCGTCTGCTTGATGGCGACCACGCGCGGGTCGTCGGCCGCCTGGGCGACCAGCACCTCGACCGAGTCGCTGAAGGACTCGTAGGGGTGGTGCAGGAGGACGTCGGCCTCCCGGATCACCGCGAAGAGGTCGCCCACGTGGTCCCCCACCAGCAGGCGGGCCGGGGTCAGCGGTGACCAGCCCTCGCCCTTGAGGTCGGGCCGGTTCATCTCGTAGAGGCCCCAGAAGTCGTGCAGGCCGAGCGGCGCGTCGCTCACGTAGACGCTCTCGGGGTCGAGACCCAGCTCGCCGAGCAGCAGGTCGAGGAACTCGGGGTCCATGCCGCGGTGGATCTCCACGCGGATGGCCTCGCCGAAGCGACGCCGGCGCAGCTCCACCTCGAGGGCGACCATCAGGTCATCGGCCTCGTCCTCTTCCAGGGTCAGGTCCGCGTTGCGCGTGACCCGGAACAGGTCGGCCCGCCCGACTTCCATCCCCGGGAACAGCCGGCCCAGGTGGGCCACGATCAACTCTTCCAAGCGGCACCACCGGCCGGGCCGGGCCTCCAGGAACCGCGGCAGCGAGCTGGGCACCTTCACGCGGGCGCTGCGCTCCTCGCCGGTCTCCTGGTCGCGCACGACGACCGCGATGTTGAGGCTGAGGTTCGAAATCATCGGGAAGGGATGCCCCGGGTCCACGGCCAAGGGCGTCAGCACCGGGTAGACGTGCTGTTCGAAGTACCGGCCGAGGCGCGAGCGCTCCTCGGCGTCGAGCTCGTCGAAGTGCACGACGTCGACGCCCGAGGCGCTGAGGGCGGGCAGCAACCCGTCGAGCACCAGGCGGTCGAGGCGCTCGACCAACTCCAAGATGCGCTCGCGGATCATCAGCAGCTGCTGGCGCGGGCGCATGCCGTCCACCGACGGGGTCTCGACGCCGGCGGCCACCTTGTCGAGCAGGCTGACGACGCGGACCTGGAAGAACTCGTCCACCATGTCGGCGAAGATCGCCACGAACTTGCAGCGCTCCAGGATGGGCAGGCCCTCGTCGCCCGCCAGGTCCACCAGGCGCGAACCGAACTCCAGTCGCGAGAGCTCGCGGCTGGAGAATCGCTCGGGTCCGAAGTCGCGGACGTCCACGACTGGCTACCTCCCTGATCAGCCTGGCACGACTACTCTACGGGCATGTCTCGTCGCCGGCGCGCTTCTGAGAGCGTTGCCGAGCCGGAGGTGCGTTCCCGTTCGGCCGAGCTCACCTTGCTCATCCTGGCCTGGATCGTGGTCTCGGCCTTCTACATCCTGGCGTGGGTCGGCGCGGTCGGCCACCTGCCCCCGCGGCTGTGGGCGTTCCTCGCCGGCCTGATCACCATCTCGCTCGGGATGCACGTCGCGGTGCGCCGCCTGGCGCCCAAGTCCTCCCAGGTCCTGCTCCCCATCGCGACCCTGCTCAACGGGATCGGCTACGTGGAGATCGCCCGCTGGGACCCGACCGAGGCCGCCTTCCAGTCGCTGTGGTTCCTGGTGAGCGGTGTGGCCCTGGTGATCACCCTGCTGGTGGTGCGCCGCGTCCGCGACCTCGACCGCTACCGCTACCTCACGCTGCTCGTGGCCGGCGGCCTCCTGCTCTTGCCCCTGGTGCCGGGCCTCGGGATCTCGGTCGGCGGAGCGCGCCTCTGGATCGGCTTGGGGCCGATCTCGTTCCAGCCCATCGAGGTGGCCAAGATCCTCCTGGTCTTCTTCTTCGCCTCGTACTTCGCGGCCAACGCGCAGCTGCTCTCCACGCCGACCCAGCGCATCGGCCGTCATCTCTTCGTCCCGCCCCGCGCCCTGCTGCCGGTCCTGATCGCCTGGGGCTTCGCGATCGCCGTGCTCGGCGTCGAAGACGACATCGGCTTCGCCATGCTGCTGTTCGCCCTGTTCATGGCGATGCTGTGGATCACCACCGGGCGCCTGACCTACGTCGGCCTGGGCGTTGGCCTCTTCGGGCTGGGCGCCGCCATCGCGGCCAAGTACTTCAGCCAGGTGCACGTCCGCGTCAGCCTCTGGCTCGACCCGTGGTCGGCGGCGAACTTCGCCTTCTCCCACCAGCTCGCCTACGGCTGGTTCTCCCTGGCCGCGGGCGGCGTGACCGGCACCGGGCTGGGCCTGGGCCAGTCGGGAACGATCCCCGAGGTCACCTCGGACATGATCTTCGCCGCCATCGGCGAGGAGCTCGGCCTCCTGGGCATCATCGCCGTGCTCGGGCTCTTCGTCCTGTTCATCGGCGAGGGCTTCCGGATCGCCCAGCGCGCGCACACCCCCTACGTGCGCCTGGCCGCGGCCGGCCTGACGACCGTCGTCGGGCTGCAGGCCTTCTTCATCGCCGCCGGCGTCCTGCGCATCCTGCCCTTCACGGGCATCACCCTGCCCTTCATGGCCTACGGGGGCTCGTCGCTGGTGGCCAACTACATCATCGTCGCGCTGCTGCTGCGGATCTCGGACGAGAACGCCGCGCCGCGCGCCGGCGGCGAGCTGCGGCGGGTCCCTCAGGTCGGGTCGACGGCCGACAGCACGTCGGCCTCGCACAGCACCGGCGCCACGACCGGCTGACGCAGGGCCAGGATCAGCGCGTCGCTGACCCGGCAGTCGATGACCCGGCGGCCCCGCGGCGTCATCAGCACCAGCTCGCCGAAGAACACGCCGTTCTCGACCCGCGCGATGCGCGCGGCCACGACCTCCCCGCGCAGCTCACCGAGGACCGTCGTGAACAGCTCGTGGGTGCTCGGCCGGCGTCCCGACCGGTTCTCCAGGGCGTGGGCCAGCGCCACGGCCTCGGGCAGGGCGATGGGCACCTCGAGCGCGCGGTAGGGGGCCTCGGCCTCGAGCAGCCGCACGACCGGGGCGGCATCGGCCAGGTCGTAGGTGACCGACTCGACCGTCATGACGATGTTCGGCGTGCCCGCGTCGCCGGCCGTGCGGGTGCCCTCGGGCTCTGCGACAGGCGCTGCGGGCGCGCTCTCTGGCGCCCCGGCATCCGCGGGCGCGACGGCCGCGGGCTCCTCGGCGGCCTCGGTGGTGGGCTCGGGCTCGGGTGTGACGGTGCTCACGCGCCCATCCCGCGCCGCCGCGACACCGCGAGCACCAGGCCGCCCGCCGCGTAGAAGACCAGCACCGAGGACCCCCCGTAGCTGAGCAGCGGCAGCGGGATCCCGGTGATGGGCATGATCCCCATGGTCATGCCGATGTTCTCGAAGCACGAGAAGGCGAAGAAGATGAACACCCCGAGGCCCAGCACCCGGCCCATCGTGTCGCGGGCCGTCTGGCCCACCCGGAACATCCGGAAGGCCACGAAGGCCAGCAGCAGGATGATCAGGGCCGAGCCCACGAAGCCCAACTGCTCGCCGATGGCCGTGAAGATGAAGTCGGTGCGCTGCTCGGGCACGTAGCCGAGAACCGTCTGGAGCCCGCGGAAGAGCCCGGCCCCGGTCAGGCCGCCCGAGCCAATGGCGCTCTTGGCGTTGGAAACCTCGTAGACGAGGGGCGCCAGGGCGGGGTTGGTCGAGTTCTGGTTGAGGAACGAGATGAACCGGTCGACCTGGTACTTGTGCAACAGGTCGAAGTAGATCGCCCCGGCCACCCCGGCCGAGCCCGCCACGGCCAGGGCGGTCATCAGGCGCGGCGGCACGCCGGCGATGACCATCATGGCGGCGACCACCAGCACGATGATGATCCCGGTCCCGAGGTCCGGCTGCAGGACGATCAGGCCCAGGGGGACGGCCCCCATGAGCAGGATCCGGATCACGTCGTACATCGTGAGCCCGTCACTGCGCCGGTGGGCGTAGGTGGCGATGGCGATGATCAGCACCAGCACGGTGAACTCGCTCGGCTGCACCTGGACGAATCCCAGGTTGTACCAGCGCTGCGCCCCCAGAGCACTCGAGCCCGCGACGAACACGCCGGCCAGTCCGAGGAGGGACAGCACGTAGAGCGGGGTGGCCACCAGCTCCAGGCGGCGGTAGTCGATCCGGGACAGGATGGTCATCACGATGATGCCGGCCACGACGAAGATGCCCTGGCGCACCAGGTAGTAGTGGGGCCCGATGCCGGCGTTGACCAGCGCCTGGCGCGTTGCCGAGTAGATCATGCCGTCACCGACGAAGCCGAGCAGGATCATCCCGGCGAAGAGGCCGTAGTCGAAGCCGTCGCGCGCGCGGGTGCGCTCCAGGACGGCCGCGATCGCGTCGCTCACGCCAGGACCTCGACCAGGGCGGCGCCGTCGATGGGCACCGAGAACCACCACGCCATCTGGCGCGCGCCTTGATGGGCCAACATCGGCAGTCCGTTCATCGTGATCCAGTGACGTCCCTCATACTGGGCGAGCCAGGGCGAGACGCGCGGTTCATACGTTATATCGACGGCCACGGCATCGGGGCTCGCCGCCGTGGCGGCCGGCTGGTCGGCGCGACGGGCGACGGGCACCGTGTTGATGACCAGGTCGAGGGCCTCCCCGGGCACGAAGGACCGCACCCCGGGGTAGGTCGCCGCGAGCGACGCCAGGGCCGCGGGCCGCCGGGTCGCCACAGCCACCTCGGCTCCCTCGTCCACCAGGGCGTCGACGATCGACCAGGCGGCCCCCCCGGCCCCCAGGATCCCCGCGCGGCGCCCCGCGGCGTGCCAGCCCCCCGCCGCCAGCGCGTCGAGCAGCCCGCGGCCGTCGGTGTTGGCTCCGCGCACGCGGCCGTCGGTCAGCAGCAGCGAGTTGACCATGCCGGTGCGCTGTGCCACCTCGTCGAGCTCGTCGCACAGGCGCGTCGCCACCGCCTTGAGCGGCATGGTCACCGACAGGGCGTCGAAGTCGGGCAGCACCGCGGCCAGCGCTGCGAGATCGCCCGCCTCCACGGCGCGCGACGTGCCCGCCAGGCCCGCCTGGGCCAGGCCCGCCCGATGGAGCCGCGGGGACAGCGAGTGGCCCACCGGATGGCCCACGACGCCCAGGCGCCAGCTCACGGCAGCCCCCGAGCGGCCGCCAGGCGCTCGTTGGCCAGCTGCTCGGCGAAGGTCACCGCGAAGGCCTCGGTGCCCGCGGCGTTGATGACGGTGAAGTAGCGCCACGGACCGGGCGGCGCGTGCAGCACCGCGCGCAGCGCCGTTCGCGACACCGTCGAGATCGGCGTCGGGGTGAGTCCCGGCACCAGGTACGTGTTGTAGGGCGTGCGCGTCTGCAGCATGGCGTGGGTCACCGTACCGCCGTCGCGGCCGAGCCCGTAGAGGACTGTCGCGTCCATCTGGAGCGGGCCGCCGAGGGCCAGGCGGTTCAGGATGACGCGCGCCACGCGCGGCATGTTGCGCGCGTAGTAGCCCTCCTTCTGCACGATCGAGGCCGCCGTCACGATCTGGTAGGCGTCCAGGCCCGCCACGGAGCTCGTCGCCGACAGGCCCACCGCCGCCGCCTCGGCGGCGAAGGACTCGCGCATGTCGGCGAGGAGCGTGGCGGCGCTCTCCCCCGAGACGATGGGGTAGGTGCCCGGCCCGATCAACCCCTCCAGGGATCGCGTCGCCCCCCAGGGATGGCGGGCCAGTGCGCTGGCCACGGCCTTCGCAAACGCCGCCGCGTACGCCCGGCCCTGGACGGCGCTGACCGAGTGGGTGACCTCGCCGAGGGTCTCGCCCCCGGTCACGATCACGCGCGGGGCGCCGAGCGTCCCCATCACGTCCGAGAAGGACGAGCGCTGGTGGAACTGGTAGGACCCCGGCACCACGACCGGCGCGCCGAAGACCACGGCATCGATCCGGAAGGCCAGCGGGCTGGCGATCACGCCCTGGGCGTGCAGCTCGCTGCCGATGGCGCTCAGCGAGTCCCCGGGGTGCACCACGACCGTGACGACCGGGCCGGGACTGGCCAGCGGGTCGGCCTGGAGCCAGAACCACAGCGATCCTCCCGCCCCGACCACGACGATCGCCACCAGGACGCTGGCCCACCAGCGCCACCTAGCGCGCACGCAACGCCTCGAGGTAGTGCTCCAGGAGCACGGTGGCCGCCGCCGAGTCCACGCGCTCGCGGTGCTCCTCGGCCCGGCGCCCCGCCGCACGGAGCTGGCGCGTGGCTTGCGCGGTCGTCAGACGCTCGTCCCACTGCAGCACGGTCGCGTGGGTCAGCGCGGCGCGCAGCTCGTGGGCCAGCGCGTTGGCCGCGAGAGTGCTCGCGGTCTCGCGGCCCGCGAGCGACACCGGCCGCCCGATGACGACCAGGTCCACGCTCTCGTCGTCGACCATGCGCGAGATCGTCGCCACCAGGTCGGGGCCCGCGCGCAGCGCGGGGCGCGGGAAGGCCATCGTGCGAGCCGAGTCGCTCACCGCCACACCGCAGCGCACGGCCCCGGGGTCCAGCCCGAGGATCCGACCCATCACTCCTCGTCCACGGCCGCGAGCGCCGCGGCCAGGCCCGACGCGTCGCGCCCGCCGGCCACGGCCACGCGGTCGGAGCCCCCGCCCCCACCGCCGAAGTGCGCGGCCAGCCGGCGCACCGTGGCCGTCGCGTCCACCGAACCGTCGGTTGCCACGGCCAGGGCGACCTTGCCGTCGAGCGTCCCGCCCACGACCACTAGGCGCCGCCCGCGCCGCTGGAGGTCAACGGCCAGGCTCCGCAGCTGCTCGCCGTCGTAGCCATCCAGGCGCACCGACAGCACCGGTCCGCTCGCCGCGGCGTGGAGCTGGGCGGCGCGCACCTCGAGCTGCGCGCGGCGCAGCTCGCCGACCTCACGCTCGAGTTCGCGCTGACGGGCCAGCACCCGCTCGAGCGCGTCGACCACGTCCTCGCGCGCTGTCTTGAGCGTGGTGGCCACCTGGCCGACCAGCCCATCGAGCTCGCGCGCCCGGTGCAGGGCTCCGAGGGCCGACACCGCCTCGATGCGCCGGGTGTTCGCCCCGATCGAGCCCTCCGAGACGACCAGGACCTGCCCGATGTCGCCCAGGCGGTCCACGTGGGTCCCGCCGCAGAACTCCAGGCTGTGGGCGCCGGCGCGAACGACGCGCACCCGCTCGCCGTATTTGTCGCCGAAGAACGCGATGGCGCCCAGGTCCTCGGCCTCGCGCTTGGAGGTGACGACCGTCTCGACGCCGCCATTGGCGACGACGTCGCCGTTGACCAGCTCGACGACGGCGGCGAGCTCCTCGGGCGCCGGGGCGCTCGGGTGGGAGAAGTCGAAGCGCAGGCGGTCCGGGGCCACCAGCGACCCCTGCTGGCGCACGTGGTCGCCGAGCACGGTGCGCAGCGCCGCGTGCACCAGGTGGGTCGCCGTGTGGTTCCGGCGGGTCGCCTCGCGGCGCACTCCATCGATCGTCGCCGCGGCCACCTGGCCGGGCAGGATCTCCCCGCTCACCCGGCCCCGGTGGGCGATCAGGCCCCCCGCGACGACCTGCGTGTCGACCACCTCGAAGCGGCCGGTCTCGGTGACGATGACCCCCTGGTCGCCCACCTGGCCGCCGCCCTCGGCGTAGAAGGGGGTCTGGGAGACGAACAGCTCGCTCCACTCCGGTCCCGCGAGCAGTGCCACGACCTCGGTCTCGATGCTGTAGCGCTCCGGCTCGCGCCCGACGAACTCGGTGACACCGTGCGCCTCGACCAGGTCGCGGTAGTGCGCGTCGTCGGCCACGCGCAGGGTCTTGGCGGCCGCGCGGGCCCGCTCGCGCTGGCGGTTCATGGCCGCGGCGAAGCCCTCCTGGTCCACGTGCAGGCCCGCCTCGGCGGCGACCTCGCGCGTGAGCTCGATGGGGAACCCGTGGGTGTCGTGCAGCCGGAAGGCCACCTCGCCGGGGATCTCGGTCAGGCCGCTCGCGGCCAGGCGGGCCTCTTCCTCAGCGAGCAGGCTCATCCCGGTCGCCAGCGTGCGGCCGAAGCCGCCCTCCTCGCGCTCGAGCACCTCGACGATGAGGTCGCGGTCGTGGACCAGTGCCGGGTACGCCGCACCCATCTTCTCGATCGTCGCGTCGACCAGGGGCGCGATCAGGGACGCCGTGCCCCCGGCCCGTCGCGCCGCCAGCACCGCGCGGCGCACGATGCGCCGCAGCACGTAGCCCCGCCCCTCGTTGGAGGGCAGCACGCCGTCCGAGACGAGCATGGTCATCGCCCGGCCGTGCTCAGCGATGCGCCGGATGGCGACGTCCGTCGCCTCGTCGGCGCCGTAGGGGCGGTCGATCAGCCGGCTGGCCGACTCCAGGAGCGGCGTGAACAGGTCGGTCGCGAACACCGACTCGACGCCGTTCAGGATCGACAGGACCCGCTCGAAGCCGGCCCCGGTGTCGATGTTCTTGGTCGGCAGATCGGTCATCGACCCGCCGGGACTGCGCTCGTACTGCATGAACACCAGGTTCCAGAACTCGACGAAGCGGTCGTCGCCCCCGTGGGCCGGTCCGCCGTCCTCGCCGAAGTCCGGGCCCTTGTCGAAGAAGATCTCCGAGCACGGCCCGCAGGGCCCCGAGTCGCCCATGCCCCAGAAGTTGTCCTCGTCGAGGCGCTGGATCCGGTCGGGCCGCACGCCCACGCCATCGCGCCAGATCGCCTCGGCCTCGTCGTCCGACAGGTGCACGGTCACCCACAGACGCTCGGGGTCCAGACCGAAACCCTCCGTGATCAGGCCCCACGCGAAGTTGATGGCCCCCTCTTTGAAGTAGTCGCCGAAGGAGAAGTTCCCCATCATCTCGAAGAAGGTGAGGTGCCGCTTGGTGGTGCCGATGATGTCGATGTCGGGGGCGCGGAAGCACTTCTGGACGCTCACGGCCCGGGGGAAGGGCGGCACCTCCTCTTGGAGGAAGTACGGCTTGAACGGCACCATCCCGGCGATCGTGAACAGCAGCGACGGGTCGTGCGGGATCAGGCTGGCCGACGGGACGATGTGGTGCCCCCGGTCGGCGAAATAGGACAAGAATGCTGAGCGCAGAGCGGCGGCTTCCACGGGTTCACTCTACTGGCGGGTTCTCGGGCGGCTCGGCCGAGCCGTCCCGGCGCGCGCGCCAGCGCGCGGCCGCCGGACCCTCGGCCCCGTGGCTCCCGGGGACGTAGAAGGGGCGCCCGGGGACCTCGTCGGGCAGGTACTCCTGGTCCACCCAGCCACGCGGGTCGTCGTGGGGATAGCGGTAGCCGACCCCGAAGCCCTCGGTCGCCGCTCCCGCGAAACCGCTCGAGCGCAGG
Source organism: Actinomycetes bacterium (assembly GCA_021778895.1). Classification (GTDB taxonomy): domain Bacteria; phylum Actinomycetota; class Acidimicrobiia; order Acidimicrobiales; family RAAP-2; genus RAAP-2. The sequence goes on from JAJYBR010000004.1 coordinate 149,914, forward strand.
TGGTCGGGGACCTCGACGGCCCGGGCCCGCACGGCGGCCGTCGCCGCCCCGAGCGCGCGGGTCACGGTGTTGCTCTTGGGGGCCAGGGCCAGGGCCACCGCGGCGTGGGCCAGGATCAGCGCTCCCTCGGGCAGTCCCACCAGCTCGATCGCCCGTGCGGCCGCCTCGGCCAGCACCAGCGCCTGGGGATCGGCCAGCCCCACGTCCTCGCTGGCCAGGATGACCAGGCGCCGCGCGACGTAGCGCGCGCTCTCGCCGCTCTCGAGCATCGTGGCCAGCCAGTAGAGCGCGGCGTCGGGATCCGAGCCCCGCACCGACTTGATCAGGGCCGACACCTGGTCGTAGTGGGTGTCGCGCGACTGGCGCACCAGGCGCTGGTCGCGGGCGTGGCGCACGTGGACGGCGTCCACCGTCGTCCCGTGCGGGGCGGCCAGGACGGCCGCGGCCTCGAGCGTGGTGAGCAGGGCCCGGGCGTCCCCGCTGGCGAAGGCCACGAGCTCGTCGCGCGCGGCCGCGGTCAGCGTGACGTTCTGGGCGCGGGCGCCGCGCGCGGCCAAGGTCGCCAGGTCCTCGGGCGTCAAGGGGTGGAGGCGCCACAGCGTGCAGCGGCTGAGCAGCGGGGCGTTGACCTCGAAGTACGGGTTCTCGGTCGTGGCGCCGAGCAGCACGACGTCGCCGCGCTCGACCGCTGGCAGCAGGAGGTCCTGCTGGGCCCGGTTGAAGCGGTGGATCTCGTCGATGAAGAGCGCGGTCGCCCCGCCCGTCTCGCCCAGGCGGCGCCGGGCGTGGTCGATCTCCTCGCGCACCTCGCGCACGCCGCTCGACACGGCGGACAGCCCCACCAGCTGGTAGCCCGCGCCCGCCGCGAGGAGCCGGGCCAACGTGGTCTTCCCCGTGCCGGCCGGTCCCCACAGGATCATCGAGGGCAGCCGACCGGCCGCGACCAGCGCGCGCAGCGGGCCCTCGGGCCCGATGAGGTGCTGCTGGCCCACGACCTCGTCGAGGCGCGTGGGTCGCAGCCTCTCGGCCAGCGGCGCGAGCTCGGCTCGCCGGCGCTCGGCCGCCTCGTCGAACAGGGAGGTCACGCCGGGGGGCGTGCCGCCCCGAGTCGCAACTCGCGCATCTGGCGCGCGGTGATCTGCTTGGGCGCCCCGGTCATGAGGTCGGTGCCCGACTGGGTCTTCGGAAAGGCGATCACCTCGCGGATGTTCTCCTCGCCCACCAAGATCGCGGTCAGCCGGTCGATGCCGAAGGCGAACCCCGCGTGGGGCGGCGCCCCGTAGCGGAAGGCGCCGAGCAGGAAGCCGAAGCGCGAGGCGGCCTCCTCCTCGCCGATGCCCAGGGCCCGGAAGACCCGCGACTGGATGTCGGCCCGGTGGATGCGCACCGACCCGCTGCCGAGCTCCCAGCCGTTCAGCACCAGGTCGTAGGCCTGGGAGCGCACGCGCAGGGGGTCGGTCCCCAAGAGCTCGAGGTCCTCGGCCACCGGCATCGTGAAGGGGTGGTGGGCCGCCACCAGGTCGCCCTCCTCGTCGAACCCCTCGAACATCGGGAACTCGGTGACCCACAGGTACCGGTACGGACCGGCGCCCACGGGCGGTGCTCCCAGGGTCAAGCGCAGCGCACCGAGCACCCGGCACGCCAGGTCGTGCTCGTCGGCCACGACCAGCACCAGGTCACCTGGTCCGGCGCCGTCGAGGGACGCCACGGCGGCCGACTCCTCGGGGGCGAGGTGCCGGGCGAGCGGCGACTCCAGGCCCTGCGCGCTGACGCGGAACCAGGCCAGGCCCTTGGCCCCGTGGGCCTTGGCCTGCTCGGTCAGGGCGTCCAGGCGGCTGCGGGTCAGATCCCCCCCGCCCGGGACGCGCAGCGCCTTGACGCACGGCGCGGCCAGCGCCTGCACGGAGGTGGTGGCGAAGGCGGCCGTGAGGTCGCAGATCTCCATGCCGAAGCGCAGGTCCGGCTTGTCGGTCCCGTAGCGGTCGAGGGCCTCGGCCCACGTCATCGTCACGATGTCCTGGGGCACCTCGCCGGTCACGGCGGCCGCGGCGGCGGCCACCGCCTGGGAGACGAAGCGCACCACGTCGGTCTGGGTGACGAAGCTGGCCTCGACGTCGAGCTGGGTGAACTCGAACTGCCGGTCGGCGCGCAGGTCCTCGTCGCGCAGGCAGCGGGCGATCTGGTAGTAGCGGTCGAACCCGCCCACCATCAGCAGCTGCTTGGCGATCTGGGGGCTCTGGGGCAGGACGTAGAAGTCGCCGGGGTGCAGGCGCGACGGCACGACGAACTCGCGGGCCCCTTCGGGTGTCGGTGCCCACAGGAGCGGCGTCTCGATCTCGCAGAATCCCTGGGCGTCGAGCGAGGCCCGCAGCGCCCGGTTGATCGTGGCGCGCACGCGCAGGTTGCGCTGCATCGGCTCGCGGCGCAGGTCCAAGTAGCGGTAGCGCAAGCGCACCGCCTCGTCGATCTCGGTGCGCTCGTCGAGCGGGAACGGCGGCGGCTCGGCGGTGTTGAGGACCTCGACGTCGCAGTCGGTCAGCTCGACCAGGCCCGTCGCCAGGCGCTCGTTGGCCGTGCCCTCGGGCCGTCGCGACACCGTCCCGGTGACGCGCACGACGAACTCGGGCCGCACGTCGACGGTTCCGGGCACGACCGCCTGGACGACGCCCGTCCAGTCGCGCACGTCGACGAACACCAGGTGCTCGCCGTGCTCGCGCCGCTTGGCGACCCACCCGCACACGGTGACGCGCCGCCCCTCGTGCTCGACCCCCACGTGGCCGCACTGCAGGTCGCGCAGGCTCGTCGCTTCCTCTGAACTCATCACCGCTCCGTCGCTCGCTCTCGCACCGTCGCGACCAGTTCGGACGCCGGGACGGTCACCTGGGCACCCTCAGCGGCGCCGCGCAGGTCCCTAATGGTAACGCTCCCCTGCGCCGCCTCCGTGGGCCCCACGAGGACCGCGACGGCCGCACCCGAGCGGTCGGCGAGGCGCATCTGCGCCTTCATCGACCGCTGGTCGAAGGCCCGCTCGACGGCCAGTCCCGCCTGGCGCAGCTGGTCGGCGAGCACCGTCGCGTGGGCGCCGCCGGTCGTGTCGACGACGAAGACGTCCACGCGCTGGGCGCTGTCCGCGTTCCCCTCGGCCTCCCAGGCCAGCCGGAGGCGCTCCAGCCCGCTGCCGAAGCCCACTCCCGCGGTCGCCGGACCGCCCAGCTGCTCGGCCAGGCCGTCGTAGCGGCCCCCGCCCCCGATGGCGTTCTGGGCCCCGGCCAGGGCGTCGGAGACGAACTCGAAGGTCGTGCGGGTGTAGTAGTCGAAGCCGCGCACCAGTCGCGGGGCGAGCGACGACACGATGCCGATGCTCTCGAGGCCCACGCGCACGGCGGCGAAGTGCTCGCGGCACGCCGCGCACAGGTGGTCGGGCAGCTGGGGGCCCCGCTCGGTCACGGCCACGCACGCGGGCCGCTTGCAGTCCAGCACCCGCAGGGGGCTCTCGGCGAAGCGCTCGCGGTGCTCGTCGCAGAGCTCTGCCGCGTGCTCGCCCAGGTAGGCCGCGAGCACGGCGACGTAGGCCGCCCGGCACTCGGGGTGGCCCATCGAGTTGATGAGCAGGCGCACGCGGCGCAGCCCCAGCACTTCGTAGAACCGGGCCGCCAGCGCGATGACCTCCACGTCGAGCGCCGGGTCCCCGGACCCGAGCGCCTCCACGCCCACCTGGTGGTGCTGGCGGTAGCGCCCGGCCTGGGGGCGCTCGTAGCGGAAGGCCGGTGTCGCGTACCAGACCTTCCAGGGGACGACCGGGCGGTGCTGGACGAAGGCTCGCACCACCGAGGCCGTGCCCTCGGGCCGCAGGGCCAGGCGCCGCCCGCCGCGGTCCTCGAAGACGTACATCTCCTTGGTCGCCACGTCGCTGGTGGCGCCGATCCCCCGGTCGAACACCGCCACGTCCTCGAAGAGCGGGGAGAGCAGCAGCCCGAAGCCGGCCCGCCGGGCCAGCTGGGCGAAGGACCCGAGAGCCCGCTCCCACCACCCCGAGTCCGGCGGCAGGACGTCATGGGTCCCGATGGGGGCTCGGAAGATCTCCACTCAGGACCCCTTTCGCTGACCGGGCAGCTGTCGGAAGGCGTCGAAGACCCCGTCGACCGACTTCAGCGCCGCGAGGAGGCTCTCCAGGTGCGCGGGGTCGGCCAGCTCGATGTCGAAGACCATGCGCACGATGCGGGTGCCCGAGCTGGTGGTCGACGAGGAGCTGATCGAGAGGTGGTACTCGGCGAAGACCTTGGACACGTCGAGCAGCAGGCGCGAGCGGTCGAAGGCCAGGACCTCGAGGACCGCGCGATACTGGCCGCCGCTGGCCCCATCCCACTCGACGTCGATGACGCGCTCGCCCAGCCGGCTGGCCAGGGCCACGGCATTCGAGCAGTCGTCGCGGTGCACCGACACGCCCCGACCCTGCGTGATGAAGCCCATGATCGGGTCCCCGGGCACCGGCGAGCAGCACCGCGCCAGGTGGATCATGACGTCGTCGAGCCCCTCGACGTAGACGCCGGGTCCGCGGCGGTTGGACCGCCCGACCCGCGGCATCTTGGTGACCGTCGTGGGCATCTGGGCGCCCTGGCCCCCGTGGAGCTCGCGCTCGAGGCGCTGGACGGCCGCCAGCGCCGACACGTGGCTCGAGCCGATCGCCACGTACAGCGCGTCGACGCCCTCCAGGTTCAGCGAGTCGACGACCGACGCCAGCGCCTGGGAGGTGAGCGAAGACGAGACCGGCAGCCCGGCGCGGCGCAGCGCCTTGATGAACTCCTCGCGCCCCGACTCCATGGCGTCCTCGCGCCGCTCGCGCTGGAACCACTGGCGGATCTTGGACTTGGCCCGCGAGGACCGCGCGATCTGCAGCCAGTCGCGCGAGGGGCCCGCCGCGTCGTTCTTCGAGGTGACGATCTCCACCACGTCGGCCGAGTGCAGCACGGTGTCCAGGGGTACCAGGCGCCCGTTGACCTTGGCCCCCACGCAGTGGTGGCCGACCTCGGTGTGCACGGCGTAGGCGAAGTCGACGGGTGTGGCCCCCTCGACCAGGGCGATCACCCGTCCCTTGGGCGTGAACACGTAGACCTCGTCGTGGCCGAGGTCGAGCTTCAGGGCCTCGAGGAAGGCGACGGGATCGTCCTCTTCCTGCTCGACGTCGGCCAGGCGCTGCATCCAGGCGATCTCCTTGGCCGACGCGCCCTCCTTGTAGCCCCAGTGCGCCGCGATGCCGAACTCGGCGCGCCAGTGCATCTCGGAGGTGCGCACCTGCACCTCCAGCGACTTGCCGCGCGGGCCGATGACCGTCGTGTGCAACGACTGGTAGAGGTTGAACTTGGGCGAGTTGATGTAGTCCTTGAAGCGCCCCTGCACCGGGGACCACAGCGCGTGGATCGCTCCGAGCACGGCCCAGCAGTCGCGCTCCTGCTCGACGATGACGCGCAGGCCGACCAGGTCGAAGATCTCGTCGAACTCCTTGCCGCCCACGACCATCTTCTCGTAGATGCTCCACAGGTGCTTCGGGCGCCCCGTGACGTCACCGTGGATGCCGAAGCCCTCGAGCTTGGAGGTCAGCTCGTCCATGACCTGGCGCAGGTAGATCTCGCGCTCGGGCTGGCGCGCCGCGACCATCTGCTCGATCTCGGCGTAGCGCTTGGGGTGCAGCGTCGCGAAGCTCAGGTCCTCGAGCTGCCACTTGACCTGCTGGACGCCGAGGCGGTGAGCCAGCGGCGCGTAGACGTCGAGGGTCTCTTGGGCGATGGCGCGCTGGCGGGCCATGGGCATGACCGAGATGGTGCGCATGTTGTGGAGCCGGTCGGCCAGCTTGATGATCAGCACCCGCCAGTCCCGGGCCATCGCGATGAACATCTTGCGGATGGTGGCGGCCTGCTGGGCCTCCTTGGAGTCGAACTCCAGACGGTCGAGCTTGGTCACCCCGTCGACCACGGCGGCCACGTGGTCGCCGAACTCCTCGCTCAGCCACTGGGTCGTGATCCCGGTGTCCTCGACCGCGTCGTGCAGGAGGGCGGCCGCGATGGTCACCGCGTCCAGGCCCAGATCGGCCACGATGTCGGCCACGGCGATGGGGTGGGTCACGTAGGGGTCGCCGGTGCGCCGCAACTGGCCCTCGTGGGCCGTGATGGCGGCCAATCCGGCGCGGCGGATCACCGTCGCGTCGTCGTCGTGGTGCTCGCGATACCGCGCGACCAGGCGCTCCACCGACGCGACGAGCGCCGCGTCGACCGACGACCGCGGCGTCACGTCCACCATGGAGTCAGCCTACCGGCCCCCTAGCGACGCTTCGGCTTGCGCCCCCGAGCCTGCAGCGAGGGCTGCCGGGTGGCCCGGGGCGTCGAGGTGGGCCGTGACGGCCCGTCGGCGCTGAGCAGGGCGGCCGTGGCCGGCGTGAGCACCGTGCGCTCCGCGCGGCTCGCCACACGCGAGGCGAGGTCGCGGTAGCGGTTCTCGTGCTCCTTCAGCACCGCCAGCAGCGGGCTCGCGATGAAGATCGACGAGTAGGCCCCACTGAGGAGTCCGACCACGAGAGCGAGGCCGTAGTCCTTCAAGGTGGTCGCGCCCAGCAGGTAGGCGCCCACGACCAGCACCGACAGCACGGGCAAGATGGCCACCAGCGAGGTGTTGATGGACCGGGCCAGCGTCTGGTTCATCGAGAGGTTGACCATGTCCGAGTACGTGAGGTTGCCGCTCTTCAGCACGGTCTGGGTGTTGTCGCGCACCCGGTCGAACACCACGACCGTGTCGTAGAGCGAGTACCCCAAAATCGTCAGCACGGCGATGACCGTGTCCGGCGTGATCTGGAAGCCGAACAGCGAGTACACCCCCACCGTCACCAGCAGGTCGTGGATCATGGCCACGAAGGCGGCCAGGGCCATCTTGGGCTCGAAGCGCATCGAGATGTACACGACGACCGCGAGCAGGAAGACCAGGAGCGCCTCGAGGGCCCGTTGAGTGATCTGCCCGCCCCACGTCGGTCCCACTGAGCTCGTCGAGACCTGGTTCTCGGACACGCCGGCCAGGTGGGCCATGGCGGCGATCACGCGATTGGTGATCTGCGCCTGTTGGTGGGCCGAGAAGCTGTTCAGGTCGGCCGACACCTGGTAGGTGTCGGCGCCGAGCTTCTCGACCACGGGCTGGGGCGCGCCGGCCGACTGGGCCGCCGAGGCCACGGCCGAGATCGACGTGTGCGGGGCGAGCACCTCCCACGAGCTGCCGCCCCGGAAGTCGATCCCGAGGTTGAAGCCGCGAAATCCCAGCGAGGCCAGGCCGGCGACGATCACGATGGTCGAGGCCAGGAACCAGATCCGGCGACGGCCCACGAAGTCGTAGGCGGTCTGACCCCGGTACAGGCGACGGAAGGGACCGATCTCAGCTGGCATTGCTGCTCCCTGCCAGGGCCAGGCCCGCGGCCATCGAGATCACGCTGCCCTCGTCGGCGCTGCGCCGACCGAGCAGGATGACCAGCGGTCGGGTGAAGTACCACGTGATCACGATGTCCATCAGGGTCGAGAGCCCGAGGAAGAAGGCGAAGCCCCGCACGCTGCCCACGGCGATCAGGTAGAGCAGGACCGCCGCGAGGAGGCTGACCGTGTCGGCCGCCAGGACCGTGCGCCAGGCCGACTTGAAGCCGCGGTCGACCGACGTGCGGATCGAGCGGCCCGACCGGGCCTCATCCTTCAATCGTTCGAAGTACACGATGTAGCTGTCCACGTTGATACCGATGGACACGATCAGGCCGGTGACGCCCGAGAGCTCGAAGCTCGGGGCCAGGGCCGTATGGCCGAGGGCCGAGATGATCGCCCACAGGAGCGAGCTGGCGACCGCGAGGCCCACCACGATGACCAGGCCGAGCAGCCGGTAGTAGGCGATCGTGTAGAGCAGGACGAGGAGCAGGCCGACGAGTCCCGCGCCCAGGCCCGCCACCAGGGCGCTGTGGCCCAGTGTCGGCGACACGGTCGTGGTCGTGAGCGGCTCGAGGCGCACCGGCAGGGCGCCGAACTGCATGGCCAGCGCCAGGTTCTTGGCCGAGGTCTCCGTGAAGGACCCCGAGATCTGTCCCTGGCCGGCGAAGGAGGTGAAGGTCGCCTGGTCGGGCTGGATCAGCGGAGCGGACTGGACCACGCCGTCGAGCTCGATCGCCAGCTGCGCGTGGAAGTTGGCCTGGGCTACCTTGTCCCACGCCGGGCTCCCCGCCGAGGTCAGCGAGTAGTTGACCACCCACGCGCCCACCTGGTTCTGCTGGGCCAGCGCCGTCTTGACCGCGGTGCCCGTGAGCTCGGCCGGTCCCAGGACGTAGCGGATCTGGCTCGTGCCGAGCTCTGGCAGGATGACCGTGCTCTTCGGGTTGTCCCGCGACGAGCTGGTCGAGGCGATCTTCGCGTAGGCCGGATCGAGGCCGATGTTGTTCGTGGGCTGCCCGGTCGAGGAGTTCACCGCCAGGTTGGCGGCGCTCATCAGATACTGCGAGCCGCACGCGGGAACCTTCGAGGTCACCCGAGCGCCCTTGGCGGCCGGACCCGTCTCGCACAGCACCGGACGGAACAGCAGCTGGGCGGTCTGGCCGACGGTGTGCAGCACTTGGCGCGCGTCGGCGACGCCGGGCACCGACACCACGACGTCGTGTCCCTGCAGGTTCACCTGGGCGCCCGAGACGCCCAGCCCGTTGACCCGGTTGTTCAGAATGTTGACGACTTCGTTCATGTTGGCGGTCGACGTCGCGGTGGCCGGCTTGTAGACGACCGAGAGCCCGCCCGCCAGGTCCAGACCCAGCTTGGGACTCCAGCCGGCCAGCACGGTGGCCAGAAGTGCCCCGAAGGAGATCACGACCGTCAGCAGCAAGCTGACGATCAGGGAACGACGCGAACCAACCTTGGCCATCAGTGGCTGTCACCCGCCTCGGTTTCCGGGGTCGGCGGGTCGACAGGTGGCGCGTCCATGCGCCGGGCGATCGCCGAGGCGATGAAGTCCAGCTCGACACCACTGGCGCTGCGCAGCGTCACGAGGTCGTTGTCGATGCGCACGACGGTGCCGACGAAGCCACCCACCGTCTGGGCGCGCTGGCCGACCTCGACCTTGCGAGCCTCCGCCCGAGCGGCCTTCTGCTTTCTGCTGCGTGGTCGCAGGTAGAAGAAGTAGAGCGCCGCGAAGACGAGCACATAGATGAGCAGGATCGACGATGAACTGCCACTGGACGCTGCGAGCATGGTCCCTCCGGTTTGTAACCCATGAAACCCTAGTCGACCGGGCAGCCGCGGCTAGACCAGTCCGCCTCCGGGTCCGGGCAGCCCGAGATGGCGGTAGGCGCTCTCGGTGGCCACGCGTCCGCGCGGCGTGCGCACCAGCAGTCCGCTGCGCAGGAGGTAGGGCTCGTAGGCGTCCTCGAGCGTGGCCGGCTCCTCGCCCAGAGCGTGCGCCAGGGTCAGGAGCCCGACGGGCTGGGCGCGGAACTGCTGGCACAGCAGGCCGAGGATCCGCCGGTCCAGCTTGTCCAGACCCCGCTCGTCGACGCCGAACAGCTCGAGGGCCGCGACGGCGATTGCCTCTTCGATGGCCTCGACCCCCGACACCGCGGCGAAGTCGCGCACGCGGCGCAGGAGGCGGTTGGCGATGCGCGGTGTCCCCCGGCTGCGGCCGGCGACCACGGCGGCAGCGGCCGGGCTCACCGAGACCTCGAGCAGCGCGGCCGAGCGCAGAACGATCCGCTCGAGCTCGTCGGGCTCGTAGAGGTCGAGCTGGCCCACGAAGCCGAACCGGTCCCGCAGGGGCGCGGCCACCAGTCCCGTCCGCGTCGTCGCGCCGATGAGCGTGAAGTCCGGCAGCTCCAGGCGGATCGACCGAGCCGAGGGACCCCGTCCGAGCAGCACGTCGAGGCGATGGTCCTCCATCGCGGGATACAGCACCTCCTCGACGGCTCGGGGCAGGCGATGGATCTCGTCGATGAAGAGCACGTCGTGCTCGTCGAGGTCGCTGACCAGTGCCGCCAGGTCGCCCGGGCGCGTCAGGACCGGCCCGGAAGTCACCCGCAGCCCCACCCCGAGCTCGTTGGCCACGATCGCCGCGAGCGACGTCTTGCCCAGCCCCGGAGGACCCGCGAAGAGGAGGTGGTCGACGCTGTGGCCGCGAGTCTGGGCGGCCCCGAGGACGATTTCGAGGTGTCCGACGAGCTCGCGCTGGCCCACGAAGTCGACCAGGCGCTGGGGGCGCAGTGAGACTTCGCCGTGGCGCTCGACGTCGCTGGCGTCCGACGAGACCGCCCGGTCCGCGTGGAGGTCGACGTCCCGCCTCACCGGTGCCCCAAGGTGCGCAGCGCCAGGCGGAGGGCCTGGGACTCGTCGGAGGGCCAGTCCAGCGACCCGAGCTCACGGATCTCCCCGCTGGCGTACCCGAGCTGGCGCAAGGCATCGGCCACGACCGGCGGGACGGAGGGGGCCGGACTCTCGACGAGCTTGCCGCGCAGCTCGAGCACGATGCGCGCGGCTGTCTTGGGACCGATCCCGGGGATCGAGGCCACCAGTCGGTCGTCGCCGGCCTCGATCGCGGCCCGCAACGCCGGTGCCGTCATGGTGCGCAGTGCCGCCAGCGCGGTCGATGGACCGACCCCGGGGGTGGCCAGCAACTGGGTGAAGACGCCGCGCTCCTCGAAATCGGCGAAGCCATAGAGCAAGATCTGGTCGTCGCGCACGACCGTGTAGATCGCTAGGTCGACCTCTTCGTCGGTCGCGGGCGCGACGGGCGCGGCCAGGTGGACCTCGTAGCCGACGCCGCCCACGTCCACCACGACCGCCCCCGAGGGCAGGTGCGCCACGACGGTGCCGCGTAGTGCCCCGATCACGCCGGGACCCCCGCCGCCGCCGTCCGGCGCTCCCGGCGCTCCACCGTCAGGTAGGTCACCGCCAGGGCCAGCGCGTCGGCGACGTCCGGCGGCTCGGGCGTTGCCGCCAGGCGCAGCAGACGGGCCACCATGGCCTGCATCTGGGCCTTGGAGGCGGCGCCGTAGCCCGTGACCGCGAGCTTGACCTCCTGCGCGGTGAACTGGCGCACCACCAGTCCGGCCGCAGCGGCCAGACCGACCGCGATCCCACTGGCCTGGGCCACGGGGATGGCCGTACGGGCGTTGCGCTGGTAGAAGACCTTCTCCACCACGACCGCGTCGGGACCCTCGTGCTCGATCAGCGCGGCCAGCTCGTGGTGCAGCGTCCCGAGCCGTTCCTCGACGGGAGCTCGCACGTCCGTGGCGATCAGACCGGCCCGAACGGCGCGGTCGCGCGCCCGCGCCCGCGACTCGACCAGGCCGAATCCACAACGCGTCAGGCCCGGATCGATCCCCAAGACGAACACGTGTTCGATACTACCGTCTGACCCCGGTCGGGCGCGGATGCCTACTCGTCGAAGGCGCTCATGACGTCGTCGGCGATGTCGAAGTTCGCGTAGACGTTCTGGACGTCGTCGTGGTCGTCGATCGCGTCCACGAGGCGCAGCACCCGGCGAGCCTCGCCCTCCTCGGAGACCGGGATGACGTTCTGGGGCACCAGCGTGAGCTCGCTGCCCGTGACCCGCAACCCATATCCCTCGAGGGCCTCGCGCACGCGCGTCAGCTCCTGGGGCTCGGTCGTGACCACGATCTCCTCACCAGACACCTCGAAGTTCTCGCCCCCGGACTCCAGGACCCACTCGAGCAGCTGGTCCTCGTCGACCGGGCCGGCCACGGTGATCTGGCCACGCCGGTCGAACTGCCAGGACACGGCGCCCGGCTCGGCGATCGATCCCCCGTTCCTCGCGAACAGGTGCTTGATCTCGGCGCTGGTGCGGTTCCGGTTGTCAGTCAAGGTCTCCACGATGACGGCGACGCCGCCCGGGGCGTACCCCTCGTAGGTCACCGACTCGTAGCGCACGCCTTCGAGCTCGCCCGTCCCGCGCTTGATCGCCCGCTCAATGGTGTCGACGGGAACCGAGGCATCGCGCGCCTTCTGGTACATGGTGCGCAGGCTGGCGTTGGAGGTGACGTCGCTGCCGCCCTCGCGCGCCGCGACCTCCACCTGACGGATCAACTTGGCGAAGACCTTCGCGCGCGCCTGGTCCTTGGCGCCCTTGCGGTGCTTGGTCGTCGCCCATTTCGAATGGCCGGACATGCTTCCTCCCGCCCCCCGTGGGGCCTGGCCATGCTACCGGAGAACTAGACGAGCGAGAGGAACAGCTCGTGGATGCGCGTCTCGCCGGTCAGCTCGGGATGGAACGCGCAGCCCAGCGCGTGGCCCTGGCGCACCAGCACCGGCGTGGGGCCCTGGCCGTGGTCGTGGGTGGCCAGGACGTCGACGCCGTCAGCCACCGTGACGACCTGGGGCGCCCGGATGAACGCCCCGGCGACCGGGCCGACGCCCGCGACCTCCACCACCGTCTCGAAGCTCGCCACCTGGCGCCCGAACCCGTTGCGGCGGACCTCGATGTCGAGCAGCCCCAGGCTCCACTGGTCGGAGCGCCCGTCGAGGATCCGCCGGGCCAGCATGATCAGCCCCGCGCACGTGCCCAGGACCGGCAGCCCGCCCGCCAGCATCTCGGTCACGGGCGCGCGCAGACCACTGGTCACGAGGAGGCGGGCCATCGTCGTGGACTCCCCGCCCGGGATCACCAGCCCGTCGATCCCCACCAGTGCGGCCACGCTGCGGACCTCGACGGGGGTCACGCCGATCCGTTGCAGCACCGCGACGTGCTCGCGCACGTCGCCCTGCAGCGCCAGGACGCCGACCGACGTCACTACCAGCCGCGTTCGGCCAGTCGCTGCTCCAGCGTCGCCGTCTCCGACCCCCGCATCGCCGCGCCCAGACCCGTGGAGACCTTGGCCACCACGCTCGGGTCGCGGAAGTGCGTCGTCGCCTCCACGATGGCCTCGGCCATGCGCACCGGATCGGCGCTCTTGAAGATCCCCGAGCCCACGAACACCGCCTCGGCTCCCAGCTGCATCACCAGCGAGGCGTCGGCCGGGGTGGCGATGCCGCCCGCGCAGAACATCGGCACCGGGAGGTGCCCGATCTCGGCCACCTCTCGCACGAGGGGCAGGGGCGCCTGCAGGTCCTTGGCCAGGCCAGCCAGCTCGGCCGCGTCAGCACTGTGCAGGCGCCGCATCTGCGCGTTGATCGTGCGCAGGTGGCGAACGGCCTCGACCACGTTGCCGGTGCCCGCCTCGCCCTTGGACCGGATCATGCACGCGCCCTCGCCGATGCGCCGCAGGGCCTCGCCGAGGTTGGTCGCTCCGCACACGAAGGGGACGGTGAAGGCCCACTTGTCGATGTGGTGCTCCTCGTCGGCGGGCGTCAGCACCTCGGACTCGTCGACGTAGTCCACGCCGAGGGACTCGAGGACCTGGGCCTCGGCGAAGTGGCCGATGCGCGCCTTGGCCATGACCGGGATCGTCACGGTGGCCTGGATCTCCTGGATCAGCAGCGGGTCGCTCATGCGGGCCACGCCGCCGTCGCGGCGGATGTCCGCGGGCACCCGCTCGAGCGCCATCACCGCCACCGCACCCGCGTCCTCGGCGATCTTGGCCTGATCGGCGTTGACCACGTCCATGATCACCCCGCCGCGCAGCATGTCCGCGAGCCCGCGCTTGACCAGCGTCGAGCCGACCGTCGAACTGTCAGGGGAAGTCGTCATAGCCCCAGACTACTGGCCGCGCTTACCACTCCTCGAGGGCGCGGGCGCGCACCAACGGGTGGTCGAGGTCGCCGTCGCGCGCCTCGGCCTGCCCGCAGCGCGGATTCAGCCAGAGGCATCGCGTGACGTCGTAGTCCCCCGACGAGAAGTAGGAGTCGGCGGGTACGCCCTGGTCCCCGCAGCGCCGCAGCGCCTGGGCCAGGCCCACCGGGTACCGGATCTGCGCCGCGGCGACCTCGTCGGCACGAAACGCCGTTCCGGGCCCGGCCAGGTTCAAGCGGTCGTCTGCGTCGCGTCCCACCACGACCGCGGCACACCCGCGCACCACCAGCCCCAGACGCTCGCGCGCCAGGCAATGGGCGACGGCGCCTTCCAGCTCGATCAGGTCGAAGTCGCGCAACAGCGCCGACGTGATCAGGAGGGACTGCCCTGCCTGGCGCCGCACGAGGGCCGCGTTGTACGCCTCGTCGCGCACGATCACGGGGTGCACGCCGCTCACGCCGAACGTTGCGGTCAGGCGCTCGAGGACCGTGTCCAGGCGGTCCCGGTCGTGTGCGTCGTCCTCGTGCGCGAAGCCAGCCGCCATGCGCGTCCCGAGGTCGGCACTGCGCCGCCGCAGACGCGCCACGCCCGCCGGCGTCCAGATCCCGTAGGCCACCACCAGGGCGGCGGCCACGACACCCCACCAGGCCGTCGCGACCACCGCCGCCACGACCAGGGCGATCACCACGACGGCGACCAGGATGCTCCAGGCCGTCTGGCGGCGCCAGTACACGCGTCGCACCGCACCCAGGTTGTGCTCGCGCTCGTGGTGGGCGGGCACGTAGGGGCTCTGCCACGACGGGTCGAGCACCGGAGCGACGAACGCCCCCGCGCCCGCGCGCGGGCTACGCCGTCGACTGCGCGAGTGGGAGGCCATCGGGTCCAGGCTACCGCCGGCCCGCGAAGCGCCCACGCGCGCGGTCGTAGAGGTCCTCGTAGCGCCCCACCAGCCGGTCCATCGACCACTCTTCCGCGTGCTCGCGGGCGGCCGTCACCTGGCTCGGCGGCACGGCCAGGGCCATGGCGATGGCGCGCTCGACGTCGGCGGCGTCTCCGGGACGCGCCAGCGTCGCGTGCCCGCCCGCCGCCTCGCGGTATCCCGGGATGTCGCTGGCCACGACCGGGAGCTCGGCGGCCATCGCCTCGAGCAGCACCAAGCCGAAGCTCTCGCGCCCGAGCGCCGGGGCCACCAGGACCGAGGCACGCCGCAGCCACGCCAGCTTGGTCCCCTCATCGACCGCGCCGAGGAACTCGACCGCCGGATCGTCGCCGAAGCGCGCGCGCAGCCGGGGCCCGAGCGGGCCGTCCCCGAGCACCACGACGCGCCAGGGCCGCTCGGCCCGGGCGTTGTGCCGCGCCACGGCCTCCAGCGCCACGCGGGCGCCCTTTCGCTCCTCGAGCCGTCCGAGCAGCAGGATCGTCGCGATCCCGGGGGCCAGCCGGTCCTCGCGCCGGTAGCGGGACGTCTCGAACCCGTTGAACAGGACCTCGGGGTGCAGGCCGGCCGCGCGGCCCATGGTGTCGGCGGCCGCCGGGCTGACGGCCGCGACGACGTCGAGGCCGCGCGCCAGGCGGCGCAGCACGGGCGTGGTCCAGCGCGTCGCGGGTCCGGCTCCGGCCCGGTGCAGCGTCCCCACGGCGGGCGCGCGGTGATGCAGCAGCGTCGACCATCCCAGGACGGGGGCGAAGGGCTCGTGGAGGTGGACGACGGGTCCCGGCGCGGCCGCGACGATGTCCTGCAGCCGGCGCGCGGCCCGCCACGAGACGGTGATGGGGGCGCGCGAGCCGTTGGCCGGCACGGCGAACGTGCGGCCCAGCCGGTGGACGCGCGCCGGCGTGTCGGGGACCGGACCCCCCGGGAGTCCGGGGGCCACCAGCTCGACGTCATGACCGCGGGCGACGAGGACGCGGCTCATCGCCAGGGCCTGCTCTTGGACGCCGCCGAAGACCGACAGCGAGTAGGGGCAGACCAGGACGATGTGGCTCATGGCGCGAAGCGGGGCTGGAGGACGTGCCACTGCTCGGGGGCGCGCCGGATCAGTCCCTCGAGCTCGACGGCGACCGCCTGAGTCACCCGGACGACGTCGTCGCGCAGGCGGCCAGCGCGCTCCGTGGCCACCGGGGGGGTCACGACGGCGTAGTGGCCGGATCCGGGTCCGCTGTAGCACGCGGCCGCGAGCAGCGTCGCGCCGGTGCGCAGGGCCAGGGTCGCCGGCCCAGCCGGCAGGGTCGTGCGCTGCCCGAAGAAGGTGACCTCGACGCCATTGCCCTGGAGGTCGCGATCGCACAGCAGCCCGACCACTCCACCGGCGCGCAGGTGCTCGAGCAGAGCGGTTCCCGCGTGATCGTCCAGGGGCACGACGTGGATGCCCATGGACTCGCGCTCCTGGGCGAACCAGGTGAACATCTCGGGCGGCTCGAGGACCTCGGCCACCGCCGTCATGGGCAGGTCGATCTGGGCCAGGAACGCTCCGCCCCACTCCCAGCTACCCACGTGCGGCAGGGCGATGATCATCCCGCGGCCGCGGGCCCGCGCCTCCTCGAGGTGGTGGCGACCCTCGACGATGGCGAATCGGTCGACGACCTCGGCGGCCTCCATGGCCGGCAGGCGCGCGCCTTCGACCCAGTAGCGCGCGTACGAGGCCATGGCGCGATCGGCCATCTGCTCGACGAGGGCGTCGGGCGTGTCGTCGCGCGCGCCGAGCACCTGGCGCAGGTTGGTCGTCAAGGGAACCCGCACGCTCATCCGGCGGCCGGCCGCGACAGCTGCCAGGCGGGCCAGCGCTAGAGCCAGAGGCTCGGGGAGCCAGCGCAGCACTCGCGCAATGGCCCGCCAGACGCCGACGGGAACGGCCACGGGCGCTAGTGGCGAGCCGCGCGCGCCAGCCGGCGCCGCACGCGGCTCGCGTAGCGGTGCGTGCGCATGTCGGGTCGCCGCGGGATCGGCTCGGGCCGAGCCGCCGCGCGCCACACCCGCCGGAAGCGTCCCAGCGCGGTCATCGCGGTCAGGACCAGCATCAGCCACAGCACCGGCAGGAACACCGCCGGGGTCAGCAGGGCCACACCCAGCAGGATCATGCGCTCGGCGCGCTCCATCAGCCCGCCGCGCGCCGAGAGCCCCAGGCTCTCGGCCTTGGAGCGCTGGTAGGAGATCAGGAACGTCGTCGTCAGGATCGCGAAGGGCAGCAGCACGAGCTGCCCGTGCCCGTGCGCCGTCAGGTAGTAGGCCACGCCGCCCATCAGCAGCGAGTCCGAGACGCGATCGACGACCGAGTCGAAGAAGCTGCCGCGCTGGCTGGCCCGGTGCGACGCCTTGGCGACGGCCCCGTCGAGCATGTCGTGGAACCCGGTCAGGGTGAGCAGGATGATCGCCAGGAAGTGACGACCCGCCCCGATGGCGACGGCGGTGCCGGCCGCGAAGACCAGTCCGGAACCCGTGAGGACATCGGCGGAGACCCGCCGCTCGACGAGCCAGCGCCCCGCCGGTGCGGTGACCTTCTCCACCCCCGTGCGAAAACGTCCGTCGAACATGTCTCCCCTGGCCGTTCGGAACGAGTCTACTCAGGCCGCTGGCGCGGGCGGCATTTCGAGGTAGGGCTGGACCTTGCGCCAGGTCGATTCGAGGGACTCGGGAAGCACCCGGACCTCGGCGATCGCGGTCATGAAGTTGGTGTCCCCGTTCCAGCGCGGCAGGGCGTGCGCGTGCAAGTGGCCCGGAATCCCCGCACCCGCCGCGCGTCCCAGGTTCATCCCGACGTTCAAGCCGTCGGGGTGATACGCCAGCTCCAGGGCGTGCGTCGTCCGCCGGATCGTCTCGCTGAACGCACCGTACTCCTCACCCGTCAGCTCGTCGAGCCCCGAGGCGTGCCGGCGCGGCAGGACGAGAACGTGACCCGATCCGTAGGGGAACGCGTTGAGGACCACGAAGGAGAGCGCATCGCGCCACAGCACGCCAGTCTCGGGCGCCACGGGCTCCGCGCTCAGGCGGCAAAACACGCACCCGTCGCCCGAAGGCTCGCCGGCCGTGCTCACGTACTGCTCTCGCCAAGCGGCCGCGAAGCGCTCCAGGGGCATCTAGAGATCCTCGGGCGCGCCGCGACGCGCCACCTCGTCGCAGAGCCGCTCGACGACGTCGTCCACGCTCACGCCACGCTCGGGATCGGTGCCGCCGCGCCGGTTGACCCCCACTGTCTGGTTCGCGGCGTCTTCGGCGCCCACCACCAAGATGTAGGGGATCTTGTCCAGCTTGGCCCGCCGGACGCGCGCGCCAAGCGGCTCGTCGGCCGCCTCGGTCGCAGCCCGCAGCCCCCGGACCCGGAGCCGCTGGGCGACCTCGTTGGCGTACTCGTCGAACTCGTCGCGCACGCTGAGCACGCGGACCTGCTCGGGGCACAGCCAGGTGGGCAGGTTGCCCGCGTAGTGCTCGAGCAGGATCGCCAGGAACCGCTCGACGGTCCCGAACAGCGCCCGGTGGATCATGATGACCCGCTCGCGGCGGTTGTCGGCGGCGACATACGAGGCGTCGAAGCGCTGGGGCGTCTGGAAGTCGAGCTGGATGGTCGAGATCTGGTGGGTGCGCCCGATGGCGTCGCGGGCCTGCACCGAGATCTTGGGACCGTAGAACGCTCCCCCGCCCTCGTCGAGCACCAACTCGAGACCAGCGGCGCCGGCCACGCGGGCCAGGGTCGCCTCGGCTTCGCTCCACTCCTCGTCGCTGCCCACGGCCTTACCCTCGGGCCGGGTGGACAGCTCGAGGTAAAAGTCCTGAAGCCCGAAGTCGCGCAGCAGGTCGAGCACGAAGGTCAGCAGGCTGGCCAGCTCCTCGCCCATCTGCTCGCGCGAGCAGAAGATGTGCGCGTCGTCCTGGGTCATGCCGCGCACGCGCGTGAGGCCGTGGACCACTCCCGACTTCTCGTAGCGGTACACCGACCCGAACTCGAACAGCCGCAGGGGCAGCTCGCGGTAGCTGCGCTGGCGCGACTTGAAGATGAGCACGTGGAACGGGCAGTTCATCGGCTTGAGGTAGTACCGCTGGCCCTCGTCGAGCTCCATAGGCGGGTACATGCCCTCGGCGAACCACTGCAGGTGGCCCGAGGTCTGGAAGAGGTCGGCCTTGCTGATGTGCGGGGTGTACACCATCGAGTACCCAGCGTTCTCGTGGCGCTGGCGCGAGTACTCCTCCATCACGCGGCGCACGATGCCGCCGCGGGGGTGGAACACGGCCAGGCCGGGCCCGATCTCGGGGGGAAAGGAGAACAGGTCGAGCTCTTGGCCCAGGCGCCGGTGGTCGCGTCGCTCGGCTTCGGCGACCTGGGCGAGGTGCTCCTCCAGCGCGGCGGCACTCTCGAACGCCGTCCCGTAGATGCGCTGGAGCTGGGGCTGGTGCTCGTCGCCGCGCCAGTAGGCGCCGGCCACCCGCGTCAGGCGGAAGTGCCCGAGGCGTCCCGTCGAGGGCACGTGCGGGCCCCGGCACAGGTCGACGAAGGCCTCCGAGTTCCGGTACGCCGACACCGTCGACGCGCCCGCGCCGCCCGCGTCGGCGACGCCATCGATGATCTCGACCTTGAAGGGCTGGTCGGCAAAGAGCGCCCGCCCCTCGGCCGCCGAGTGCTCCTCGCGGGTGAAGGGCTGATCCTCGGCGATGATGCGCCGCATCTCGGCGTCGATGCGTTCCAGGTCGTCGTCGCTGAAGTGCGCCCCGCCGGGCAGCGAGAAATCGTAGTAGAACCCGTTCTCGATGGTCGGCCCGATGGCGTACTTCGCGCCGGGCCACAGCCGGGTGACGGCCTGGGCCATCACGTGGGCTGTCGAGTGGCGCAGGACGTCGCGCCCCGCGTCGCTGGCCGGCGTGACCACACGAACCGCGGCACCATCAGGCAGGACCGTCGCAAGGTCGGTCATCGCGCCGTCGATCTCAGCGGCCACGGCGTCGCGCGCCAGGCGTGAGCCGATCGCCGCTGCCAGATCCCGGGTCGTGGAGCCTGCCGGCAGCGTCCGCGACGATCCATCGGGCAGTCGCACCACCACCTCGGACATGTCCACGACTCCTTTCGACCCCTAGAGCGTAACGCCCAAGAGCGCCGCGGCCGGGCCGACGCTGAAGCCCGCGTGGGCGGCGCGGTCCATCGCCGCAATCGCCGCGGGCGTGTCGAGGTCGTCGTCGAGCGCCGCGCGCACCTCGTCGATCAGCGTCGAGGGCCGGCCGGTGACCAGGGACGACCGCCAGGTCGCCAGGCGTGACTGGGCCAGGTGCAAGAGCTCGTCGCGCCACTCCCAGTCCTGGCGGTAGTGCTGGTCGAGCAGGGCCAGGCGCACCGCCGCGGGCTCGGAACGGGCCACCAGCTCGGAGACGAACACCAGGTTGCCCAGCGACTTGGACATCTTGGTCCCGTCGAGGCCGACGAGGCCCACGTGGAGCCAGTGGCGCACGAAGGCGACGCCCGTCGCTGTCTCGCTCTGGGCCGCCTCGCACTCGTGATGGGGGAAGGCCAGGTCGCGGCCCCCGCCGTGCACGTCGACGGTCGGGCCGAGCTCGCGCATCGCCAACGCCGAGCACTCGATGTGCCAGCCCGGTCGCCCCGCGCCCCACCGGGACTCCCAGGCCGGCTCGTCGGGCTGGGAGGGCTGCCAGAGCACGAAGTCCAGGGGATCGCGCTTGCGCGGGTCCTCGGGCCACGCGCCGTGCTCGGCCGAGACGCTCGCCATGGCCGCGGCCGCGACGTGGCTCACCTGGCCGTAGCGCGGGAACTTGGCGACCTCGAAGTAGACCCAGCCGTCGCGCTCGTAGGCCAGCCCGCGCTCGAACAGGCTCCCGATCAAGGTCAGGATCTCCGGGATCGCCGAGGTGGCGCGCGGTTCGCTGTAGCAGGGCACCAGGTTGAGCAGCTGCATGTCGCGCTCGAAGATGGCCATCTCCTGGGCCGCCAGGTCCAGGTAGTTCACACCGAGCTCGCGGGCCTTGCGCAAGATGTCGTCGTCGACGTCGGTCACGTTGCGCACGCAGCGCGTGTCGTGCCCGTCGTCTCGCAGGCGCCGCTGGAGCACGTCGAAGATCAGGTACACGTAGGCGTGGCCCAGGTGCGCCGCGTCGTAGGGCGTGATCCCGCAGCTGTACAGCGTCACGACGGGACCGGCCTCGAGGGGATGGGTGCCCTGGCGGGCCGTGTCGTAGAGCTGCATCACTCCAGGCCCGTCAGTCGCACCGCCGCGTGCGCCCGGTGCCGGATGTTCACCGTGATGCACACCGCTGTGAAGGCCTCCACCGCACCGGCGAGCGCCAGCCCGCCGACCTCGACGGGTCGCAGGCCCGGCGCCGTGGACACCAGCTCGACGACCGTGCGCCGCGCGGCCGCGTCGTCGCCCACGATGAGGACGTCGGACTCCAGGCCGCTCGCCAGGTCCTCCATCTGGGCGGCGGGCAGGTGGTGGAACGCCCCGACCACGTGACTGGCGCGCAGGGCAGCGGCCACGTGCGCCGTCGCCGAGCCCCGCGGCAGCGTCAGGGGCACCAGCTCGGGCCCGTCCTTGGCCAGGGCGTTGACCATCGAGATCACGACCTTGTCCGCCAGGGCCTCGCGCAGCGACCGCACGGTGGTCATCGTCGACTCCCACGGCGTAGCCACGACGACGATGTCGGCCTGGGCCGCCTCGGCGTTGCTCGCACCCCGCACCGACTCGCCCACGACCTGGGCCAGAGCCCCCGCCGCCGCGGCCGCACGCTCAGGGTCACGCGAGCCCAAGGTGATCCGATGCCCGCCCGCGGCCAGTCGCACGGCCACCCCGCGGCCCGCCGGTCCCGTGCCCCCCAGGATCCCTACAACCGTCATCGTCCTCGCCTCGCTCGATTCCGCTCGTTACGCTAACAAGATGGCTCTGCTGACCGATCACCGTCTGCTCGTCACGGGCATTCTGACCGAGGACTCGCTGGCGTACGCAATCGCCCGACGGGTGATCGAGGAGGGTGCCGAGGTCATCGTCACGGGTGCCGGCCGCGGCTTGTCGCTGACGCGGCGCGCGGCGCGCAAGCTGGGCGACGTCGGCGAGGTCCTCGCACTCGACGTCACCGACACCAACCAAGTCGCGGACGCGGCCGCCGCCATCCAGGAGCGCTTCGGGCGCCTCGACGGCCTGGTGCACGCCATCGGCTACGCGCCGCCCTCGTGCTTGGGCCAGGGCATGCTCGTGGCGCCCTTCGAGGACGTCGCGACCGCCCTGCACGTGTCGACCTACTCCTTGGCCACCCTGGTGCGGGCCTTCCTGCCGGCCCTGCGCGCCTCGACGGCAGTCGGTGGCGCCTCGGTCGTCGGCCTCGACTTCGACGCGACGCGCGCCTATCCCCTCTACGACTGGATGGGCGTCATGAAGGCCGGCCTGGAGTCGCTCAGCCGGTACCTCGCGCGCGAGGTCGGCCCCGACCACATCCGGGTCAACCTGGTCGCGGCCGGACCCGTGCGCACCATCGCCGCGAAGTCGATCCCCGGCTTCTCGGTCTTCGAGGACACGTGGGACGAGCGTGCCCCGCTCGGCTGGGACGTCCACGACTCCCCCGCCGTCGCCGACGCCACCGTCGCGCTCCTCTCACCCCTGCTGCGCGCCACCACCGCCGAGATCCTGCACGTCGACGGCGGCGCCCACGCCATGGGCTGAGCCCACGGCGAACTGCGTCTCGTAGAGCGTCCGGTACAGCCCCTCGTGGGCCATCAGCTCCTCGTGGGTCCCGCGCGCCACCACGCGCCCGCCGTCGACGACCAGGATCTGGTCGGCGCCCCGGACCGTCGCGAGCCGGTGTGCGATCACGATCGAGGTCCGGGTGGCCATCACGTCGTCCAGGGCCCGCTGGACGGCCACCTCGCTCTCGGCGTCCAGGTGGGCCGTCGCCTCGTCGAGCACGACGACGCGCGGTCCCTTCAGCAAGAGGCGCGCCAGGGCCACGCGCTGCTTCTCGCCCCCCGAGAGCCGGTAGCCACGCTCGCCGACCAGCGTGTCGAGGCCCTCGGGCAGCAACGACACCAGCGGCCAGACGTGGGCGGCCCGCAGTGCCTGCTCCAAGTCGTCGTCACTGGCGTCGGGCCGCGCGTAGAGCAGGTTCGCCCGCAGGGTGTCGTGGAAGAGGTGGGCCTCCTGGGTGACGACGCCGATCGCCGCGCGCCGGTCGGCGGCCGACAGGTCGCGCACGTCGACCCCGCCGACTTCCACCGCGCCGCTGTCGACGTCGTAGAGCCGCGCCACGAGCATCGACAGCGTCGTCTTGCCCGCGCCGCTCGGTCCCACCAGGGCCGTCATGGTGCCGGGCGCCACCGTGAAGGACACGTCGCGGATGACCTCGGTGCGCGCGGCCTTCTCGAGCACGGCGACGGCTTCCAGCGAGGCGAGCGACACGTCTTCGGCCCCGGGGTACGAGAACGTCACGTCGCGCATCTCCACCGCGAGCGGTCCCGGCGGCAGGTCCACGGGTGACGCCGGCTCCCGCAGGTGCGGCGGCAGGTCCAGCACCTCGAAGATCCGCTCGAAGCTGAGCATGGCCGAGATGAAGTCCACGTTGAGGTTGGACAGCTGGGTCAAGGGACCGTAGAGGCGTGACAGGTAGGCCGTGAGGGCCACGACCGTGCCGACGACCAGCTGGCCACGGATCACCTGGGTCCCCCCGAAGCCGTAGGCGAAGGCGGTCGCCACCGACGCCGTCAGCGCCAGGCCGACGAGGAAGAACCGCTGGTACGTCGCCTGGCGCACGCCGATGTCCCGCACGGCGCCCGCGCGCTGGTCGAAGCCCACGACCTCGTCGCTGCGCCGCCCAAAGAGCTTGACGGTCATCGCGCCCGCGACGTTGAACCTCTCGCTCATCAGGGCGTTCATCTCGGCGTTCAGCTCCATCCCGCGCCGCACGAGCCCGCCGAGCCGGCGCCCCACGAGTCGCGCGGGAATGAGGAAGATGGGCACCAGCACCAGGGCCACCGCGGTCACCTGCCAGCTGAGCACGAACATCGCGATCAGGGTCAACAAGACGAGGATGGCATTGCCGACCACGTTCGACAGCAGGTCCGTGAAGGCCTGCTGGGCCCCGATGACGTCATTGTTCAGCCGGCTGATCAGCGCACCGGTCTGGGTGCGGGCGAAGAACGCGATGGGCATGTCTTGGACGTGGGCGAACACCCGCGAACGCAGGTCGAAGATGAGCCCCTCGCCGATCGAAGCCGAGAGACGGCGCTGGACGAGCGACAGCCCGGCATCAGCCAGGGCGAGGCCGACCGTCAAGCCGGACAGGCCGAGCACCACCGCCTCGCGGTGGCGCAGGATCCCGTCGTCGATGATCGCCCGCAACACCAGTGGCGTCACCGAGGTGACGACGGCGTCGACCAGCACCACGACCAAGAACACCTCGAGGGCCCGGTAGTACGGCCGCGCGAAGCGCACGACGCGCCGCAGCGTCCCGCGCGCCATGCGATGCTCCAGGATCGAACGGTCGCGCTGCAGGGACCGCATGCCCATCCGCCCCGACATCCCCAGCGACATGGCCCACCTCCTCGGTGCGTCGGAGTGTACGCACCGGGGTCAGTCGAGCAGCGCCGCCACGACCACCGACGCGCCCAGGGCGACCATCACGGACCCGCCGGTCACCCGCAGCGCCACCAGGCGGCTCGGCCGCCCCGCCAGCCACGCGCGAGCCGTTCCCGCGACGACCCCCCACGACGAGTCGCTGAGGAAGGCCAGCACGCTGAAGACGACGCCCATGGCCAGCAGCTGCACCGTCGTGGGCGCCCCACCGGATCGCAAGAAGCGGGGGAACACCGCGAGAAAGAAGACCAGCGCCTTCGGGTTGAGGCCGCCCACGGTGAATCCTTGCCGCATCGCGCGCGGCACGCTGGGCCGCCCCCCGACGGGATCGGCCATCGTGCGCGCGACCTCGCGGCGATGGCGCAAGGCATCGACACCGAGGAACACCAGGTACGAGCCGCCCGCCACCTGTAGGACGGTCGACGCGCCCGGCCACCGCGTCACGACCGGTCCCAGGCCGACGGCGACCAGCGAGGCCAGCACGAGGGTGCCGATCGAGTTCCCGAGAGCCGAGGCCACCGCCGTGCGGCGGCCCCACGCGACGCCCCGGGCCAGCGTGAACAGCACGCTCGGACCCGGCACCACGATGATGGCCAGCGAGGCCGCGACGAAGCCCCACGTGATCGCGCTCATGGCGCTGTCCGCACAGGTCCCACGACACGGCGCGTCGTCGTGTCGCGCGCGGCCCGTGCCATCACGAGACGTTACCGCCGTCGCGCTCAGGCTTCGGAGGCCGCCTCCACCTCCTCCGGCCCCACCGTTTCGCGTTTGCTCCCCATGAAGGCGGCGACCACCGCCGCGACGATCATGAGCAGCCCAGCGGCGGTCAGGGCGATGTGCAGCCCGTGGGTGAAGGCGCCGTAGGCCGCCTGGACGACACGGTTGATGATCGCCTGGATGGCCTTCGAGCCCCCCTGATACTGGCGTGCCTTGGCCGAGATGGACCCCGTCGTCAGGGCCGTGATGATCTCCTGGCGGAAGGCTGGGGGCACGCCGATGGCGCTGAGACGCGCCATCAGCTGGACCGTCAGCTGGCCGTTGACGAGCGAGCCCAGCACCGCGACGCCCGTGACCGCCCCGAGCTCGCGGGCCGTGTTGACGGTCGAGGCCGCCATGCCCGAGTGCTCCGGGGGCAGGGCGTTCAGCGCGTCCGAGGTCACTGGGACCACCACGATGCCGAAGCCCACGCCGGCCAGCCCCATCGTCCAGCCCAGGTAGCCCAGTCCCGGGTCCCGGGCGACGACGGCGTTGGTCGTCAGCACGCCCGCCGCCGCGAGCAGGCTCCCGACCGTCATCGGCACACGCGAGCCGACGCGTGCCACCCACCGCCCGGTCACCAGGGACGCGGCCACCATCCCCACCAGCAAGGGAAGGAAGTCGATGGCGAGCCGGTAGGCACCGGCGTTGCGGACCACCTCCAGGTACAGCGCGACGAAGAAGAAGATCGAGAAGATCGAGAAGTAGCTGGCGAAGGCGACGGCATTGGCTCCCGCGAAGACGGGCCGGGCGAAGTACCGCAGGTCCAGCATGGGCTCGCGCACCCGCAACTCCACCGTCACGAACAGGGCCGCCGCCACCGCGCTGACGACGAACAGGGCCAGAACCGAGCCCGCGCCGTATCCGACGCTCTCGCCGTGGATGATCCCGAAGGTCACCGTGCTCAGCGCCAGCGCACTCAGGGCGAAGCCGACGACGTCCATCGGTCCGCGGTCCCGCGGCGGCCGGCTGGGCAGAGCCACCCACGCGGAGAGGAACGCCACGGCGCCGAAGAGCACGTTGAACCAGAAGAGCGCGCGCCAGCTCCACAAGCCGACCAGGATCCCGCCGATGACCGGGCCCGCCGCGAGAGCCAGGCCCGAGACCGCCGCCCACACCCCGAGGGCCCGCGCCCGCGCCTGCTGCAGCGGGTAGATGTGCCGCAGGATCGACAAGGTTCCGGGCTCCGACCCCGCTGCTCCCACGCCCATGACAACGCGGCCCACGATCAGCTCGCCCACGTTGTGGGCCAGGGCGCTGAGGACCGAGCCCAGGACGAACACGCCGACACCCGCCAGCAGCACGGACTTGCGACCGATGAGGTCGCCCATCGAGCCGCTCATGAGCATCAGGCTCGCGAAGGCCAGCGCGTAGCCACCCACGACCCACTGGAGCTGGGGGACGCCGGCGTGCAGGCCGGCTTGGATGCCGGTCAGCACCGGACTGACGACCGTGTTGTCGAGGAACGTCAGGAAGAGGACCGACATCAGCGCGACGAAACTCACCTGCACCCGAGCCCGGTGCAAGGAGAACGCCTTGGAAGCAGACCCGCCATCGACGCTGGTCACCAGACCTCCTCTGCGACGGGGGCGCATCCAGTCACGTAGAACGGACCCCCTCTCACGTGATTGAACGCCGCCCGGCTACTTGCGCACCAGGCGGAACCGAATGCGCGCGCTAGCGGTGTCCTGGCCGGTCGCCGTGCCCACGCTGATCGCGCACGCCGCCAAGTTGCGGGGCGTCGTGCCGCACCACCCCTTACCGATCTTGCCGGTGTGCACCTTGAATCTGGTCACCCGCAGGACGCCCCGAGCGGTGATCTTGGCCGGCGTCGCCGTCAAGATGTCGCACTGGCTCTGCCCCCGGGCGACGGCCAGGCACTCGACCAAGTATACGGAGTCGTGGGGTTTGAAGCCCGCACCTTGCACTCGAACGACCTCGCCGTTGCGCAATGCGATCGAGGGCCGCACGGTGATGTGCGGGCGTGGATGGGTAGCCGCACCCGCCGGATACGTGCCGAGAGCCAGAGCCAGAACCGCCATCACACCGAGTACCCGAAGCCGTCGTCGCATCTGTCTCTCCTCCTGGCTGCCACCCTGCGCCAGCGAGACGCCGTGCACCAGCCCTCTAACTGCATGGTAGCCACACGATTTGGGTAGCACGCTGACCGCCAATCGGCTACAAAGGGACGCGTGGGTGAGCAAGCGCTCCTGGTGCTCTATGTTCCTCTACCCGCCCTCGACGAGGTGGTGGACCCCTATCGCCACCCGGGCGCCTTGCCGGCTCACGTGACGATGTGGCCCCCGTGGTCCGGTGATGCCAACCTGTCGTGCACCAACAGCACGATCTACGCGGCCACCCGAAGCCATCCGTGGTGGGAAGCGGACTTCTTCGCTACCTCGTGGTTCGGGCGACGGGTCGTGGTGCTCCAACCTCGCGATCCGGACCCCTTCGCCGCGATGCGTGCTCGCCTGGGCGAGATGCCCCACCCCAGCGACACGGCGACGCGACCCTTCGTCCCCCACGTCACGGTCGCCACACGGTGGCCGCACATCCACTTGCTCGAAGCCGCGCACTGGGCCAGCAACCACCTGCCCGTGCGCGTCTCGGTCACCGACGTGGCCCTGGCGCGGCGTGACGACGTCAAGCACGCGTGGGTCGAGGTCTGCCGCTGGCGACTGGGCGAACCCACATCCGTCGCCCGCGCCACCGGTCGCGACTCCGCCGCGACGTCGGGCTGAACGTTGGACGAGCGCTCGGTCGAGTTCGACCATCTGGTGGACATCCTCACGCAGACTCCCGCTCGCCTGCGCTGCTCGTCGCGCCCTCGACGAGCAGCCCCCACTTCGGGCGAATGGAGCGCCGTGGAGGTCCTGGCACACCTCCGGTCGTGCTCTGACGTCTGGGGAGGTGCCATCACGACGATCCTGCGAGGCGACGAGCCTCTGCTGCGGGCGGTCAACCCCCTCGTCTGGATCCGCGGCACCGACTACCTGCGGCGCAGCTACCGCGACAACTGCCGGAACTTCGCCGACCAGCGCGCTGCCCTCCTCGACGAGCTGCGCATGTTGCCTGATGCCCAGTGGCTCCAGCACATCACCGTGACCGGTGCCGGTGCGCGCCGCGAGCGCTCGGTCGCGGACTACGCGAGCCGTCTCGCCCTGCACGAGCGCAGCCACTGGCGCCAGATGGCGCGCCTCGTCGGTACCGCCTAGGCCGGGGGGCTCGCCTCCCCCGACGTCGGCATCACCTCTTCGAGCCGGCCACTCGACTCGTCGTAGAGGAAGCCGCGAATTGCGTCGCGGTGCGCGAGGAACGGGCTGGCCGTCAGGTGCTCGACGCTTCGACGCACGTCGGTTGCGGGATCGCCGAAGGACGCGAGTGGCCACGGGGGCTGCTGGCCGGCCTCGCGTGCCAGGTCGGCGACGAAGGCGCCCTCGTCCATCGAGCGCAGCCCGCAGTCGCGGTGGTGGATGACCATGATCTCACGGGTGCCCAACCGTCGCTGCGAGACCACGAGCGAGCGGATCACGTCGTCGGTGGCCGCGCCACCGGCGTTGCGCAGGATGTTCAGGTCGCCCTCTTGGAGGCCCAGCAGCGCGTACAGGTTGATTCGCGCGTCCATGCACGTGAGGACGACAACGGGCCGTCGGGGCCGCATGGGCAGGTCGCCGAACCCAAAGGTCGCCGCGTACTGGTCCGCGCGCGTCAGCAGTTCATCGGTGTGGCTCATGACCCCCCTCACCCGCGCCGCGCCCCCCGGCGTGGCGGCACTTACCGTACCGGCCCGGGCGCGCGCGGCGCGCGTCATCAGGACACCGAGGTGCCCGCCTGCGCGCCGCGACTCCCACCCGTACTGTCACACAGAGCCATCCCTACAGTGAGGCCATGGCCACCGATCCCGTCCTTACCTGGCTGCTCGACGGCGACCCGGCGATTCGCTGGCAGGTCCAACGCGACCTGGAGGGTGCGCCAGAGCGCGAATGGGCCGCCGAGCGTGCTCGCGTGGCAACCGAGGGGTGGGGGGCACATCTCCTCGCGCTGCGGGACCCCGACGGCCAGTGGGCCGGGGGCTCGTTCGTGCCCCGAGACTTCGAAGAAGAGGAGTGGGAGCGCGTGGGACAGCCCTGGACGGCGACCACCTACGCCTTGACACAGCTGCGCGAATTCGGGATCGATCCCGTAATCCCCCGCATGCGCGAGACCGTCGCACTGCTCGCTGACAACTGTCGATGGGACCACGCCGACGAGCCGTTCTGGGACGGCGAGGTCGAAGAGTGCATCAACGGACGCACGGTCGCTGACGGCGCCTACTTCGGCGTCGAGGTCGCGCCCATCGTCCACCGTCTGCTCTCGGAGCGTCTCCCCGACGGCGGCTGGAACTGCGAACGGGTCAACGGTTCGACCCGGTCGTCTTTCGCCTCCACCATCAACGTCCTCGAAGGCCTCCTCGAGTTCGAGAAGGCGACCGGTGCCGATGACGCCGTGGCGTCCGCCCGCCGCACCGGAGAGGAGTTCCTTCTCGAGCGCGGCCTGTTCGTTCGCCTCAGCACTGGCGCCTGCGCCGACGACGCGTTCCTCCTTTTCGTGAATCCGTCCTGGTGGCGCTACAGCGTGCTGCGTGCCCTGGACTACTTCCGCGCCGCCAGTCAATGGTCGGGTACCCGTCCAGATCCGCGCCTCGCCCACGCGGTCGCCATCGTCGAGTCCCGGCAACTCCCCGACGGGCGCTGGCCCCTCGACGAACGTCCCACGGGCCGCGTCTGGTTCGAGATCGACGACGGCGAGGGTCACCCATCACGATGGATCACCCTGCGCGCACGCCGCGTTCTGCAGTGGTGGCACGGCTCCGCTGCGGATGCTCCGGGCCCGCATGGGGCCACATGATCGTCACATTGTGCGCAAGCTGCGATGCCATGCCGACCGACCCCACGGTTGCCGCCACAACTCCGTGCCTTTGACGCGGCTCCACATCTCACTGTCTGGACACGGCAATCAAATACTTTTCGCTTGCCGATCCGGCTGGCCCGGACGCAGACAGGACACGACCACGCGACCCCGCGGGTTGGCACTACGGCTTCCGAGTCTGTGACGTCAGCCGTGTGAAGTCTGCGCTCCGACTTTCTGCGCTGCGCGCCTGCTCGATGCCAACGCGCCGACACTCCCATCGAGGCAAGAACGAGGTCAAGCCCGTTGGACGCTCTTCGCTGTACTTCAGCCGAACAGGTCGTCCACCGCGTATTGGTTGGTCGAGGCCGCCCAGAACTCTGCCACGCGTCCGTCGCGCAGGTGCATGACGTGCACGCCGTGGCTCGCCATTGTGCCGCCGTCTCGACTACCTGAGGCGTTGACGAGTGCGACTCCGTGATCGTCGTCGGCGAGGATGCTGTGCACCTCCAAATTGAAGGTACCACCAGTGCTCTCCATCAGACGACCAAAGAACGAGTACACCTCGTTGCGCCCGTTGTAGGTCCCCGCGAACTGATTCCGACCGTCCTCGTGCCAGACGACGTTCTCGTCCAAGAAGTCGTCCAGCGCGGCGAAATCGCCCTTGAAAAATGCCTCATAACCGACTCGGATGCGGTCGATGTTCGGATGATCGGCCATCGTCCCCTCCTCTCGATGCTGGTGATCTGAAACATAGCCACCGCCATGCCGATTCACCAGAACTTCCGGGCCGAGTGGCGCCCGCCCGGGACCCCACGACAGCCCTCTGTTGCACGTCCCCCACCCGACACCCGTCTCCCCGCAGAGCGTCTCTGCCAGACCCGGTCCCCGGCCATCGCGCAGCGCGATACCGGCCGACCCCCCCGCGATCACGGGGCAGCGCGAGGCAAACTCGCGTCCTTGTCGAGTTGACGCCCGGTCTCGCCCCACCGAAGCTCCGCGACGCCCACCCGGCACTGAGCAGCGCCGAGATGCTGCATCTCGTGGACCACTAAACGGGGTCCGGTCCTGTGGTGGGCCGTAGACACTCGTGTTCGAACTTGCTGGACCTGAGGCAACAGCTCGGTGTGCTCGAATCCGGGACCGTAGCCAGCCACAGAAGGATGGTCTCTTTCACCTTTGGGTAGCCTCGTTCTGCGGGAACTCCGATGCCGACCTGCTCTCTCGGATCCAAACGGACCCCGCCGCCCTGGAGCGAAGGTAGCCGGGACGCCCCTGTTTCCGTCGCGGCTGAGTCCCGCTGCACCACACCGAACCACGCCGCGTGAAGCCTCGCCCCTCAGGTGAGCACGAGCCAAGTCCGCCCATCAATCAGCTCCCGGGCCGCGTCGAGGTGCCCGGCATGCGTTGCGGTCTCGGCGATTACGTGAACCAGGACCTCTCGCAGGTCGTTGAGCTTCCAGGTCCCGAAGAGCTCCTGTGGCCACCATCTCAGCGCTTCATCGAGTGGCGTCTCGTCGATGATCTTGTCCGACCGTTCCAACTCCTTCCGGTAGAGGTCGAACACGTCAACAGATCCCGTACCAGGCTGGATCCTCCAAGCGTCATCGAGGTGGGCGTCCTCGTCGACTGCGTTGCCAGCCGCGACCTGCCAGAACCAGAAGCGCTCGACGTCGACTGCGAGGTGCTGGACAAGGCCGAGGCACGACCAGCCTGAGGGCAGAACTGGTCGGTGCAGGTCGTCCTTGGAGAGTCCCTCGAGGATGCCCAGCACATGGTTGCGCTGGGCGCCCAGAGCATTGTGAAGGAGCACATTCACCTTGCTCGGAGTATGAGGCAAGTTCACTTCTCCGGCTCTTTCTCGTGCGCCAGCGACGCCTCGATGTCCTCTCGCCCATTCTCGTCCACCCCGGAGCCCGCACCCTTCAGCCTGCGTACGAGGTATCGGCGTTCCACGTCCGACGGCGCCAGCGCCAGCGCCCGTTCGTAGGCAGCCGCGGCGGAGACCCGGTCGCCGAGGCGTCGCAGCAGGTCGGCCCGGGTGGCTTCCAGGAGGTAGTACCGCTGCAGCTTCTCGTCGCCGCTGAGCCCCTCGACGATCGCCAGGCCCGACTCGATGTCGCCCGCCATCGCAACGGCTACCGCTCGGTTCAGCCGCACAACTGGCGACGGCATCTTGGCTTCGAGTTCTCCGTAGAGATCCGCGATCTTCTGCCAGTCCGTCTCGTCGGCACTCGGTGCCCGAGCATGACAGGCGGCGATCGCCGCCTGCAGTTGGTAGGGACCGGCGTGGATCCTGCGTACTGCCGAGTCCAAGTCCAAGAGTTCTAGTCCCTCGTCAATCTCATGGCGGTCCCACAGGCTCCGGTCCTGGTCATCCAAGGTGACCAGCTCGCCGTCGGCGTCCAGCCGTGCGTGGCGGCGCGAGTGGTGCAAGAGCATCAGCGCCAAGGCGCCTATCGGCTCGGGTTCGTCGGGCATCAGCGTGACGAGGGCGCGGGTGAGGCGGATCGCTTCGTCGCAGAGGTCCGCGCGGATCAACTCCCTCCCGGAGGAGGCCGAGTAGCCCTCGTTGAACAGCAGGTAGAGAACAGCGAGCACGCCCGTGGTGCGCTCGGGGAGCAGGGGCGCCGGAGGTACCCGGTAGGGGATCCGGGCAGCAACGATCTTCGACTTGGCGCGGGTCAGGCGCTTGGCCATCGTCGCTTCGGAGACCAGGAACGCCTTGGCGATCTCGGCCGTCGTGAGGCCGGCGAGGCTCCGCAGCGTCAGCGCCACGCGGCTCTCCATCGAAAGAGCCGGGTGGCAGCAGGTGAAGATGAGCCGCAGCCGGTCGTCTTCGATCGCCCCGGGTCGGTCCAAGTGCTCGGGCATCGCTCCTTCCCCCGTCTCGGCTTGTGGGGTCTCGCGGCCAACCTGCTCGATCAGCTCTGCGCCCCGCCTGCTCCGTCGCAGACGGTCGATCGCCCTGTTCCCGGCGACGGTCGTGAGCCAGGCACCGGGCCGCCCAGGGATGCCGTCGGACGGCCACCGGCGAAGGGCCTCGGCGAACGCCTCTTGGGCGCACTCCTCGGCCAGGTCCCAGTCGCCGGTCCGCCCGACGAGCGTCGCGACGATGCGTCCCCACTCCTCACGGAAGGCCCCGTCCACCGCCTGCCGGACGGCAGAGGTGGTCATTCGCTGTAGAACGGGCGCACCTCGATGGCGTGGTACCTGGCTATCGGGTTCGCGGCCGCCAGCGCGATCGCCTGGTGCCGGTCGGCGCAGCTGACCACGTCGATCCCGGCGATGAACTCCTTGGTCTCGATGAACGGCCCGTCGCTGATCAGCGTCTCCCCGTCGTGGACTCGGATCGTCGTGGCGGTCTCGGGACCTTCGAGCGCGTTCCCGAAGACCTGTAAGCCGCGTGCCTCGAGGTCCACACGCCAGGCTTCACCCTCGTCCATCACCGCCTGCTCGTCGATAGGAGCCGCAGGGGTTCCCCCCATCCATATGATCAACAGGTACGGGTGATTGGCGCCGTCTTCGCCGCGCCCGAACGCCGACGCTTCCTTCCCTAGGCGCAGACCGGCCATGAAGGGCCGGATCTCCGCCGGGTGGAGCCCGGAGCGGACCACCGGGCTCTTGGCCATCACCTCGATCGCCTCGTCGAGGTCGGCGCACTCGAGCAGGTCGAAGCCCGCTACGAACTCCTTGGTCTCGGCGAACGGGCCGTCGGTCACGAGGGTCTCGCCGTTACGGACTCGTACCGTCGCCGCCGTCTCGGCGGGCTCCAGCTTCCGACCGAACAGCCGCACGCCTCGAGAGCCCATCTCTTCGATCCAGCGGGGCAGGTCGCGCTGCATGACCGCCAGGGCCTCCGGAGGGGTCGCACCTTCGGCACCGATGAACGCCACGTACTTCATGTCAGCCTCGCCTTCCGTACAAGTAGAGCATGATCGCGTCTTCGCGGGCTACCTGCACGCGCTGGCTGATCTCTCGGCCACGGACTGGCACCCGGCTCTCGAGGTGTCGGTATCTCTTCGTCATGTCGTCCTCCGTCGGTCTGGGTTGTCGCCTACAACCCCACGACGAATGCGAACCGCCCGGAAGGACACATTCCGGCGACGGGTTTGGGCGAGTCGCCTGATGCCGACAACCTGTCGCTTACCAGTCCGGAAGTACCCCGGAAGGAGTGTCGATCCTGGTCGCGGCGTCTGCTGGCAGGCCACTGGTGGCGAGTCGGAAGAAGTTCAGAAATCTTCCCTGGAGGCCTTGGCGGTTTCAACCGGTGAGCGCAACGAGTTCAGCGAGTTTCTCCGTCGGCATCCTATAGCCGAGGGTCTTTCGCGGTCGCCCGTTGAGGCTGCGCTGGATTGCGGTGAGGTCGTCCTCTGAGTGCGCAGAGAGGTCCGTGCCCTTGGGCAGGTATTGGCGCAAGAGCCCGTTCGTGTTCTCGTTGGACCCACGCTGCCACGGTGAGTGCGGATCGCAGAAGTAGATCGGCACATTGGTGGCAACGGTGATCTTGCGGTGGTTGGCCATCTCGGATCCTTGGTCCCAAGTCACCGAGCGCATGAGCTCAGCGGGCAGCGAGGCGATCGCCTTTCGCATGGCGGCCTCGACCGTGGTCGCGCTGTGGTCCTTCGCCAAGTGCAAGAGCAGCACGAAGCGCGTGCTGCGTTCGACCAGCGTGCCCACGGCGCTGCGACCACCCGCCCCGAGGATGAGGTCGCCCTCCCAGTGACCCGGCACCGCACGGTCCTCGACGTCTGCGGGACGCTCCGAGATCATGACCATTTCGGGGATCCGGCCCTGTCGATTGACTCTGCCCTGGGGGCGACGATGGGCGCGCCCCGAGCGCAGACATCGGGCGAGCTCTCGGCGCAACTCGCCGCGTCCCTGGACGAAGAGCGACTGATAGATGGTCTCGTGGCTCACGTTCATCGTGGGCTCACCCGGGTACTCGAGTTTCAGCCTCTCGGCGATCTCCTGGGGCGACCAGAGCATCTCGAGCCATGTCGTCACTGTGGCACAGAGCACCGGGTCAGTGAGTTTGCAGCGCTTGGGGCGACGCGCCTGCTCTCTCGCTCGTACGTGGGCGCGCCAGATTCGGTAGCTGTCCGGGCCACCGTTGTGCTTCACCTCCCGGGTGATCGTCGAGGGTGCACGGCCGAGGCGACGGGCAATCGAGCTCAACGACTCACCCGCTCGCAGTCCGAGGGCGATCTCCTCTCGCTCCTCGAGGCTCAGACCTCCCTCACGGGGCACCCAGCCCTGTTCGCGCTTCTCGCGCCGCTGACCCGCCAGGACGAGCTTCACGCCCGAGGGGGACGCCAGTCCTATGTCGCGGGCGATGCTGCGAAGGGAATGGCCCTCACGACGCAGTCGGTGGGCCAGAGTCCGCTGCTCTTTGGTCAGGTGGGCCGTCACGTAATCTCCTTGGTCGTCGATCAGTCAAGGATGACCCACCGTCGTTGCGCTCACCGGTTGAAACCGCCCTTGACTTCTGGGCGAGATCGAGGTCTCATGCTCGGTCCAGAGCGACGCACGTCCCGGCCGTGGGCCACCCATGACCAAGTACCCAACCCCTGAACCCCGTTCCGGTCGGTCACCGGAGGTCCCGTCGCGCCTCGACGCGACTTCAACTGTCCCCCGCACCTCGCGGATCGCTCAGGAGCCGAACCGCGAGCTCCCCCGTCGCGAAGGCGCCGGTCAGGGCGCACCTCGCGCACCTGTAGGTGTCGGCGACTGTAGGGATGATCTTGCAGTTGCTGTTCTTCATCCCACCTCGGGCGGCGGGGGAGGCGGACGTCGTGGCGTTACCGCTCGTCTGTCGCCCACCGACCATCAGTTGCTCGTCCTTTTGAACGTCCATCGGGTGCTGACCACGCCACTGCTGATCGCGCTCGCCGGCCGTCCGGAGCGCACCGTCGACTACCGGCTGACCCGGCTCCGATCCGCAGGTCTCGTGAACCGCACTCGCCCGTACGCGGCGTCGGGCTCGGCGCCCTTCTACTGGTGGCTGACCCGCAGCGGCGCCCACCTCGTCGAGGGGACCTCGCCGGCGCCGGGCAAGGCAACCCCCAACCCGCTGTTCCTCCGCCACACCGCGGCGATCGCCGGGCTCTACGTGGCCCTTCTCGACGTAGGCCCGAGTATCGGAATGCGCTGCGAATCGTGGCGGCGTGACGAGCTGGCGTGGGAGGAGTGGACGCCGAGCTTCAGCCGTGTCAAGCACCTCCGTCCCGACGCCCACGTGGAGGTGTCCCTCGAGGTGGACGGCGAGGTCGGCCGGGCCGGAACGTTCGTGGAGGTCGACTTCGCCACCATGGACCAGCCGAGGCTGCGAGCGAAGGTGGCCCGCCACCGCGACTACGCCTCGGACAAAGCGTGGTGGGACCGCCATCCCGGCTGTCCGGCCCTCCTACTGCTCACGACCTCGGAGGCCCGGGTCACCCGGTTCCTTGCCAACGTGGAGAAGGACCTGCCCCGCCAGCGCCGCTACGACGGCGACGACCACCAGTTCGACTGGGACGAGCTGGTCGCGGCGGCCGCGGCGGTCGGCTCGCCCGAAGAGGCGCTGTCGGCGCCCGCCTGGCGCACGTCTCCCGCTGACGCCCCGCTCACGCTCTCCGCGCCCCTGACCGGCGAGGTGCGCAAGTATCGGCGCCTCGTGGCGAACGTCCGGGCTCGGCGCGCCCTGCACGAGCGCTACCAGCAGGCCGACCTGGCCAACGTCCTGGCCGAAGACCCCGAGGCACTGGCCTCAGCGCTCGGCGACGAAGCTGCCGGGGCGGCGATCCGCTACGTGTTCGAGGACCGGGTGAACCCCTACACCCGCCGGGAATGGGCCGAGGACCACCTGGAGCTGGTCACCGCCACCTACCGCTGGTGGGTCGAGGGCGACGGCCGGTCGGGCTGGCCACCACCACCTGAGCCAGTGGCGCACGAATGGCAGACGCTCTATCGGGAGCTGTGGATCAACGAGGCACGAACCCTGCTCGCGAACAGCGAGGCCATCGCCGCCGACGACCCGCGGCTGTGCCGGCCCGCCGCGCAAGTCGCAGCCGGTGAACTCGTGCGGGATTGGACGCTCACCAAGGAAGGGGTGACGGACCGTCGGGTCGTCGAAGCAGAGGCGACGACCGACTACGAGGCACGCCGCCACGCAGCCGTGGCAGAGCACCTGCGCGAACTGCCGCTCCACCGGCGCGTTGTCGCCTCGGAGGCGGCGCTGTCCGCCGACTACGACACCCGGCACCTGGTGGTCTGCACCGACTGCGCCATCGCCCGCCACGAACGCGACGACCCCTACGGCTACCAGCACGATAGCTGTCCGGTCTGTGGCGGCCCACTGGTGGCGGCCGCGGCCAGACCGGGCGTCCTCGCGCCGCTCGCCGAGTCGATCGCTGCGATCTGGGACCAGCTGGCCCGTCTGGACGGTCGCCGATGACCCGACCGGAAGCGGTCAACCACGACGGCCGCGGAGGACCACCAGACGGCTCCGACGCGCCGGTCCCCCGTCATCCGCGAGGTGGCCCGAAGCAGAGAATGGGACGGTCGATACAAAGCGGGGAGCAGGTCCCACCTGACCCCCGCCATCCGCGCGGTCGGGGGAGCTCGGGGTCAGCCAGTCCCTCACGCGATGAAGACGCACGGGACTCACTACCCCGCCATCCGCGAGGTGGCCGGGAGCGCCGGCCGAAACGCTCAACACCGGCGGAAGTGCCGGTCCCGGATCACCCCCGCTATCCGCGAGGGTTCGAGGGAAACGGCTGTCCGGCTCCCTCAGCCGAGGCGCTGCGTCCGCTCGCCCGGGCGCTCCTCGCCCTGGCCATGGAAGTCAGGGCCGAGAGCCTTGAGGTTCTGGCCGGACGGAGGTCTCATGGGCCGGTCCGACAAGTCCAACCAGGAGGTGGCCGGTGCGCTGCGTGATCTACCTGCGGGTCTCGACCAAGGAGCAGGCCGAGAAGGACCTGACCGAGGAGGGCTTCTCGATCGCCGCCCAGCGCGAGGCGTGCGTCCGGCGCATCCGCGACGAGGGCTGGGAGCTCCTCGACGAGTACGTGGACAAGGGCGAGTCGGCGCGCTCGGCCGACCGGCCGCGGCTCCGGGCGATGCTCGCCCGGGTCCAAGAGTCAGGCGACGTCGAGGCCGTCGTCGTCCACAAGGTGGACCGCCTGGCAAGGAACATGGAGGACCACGTCGCCATCCGGGCGCTCCTCCGCCGCCGCGGCGTCGCCCTTGTCTCGGTCACCGAGAACCTCGACGAGACCGCCTCGGGCCGTCTGGTCGAAGGCATCCACGCCTTAATGGCCGAGTTCTACGCGGCCAACCTCGCGGCAGAGGTGCGAAAGGGCATGGGCCAGAAGGCGAAGCTCGGGGGCTACCCCCACAAGGCGCCCCTCGGCTACCTGAACGTCCGGGAGCCCGTCGGCGGGCGCCAGGTGGCCCACATCGTCGTCGACCCCGAACGAGCCCCGCTCATCCGGCAAGCCTTCGAGCTACACGCGACCGGCGAGTGGACGGTCGAACGCCTGGCCCACGAGATGGCCGACCGCGGGCTCAAGAGCCGCGGCCGGGACGGCCACCCCGCCAAAGCACTGACCGTCTCGGGGCTCGCCAAGCTTCTCGCTCACCGCACCTACGTCGGGTTCGTGGAGTGGGACGGG
This sequence comes from Actinomycetes bacterium, assembly GCA_021778895.1. Classification (GTDB taxonomy): domain Bacteria; phylum Actinomycetota; class Acidimicrobiia; order Acidimicrobiales; family RAAP-2; genus RAAP-2. The sequence goes on from JAJYBR010000004.1 coordinate 188,493, forward strand.
ATCGAGTACGAGGGGCAACACGAGCCGCTCTTCGACCGAGCCACCTTCGACAAGGTCCAAGAGCTGCTCGCCTCCCGTGCCATGCGCGGCACGCGCGAACGTCGGCACCACCACTACCTGAAAGGGCTTCTCGTCTGCGGCGTGTGCGGGCGCCGCCCCTCGATCCAGCACTCCAAGGGCACCTACACCTACTTCTACTGCCTCGGCCAGAAGGACCGGCGCAAGGGCACCGGCTGCCGAGAGCGTTACGTGACGGCCGATCAGCTCGAAGCCGAAGTCGAGGATCTCTACGACCGCATCGAGGTGCCCGCCGACTGGGCCGCCGGGCTGCGCCAGGCGATCGCGGTCGAGGTCGCCACCCACCACGAGGACACCACCGCCGAGCGCCAGCTGCTCGCCAACCAACACGAACGCCTCGAAGCCGAACGGTTCAAGCTGATGGAGGCCTACTACGCCAACGCCATCGACGTCACCATGCTCCGGCGAGAACAGGAGCGCATCGGCACCGAGCTACGCACCATCGAGGCGCGCCAAGGCGTACTCGACGCGAGCCTCGACGACTGGCAGGACGTCATGGACCTCGCCCTCCGGTTCTCGACGCGTTGCGCCACCGCCTACCGGCGCGGCAGCGACCGGACCCGCAAGCTCTTCAACACCGCCGTGCTCGATGACGTCCGCGTACGTGACGGCCACGTGGTCGAAGCCGCCTACAAGGAGCCCTTCGACCTGTTCTTCTCTTCGCCGAAGTTCGAATACGGCGATGTTGACCTGTATCCCGTTTAGTGGTCCACCAGTTGCAGCATCTGGGTGAACCGCCCCGAGATTCATAGAGACTCGATCGTTTCCAAACTGGCGTCATCCACCAGCGCTGCTTGAGCGTAGTAGGCGGCTTCGAACATCGCCGGCGTGACCATGCCGATCTCTCCGTGGAGCCG
>JAJYBR010000016.1 GCA_021778895.1 Actinomycetes bacterium
GCGAGCGCGCGGCCAGCCTCGAGGACCTGATGGGCGGGGTGTCGGCCGAGCTGATGCACCTGGCCTCCCTCTACCACGACGACGTCATGGACGAGGCCGAGGTGCGCCGCAACGTCGACAGCGTCAACGCCCGCTACGGCAACCTGGTGGCGATCGTGGCCGGGGACTTCCTCATGGCGCGCTCGGCCGGCATCGCGGCCGACCTGGGAACCGAGGTCGCCAGCCTGATGGCCCACACCCTGGCCTGGCTCACGCGGGGCCAGGTCTCCGAGGTGCGCACGGCCTTCTCGGTCGAGCGCACCGAGGACGAGTACCTGCGCGCCATCGAGGGCAAGACCGGATCGCTGATGTCGGCCAGCTGCCGCGTGGGTGCGCTGACGGCCGAGCACCCGGGCCCGGTCACGGCAGCGCTCACCGAGTTCGGCCGCTGCTTCGGCATCGTCTACCAGCTGCGCGACGACATCTTGGACCTGGTCGACGTCGACAATGAGCTCGGCAAGCCGGCCGGCCAGGACCTGGCCGAGGGCATCTACACGCTGCCGACGCTGGTCGCCCTGGGGGACCCCACCGTCGGCGACGAGCTGCGCGGGCTCCTCGGCGCGCCGCTGTCGGACGCCGACCGCGAGCGGGCCCGCAAGCTGGTCGTGGCGACCGACGGGGTCGAGCACACCTTGCAGATGGCCGAGACCTACCGCCTTGCCGCCACCACGGCCCTGGCCGTCGTGCCCGCGCCCGGGCTGCGCGAGGGCTTCGGCCGGCTGATCGACTCGCTGCTCGACGGCCTGCCGGCGGCCTAGTCCCGACCCTCGGTCAGGGGCTTCAGGGTCGGGAAGGCGATGACCTCGCGGATGTTGGCCTCGTCGGCCAGGACCATGACCAGGCGGTCGATCCCCACGCCGAGGCCGGCGGTGGGCGGGAGGCCCCACTCGAGGGCGCGCAGGTAGTCCTCGTCGACGCGCATGGCCTCCTCGTCGCCGGCCGCGCCGAGGCGCGCCTGCTCCTCGAAGCGGCGGCGCTGGTCGACGGGGTCGTTCAGCTCGGAGAAGCCGTTGGAGAGCTCGCGGCCCACGACGTAGGACTCGAAGCGCTCGGTCAGATCGGGGTCGCGCCGGTGGCGGCGCGCCAGCGGGGACACCTCGACGGGGTGCTCGGTCACGAAGGACGGGTCCCACAGGCCGTCCTCGGCGGTCGCCTCGAAGAGCTCGGCCAGCAGCCGCCCCGCTCCCCAGGCCTCGGACACCTCGATCTCGCGCGCGGCCGCGAGCTTCGCCAGGTGGGCGCGCGGCGTGTGCACCGAGATCTCCTCGCCCACCCCGGCGCTGGCCAGCTCGGCCATGGTGCGGCGCGGCCAGGGTGTGGCCAGCGACAGGTCGCGCCCCTGGTACTGGATCTCGGTCGTGCCCAGCACGTCGAGGGCCACGCCAGCGATCAACTCCTCGGTGAAGGCCATCATGTCCTGGTAGTCCCAGTAGGCGCGGTAGAGCTCCAGCATCGTGAACTCGGGGTTGTGCCGCGGGCTGATGCCCTCGTTGCGAAAGACCCGCCCCAGCTCGAAGACCCGCTCGAAGCCCCCCACCACCAGCCGCTTGAGCCACAGCTCGGGCGCGATGCGCAGAAAGAACTCGGTGTCCAAGGCGTGGTGGTAGGTGACGAAGGGGCGCGCCGCCGCTCCGGTCGGGATGGCGTTCAGGATCGGGGTCTCGACCTCGAGGAACCCGTCGTTCCAGCAGCGCTGGCGCACGGCCTGGAGGACCGCGCTGCGCCGCGCCAGGGTCGTGCGGGACTTGTCGTTGGCCCACAGGTCGGCCTCGCGGTGGCGGTAGCGCAGGTCGAAGTCCGCGATGCCGGCCCACTTGTCGCCGAAGTTGTGCTGGGCTTCGGCCAGGCGCACCCAGCTCGCCACCTTGACCGACAGCTCACCCCGCTTGGTGCGCACCACCTCGCCGGTCACGCCGACCCAGTCGCCCAGGTGCAGGTGCGTGAACTCGACGAAGGACTCGGTCACCTCGGCCAGCGCGAACAGCTGCAGCTCCCCGGTCGAGTCGCGCATCGTGGCGAAGGCCAGCTTGCCCTGGGCGCGCAGCAGCATGACGCGTCCCGCGACCCGGACCACCGCCCCGGACTCCTCGCCGCTTTGGAGGTGGTCCCAGCGCTCCTGGACCTCGCCGGCGAAGGCGGACTGGGGGAAGGCGTACGGTGTGGTCACGGAGCTGCTCCTGCGTGGTTTCGCTCATGCACGATACGCAATCCGTGCAAGGTCAGCCACGGCTCGATGTGCTCGACCAGCTGGGTGTGGGGGACGATCAGGCTGGCGAGACCCCCGGTGGCGATCACCGTGGCCGGGCCGACCTCGTCCAGGATCCGCCCCGTCACCCCGTCGACCTGGGCCGCGAACCCGTACAGGACGCCGGCCTGGATGGACTCGATGGTGGAGCGCCCCACGACCGAGCGCGGCTCGACCAGCTCGACCGAGCGCAGGGCGGCGGCGTGCGCGTAGAGCGCCTCCAGCGAGATCGCGACCCCCGGGGCGATCGCCCCGCCCAGGTACTCGCCGCGCACGCTGATCACATCGAAGGTGGTCGCCGTGCCCAGGTCCACCACGACCGAGGCGCCCGGGTAGAGGTCGAAGGCCCCCACGGCGTTGGCCACGCGGTCGGGGCCGACCTCGCGGGGGTTCTCGTAGAGGATCGGCATCCCGGTCCGGGTCCCCGGGCCGAGCACCGTCAGGGGCAGGTCACAGAACCACCGGTTGGCCATGCGGCGCAGCTGGGTCGAGGTGCTGGGGACCGAGGAGGAGATCGCGATGGCGCTGACCACGCTGCGCAGGTCGAGCCCCTCCAGGTCGAGCAGCTGGGTCAGGAACATGGCGTGCTCGTCGGGGGTGCGCTCGGCGACCGTCGAGAGGCGCCAGTGGTAGGCGAGGCCGTGCTCGTCGCCGGCGCGGGCGAAGCCCAGCGCCCCGGGGTCGTCGGGCGGCGCGTCGCCGAAGAGCCCGATCACCGTCTCCGTGTTGCCCACGTCGATCGCCAGCAGCATCACTCCCCCTTGAGCTCGACGTCCGCGTTGTCGATCAGCCGGACCCCGTCGACGCGGCCGGCCACCAGGGCGCGGCGGCGCCCCGACTCGCCGTCCCCGCTCGGGCGCAGGGTTTCCGGGTCGACGACCTCGGCGTAGGCCACCTCGACGCCGGCCTCGGCGAGCACGGCGCGCATGCGCTGGCGCAGCACCGAGGCCGGGGCGGGCCGGGCCGCCGCGGCGGCCACGGCGCGCGACAGGCCGAGGGCC
>JAJYBR010000010.1 GCA_021778895.1 Actinomycetes bacterium
CAAGCGCGCGTCGCGGAGCCGCACGTCGACCCCGGCCGAGCCGGCTCCAGCCGCCCCGGCCCGGCGCACCTCGCGCCGGCGCTCGCCCGAGCCGCCCGTCGAGGCGGTAGCGGCCGAGCCGGTACCAGCCGCCCCGGCCAAGCGCGCCTCGCGGAGCCGCACGTCGACCCCGGCCGAGCCGGCTCCAGCCGCCCCGGCCAAGCGCGCGTCGCGGAGCCGCACGTCGACCCCGGCCGAGCCGGCTCCAGCCGCCCCGGCCCGGCGCACCTCGCGCCGGCGCTCGCCCGAGCCGGTAGCAGTCGAGCCCGTACCAGCCGCCCCGGCCCGGCGCACCTCGCGCCGGCGCTCGCCCGAGCCGCCCGTCGAAGCGGTGCCCAGTGCTCCACGGTCGCAGCGTCGCGAGCACGGTGCGGTCAATGACGAGAGGGCGTTCGCGGCCCTCGTCGCGGCCGTACCGGTGGGTGCCGAGGTGGACGGCACGGTCCGCTCGTTCACGTCGCACGGTGCCGTCGTCGACGTGCGCGTCAACGGCGCAGACGTCGAGTGCTACGCCCCCACGGCGTTGCTCGGGGATCCGGCGCCGGCCCGCGCACGCGAGGTCCTCACCCGTGGCGAGGTACGCCGCTTCCGGCTGATCAGTGTGGATCCGGTGCGCCGGATCGGGGAGGTGGGACTGCCATGAGCCCCGATGAGGAATTTCCCGCCGACCCGACGCGGTGGCTGCCCCACCGACCACCCTTCTTGCTGCTCGATGTCATCGACGAGGTCGAGGCCGGGCAGCGGGCCGTCGGACGCTGGCACCTGACCGGCGAGGAGTGGTTCTTCGCGGGGCACTTCCCCGGGCGCCCGACGACGCCGGGCGTCCTGCTGGTGGAGTCGCTGGCCCAGTGCGGCGGGGTCGCCGTGCTCGCTGATCCCCGCTACGCGGGACGCCTGCCGCTGTTCGGTGGCGTCGAGCGGGCGCGCTTCCGCCGTCAGGTGGTCCCCGGCGACACGGTCACGCTCACGACCGAAATGACGCGCTTGTCGGCGCGCGCCGGGCGAGGACACGGCGTGGCGACGGTCGCAGGAGAGTTGGCCGCCGAGGCGGACCTCCTCTTCGTCGTCGTCGACCTGACGTGAGGATCGCGACGTGGAACGTCAACTCGGTGCGGGCGCGCATCGAGCGCCTCGAGTCGTGGCTCGTCGACCGCGCGCCTGACGTTCTGCTGCTGCAGGAGACCAAGGTGGCCGACGCGGCCTTTCCTGCCTCCCGGCTGGCCGGCCTGGGCTACGAGAGCGCCCACCACGGCCACGGGCAGTGGAACGGCGTGGCGATCCTCTCGCGAGTGGGCCTGCGCGATGTGGAGCGGGGGCTGTCCGACGGCGAGGCCCGGATGATCTCGGCCACGTGTGGGCCGCTGCGCTGCACCAGTTGCTACGTCCCCAACGGGCGCGCCCTGGACGATCCGCACTACGCGGCGAAGCTGCGCTGGCTCGAGGAGCTGCGGGTCCGGCGCACGGCGCGCGACGCCGCCGTGCCAGAGATCCTCGCGGGGGACTTCAACGTGGCCCCGAGCGACCTCGACTGCTACGACCCGGCGGCCTTCGTGGGAGCGACGCACGTCAGCGCGCCCGAACGCGAGGCTCTGGGAGCCTTGGAGGCGACCGGGCTGACGGACGCCTGGCGCCATCAGCATCCCGATGCCCCGGGCTTCTCGTGGTGGGACTACCGCGCGGGAGCCTTCCACCTCGATCGTGGCCTGCGCATCGACTTGCTGCTCGTGGAGGATGCGCTGGTGCCGCGCGTGCGCGACGTCACCGTCGATCGGGACGCGCGGCGAGGACCCCGGCCGTCGGACCACGCCCCCGTGTGGGTCGACGTGGAGCTAGAGGGCTAGAGGCGCCAGCGGCACCTCGATGAGCTCGGGTCCGACGTGGCCCCCGGCGCGCTGCGCCAGAGCAGTGACGAGCTCGTCGGCTGACTCGACCCGCCGCGCGGGAACCCCGTAAGCGCGCGCGAGAGACACGTGGTCGATCGCGGGCGACCCGAGGTCGGTGAGGAGGTGGCTCGCTCCGGAAGTCGGCAATGGTCCGAGGCGGGCGCGCTCGAGTCGGAGGATGTCGTAGGCGGCGTTGGCCACCACCACGATGGTCACGTCGAGGCTCTCGCGCGCCAGGGACCACAGGGCCTGGGCGGTGTACTCGAGCGCGCCGTCGGCCACCAGCGCGATGACGGGCGCATCGCTGCCGAGGGCCGCGCCGAGGGCGGCGGGCAACCCGAAGCCGATGGCGCCGCCGGTCAGCGTCATCAACCGGTGGGGTGCGGCGCCGGCCAGGGCATCGTAGAGGTGGACGCCACCGGTGTTCGCCTCGTCGACGACGATGGCGCCCTCGGGCACCGTGGCCGCGACCGCGGCGGCGAACGTGGCGGGTGTCAGCGGTCCCGTCGGCGCGGCCGGAGGTGGTGTCGCCCCGGGTCGCCACTCGCCGACCTCGGCGGCCGCGGCCAGGTCGGTCAGGGCGGTCGTCACATCGCCGCCGTGCGCGCACAGGTCCAGGACCTGGCACCCTGCGCCGAGGAGCCGACTGGGCAGCTCGGGGTAGGCGAAGAACCCGATCGGCTCGGCCGCACCGACCAGGACCACCCGTTCCAGCGCGGACAGCTGGGGGACTGCGAAGTCGGTGAGGTAGACGATGCGCTCGGGCGAGGGCGTGCCCGCCCCGTGGTCCATGATCGTCGGGAAGGTCTCGACGAGCAGGCGCGCCCCGGTGGCCTCGGCCACGGCGGCCGCCCGGGAGAGGTTGCTGGCCGAAAGCGCGCCGCCGACGACGAGCCCTGCTCGTCCGGCACGCAGCCACCCGATCGCCTCGGTGACGTCGTGGGCGCGGGGCGCCGCGGGCTGGTGGGCCGCGGCGGTGGGCCACAGACCCGGTGCGGTGGCGAACGGGGACCAGGCGACGTCGGCCGGCAACAACAGGGTCGACACCTGCGCTCGGGGCTGGCGCGCGCTGGTGAGCGCCTGCGCGGTGGCGGTGGGCACGTCGGCGGCGCGATGGACTCTCGTGACGGCTCCGCCGAGCGACGCGGCCAATTGGTCCACGCGGCTGGACAGCGGTGGATCGAGGCGGTCGTGGGCGTCGGGATGCACGCCGACGACGTTCAGTACCGGCACGCCGGCCCGGCGCGCGTTGTGGAGATTGGCCCATCCGTTGGCCAGTCCGGGACCGAGGTGGAGCAGCGTGGCGGCGACGCCGCCCGTGACGCGGGCGTAGCCGTCGGCCGCGCCCGTGGCGACTCCTTCGAACAGGCACAGGACCGGTCGGATGCCGGCCGCGTCGTCGAGCGCCGCGACGACGTGCATCTCCGAGGTTCCCGCGTTGGCGAACATGACCTCGACCCCGTTCGCGCCGAGCGTGGCCACCAAGGCGTCCGCGCCGTTCACGGGGTCGGTCGCTCGTCGAGGTGCCGGTAGGGGTTCAAGAGGTGCCACGGGTCGAACACCGCCTTGATGCGCCGCTGGAGGTCGAGAACGGACGGGTTCGTCAGCGCCAGGTACGCGGACTGCTTGTCCCGCCCGATGCCGTGCTCGCCCGAGATCTGACCGCCGAGCTCGATGCCTCGACGGAAGATGTCGAGCAGCAGGTCGTTGCGCTTCTGGTCGTCCGGCTGGAACACCGACAGGTGCACGTTCCCGTCCCCGATGTGCCCGCACCCCGCGACCACGGACTGGTGGCTCGCGGCAATGGCCGACGCGTCGGCCAGGAAGCGGGGAACTTGCGAGCGGGGCACGACCACGTCGACGATGTCGGTGGCCCCGGCCGCCTTGGAGACCCAGAAGAGCCTCTCGCGTGCCTCGATCAGCCGCTGGGCGAGCGCGCCCTCTAAGACATAGGCGTCGAGGACCTCGTGCGCGGAGAGCAGGGTCGTCGCGTGCTCGAGGTCGGCTTCGAGCTGCTCGCGGGTGCGGGTCTCGAGCACGATGACCAGGTAGGCCGTGGTCCGTGCGGCGACGCCGGGATCGACTCCGAGCTCGAAGCCGGCCGACGACGTGAGGGCCTGCATCGTCACCAGGTCCACGTATTCGAGGATCGCGGGCTCGAGACCGCTCGCGACGAGGGACGGCACGGCCCGCGCGGCCGTCTCGAGGCTGGCGAAGGGCGCCAGCAGGGTGGCCGAGTGCTCGAGACGCGCCGAGAGCCGCAGCGTGACCGCCGTGACCAGGGCCAGCGTCCCCTCGCTGCCGATGACCAGCTGGGTGAGGTCGTAGCCACTGGAGTTCTTCACGACGGGTCCGCCCGTCGTGAGCACCGTGCCGTCGGCCAGGACCAACTCGAGGCCGGTGACGTGGTGCCGCGTCACGCCGTGGCGCACCGCCCGCATGCCGCCGGCGTTGGTGTTGACGTTGCCACCCAGTGACCCGGACGTCTCGCCGGGATAGACGGGGTAGCGCAGGCCGTAGGGCACGAGGGCCGCATCCAGGTCGCGCAGGGTCACGCCCGCCTCCACGACCGCGATGTGGTCGCTCGCGTCGATCGAGCGGACCTGGTTCATGCGCGCGAAGCTCACGACGATGCCGCCGGCGACGGGCAGCGCCCCGCCCGAGAGCCCCGTGCCCGATCCGCGGGGCGTGATGGCCCGGCGGAACTGCGTCGCCAGGCGGGCGATCGCCGCCACCTGGTCCGTGGTGCGCGGGTAGGTCACCGCGTAGGGCTCGACGGCCACGGGGTGCAGGCTCTCGTCGTGGAGGTCGTCGGGGTGGTGGTGCGGGGCGAAGGTCACGCCGTCGGAGCCGAGCAGGCTCTCGAGCTGCGCTCCTAAAGGGTCCGGCGTCGTCACGGCGCCACAGTATCCCCGGGTCCCCGATCGGCCGGGGCGCCGAGCTGCTGGCGCAGGGCCGCGAGGCGTCGGTGCAGCGCCTCTCCGGTGACCGGTGCAGCCAAGCGCTGCAGGCGCGCGAGGACGTCGAGGACCGGTGCGAGGAAGCGGGAGGGCTCGCGGTCGGGGAACCGCGGATCGTCACGTCCGCGGTTCCACGTGATCAACAGGTGCTCCTCGGCGCGACTGAGGGCGACGTAGGCGAGTCGCCGCTCCTCGGCCAGCTGCTCGGCCGTGACCGCGGCGTAGTGCGGCAGCTGTCCCTCGGCCCACCCGATGGCCGCGACCCCGGCGAACTCCAGGCCCTTGGCGCGGTGGATCGTCGACAGCGCGACGGCATCCGGGCTCGCGGTCGTGTCGTGGCGGCCGGCCGCCGGGCCGACCAGGTCTGATGCGGGTGCGTGCTCCGGACCGCGGCGTTCGTAGGGGACGCCTGCCGCCTCGAGGGCCCGGGCCACGGGATCGAGCTGCGCGTTGGTGCGCGCCAGCACAGCGAGATCGCGCCACGCAGAGCCCGGATGGTGGTGGAGAGTGAGCCAGCGAACGACGTTCGTCGCCTCGTCCGCGTCGGTCTCGTAGCTGCGCACCACCGGCAGAGGGCCCTCGTCGCGAGCCGGTGTGATGCCCTGGGCCCCGGGATCGAGGAGGGAGCTGGCGACCGAGACGATCGGTGCGGTCGACCGGTGATTGCGTGTGAGGTCGATGACGACCGTGCGCGGCCAGGTCGACACGAGGTCCTGGAGCAGGTCGGGATTGGCCCCGTTGAATCCATAGATCGACTGATTGGCGTCGCCCACGGCGAAGAGATCCGGGTCCGGACCGCCAATCTCGCGCAGGAGCGCGAACTGCAGCGGGTTCATGTCCTGGGCCTCGTCGACGTAGATGGCGCGCGTCCGGTGGCGCACCGAGGCGCGGACCGCCGGGACGTCGCGCAGCAGTGTGATGGCCTCGGAGAGCAGCAGGTCGAAGTCCACGACGCCGCGGCTGTGGCACAGCCCCACGTAGCGATCGAGCAACTCGGCGAACTGGGCCGGGCGAAGCGGGCTGTCGCGACGATGGCGCCGCGCCTGGGCCAGGTAGGTGGATCCCGTCAGCCCTTGGCTGAGGGCCCAGCCCACCTCGACCTCGAGGCGCGGGATCTGCCAGTCGTCGATGCGCACCCCGGACGAGGCCAGGGCCTCGCACACCTGGGTGACCAGGCGCCGCCGGCTCGGCTCGATGACGACCGGTGGTCGACCCTCGTCGGCCCGCCGCTCGTTGAGCAGCGTCAGGGCTGCCCGGTGGAACGTGCCGGCGCGCACGTCGCGGATCGACCCTCGGGCCAAGCGCCGCCGGAGCTCGTCGGCCGCCTTGCGCGTGAACGTCAGTGCCAGGACGGCTCCGGGGGCGTGCTCGTCGAGTGCCACCCGACGTTGGATCCGCAGCGTGAGCACGTGGGTCTTGCCCGACCCCGCGGTCGCGCGCACCAGGATCTGCCGTTCGGTCGACGTGACGGCGTCGCGCTGCTCGGGCGTCAGGCCGACGAGAAGGTCCTCGGAGAACCCGTCGTCGTCTCTCACGGAGCCGACGCTACCGGCCCCGAGGTCCCCGGACCTCGCCCGGTATCCTGGATCGATGCTCCGTGCGCTGGGTGGCGGGACCCTGTTCGGCTCCGTCGTCGGCGACGGGCCGCCCCGCGTGCTGCTGCTGCACGGCTGGCGGCGCACCCTCGCGGACTTCGCTGCCGTCCAGGACCAACTCAGTGGGCGGGGTCTCGCATCAGCGGCGATCGATCTGCCGGGCTTCGGGGCGACGCCCCCTCCCGAGCACGCCGGAGGCGCGCGCCACTACGCCACGCTCATCCGGCCCGCCCTGGACGAGCTGGCCGCTGCGGGCCCGGTGATCCTGGTCGGTCACTCCTTCGGTGGTCGGGTGGCCACGGTGCTGGCGGCGCGACACCCCGGCGTGGTGGCCGGCGTCGTGGTCACCGGAGCGCCGCTGGTGCGGCTGGCGCCGGCCACCCGTCCCCAGCGCGGCTACCGGGCGGTGCGCTGGCTCCACCGGCACGGACTCGTGAGCGCCGAGCGTCTCGAGTCGGCGCGCCACCGTTACGGCTCGGACGACTACCGCGCGGCGTCCGGCGTCGTGCGCGACGTGCTGGTCGTCACCGTCTCGGAGTCCTACGAGGACGAGATCGACGAACTGACCGCTCCTCTGAGCCTGGTGTGGGGGGAGAACGACTCGGTCGTCCCGCTGGCCGTCGCGGAGGCCGTGGCCGACCGGAGGCGGCGCCGCGGGGGCGTCGTCACCCTCGACGTCGTGCTCGGTGCCGATCACTTCGTCCCTCTGCGAGCGCCCGAGCGCCTGGTCGAGGCCGTCGCCGGGATGGTGCGATGACCGTCCTCACCATCGTCGGGGCGGTCGCCCTCGCCGGTGCCGCCGCCGCCCAACTGGTGCGCTGGCTGCGCGTCCTCCAGCGCGAGCACTACGTTCCGATGTCGGCCTCCCGGTTCCTGGCGCGCTGGACGAGTCCGCCGGTCGCGCGCGCGGGCGCGCAGCGGCCCAACCGCCGTCCGGTGACGCTGAGCCACGTGCTGCTCGTCGCGCTGATCGCCACGTTGATCGCCTTCAGCGCGCCGGGCGTCGTCGCCGTGTCGGTTCTGTACGGGGTGGCCTGCCCCGTCGGTCTGGGCCTGCGCGGTCGCACCGGCCGCCTGCGCTGGACGCGACGGGCCGCGACGACGGCGGCGGTGACGGGGGTGATGGCCGTCCTCGTGCTGGGCGTGGGCGTGGCGGCGCGCGCGTGGTGGCTCGGTGCGGTGATCGTCATCTGGTCGATGCCGTTGCTCGTGGATCTCGCGGCACGGCTGCTCGTGCCCCTGGAGGATCGCCGCGCTCGGGTCTTCGTCGAGAGTGCGCGCGCCCGCCTGGAGGCGGTGCGACCGCGCATCGTGGCGATCACCGGCTCGTACGGCAAGACGTCGACCAAGCAGCACCTGGCACACCTTCTGGGCGACGCGGTCGCGACCCCGGCCAGCTACAACAACCGGGCGGGGCTCTCCCGGGCGATCAACGAGAACCTGGCCGAGGGCACCCGGGTGTTCATCGCCGAGATGGGGACCTACGGACCCGGCGAGATCCGCGACCTGTGCTCGTGGTGCCCGCCGGAGGTGGCGGTGGTCACGGCCATCGGACCGGTGCACCTGGAGCGGATGGGCTCCCTGGCGACGATCGAGACCGCCAAGCACGAGATCACCGAACGCGCGTCGACCGTCGTCGTGAACGGCGACGACGCGCGCCTGCGCGGCTGGGTCGAGCCCCTGCGGGCGAGCGGCAAGCGCGTGCTGGTGGGCGGATCCCAGAGCGCGCCCTGCGACGTCGTCGTGCGCGTCGTGGGCGATCAGTGGGAGGTGGAGGGTCCCGCGGGCGCGCGCGCCACGGTGGCGGCGGTTCCCGGGCTCCAGCCGACCAACCTGGCGTGCGCCCTGGCGGCGGGACTGGCCCTGGATCGGGCGTGGGAGGACCTGACGTCGCGCCTGTCGAGCATCCCGGCGGTGGCCAGCCGGTCCAATGTGGCCGTCGCACCCTCGGGCGTGACCGTCATCGACGACACGTTCAACGCCAATCCCGCCAGCGCCCGGGCCGCGCTCGACCTCCTGGTGGCGAGCCACGCGACGGGCCGGCGGGTCCTGATCACTCCCGGCATGGTTGAGCTCGGGCGCGTGCAGTACGGGGAGAATCTGGCCCTCGGGCGCCGCGCCGCGTTCCTCGGCGTCGACTTGATGGTCGTGGGACGCACCAACGCGGCAGCCCTGGTCGCCGGGTACGGACCCGAGGCCCGCCGCGTTGACCGGCGCGACCAGGCCGTGGCGTGGGTGCGGGCGACGCTCGGGGACGGTGACGCGGTCTTGTATCTCAACGACCTACCGGACAACTACCCTTAGACGACCGGCGAGGCGAGGTGTGGCGTGACGACTGCGGTGTTGTTTGGTGGGCCTTCGCCCGAGCACGATGTGTCCATCCTGACCGGCCTGCAGGCCTGGCGGGAACTCCGGCGAGCCCGACCGACCGTGGGGATCTACTGGTCCAAGACGGGCGCGTTCTTCCAAGTCCCGGACGATTTGGAGGCCCAGCACTTCATCCTCGGGATCCCGCGGGGAGCCACCCCCCTGGTGCTGCAGGTCGGTGAAGGCGGCGGGTTCTCCACCGCGGGCGGACGCTTCGGCCGCGAGCGTCGGCTCGACCTCGACGCCATCGTCCTGGCCACGCACGGCGGACCGGGCGAGGACGGGACGCTGCAGGCCGCCCTGGACCTGGCGGGCGTCGCCTACACCGGGCCCACCGTGGCCGGTGCGGCCCTCGGCATGGACAAGTGGGCCTTCGCCGCCGCGGTGCACGCCGCCGACCTGCCCACCTTGCCCCGGGTCCTGTTGACCGACGGCGTGGCGATCCCGTTCGCGGGCCCGTACATCTTGAAGCCGCGGTTCGGGGGCTCGTCGATCGGCATCGACGTCGTGGCCGACGAGGCCACGGCGCGCGCTCGCGTGCTGGCCAACCCGCACCTGGCCCACGGCTGTGTCGTCGAGCCCTTCCGGGCGGACCTGTCCGACCTGCAGATCGCCGTGCGCACGTATCCGGGCCTGGAGCTCTCGGCCCTGGAGCGTCCCCTGCGGCGCTCCGGCGCGGCCGAGATCCTGGACTATCGCGACAAGTACGTGGGCGGCGAGGGCATGCTGTCGGCGCCCCGCGAGCTGCCGGCGGTCGTCGCCTCCGAGCTGGCCGAGGCCCTGCGCGCGGCGGCGCGCACCATCGCCCACGTGGCCTCGGTGCGCGGGATCGCGCGCATCGACTTCCTGGCGGGCGGGGACGAGTGGTACGTCAACGAGGTCAACACGATCCCCGGGTCGCTAGCCAAGCATCTCTTCGTCGAGCCGCCGGTCGCGTTCTCCCAGTTGCTAGCCGACCTGGTCGCGGAGGCCATCGAGCGGCCCAGCCACGCCTACAGCGCCGCTGGGGCCGATGGCACGGTGCTGGCCAGCGCGGGATCCATCGCGGCCAAACTCGCGTAGCCGCGGGACCCGCACCAGGGCGTCGGCCAGGTCGTCGCTGTAGGGATCGACCAGTCGCCCGCGATCCAGGGCCCAGAAGGCCAGTTCGACGTCGCCGGACGCCAACGCCGCCGTGTGCAAGGCCAGGGCGGCCCACTCGCCGTCGCGCTGGAGCCGTGCCGCGTGCCCTTCGGCCAGGAACCACTCGAAGCCGCGCAGGGCACTGGCCAGCGGCTCGCCGCGCACCAGGGCGAGGGCGTGGCGCAACGGGGTGATGGCGGCAGTGCCGCCGAGGCGCCGGGCCTCGCCGACCAGCCGGTGGAACTCCTCGACGTCGCTGCGCACGCCGTGCGTGGTGTACAGCCCACTCGACGAGACGGGGTGCAGGCGGGGACCGTGATCGTCGACACCGAGGCTGCGGCGCACGGCGGTCGACGTGTTCATCAGGGTCCGGGGCGAGGCGTCCGCGTGGGGTCGTCCCAGCACGCGCGCGCGGAGCCGGTCACCGGTGACCGGCTCGTGGCGGTGCAGCGCCAGGTACGCCGTCATCTCGATGCAGTGGCGGCGCAGCGCCGGCACGAACGGCGCCGCGAGCCCGTGGATGGTCGGGTCCGCCCGCAGCAGCTCGACGACGACCCCCGGCGCGTTCGGCGCCGGCCCGCTGCTGGCGTCCCACCGCCCCTGGTAGGTGGTGGGTAGGTCGCCCGGGGGTCGATCGAGGCGCGAGACCGTCACGGCGCTGGCCACGAGCGCCGGGTCGAGGTCGGCGGGGGGACCGAGGTAGACGACTGCGTGGTGGCGCACGGCACGGACGGCCAGGGCGTAGACGAGCTCGGTGACGTCAGACGTGCACACGACGCGCCCCCCACGCTGCAGACCTACCGCATGCGCCGCGACGACCGCGTCGTCCCAGTGCGCGGGCACACGGAGGCTCCCGCCCTCGCGGGCGAAGGCGACCATGGGGCTCGGCGACTCGTCGAGGACGCACACCACCACGATGTCGTCGTCCTCTTCGGGTGCACTCGGTGTATCACCGGCGAGGTCGACCTCGACCACGCCGTCGGTGGCGTCGGCGATGAGGTAGCGCAGGCGCCCGAGGAGGCTGGCATCGACGCGCCGTACCTGGTCGAGCAGGTCGTCGACGTCCTCGGGTTCGAGCACCTCCCGGTCGCGCCGCAGTCGCTCGACCCGTTGGCGGACGGCCAGCGCGAGCGGGAGGCCGCTGAGCTCGGAGGGAGCGCTGGGCACGGTGGGCCGGGGCGCCCGATGGGAGGCCGCGATCGCCGCAGCGGGTGTCGGGGCTGGCGGCACGTGGGGACCAGGTCCTGGCCACAAGGTGAGGACGGCGACCACCACGCCCGCGACCCAGGCCGTCCCGCCCAGCGGCAGGGTCGCGCCGTGGCGGAGGCGGATGACGTTGCGCGCCACCTGGACGACGAAGGCCACCCAGAAGCCCGCGAGGGCCACCAGGAGCGCCTGGAGGAGGGGCCCGTGCTGGCGATGCGCGGCGACCGCCCACTTGCTCACCACGACGTAGGGCGCCAGCGCGAAGTACGCGGTGAGTGCGATGCCGTGGACGGGTCCGCCGGCCAGTCGCTTCACGGTCTGGGCACGATGCGCCACGACGTCGCGGCGCTCGTGGCCTCCACCGTCAGGTCGCAGGTCGCCGTCGGCACGTAGAAGTCGGTGGCCACGACGGCGAAGGAGTTCGGGCACAGGAGCGTGGAGACCACGGGCGCACTCGTCGTCAGCTGCCACAGGCCCGCCGACGCCACGGGCACGACGACCCGGTCGCCGCTGCGCGGCAGCGTCCCGACCACTGCCGTGCCGGCCAGTGGTGGCACGCCGGACGCGGTCGGCGAGCCGGTCGCGACGGTCGGCGGCGAGGAGGGCACGGCGGTGTCCCGCGCGATCGTGTGGACCGGTGCCGAGCGGTGCCACCGGGGGAGCGGGCTCACGGGCACCGACGTCGTCGAGGGCGCCTCGCTCGTCAACCCCGTCGTCGGGCGTCGTCGGGGTGGCAGCGAGGACCTCTCGCCAACCCGTGTCGTCGTCGGGGTGCTGGACAGTGCCGGTTCCGAGGACGTCGCCGTCCGCGTGGTGGTGCGTGCCGGGCTCGTCAGCGTCACGGCCACGATTAGAAGCAGGAGCGGACTCGACCACAAGACGAGGTGCGCCGAGCGAGAGCGGGGCGCGAGAGGGGTCACAGGTCCACCGTAGTGAGGTCGTCCGGGGGTCGGAGGTCCTGATAGGGGCCCGATTCCTCACACCAGGTACCGACGAGCGAAGAATTGAAGTTCATTCTGCAGCGCGGGGACGCTCGAGTGCTCGGCGCTCGCCAGAGCGTGCCACGGGCGCTCCTCGACGACGCGCGCGTGGGTCAGTCGGGCGAGACGTTCGTGGGGTCCGCCGAGGTAGGCCGCCAGGCGGACATCCAGGGACACCGGCTCGTCGGCACCCGCGCCGACGGGCACGGGCAGCGGCTCGGTCGCCTTCTCCCGGAGGATCCAGCGACGGAGCCGGCCTCGCAGGGCGGACAGAACGTCGAGGGCCGCGTAGGGGCGGTCCTCGCCGGCCCACTGGGCCAGGATCTCGGTCGCGGTCGCCAGGGCGAGGCCCACGAACTCCCCGGACTCGCTAGTCACGCCCTGGCCGAAGCGCAGGCGGCGGCACACGCTGATCACGCCGGGCAGCAACGTCTGGAGAAGCGCCCGGCGGATCTCCGCGTCGGCGGCGTCGAGCAGCATTGCCTGGACGATGGCGGCCCGTTCGAGCATGGTCCGTCCTCCGCGCACCTCGAGGGCGCCCACGAGGTCGCCGAGGTCTTCGACCCCGGCGAGCGGCAGAGTGGGGTGAGCGAGGCGAAAGCGGGCCGCCGCCTCGCACGACGCGGCGCGGTGGCACCGCCAGTGCCAGTCACGGCGCAGCGCGGTCAAGCTGTCAAATGAAGTGTCCATGGCGCCAGTAGAGAGGACGGCACGACCACCGGCGCAGCCCGTGCGCCACCTGGTTGGACGACCTGCGGGACGCACCGCTGCGCGCACAGTGTGGCCTAGGCTCGCGGCGTGGACATCGAAGCCTTCTACCAGGCCAATGAGGCTCGACGCGAGAGTCCCGAATACGAGTTCGGCGACGACTGGACCGACGCCCGAGGCAATCACTACCGCCTGAGCTGGGTCGAGGCGACCGGGGAGCTCTACTTGATGATCGAGCCCGAAGCGGTCGTCAGCGAGGACATCTTCGGCGACTTCCTGGTCGCCGAAGAGTCCGTCGAGGGTCTGGCCGTCGTCGTGATCTCCCAGGTCGCGTCCCTGCTGGACGTGGAGGGTCGACTCGAGGGCTGGGAGGATGCCATGGCCGCACCGAACTCGCTCGGCTGGCTGTACTCCCGCATCGGCGCGAGTTGATCTGCGTCCCTACAGGTAGGGATTCGACGAGTTGGCGATGGCGCACAGGCTGGTGAGCGACGCGACCAGGTAGCGCAGAGGAACGCGCTCGGCCTCGTTGATGGTCGTCATCAACGGGTTCCAGCCCCCGTCGGCGGAAGTCGCGGCTGCTGCGTAGGGTGTCGCCTCGAGCAGCGTGGCCAGCGCCCGTGACGCCAGCGCCGACCGCGTGCCACTGGCGGGGGGTGACTGCTGGCTCTGGCGGTACTCCCGCAGGGCGCGACCGACGTACGTGCATGCTGTGCGCGCCTGGCTGACGGCGCTCGTCGTGCCGCAGGCACTCAGGCCGAGCCCTGACCCCAGGACGGCGACGAGGAGGAGGGGGCGGGTCGCGAGTCGGCTCAGCCCAGCCACGCGTCGGCGGCCTGGAGCAGGAAGTCGCTGATGGCGCGGCCCCGGTCGAACACGTCGCACAGCGGGTCGTCACCACGCGCGACCTGGCTGAGGGAGACCGAGCGTCGCGCCACGATGGCGATGCGCCGCTCACCGGTCTCGGTCGGGGAGGGGTAGGTGTCGGTCGCGCTCACCTCGAGCGGCATGTCGATGCCACCGACCGGAGCGAGGTCGATGGCCAGGCGCAGCAGGTCGGGGGCGTGGGGCATGGGGGGCAGCGACCAGGTCAGCACCAGCGGGAAGTGAAACTCGTCGGGGGGATCGACGTCGTCGGGCAGCCCGATGACGGCGTCTTCGAACGCCAGCAGGATGCGGGGATCCACGTCGAGTTCGATGTGCAGGTCGACGGGTCCGCCGCAACCGTCTTCGGGGTGCAGGTCGACCTCCCAGCTCTGGCGCAGGGAGTAGGTCTCGACGAAGTGCCGCTCGTCGTGGACGTGGAAGCCGTGCGTCACCGCATGGTCCTTCAGATCGGCGACGAAACCGGCGACGTCGATGGCGGCCATCGACGCCCAGCGTAGTCGGGTCACGCTCGACCAGGAGCGCCATCAGACGCCGGTCGAGACCAGGTGACGCGCAGGCGGATGGGCAGCCGCGCGGAGGACTGGCCCACGTCGACGTGGTAGGTGCCCGGGGCCACCCCGAGACGGCCGTGGCGGTAGGAGGCGAAGGCACTACGGGCGAGCACGAGCGTGACCCGGCGCCGGGCATGGGCGGACAGCCGCACGCGCGAGAACGCGCGCAGCTGGTCGGGCGGCTCGCCGAGCGTCGGCGGGTAGGCGACGTAGGCCTGGACCACCGCGGTGCCGGTCCGGGAGCCGAGGTTGCGCACCGAGAGCGACACCGACACGCGGTGACGCAGTCGGCGCAGGTGCGCGCGGGCGAGGCGGAAGCGGGTGTAGCTGAGCCCGTACCCGAAGGGGAAGAGGGGCCGGACGTGGTGCGCCTGGTACCAGCGGTACCCGACGTCGAGGCCGTTGCCGCTGCCGAGCGTGACGGTGGCATTGACTCCGGGGTACTGGGCGGCCGTCGTGATCGGCGTGGCGCCCGCTGACGCGGGGAAGGTGAGGGGCAGGTGCCCAGCGGGGTCGACGCGACCCAGGAGGACCGGGGCGATGGCCGCTCCGTCGACCTGGCCGGGATACCACGCCTCGAGGACCGCCGCGACCCGGTGGATCCAGGGCATCAGCACCGCGCCACCCGTCTCCAGGACGACGACCGTTCGCGGGTTGGCCGCCGCGACTGCGGAGATGAGCGCATTCTGATCTCCCGGCAAGGCCAGCGAGTTGCGGTCGGCGCCTTCCCCGGTGGCGACGCCGGCGAACACGACGGCGATGCGGGCGTGGCGGGCGGCGGTCGCGGCCGCATCGATCGCGGGCGTGGCGTCGAAGATGTCGAGTGCTGGCACGGGGTGGTTGCGCACGGCGAACCACTGGGCACGGAGGGTGTAGTGGTGACCGGCGACGAGGGGGACGGTGGTCGAGATGACCTGACGGGCGTGGAGGCCCGGGGAAGACAGGACAACGTGCCGGCCCAGGGAGAGCCACGTGTCGCCGAGCTGCTCGAGGGCGAACTCGTACGTCCCAGTGCGACGCACGTGGAACCGGATCGACCACGACGACCAGTCCCGGCCCCGTCCAGGATGGTCCGCCGTGGCCGCGGCCGGTGTCACGTTGCCGCCGCGCTCGATCGCCACGTCGGAGGTGCCCGGCTCACCCCGGTGGTGCGGGCGGGTGACCAGGCGCAGGGGTGAGCCGTGCTCGATGGTGACGTCGTCGAGCTTGGTCAGGGAGAACTCGGAGACCGACCCCGGTGCGTAGCGGATGACGGTGCCGCGCGGCAGCTGGGAGCGCAACGCCGCCAGCGGCGTCACCACCGGCCCCGGGACGACGCCGGCGCTGCCCGTGCCGCCCGTGATCGGGGAGACACTCGCGGGCAACCCAATCACCGCGACCGAGCCGGGGTGGGAGGACAGGGGGAGGACTCCATCGTTGGCGAGGAGGGTCATGCTCGACTCGGCGACACGAAGTGCCACTCGGCGATGTCCCGGCGTCGAGACCACGCCTCCGAGGTTGGGCACGAGGGGGTGGGCGACGATGCCGTAGGCGAACATCGTGGTCAGCACGGCCATGACGGCGTGGTCGAGTTGGCGCTCGGTGAAGCGGTGCAGGTGCCATAGGTGCAAGAGCTCGCGCACCGACGCCGGCTTGATCAGATCGGCTCCGGCACGCAGGGCGGCACCGGGTCCAGTCGCAGCGCGCAGGTCGGTGCGGACGAATCCGTGGAAGCCCCACGAACGCAGGGTGCGGTAGAGGGCCGGATCCGAGCACACGTTGACGCCGTTGAGGGAGCCGTACGCGCACATCAGCGAGGCGACGTGTCCCTGCTGGACCACAGCCCGGAACGGCGCGTCGTACAGCTCGGCTAGGGCTCGCGCACTGACCGACTGATTGAGGCGGGCCCGCGCGTTCTCCTGGGTGTAGCCGGTGAAGTGCTTGGCGTCGGCGATCTCCCCGGTCGACTGGATCCCCCGCACGTCGGCGACTCCGAGCGTCGCGGTGAGGTAGGGGTCCTCGCCGTAGCTCTCGAAGATCCGTCCGCTCAGGGGCACGCGCGCCAGGTTCAGATTGGGGCCCTGCACACCCTCGATGCCCTTGGCCCGGGCCTCTTGGGCGATGGCCCGACCCTGCTGCCAGGCCAGGCGCGGATCGAAGGTGGCGCCCACGCTGAGACTGGCGGGGAACTGGGTGACGCCGGTCAGTCCATTGGCGACACCATCGGGCCCGTCGGTGAGGGTCAGGGGCGGGATGCACAGCGCGGCGATGCCGACGTCGGCGTTCTCCAGCGGGGGGTACGTCTGCAGCGTGACCAGGCTCAGCCGCTGGACGAACGACAGATGGGTCAGGACCTCGTGGGCGAGGACGCGGGGTGACGCCGCGTGGTCACGGGCCTGGGTCACCCACGGACATGAGCTGCCCGGGTGGACGACGCCAACGCTGAGTCGCAGAGTGCGGCTGGCCGACGCCGATCCCGGCGCGAGCAGCCCGAGCACGAGGAAACCCATCGCCATGAGGGAAGCGACGCGTCGTCGTCGAGGAAGCACACGCCGTGGTGCGTCCGTGGCGGTCCAGTGCCGCGGGGTCCTCGTCAGTCGTCGCAAAGGTGCGAGTCTACGGGTGCGGCCGCTCGCCGGATACTCAGGGCGCCACTACCGTGATGCCGTGGAGGACCTCGTGGGCTGGCTGGCGACGTGTGCCGAAGAGATCGGTGCGACGCTCGAGCCACGAGCGCATCGGGGCTTCTCCGGCGCCCGGCCTTCGCAGTACCACCTTGATGTGGCGGCCGACGAGGTGGCTCGCCGTGTCCTGCACCGGCCCGGCTGGCGCATCGTGTCCGAGGAGTCCGGGACGAGTGGCCACGGCGACACCGTCATCGTCGTCGATCCCATCGACGGCTCGACGAACGCCGATCGGGGGATCCCCTTCTACTCGACCAGCCTGGCGGTGCTCGACCACGGACAGCTCGTGGCGGGCTGCGTGCGCAACCACGCGACGGGCACCCTCTATCTGGCCGAGCGAGGCGCCGGCGCGACTCGTGACGGTGAGGTCCTGCGCGCGAGCTCCCAGCAGGAGGTCGCCGGGGCGCTGATCGCGTTCTCGGGATGGCCCCACCGGCGCGTGGGATGGGGTCAGTTCCGGGCACTGGGCGCGGCGAGTCTGGAGATCTGCCTGGTGGCCGACGGATCGATGGACGCGTTCACGGTGGCGGGCGGGTCGCAGCTCTACCCGTGGGACTACCTGGCAGGCCTCCTGATCGCTCGGGAGGCCCACGCGTGGGCGTCCGATATGGCCGGGGACGAACTCGTCACCGACGCCCCGGTGGCCCGTCATCCGGTTGTCGCGGCGACCGAGGACCTCTTGGCCGAACTCGTCGACCTGGGTCCGCTCTAGCCCCGCGTTGGCTCCGGACCCCTTTCGAGGTCTCGTCGCCGTTCCTCGACGAGGACGAGCGCTTCGTTGAGTGGGTCGAGCCAGCGGTGCGGATGCGGGGGGTCCATCCGCAACGCTCGTGCCCACGACTCGATCGCGTCGCCCGGGTCGACGCCGCGCGCGGCCGCGGGGGAGCGGTACCAGTCGGCGACCAGAGCCGACGTCACCGTCTGATCGTGGAGAAGTCCCAAGTGGTCTTGCGCGGCACTGGCACGATCCAAGACGGGCTGGAGCCCGCCCACGAGCGCATCGAGAACCTCGCTGGCGTAGCGAGCGCGCTTGGTGGCGATGCGCAACGCGTGCAACTGCTCGCTGGTGGGAGGGCTCTCCAGAGCGGCGGCGACGGTGTCCCAGCGAGTGCGCCAGCGGGTGACGAGGGGGGTGGGCCAGTCGGCGGGGACCGTTCCGAGGGACGGGGACAGGGACCCGTCGACCAAGCGACTCAGCAGCGTGCGATAGCGGTGGGAGGCGAGAGCCGCGTTGAGGCGGGGTCCCAGCGCGTCGCGGCGCGCTCGCAGATGTGTGATCACCGACGTATCCAGAGCTGGGTCGCCTCGAGCGACGGTGCCCAGGTGGGCCGTGACCACGTCGAGGTCGCGGCACCGCCCCAGGAGGCGACCGAAGTGCGCGAGTTCGCGTTCGAGATGCGCGCACCATCGCGGATCTAGGACGTCGGCGAGCAGGTTGATCTCGGCTCGGAGACGGCGAGACGCGACGCGCGCCTGGTGGACGCCCTCGGGATCTCGTGTGGTCCGTGCCACTGTTGACGCTCGCAACAGCGCCGCAGTCTCGCGGCTGAACAGTTGGGCGACGAAGTGCGCTGGCGAGGCTGACGGACCCATAGCACCTCCTCGGGCTCTCATGCGCCCGGCCCCACGAGTTACGTTAGACCGGCCCGTCTCGAGGAGGGTGCCGTAGTGTGGTGGGCTCGGGCGCTTAGCTCAGGTGGTCAGAGCAGCTGATTTACACTCAGCAGGTCGGGGGTTCGAGTCCCTCAGCGCCCACCGAGACGCACCGTGCGCCAAGCGAGCCGAAAGCCGAGAGTCCCCGGCGTTGGGCGAAGGGCGGGCTACGGTACGAAGGGGTCGCGAGACCCGATCGATCGACCGAGCCGGCGCCGTCGGCTCCGGGAGGGTGCATGTCGCAGGTCCCCGACCAGCTTCCCCGATCCTCGAGGATCTTTCGGCGGGCTGACGCATCGTCAGTCCCGCTGCGGACGATCATCACGTCGGTCGTGGTGGTCATCGGTGCGCTCGTCGGAGTCCTTCTCCTGTACCGCCTTCGTCTCGTCCTGCTGCTGATGCTCGTGGGAGGCTTCGTTGCTCTGCTGCTGAATCCGGCCGTCGAGTTCGTCCAGCGGCACGGTATCCGCCGCCGGGGTGGCGCGGTCGCGCTGGTCGCCGCCGCCAGCATCGTGGTGTTCGTCGGCCTCGCGATCCTCTTCGGCTACCCCCTCGTCAACAGCATGACGAGACTGGCCAACGCCCTGCCGACTTACGTGCACAAGGCCCAGACGGGTCAGGGCTGGATCGGACACCTGCTGCGCCGCTATCACGTCTCCCACTGGGTCACGGACAATGCCTCCAAGCTGGTCTCGCTGGCCCAAGGCCTCTCGCGCCCGGCGCTGGCGCTCGGGCGCGGCGCGGTCTCGGCGCTGGTCGCGCTCGTCACCGTCTTCACCTTCGTCGTCCTGGTCCTGTTCGAGGCCCCGCGCCTGCGCCAGGGCCTATTGGGTGCCCTGCCTCCGCACCGGGCACAACGCGTCGCGCGCATCGGTTCGCAGGTGGGTCGCGCCGTCTCGGGCTACATGGTCGGCAACGTCGCCACGTCGTTCATCGCCGGACTCGTTGTCTTCATCACACTGACGATCATGGGCGTCCCGTTCGCCGCGCTGTTCGCACTGTGGGTTGCACTCGTCGACTTCCTCCCGACGATCGGTGGGGCGCTGGCCGGCATCCCGACGGTGCTGTTCGCCTTCGGGCACACCACGGGCGCGGGCATCGTCACCTTCATCGTCTTCCTCGTGTACACCCAGATCGAGAACCACATCCTCAACCCCCTAATCATGGGCCGCACGACGCGGGTCAGCCCTCTGGCCGTCTTCGTCGCTGTCCTGGTGGGCGCCGAGCTCGGTGACTGGCTGGCGGGTCTGTTCGGGGGATTCGTCGGCGTGCTCATCGCCGTGCCCATCGCCGCGTCCCTGCAGGTGATCGTGGTCGACCTCCGGGCCCGGGAGCCCGACCCCGAGCCGCCGCCGGCGTGAGCATGCCGCGGCGCCGGCGCTAAAGTGCTTGCTTGATGCAAGTAAGCAATCTGCGCCTTGGACCGGACGACGACGTCGTGACCGAGATCCTCGAGGACCTCCAGACCGTGGCCCGGTGGCTCGCGCGATCGCGCGTGCACGAGCGGGCTCTGAGCGACCTGGGGCTGCGGATCGATCGCCCGGCGCTCCTGCTGCTGCGCAAGCTGCACCACGCGGGAGGGGTCGACGTGCGGGTGACCGACCTGGCCCACCTCCTCGGCATCGATCCACCCGGTGTGACAAGAAAGGTGCAGCAGCTCGAGCGAGCCGGACTGGTGGCTCGTGTCGCGGACGAGCGCGACCGACGCGTGACGCTGATCTCCTTGACGCCCGACGGTACGGCGCTCCTCGAGCGCGCCGATGCGGCCTACGCCCGTCTCTTGCACGAGGTCCTATCCGACTGGCCGCGCGATGACGTGCGCCGTTTCGCCGAACTCTTCCACGCCTTCTCCACCAGCCTGCATAACGAACTGGAGCGACCATGACCGATGCCAACGCCGGCATCCCGACCCTGACGGCACCCTCGGCGGGTCTCAGCCACCGGCGCATCATGACGATCATCCTGTCGCTGATGCTCGGGATGTTCCTGTCGGCGCTGGACCAGACCATCGTGTCCACGGCCCTGCCCACGATCGCGGGCGACCTGCACGGACTCAACCACCTGTCTTGGGTCGTGACCGCGTACCTCATCACGTCGACGATCTCCCTGCCCCTGTGGGGCAAGTTCGGCGACCTCTGGGGACGCAAGGGCTTCTACCAGCTCGCCGTCGTGATCTTCCTCGGCGGGTCGGCACTGTCGGGCCTGTCCCAGAACATGGCCGAGCTGATCGCCTTCCGCGCCATCCAGGGCCTGGGTGCCGGAGGGCTGATGGTCGGCTCGCAGGCCATCGTCGGTGACGTGATCCCCCCGCGTGAGCGGGGTCGCTACATGGGCTACTTCGGAGCGGTCTTCGGCCTGTCGAGCGTGCTCGGTCCGCTGGCCGGCGGCTGGCTCACCCAGCACGCGTCCTGGCGGTGGATCTTCTACATCAACCTGCCCATCGGCATCGTGGCTCTCATGGTGATTGCGGCCGGTCTGCACGTTCCCAAGCACCGGGTAGCGCACCGGATCGACTGGGCGGGCTCGGCTGTCCTGTCGGCGGCGGTCGTGGGACTCATCCTCATCACGACGTGGGGTGGGACGCAGTACGCGTGGCGGTCGGCTCCCATCGTCGTGCTGGCCATCCTGAGCGGGATCCTGCTGATTGCCTTCATCCCCATCGAGCGCCGAGCGCGCGAGCCAATCATCCCGATGAGGCTGTTCTCCAATCGCACGTTCTCCGCGGCCTCGTCGGTGGGCTTCGTCATCGGCTTCGCCATGTTCGGAGCGATCGTCTTCCTGCCGCTGTACCTGCAGGTCGTGCACGGTTCGTCACCGACGCGCTCGGGTCTCGAGCTGCTCCCCATGGTCCTCGGCATGCTGATCACCTTCATCCTGAGCGGTCAGCTGGTCTCGCGCACCGGTCGCTACAAGATGTTCCCCATCATGGGCACGGCGATCACCGCGCTCGGACTCATGCTGCTGTCGCACTTGGGCACGACGACGCCCTATGCCTCGACCGCCCTCAACATGTTCGTCACGGGCTTCGGCATGGGGCTCGTCATGCAGGTCCTGGTGGTCGCGGTGCAGAACGCCGTTCCCCACGAGCAGCTCGGCACGGCGACGGCGACAGCCACGTTCTTCCGGTCCATCGGCGGCGCCTTCGGCGTGTCGATCCTCGGCTCGGTCTTCGACAGCCGCCTGCTTTCCGTACTGTTCGCGCACACAAGTTTGGCGCAACGTCGGTTGCTCACTGCCGTGCTACTGTCGGCCAACCCGGCGCAGATCCGTCGTCTGCCCACGCCCGAGCGCACCTTGGCGATCCACGCGTTCAACTCGGGACTGGAGCGAGTGTTCCTGGTCGCGGCACCGATCGCGCTGGTCGCCTTCGCTCTCACGTGGCTGCTCAAGGAGATCCCCTTGCGCACGACAGCCCACGTGCGGGGACACGCAAGCGAGGTCGAAGACGTCCATGCGACGGGGCTCGACGCCCCCGGTGAGTTCCTCGCGTGATTCCCCCGGCGAGCTGGCACTCTCGGTCTCTAGTGTGGGGTAGTCACGCCATTTAAGGGGGAACGATGCGTCACGTCACGAAATCGATCACGACAACAGCGATTGGGGGGCTGCTGCTGGCAGCGCTGGCGGTACCGGGAATCGGGGGAGCGTCGACCAGCTCGTCTGGTCTGACCTATCAGGTGTCGCCGATCGCGATACCGGCGGGCCACGCCACGAGCGGGTTCCCCTACACGCCCAACCAGTGCGTCACGCTGTTCGGCCTGGCCTGCTACACGCCCGTGATACTCCACGACGCGTACCAGATCCCCTGGACCGTCAACGGCTCGCTGGCCGGCACCGGCACCCAGGTGGCAATCATCGATGCGTACGGGAGCCCGACGGTCCAGCAGGACCTGAACGTCTACGACCAGACCTTCGGCCTGCCCGCGACGACCGTCCACGTCTTCTACCCGGAGGGCAAAGTGACCTACAACGTCCACCAGGCTGGCTGGGCCGAGGAGACGAGCCTCGACGTCCAGACCGTCCACGATCTGGCCCCGGGGGCCAAGATCAACCTGGTCGTCGCCAGCTCACCGGGCGGCAACGACATCAACAACGCCATCGCCTTTGCGGTGAACAACCACTTGGGCAACGTGCTCTCCATGAGCTTCGGCGCGCCCGAGGCGGCGATCGGCGGTGGTGGCAACAACCTGCAGGTCCAGCAGGCGCACGCGATCTTCCAGCAGGCGACGAGCCAGGGAATGTCCCTGTTCGCGTCCTCGGGAGACAGCGGGGCGGGCAATGGGTACACCTCGCCGAACGCCCTGTATCCGGCCTCGGATCCCCAGGTCGTCGCAACCGGGGGGACGGACCTCTTCGTGAGCGGTAACGGTCGCTACACCTGGAAGTCCGAGACGGTGTGGAACGACGCCAACCCGGCGACGTGCCCCTTCGGATGCGACTACGCCAAAACCCCCTTCGGCGCGACCGGAGGCGCGCCCAGCTCGATCTTCCCGGCGCCGAGCTGGCAGACCTCGACGATGCGCACCACGTCCGACGTGGCATTCAATTCGGGGGTCTACACGGCCACGATGATCTATCTCGGCTTCCTGGGCGGGAACAACAACGGCTTCTACTTCTTCGGTGGCACGAGCGAGGCCTCACCCAGCTGGGCGGCGATCACGGCCGACCTAGTCCAGGCTCGCGGGAGCGACTTCGGCCAGTTTGCGCCAACCCTCTACGGCATCGCGGCACAGCCCCGGACCTACGCCAAGGACTTCCACGACATCACCTTCGGCAACAACGCCTTCCCCCCGAGCAGTGGCTTCGCGGCGGGAGCCGGTTACGACCTGCCGACCGGGCTGGGCACGCCGATCGTGTCGGGTCTGATGGCCACGTTGGCGCCGTCGGCGACGCTCGGGTACACCGCGCCCTGACCGATGCGGCGTCTTCGACACGGAGTGCTATCGGGACGTTGGGCCCTAAGGATGTGGCGGGTGCCAGACTAGGACGGATGCGTGGAGTCGCGAGAGAGCAGGGTGGACCATGCCGGCTGAGGCTCCTGGCGTCATGAGCCAGAGCGCGCTCGATCGCCGCCTCCAGCGCTACGAGACGGCGCCGCACCTGGTCTTCTGGGAGACGACCAAGGCCTGCGCGCTCGCCTGTCGGCACTGTCGGGCTTCGGCTCAGCTCACCGGGCTCCCCGGTGAGCTGAGCACCGCCGAGGGTCGCAGTCTCATCGACCAGGTGGCCGCGCTGGGTGGCTCACCCATCCTGATCCTCACCGGCGGCGACTGCCTGGAGCGCCCCGATCTGGACGAGCTGATCGCCTACGCGCGCCAGCAGCGAATCCATGTCGGCCTGTCACCCTCGGTCACGCCTCGCTTGACGCCCCAGCGGCTCGCGGGGCTCTACGAGCTCGGCGTGCGCAGCATGTCGATCTCGCTCGACGGTTCCGAGCCAGCGACGCACGACGGCATCCGGGGCATCTCGGGCCTCTTCGAGCGCACCGTGGCGATCCTGCCCCAGCTGGTGGAGATGGGGTTTCGGGTCCAGGTGAACACCACGGTGATGTCCGGCAACGTGCTCGAGCTGGCCGATGTCGTCGGGCTCTTGCGACGGCTCGGGATCTCCATCTGGGAAGTCTTCTTCCTCGTGGGTGTGGGGCGCGGCATCGACCTGGACGAAGTCGGTCCGGACCAGGCCGAGGACGTGTGCCACTTCCTGGTCGACGTCACGGCCCGCGGCATGACGGTGCGCACGGTCGAGGCACCGTTCTTCCGTCGCGTCCAGGCGGCGCGCCGCCAGCTCGAGGGGCCTCCACCCGCCGAGCAGGTGGGTCCGCTCTACGCCGCCTTGCGCGGGCGCCTCGACGAGCTCGCGTTGCCGCCGGCTCGGCCCACGGCCAGCCACTCGCTGGCCACGGGGGATGGCCGCGGCATCGTGTTCGTGGGGCACGACGGCGCGGTGCTGGCCTCGGGCTTCCTCCCGGTGCCCCTGGGCAACGTGCGCGAGCGTGACTTGGGCTCGATCTACGCCGAGAGTCCGGTCCTGGCCGAGATCCGCGCGGGCCGGTTCTCCGGGGCCTGCGGCCGCTGCGAGGTGTCGCGCCTGTGCGGAGGGTCGCGGGCCCGCGCGTACGCCCACAGCGGCGACGTCCTGGGCGAGGATCCGGCCTGTGCACGCTCCGACAGCGCGCGTGCGGCGTCGCACGCGCGCAGCGGGCTGCCAGACTGACCCCCATGGACCAAGACGCCCCCGCCGTCGGGCGGGGCGCCTGGTGGTGGGGCGCGGTCGGGGTGCTGGGCCTGGCTGGAGCGTGGCTGGGTCCCCAGAAGGACGTCCTGGGCGCCCTGGGCCAGGACTGGCCGCCGTTCGTCCTCGTCGCGGGACTCCTGCTGGTCGGGCTCGCGGCCGACGAGGACCGGCTGTTCGCGTGGCTCGGTGGGCACGTCGCGGGCGTGTCGGCGTCGGGAGTGCGCGTCTACGCCGTGGCCGCGTCGCTCGTCGTGGTGGTCACCGCCTTGCTGAACCTCGACACCGCCGTGGCCTTCATGACGCCGATGATGATCCACGTCGCCCGGCGCCGCGGCGTCGAGGGCGGGGCCTGGCTCTACGGTCCCGTGCTGCTCGCCAATGCGGGCTCGTTGTGGCTTCCCGGGTCCAATCTCACGAACCTCATCGTCGTGGGGCCACTCCATCTGACCGGAGCGCAGTTTCTCGCGCGCCTGGGGGGTCCGGCCCTCGGCGCCAGCGTCGTCGCCATCGCCGTGCTGGCGATCCGGGCCCGACGCGCCAGCGGATCGGGCCGGCCGGCGGCCGAGCCGGTCACGCTGCGCGTGGGCGCGGGAACGGTCGCGGTGGTGGCGGCGACGGTCACGATGCTGGTGACGCCGGACCCCGCACTGCCCGTCTTCGTCATCGGCGCCGCGGCCGTGGGCTGGAGAGTGGTGCGCGGGCGAGACAGCGTGACCCGGGTGCTGGGGGCGCTCGAGCCGACATCCCTGTTCGGGCTCTTCGGCGCCGCGGTGCTGCTGGGAGTCCTCGGTCGCGACTGGGCGGGGCCCGCCCGTCTCCTGGCGCATCTGAGCGGCCCGGCCACGGTCGCGGTCGCGGCGGCCGCCGCGGTCCTGGTCAACAACTTGCCCGCGGCCTCGATGCTCGCCGCCCACGTCCCCGCGCATCCCCTGGCCGCGCTGGTGGGCCTCAACCTGGGTCCCAACCTGGCACCGACCGGGTCCCTGGCCTGGCTCCTGTGGCTGCGCGCTGCGCGCGGAGCGGGGAGCGCCCCGTCCCTGCGCGTGGCGCTGCGATGGGGGTGGCCGCTCGCCGTGGCGACGTTGGCAGTGGCGACCCTGTGGCTGGAGGTGGCCGGCCTGCGCTGACGACCTCGGAGCGGGTGGTCGCGTGGCTAGGGTCGTGGCGTGCGTCGCGACTCCGGGCGCGTGGACCGGGCCGGCACGTGCCCGATCTCCGCGGCGTCCGCACGATGCGCCTGCCAGAGGGAGTGTGAGTCATGCCGAATCGCCAGATCGTGCTCGTGCGGCGGCCCGAAGGTCCGCTGGCCGCCACCTCCACCGAGCTGATCGAGAGCCCGATGCCGACGATCGGCGAAGGGCAGGCCCTGGTGCGCGTCGGTACCCTGTCGATCGATCCGACGATCCGGACGTGGATGAACGATGCACCGGGCTACCTGCCGGCGATCGAGCTGGGAGCAGTCGTGCGGGCGACCGGGGCCGGGGTCGTCACCGAGAGCCGGAACCCGCGCTACCAGGTCGGCGACGTCGTGACCGGCATGACCGGGTGGCAGGAGTGGGCCATCGCCGATGACGCGAACCGCTTCTCGGTCCTGCCCCGTGACTGGGGCGTCGACCTGCCGACCGCGATGAACGTCCTCGGCATCACCGGCCTGACGGCCTACTTCGGTCTCGTCGACGTGGGGCGCGTGGCAGCCGGCGACGTGGTCGTGGTGTCCGGCGCGGCGGGGGCGACCGGCTCGCTGGTGGGCCAGCTCGCCCGCCAGCGTGGAGCGTCGCGCGTGATCGGCATCGCCGGTGGCCCCGAGAAGTGCGCCCGCGTCGTCGATCAGTACCACTTCGACGACTGCGTCGACTATCGCGAGCCCGACTGGCCACACCACCTGCGCCAGTTGGTCGCCCCCGGAATCGACCTGTTCTTCGACAACGTGGGCGGCGAGACGCTCGACGCCGCGCTGTCCAACCTGGCGCGTGGCGCGCGGATCGTGATGTGCGGAGCGATCTCGCAGTACGACCAAGCCGGGCGTCCACGGGGGATCGCCAACACCAGCATGCTGATCGTGCGGCGCGCCTCGATGACGGGCTTCCTCGTGCTCGACTTCCTCGCGCGATCCGCGGAGGCCTACGACGTCCTCGTGCCCCTCGTACGCGAGGGGACGATCGTCCACCACGAGCACCTGGTGCCGGGCCTCGAGCGTGCCCCCGAGGCGTTGCACCTCGTGCTGACGGGGGGCAATCAGGGCAAGATGCTGGTCGTCGTCGACCCCTCGGTCACCCTTGCCTGACATCGTGGAGCGGGGTGCTCGTCCCCGGGTCTTCGTCCCGGTGCTCTTCTTCGTCGCCCTTTCGTCGAGCTTTGCCCAGTTCGGGCTGATCACGTCGCTGAGCGACGTCGCGCGCCACTTCGGCGCCGTCGTGGCCGGTGCGCAGAGCTTCCGCAGCCAGGTGGGACTGTCGGGCTCGCAGGTGGGACTCGGGCTCGGCCTCGTGCGCGCGGCCTCGCTGCTGGCGCTGCCCGTGACCGCCTGGGCCGACCACCGCGGGCGCCGGCACCTGATGGGCGGGTCGCTCCTCGTGGGACTGGTGATGACGGCAGTGGCGGCCGGAAGTCCGGGCTACTGGTGGTTCGTGGTGCTCTTCGCCCTCGCGCGGCCACTGCTGACGACGGCATCGGCACTCACCCAGGTCCTGGCCGTCGAGATGTCCTCGACCGACTCCCGCGTCACGCACCTGGCCGTCCTCGCGGCCGGTGCCGGCGTCGGGGCCGGTCTCTCGGCCCTAATCCACGGCCTGGTGCGCGGGCCCCAGGCCTTCCGGTGGCTGTTCGCGGTGGCGCTGGCCCCCGCGATCGTCGCCCCGTGGGTGACCCGCCGGATCGCGGAGCCACCAGCCGCGGTGCGGCCAGCCGCCGCCCGATTGGGCGTCGTGCCTCCGGCCCTGCGACCGCGGCTGGCGGTCGTCGTCGTGCTCACCTTCGTCGCCGCCGTCGTCACCGGGCCGGCCAACAGCTACGCCTTCGTCTACGGCGAGGGCGTGCTGCACCTCGGCGCGGGCACCGTGGCGGCGATCGTCACGACGAGCGGGGCGGCAGGTCTGGTCGGCCTCCTCTTCGGCCGTCGCTGGTCCCAGACCCTGGGCCGTCGCGTGACGGTCGCCATCGGGATGAGCACCCTGGCCGTCGCGGCCTGTGCCACCTACGCCGGCGGCCCGGTGCTCTTCGCGGTGGGCTACTTCATCGGCATCGGCGGGGCAGGCATCGTCACCCCCGCCTCGAACGCCCTGGGCACCGAGATCTTCCCCCACTCGTTCCGGGCGACGGCGGTCGGCTGGGCCATCGTGGCGGCAGTCATCGGCGCCACCGCGGGCCTCGTGCTCTTCGGATCGCTCGCCGACCTGGGCTTGGGGAGCGGCACTTCGGTGCTGCGCCTCCCCGCCCTGATCACCTTCGTGCCCTTGCTGCCGGTGCTGGTGCTCCTGCGACGGTTGCCCGAGACCCGGGGCGTGGAACTCGACGCGCCGGGTCTCGCGCCGTTGTGAGGTCGGCGCGTGCGTGGGATCAGTGCGCCGTCGCTGGTCCGGCGTCGAGGTCGAGGTCGACGACGAGGGCCCGATGGTCGCTGCCCCCGTCGCTCGCTCCGCCATCGCGCACCAGCCACGCCCCGGATCCCAGGACGTGGTCGATCTGGGAATGGGGCCGGCGGGCGGGCCAGGTGCGCGCGCGCACCAGCTGGCTCCATCCGGGGAAGAACAGCCGCAACGCCGGGCCCCACGAATTGAAGTCGCCGGCGATCAGCACGGGGCGATGCTGGGCGACGGCGCCGGCCACGTCGCGTACGTGATGGAACTGGCGGAAGGACCCGTGCGTGAGATGCGCGAAGTGCACGCCGAAGACGGTGAACCCCGAGCCGTCGCGCAGGCGCAGGTCAGCACGAAGCACCGCCCGGCGCACACGCTCCCGGGGCTGGCGCTCCAGGGGCTCGCTGGTCACCGAGTCGATCGGCAGGCGTGTCAGCAGGCCGATTCCCCACTGCCCGGCGTCGGCGGGAACGGACGCCCGGCGCACTCGCTGGGCGTCGGTCAGCGACCGGTGCTCGGTGAAGAACAGGCCGTACTCGCCGTGCAGGTGGGCGCCCCGCGGCTGCCACGAGGTGGGCCCCGTTCCCTGGGTCGAGCGCTCGGCGCGCGCCAGGGGGACGAACAGTCCCGTCATGCCCAAGGCATCGCTGAGCGTGCGGAAGTGGTCTTCGCCCGTGTCGCCGCGCCACATCTCGGGGCACACCAGCACGTCGGCCCCCAGGGTCACCGCATGCTCCAGCGCTCGGGTTCGCCGTCCCCAGCCGTCCACCCCCGCATGGAGGTTGAACGTGGCGACCCGCACCCCGCTGAGTCTAGGGGGGCACTATCGCGTGTGGCAGGCTCGGGGACGTGGATTCGGTTCAGGTAACCTTTGGTCACCGCCTGTGGTGGGTCGACGCCTTCGTCGGCGAGGCGGTGCGCGGCAACCCGGCAGTCGTGGTGCTGCTCGAGCGCCCGCTTCCCGATGACGAGCTCCAGCAGATCGCCTTCGAGATGGGTGTGTCCGAGACGGCGTTCGTGCGCCGCCTGGGAGAGGGGTGGTCCCTGCGCTGGTTCACGCCCACTGTGGAGGTCGATCTGTGCGGCCACGCCACCTTGGCCTCCCTCCACGTGCTGCTGACCGAGATCGCCATCCCGGGCCCCGAGGTCCACTTCCAGACCCGCTCGGGCCTGCTGTCGGGGCGCCGCTCCCGCGACGGGACTTTGGGGATCGACCTGCCGCGCTCGCGCCTCGAGCCCGTCGACCCCTCGGCCCTGGCGGGGGCCCTCGGCGAGATCGAGGAGCTCTACCAGGCGGGTTCCCAGAACCTGCTCGCCGTGGTGCGGGACTACGACACGCTGTGCGGGCTGTCCGTCGACCCGGTGAGCCTCTTCCTGGCTCCCGGGTCGCTGGTCATCGCGGTGTGCGCGGGTGCACCGCAGGCCGATGTCGCTATCCGGGTGTTCGCGCCCCGGCTGGGCGTGGCCGAGGATCCCGTGACCGGGAGCGCGTTGTGCGCGGTGGCTCCCTGGTGGGCCGAGCGGACCGGCGCGCCCACCATCGTGGTTCGCCAGGCCTCGGCGCGCGGCGGGCTCATGTACGCGCGCCTCTTCGAGCACCACGTCGAAGTGGCGGGCTACGCGCGCACGTTCTTGAGCGGGGAGGTGCGGGCGTGACCGATCCGCTCGGTCCCGGCCCGAACACGCGCGTCCGCCGCCTGCCCGAGAAGGCGCGCTACGACCGTGACAGCGTCTTTCGCATCCTCGACGACGCGCCGTTCGCGCACCTGGCAGCCGTGGTCTCGGGCCTGGCCATGGCCTTGCCGACACTGGTGGTGCGCGAGGACGACTGGCTCTTCGTCCACGGCAGCCGGTCCAACGCCGTGATGCGGGCCGCGGCCGACGCCGGACGGGCCTTCGTGACCGCCACGATCTTCGAGGGCCTGCGCCTGGCGCGCAGCGGCTTCGAGTCATCGATCGCGTACCGCTCGGTGTCGGTCGTGGGAGCGGCCTCCTTCGTCGAGGACGAGGTGCGCCGCCGGGAGCTGCTCGACCGCGTCATCGACGCCGTCGTCCCGGGACGCTCGCGCGAGGTGCGGGCGACCCGGGAGGACGAGGTGCGCCGCACGGCGGTCCTCGCCGTGCGGATCGAGGAGGCCGCGGTCAAGGTCTCGGCCGGGCCGACCGACGACGACGAGGACGATCGGCGCCTGCCGATCTGGGCCGGGCTGGTCCCCGTGTTCACCCGGTACGGCGAGCCCCAGCGCTTCGACGACGGGGGTGAACCGACCCTCGAAGTCCCTCCCTCGGTCCGGCGTCTGGTGGGGCTGTCCTGATGGACGTGGCGGCGCTGCGTCACGCCGTGCGCCGCTTCGAGCCCGCCGACGCGCGCTCGTCGATCGCCCGCGCGGTCACGCTGGACCGCCTGGCCTGGGAGCGCGACCCGTACACGCTCGACGTCGACGTCCCGCACGTGACGGCGAGCGCCCTCGTCGTGTCGGCGCGCGGCGTCATCCTGCACCGGCACCGGCTGCTCGACCGGTGGCTGCTGCCCGGTGGTCACATCGACCCTGGCGAGGCGATCGACGACGCCGTGCTCCGCGAGGTGCGCGAGGAGACGGGCCTCGTGGCCCAGCACCTGCGCGAGCCGACCATCGTGCGCATGGACGTGCATCACGGCCCCCGCGGGCACGTCCACGACGACATCACCTTCGTCCTCCTCGCGCCGCCCGAGACTCCCGATCCGGGGCCCGGGGAGAGTCGCGACATCGGCTGGTGGCCGCTCGCCGACGCGCCCGGACGGGCCGATCCCGATCTCGTCGGCTTCCTGGGCCGGGCGACGGACCTGCTCGTCGGGCTCGGCGTGTCAGACTTCGACAATGGCTGAAGGAGAGATCCTGCACGACCTCATCGAGGCGGACCGCTGGCTCGAGCGCGTGCGCCAGCAGCGAGAGCACCTGCCCGAGCAAGAGGAGCTCGACCGCGTCGAGGAGAGCCTGCGCGTCCGCGTCCTCGAGGTCCGGGAGACCGAGGAAGCCTTGGCCCGGGCGCGCCAGGCCTACGACGAGCAGGCCGAGAGGGCCGAAAAGCTGCGCTACCGGCACCGCGAGCTCGAGCGCGTCCTGCACCAGTCCTCGGGGGCGCGCGACCTGGTGGCCATCGAGACCGAGGTCCACTCGGTAGCGCGCCAGTGCGACGAGGCCGATGAGCGCGGACTGGACCTGCTGGCGCAGGTGGAGGACCTGGAAGTGGCGGTGCAGCTGCAGCGCCACGAGGTCCAGCCCGATCTCGATCGGCGCCGTGAGCTGCGCGAGGCGGTGACGGCACTGCGCTGGTCACTGGGCGAGGAGGCCGAGCGCCTGGCGACCGAGCGTGCGTCGCTGAGCGAGCGGCTGTCCGCGGCATTGCGCGAGCACTACGAGCGTGCTCGCGGGCGCGCCGGTGTCGCGGGAGGCGCCTTCGTGGTCGATGGCCGCTGTGACGGGTGCCGCCTGGCGCTCAGCCCCCTGGACCTGGACCGCTTCCGGCGCCGGGGCGCCGACGAGGTCGTCGAGTGTCCGTCGTGCGGCCGGATCCTCGTCTCGTGATCCTCCTCGTCCGTCACGGTCAGACGACCACCAACGCGCAGGGCCTGCTGGTGGGCCGCTCGGACCCTCCGTTGACCGAGCGCGGTCGCCAGCAGGCCGTTGATCTGCGGCCCTGGATGGCGGGCGTCGAGGAGGTGTGGTCCTCACCCCTGCTTCGCGCCCGCGAGACCGCCGCCCTGGCGATTCCCGACCTCCCGGCTCGCGAGTGCGCCGACGTGATCGAGGTGGACTACGGCGTCCTGGACGGGTCGCCGCTCGCGGTGGTGAGCGCCGAGGAGTGGCGCCGCTTCGAGGTCGACCACGAGGTGGCCATCGGTGGCGGCGAGTCGCTGGCCGCGGTGGACCGGCGGGTGCATGCCCTGCTCGACGAGCTGCTCGGCGAGCGCGAGTCGCTGCTGCACCAGCCCGACCGGCACCTGGCGATCGTCAGCCACGTCTCGCCGATCAAGTCCGCCGCGATCTGGGCGCTCGGCGCTCCCGGCGGGACCGTCTGGCGGACCCGGCTGGACAATGGCTCGCTCACCGTCATCGGGACGCGCGGCTCGGTGCCGTCGCTGGTGCGCTTCAACGCCGTGCCCGGCCGGTAGCCCCACGCCTCGGCGGGGCCCGCCCGACGCGCACGACGCGATCGAGCGGGCCCACCACCGGCTTGGCCCCCCCAGCCAATGCGATGACGTTAGCCCACCGTGCTCGAGGCGGAGCGGCCGCTGCGCGCACCATTGGCCCATTGTGCAGGATTTCACGAGAGGGGGATCGATCTCCGCGCGACGGGAATCGAGACCGTTGGCGAAGGCGGGCAGAGCGCCGAGGGCGAGGCAGCGCGAGGTCCGGAGCCGACGGGGCCCGGCGCGGGGGCGTCAGGCGGAGGGCGCGAGGCCGCCGAGGCTCACGACCTCGTCGGCCCAGGCGGTGACGGCCGGGTCGTGCGTGGCCACCAGGATCGCCGCCCCGGAGTGCTCGAGCAGGTCGAGCAGCGCGGTGGTGTCACGCGGCCCGAGACCGGCCGTCGGTTCGTCGAGGACGACGACGTCGGGGGCGATCGCCAGGGCGCGCACCACCGCCACGCGCGCGGTCTCGCCGCGCGACAGCCCCTCCCATCGCGTGTCCGCGTCGGTGAGCACACCCACGGCTGCCAGATCGTCCGCCACCGCGCGCGACGGCGTGCGTCCCAGAGCGATCACGTCGGCGGGGCGTCCGCGCATGAGGCCGGGCTCGCTGGGCACGTAGGCGACGTGACGGCGCAGCTCCGACTCGGCGATCTGGTCGAGAGGGCAGTCACCGACCGCGATCGTGCCCCCGTCAGCCGCATCGAGACCGGCGACGACGCGGAGGAGCCACGACTTGCCCACGCCCGACGCGCCGGTCACCGCAATGCGCCGGCCGCGCGCCAAGGTCAGGTCGACACCGTCGACCAGCGTGCGCGTCCCGGTCCGCAGGACGAGTCCCCGGACCACCAGCGTCGGCTCTCCCGGCCACGGGCGTGACCTCTCGGTGGCCGGTTCGTCGAGGTCGTCGAGTCGCTCCGTGGCCGCGGTCACCGCCACCGCCGTGTCCAGAGCCATCGAGGCCGTGGCGCCGACCTCCAGGCCGGCGACGAGGACCAGGGCGGCCCCGACCAGCCAGAGCGGAGCGGCGACGGGTCGGAAGGCCGCGAGGAGGGCGACGCCGCCCAGGGCGGTCAGGGGGAGCATCGCCTGGAGGCGCGTGCGGATCCTCTCGATCTCGACCTCCGCGTCGGTGAGCGAGCGGCGCGCCACGTCGAGGCGCGCCGCGGCGTACGCGGCGCTCCCGAGCAGGTCGAGGTCCGGAGTGGTGCGTGAGAGCTCCACGATCTGGCTCTGGAAGGCGGCCCGGCGGCGCCGGCGCTCCCGGTCCCGGACCACCAGTCCGGGGAAGGCGCGGACCAGGAGGGTCGCCGCGGCGCCCTGGGAGATCAGGAGCCCGAGGGCCGGGAGGAGCCAGTGCGGGCGCGGCGGGAGCGCCGCGACCGCAATGTCGGCCACCACCAGGCTGGCCAGGGAACTGAGTGCGGGGACCAGACTGCGCACCCACAGGTCCTGGAGCTCCTCGGTGTCGTGCAGCGAGCGGGCGAGGACGTCGCCGTGGGCGTGCTGGCTCCAGCGTGCAAAGCTCCACGCGCCGACGGTGCGCATGAGCCACATCCTCCAGCGCGTGACCGCCGTGAAGCCCAGACGGTGCGTGGAGACGCGCTCGACGAAACGGATGGGGGAGCGCAGGAACGCGAACAGCTCGATGACGACCAGGAGGACCGCGACGGCGCGCAGTCCGGGGTGGGCCGCGCTGAGGACCAGGAGGGCCGCCGCGCCGACGAAGAGACCGAGCGACGTGACCGACGCGACCGTGGCGGCCACCAGGGCCCGCGTGAGCGTGGCGGGGGGAACCGACGCGCGGCGCACCCACCGGCGCAGCTGGGCGTACGGCGTCATCGCGTGACCTCGATCCGGGTGGTCGGCACCACGACGGGCGTGTCCGCCGTGGCCTCGATGACGGCGACCTGCGGACGGCGATCCAGTGCCTCGGCCACGCGCGCCCGTGAGGCGGCGTCGAGGACGCCGCCGATGTCGTCCAGCACGACGAGTGCCGGCTCGGCCAAGAGGGCCCGCGCCAGGAGGAGCCGCACCCGCTCACCCGAGCTGAGCCCGCCACCGTCGGCCGACAGGGTCTCGTCGAGGTCGTGGAAGCGGGGGCCGACCAGACCCAAGTCGTCGAGGATCTCCCGCACCGCGTCCTCGGGAATCGTCCGTCCCAGTGTGAGGTTGTCGCGCAGCGACGCCGTCAGCAGTCCGCCGGCGGGTGACACGAAGCCGACGGGAGCGGGGGTGAGCTCGACCGTGCCGCTCGCCGGCGCGCTCCAGCCCACGAGGGCGTGCAGCAGTGACGACTTGCCCACACCCGAGGGGCCGGTGAGGAGCAGCCGGTCACCCTCGGCCAACGCGAAGGTCGCCTCCCAGGGCGCCGCCGTGCTCACCAGGCGTGTCGCCACGGCCACGCGGGCGCTCGCCGGGGGGCGCGGCGCGTCCGGCACGTCGAGGACCCTTCGGGCGATCTGGGCGGCCTCGCGGCGGTGGAAGGCGATGCCGTAGCGACGGATCGCGCCGAAGAGGTCAGCGGTCACGAGCACGGCCACGAGCGCGCGGAAGAGGTCCAGACGACTGCCCAGGAGCGCGAAGCCCACGACCATCGCGACCAGGCCTACCGAGACGCCGCTCACGAACTCCGTGACGAGCGAGGACTCGAGTGCGATGCGCAGCGCACGCTCGGCGGCCCGGTGCTCGTGGTCGCTGAGGGCGCCGATCTCGGTCGCGGCGTACTCCACCGACCCGAGGGCCCGCAGCTCGGTCGCGTGCGCCAGCAGCTCGAGCTGTCGCCGCTCGAGGAGGTCGCGCCTCCGCAGGTGCTCCTGGATGAGGGTCTGGCTGCGTCGGCCGGCGCGCCGGTAGAGCGGGACGGCCACCGCGGCCAGCGCCACGATGATCGCGGCGCTCGGCCATCCCGCAGCCAGGACGACCACGACGAGCCCGACGCCCGAGACGCGGGCAGCGGCGGACAGCTGGTCGAGATCCGGACCCTCGGCCGCGTCCTCGGTCGCTTGGAGGAGGTCGCCTCGTCCGCGCAGTCCCTCGGGACGCGGGACACGTAGGTGCTGGGCGAAGGACTGGCGCCAGCGATCGCGCACGCGACCAGCCGCAGCGACCGACCACGACCGCGTCAGTGCGCTGCGCAACGCGTGGAGTGCGATGGCGACGAGGAGCCAGGCGACGGCCGCACCGGGCTGGGACGCCACCGCCGCCGTGACCAGGGATGCCGTTGCCAGGGAGGCGGCGAACGCCAGCAGCACCGAGAGGGAGCCAACCAGTCGCGGGCCGAGGCCAGCCGGCCTCACGACCTGCGAATCGGCCACGTCGTCATGCTACCGAGGCGCTGGCGGCACGTGATCGCGGTGCGGCAGGTCCCGGGCGGCTCCGCCGAGCCACTCGCGTAGGGCCCGCGTGGCGCGGCAGTCGTCCTCGTTGTACTCCAAGAGGCGCCGTCGGGCCTCGCCGTCGGCCCCTCCCTCGTCGCAGGCCGACTCGAACCAGGACATCGACGCCTCGCCGCTCGGGGAGGCGTCGCGCCAGTGGAAGCCCGCGGTGTTGGCCAGCACCTTGAGGCCCGTCGGTCCGTCCGTCTGGATCTGGGACCGCGCTTGGGCGTGCACGTCGACCCACACGGGTGGCGTGGCCCTGCGGAAGGCCTCGATCTCGGCCGGGCTGGGCACCAGGGGCGACGACGAGGCGACGGCGCGCGACATCGCCGAGTCCTCGGCGTAGGCCCAGAAGCAGTAGGCGCACCACGAGGCCCCCGCCGCAGTGGTGCGCTGGCGCAGGTCGTCGAGCCAGTGCCAGAACGCGGCGAAGACGTCGCCCTCGGAGCGCTCGGTGGGCGTGGCCCAGTCGACGAAGCTCTGGTAGCCGGGCTCCACGCCCGGGACGTCACGACGCAGCGTCACCAGTGCGCCCCAGAGGTAGGTGCGGTTGTCGTAGCTCTCCATGTCGACGTCGACCTCGACATCGGCGCGCGGGCAGCCCATGCGACCTGGATCCATCGTGCGCAGCGGGCCGAACTCGGTGGCGCGTGCCCGGTAGATCAGGCTCCCCAGGTTGTCGATCGCGCGGCCGAGGACCGGCTCGATCCCGTCGTCGTCGGCTGGCGGTGCGTTGCGCGCGCGGGCCGGGTCGAGGCGGGCCAGCTGGTGGCGGGTGGCGATGCCGGACTCGCGCAGCAGCGCCTGCTGGTCGAGACTCGTGAATCGCGTCAGCGAGACGTCGTCGCGAGCCTCGAGCTGCTCGCGGCACACGGTGGCGTAGTCGCACTCCAGGCACTCGCGATGCCAGGCGGGAGAGGTGGGGAAGGGGCTCTCGCCGTCGCGCCAGCGCTGATGGCCGTGGAGGACGGCGAGTCGCTCGGCGTAGTAGCGCTCGTAGGCGTGGCGGTTGAAACGCGGGTAGGCGTGGGAGGCCAGATCGAGCCACCAGACCGCGCGGTGGCGGTCGACGACACCGCCCCGGAAGCGCTCGTCGGCGTGGCCGAGGGCCTCGAGGACCGCGAGGGCGTGGACCACCGCCAGTCCGAGCCGCACCGTCGAGGCGGTCACCCGCACGCCGACGCCGTTGCGGTAGGTGGCCGACTGCGGCCAGGGGTCCTCGAGGTCCGCGACGGGACTGCGCCGCGTCGCGGCCGCCTCGGCGAGCTCGCCGTGGCGGATCATGACGGGAGCGTACGTCCAGCGCTCGCTCGCTCGTCCCACCCGCACCAGCAGATGGGCGTGGGCGCGGCGCAGTCCATGGTCGTCGCCGGGCAGGCGGGGCGAGAGGATCATTCGGGCTCCGGCCTCGAGAGCTGCGCGGGTCTCGGCGACCGTCGTGGTCGATACGGCGTCCGGGTGCCACGCGCGCAACTCCTCGAGGACCGTGCGCCGGAAGCGCTCGGCGCTCGAGCGGCGCCGCACGATCTCCAGGGGGGGTTCGGGCCGGGTGAACGGAAAGGGCTCGCCACGGCTCAGGGCGACGCGATGGACGCACGCTGCCAACTCCTCGCCGCGGAGGTATTCGACCACGTCGCGAGCCTAGGGTTCTCGCTTCAGTGGATGGTGAGGCGGCCTGTAAGCGGGGTTCTGTACCTCTCGTGCGAGAGGTGGCGACCATCCATCTGAGCGATCTACCCCGGGAGGGTCCGAAAGGACCAACGGGCGTCTCCCGACTTTGATCTTGCTCCGGGTGGGGTTTACCGAGCCGCCCCGGTCGCCCGGGGCGCTGGTGCGCTCTTACCGCACCGTTTCACCCTTACCCGCGGTCCCGAAGGTCCGCGGGCGGTCTGTTCTCTGTGGCACTCTCCTGCGCGTCACCGCGACTCGCCTCTCGCGAGCACCCTGCCCGTGGAGCCCCGACTTTCCTCACCGGTCACCCGGTGCGGTCGCCCAGCCGCCTCACCATCCACCCCCAGTCTGGCAGGTCGGCGCCTCGTGCCACAAGGTCCGGTCGCACCGGTCGGCGCTAGCCTCACCTCGTGTCCAGCCCCGGGGAGTCTCCGCGAGAGATCCAAGAGGTCGTCGACCTGTACCGCGAGGTCACCGAAGTCCTCGAGGGATCCTTTGGGCGCCGCCGCCCGCGCTGGGTGCGCGGAGAGATCCAGAAGGTCTACGAGAAGTCCCACCTGTACCTCGATCTGGCCGACGCCGGATCGGCCCCCGAGGCGCGCCGGCCCGTGCTCTTCGCCCACGCGTGGGTGTCCCAGTGGGGTCCCCTCAAGCGTCGCCTGGCCCAAGAGGGGGTGGATCTGCGCGAGGGGGCCGTCGTCAACGTCTACGGGTACGTCGACCTGTATCCCCCGTCGGGGCGCATCGGGTTCTCGGTGCTCGACATCGACGTGGCCAGCCTGCTCGGCGACGCGGCGCGCCGCCGCCTCGAGCTGCTCGCCCGCCTGCGCGCGGCCGGTCTCCTGGAGGCCAACGGCCAGCGGTCGCTGGCCGCGGTCCCGCTGCGCGTCGGTCTGGTGGCGAGCCCGGCGACCGAGGGGTACCGCGACTTCGTCGGTCAGCTCGAGCGCTCGGGCTTCGCGTTCCGGGTCACGGTGGCGGCGTCGGCCGTCCAGGGGGACGGCGCGGCGTCCCAGGTGGCCATCGCGATCGCTGCGGTCGCGGCGGCGGGTGTCGACCTCGTCTGCGTCGTGCGGGGCGGCGGCTCCCGCCAGGACCTCAGCACCTTCGACGAAGAGGAGGTCGCCCTGGCGATCGCCGCGTGTCCCGTCCCGGTGTGGACGGGGATCGGCCACACGGGTGACGAGTCCGTCGCGGACCTGGTTGCCGCCCGGCACGCCATCACGCCGACGCGCCTGGGCGAGGATCTGGTCGGCGTCGTGGACGCCTGGTACCGCCAGCACGTCCGTGCGCCCGCTGGTCTCGTGGCCCAGGCGTCTCGCGCGGTCCTCGACGAGGCCGGTGCCTACCTCGGGGAGCGACGGCGCACGACGGTGCTGGCCGTGCGCGATCGCCTGCGCGGGGAGAGTCGCCAGCTCGCGACGGCCCGCCGGCGGCTGGTGGTGGGGGCCCGCCACCGCCTGGACGCGGCATCGGTCCACGTGACGGCCGTCCGCCAGCTGCTGGCCGCCTACGATCCCCAGCGGCGCCTGATGCAGGGCTGGGCCCTGGTCACGCGGGCCGATGGTGTGATCGTGCGTCGGCGCGGCGACGCGGCGCCGGGCGACCCGCTGGCGGTGCGGGTGTCCGACGGCTCCATTAGCGTTCGGGTGATCGAGGGAGGCGGCGCGTGACCGTGGGCAGCTGGGATGAGGCGTCGGCCGAGCTCGACGCGATCGTGACGTCCTTTGACGAGGGGGAGGTCTCGGTCGACGACCTGATCGCGCGCTTGGCCCGCGCCACCGAGATCATCGAGGCGTTGGAAGAGCGGCTACGGGTCACGATGGCGACCGTCGAGGAGCTCACGCCACGGCTGGGTCGTGTCGCCGATGACACCGAGTAACCGCCTGTACTTCCGCCAGCTCCTCGCCGGGCGCGACTTTGCCTCCTCGGACGCGGGTGCCCGTGGCATGGCCAACTACGCCTACGTGATCGGCGACGTCGTCAGCGGCGAGGCGGTCGTGGTGGATCCCGCGTACCGGCCCACCGAGGTCGTCGCGTGCGCACAAGAGGACGGGCTCCGCGTGGTGGGTGTGGTGGCCACGCACTACCACCCCGATCACGTCGGGGGAACGCTGGCCGGGTGGTCGATCAGCGGCGTCGCCGATCTCCTGACCGACTGGGACATCCCGGTGCACGCCCAGTCGAGCGAGGTGGGGTGGATCGTCGAGAGCGCCGGAGTCGACGCGGACGCGATCGTGGCCCACGCCCCGGGCGACGTGCTCGAGGTGGGCGAACTGGGCATCACGCTGATCCACGCACCTGGACACACCCCGGGCAGCCAGTGCCTCCTGGTCGAGGATCGCCTGGTCACCGGGGACGTCCTGTTCCTCCAGGGGTGCGGGCGAACGGATCTGCCCGGTTCGGATCCCACCGAGATGTACCGGACGCTCACCGAGCGCCTGGCCGGGATCCCGGGTGACACCTGGGTCTACGCGGGTCACGCGTACGACCCCGTGGCGAGCGACACCCTGGAGCACGTGCGGGCCTCCAACGCCGTCCTGGCGCCGATGTCGGCGCAGCAGTGGCGGGCGGCCTTCGCGTGAGCGAGGCGCTGCGCGACACGGACGCGGTGGTGGTGGTCGGTGCGGGACTGGCCGGCTGGCGCCTCAGTGAAGCGCTGCGCCGCCGCGGTTTCACCGGACGCCTCACCCTCATCGGTGCCGAGCCCGACCACCCCTACGACCGGCCGCCGCTCTCCAAGCAGGTGCTCGCCGGAACCCTCGACGAGTCGGAGCTGTCGCTCGAGC
This sequence comes from Actinomycetes bacterium, assembly GCA_021778895.1. Taxonomy (GTDB): domain Bacteria; phylum Actinomycetota; class Acidimicrobiia; order Acidimicrobiales; family RAAP-2; genus RAAP-2. The sequence continues at coordinate 40,433 of JAJYBR010000010.1, forward strand.
GCGGCGACGAGTCCACGACCATGACGTGGCGGCTCGGGACCGCGGCCGTGGGCCTCAACGTCGCGGCCCGGCAGGTGACGCTGGCCAACGGCGAGGTCGTGGAGGGGTCGCGCATCGTCGTGGCGACCGGGGTCCGTGCCCGGCGCCTCGCGGTGAGCGCCGGCGATCGCATGCACTACGTCCGGACCCTGCCCGACGTGCGCGGGCTCCTCGCGGATCTCGCGCGCGCGCGCCCGGTAGCGCCGGTGGTGGTCATCGGCGGCGGGTTCATCGGCGCCGAGGTGGCGACGTCGCTCACGCATCGGGGCCATCGGGTCGTCGTGCTGGAGGCGCTCGAACGGCCGCTGCTCTCGGTCCTCGGCCCGACGGTCTCGCAGTGGCTGGTGGACCTGCCGTCCCAGGCGGGCGTGGAACTGCGCACGTCGTGCTCGGTGCGCGACGTGGCGAGCGAGGGCGACGAGTTCGTGGTGGAACTGGCGGACGGGACGACGCTGCGGGCCTCCGCGGTGGTGGCGGGCGTGGGTGCCGAGCCCAACACCGAGTGGCTGGCCGGAGCCGGCGTGACGCTGGACAACGGGGTCGTGGTGGACGGCGACTTCGCCGCCGCGCCCGGAGTGGCGGCGATCGGCGACGTGGCCCGCTTCCCGTGGCACGGTCCGACGGGCATCGAGGCGACCCGTATCGAGCACTGGCAGGTGGCCAACGACCACGCTGCCGAGCTGGCGCGGCTGTGGACGGGCGAGGCGGGCGTGCGCCCGCCGCTCATCCCGTACTTCTGGTCCGACCAGTACGGCGCCAAGGTGCAGGTTTTGGGGCACCCGCAGCCCACCGACGCCGTGCGGCTGGTGACCGGCGAGCCCGGCGCAGCCCGCTGGCTGGCGCTCTACAGCCGGAACGCAGTGGTCAGCGGCGTCGTGGCGCTGCGCAGTCCCCGGGCGTTGACCCTGTCGCGATCGCTTCTGGCGGCGCCCACGGCCCTGGACGACGCCGTGGCGCAGGCACCCTGGTCGCGCTAGGAGCGGATCTCAGAAGTCGATCTCGCTGAGCTCGGGGATCGTGCGCCGGACCTGCTCGACGGCCCAGTGCCACGTCGCGCGCTGCTCGGAGCGCCTGGCGGCGTCGATGCGCGGCTCGACGCGGAGGTGGGGGTGCCACAGCTGGCCGATTTCGGCCAGGTCCAGGGCACCGGCGCCGACCAGCGCCAGCAGGCCGATGCCGCGCGTCGTGGCCTCCCGCTCGGTCCCGACTTCGACCGGTCGGCCGAGGGCGTCGGCGAGTGACTGCAGGAACGCGGCGTTGGCCGACATGCCGCCGTCGACGCGCACCTCGGCGATGGCCCGACCGGTCTCGACCTGAGCGGCATCGACGAGGTCGGCTCCTCGGTGGGCGATGCCTTCGAGTGCCGCTCGGACCAGGTGCGCGCGCGTGGTTCCCTGAGTCAGGCCCAAGAAGGCGCTGCGGGCGCCGAAGTCCCAGTAGGGGGTGCCCAGGCCCACCGACGCGGGGACGAACCAGACACCCTCCGAGGATTCGACGGAGTTCGCGAGTGCCTCGACCTCGCTCACGTGGTCGAAGAGTCCGAGCCCGTCGCGCAGGCCGTCGAGGGCCGCCCCCGCGCTCAGCACGATGCCCTCGACACCCCACGTGAGCTGTCCGCCCTGGCTGCGAACCACGACGGGGAAGCAGCCCGAGGGGTAGCGCAGCATCGTGGTCGGCGCGGCGATCCCATCGACCAGGTTCAGCATGGCACCCGTGCCGAAGGTGATCTTGGCCCCCCGGTCCACGATGCACTGCCCGAGCAGGGAGGCGGGCTGGTCTCCGAGGAGGGCGGTGATGGGCAGCCCGCCCAGCTCGTCGGCCGTGCCGTGGCGATCGACGCTGGAGACGATGGTGGCCAGCTGCTCGGGTCGCAGGCGCAACTGCTCGAGCACGGCCGGGTCCCAGAGGTAGTGGGGAGGTCCCACCAGGCCGGTTAGTGCGGCGTTCGAGAAGTCCGTGACGTAGGAGCGTCCCCCCGTGAGGCGCCAGGTGATCCACGTGTCGAGGGTGGCCACGCGGACGCGTTCGGGCGGCACGCCGGACTCGCGGATCAGGTGTACCGCCTTGGTGGCGGACTGATTGGGTGCCAGCCGCAGCCCGGTCGCCTGGAGCGTGAGGCAGTCGAGCACGGTGCGCAGATCCTGCCAGCTGAGCACGGGTCCCACGGGCTGGCCGGTGGCCGCGTCGAAGACCATCGTGGTCGCGCGCTGGTTCGTGATCCCGATCGCGTCAGCGGACCCCCCGGCGCTCAGCGTCTCGCGGGCCAGCTCGAGCACGAAGCGGGCGATCTGCTCGGCGTCGAGCTCCACCTCGCCGGGTCGGGCGCGCGTGACGTCGAGGGTGCGCTGGCGCACGTGGGTCACCGCACCGCGGGCGTCGACCAGTCCGGTACGGACCGACGAGCTGCCCACATCGATCGCCAGCGACCGCGGGATCACCGCAGGCTCCCCGAGAGGGACCGTGTTCCCGGAGCCCTCACCGGTCCCACGGGATCCCCGCGGCCGCGAACTCGTGGCGGGCGTGCTTGCGGTAGTCCTCGGCGGCCTGGTCGCAGTCGGCGTCCTCCCAGCCGAGCTCGCCACCGATGAGGTGGGCCACGTCGTGTGCGGCCGCCGCCGTGGCCCGGGCGTCGTGGAGGTGGGCACGGGTGCGCCGCTCGAGGACGTCCTCGAGGGTCACGGCCATCTCGGCCCGCACGGCGTAGAGGATCTCGGCCCGGCAGTAGTCCTGTCCGGGGATCGCGATCTCGGCGAGGGACGGATCGTCCGCGATCATCGCCGTCAGCGCGGGTGTCTCGTCCCCGTAGCGCCGCTGCAGGCGGGCCTCCAGGGGCGTCGACGGCGCGAAGGGACCCGCCCCGCGCAGGGGCAGGTGCGCCGTCCGGCAGGGCCGCTCACCTAGGTACGGGGCCAGCGCGTCCACGGCGTCCTGGCTCATCTGGCGGTACGTCGTCCACTTGCCGCCGGTGACGTTGACCACGCCAGCGCCGTCGTCGACCACGCGGTAGCGCCGCGACAGATCGGTGGTGCGCACCGAGGTGCGTCGGCCCGAGGGGGCGAGCAGCGGACGCAGTCCCGCCCACAGGCCGGTCACGTCGGCCGGCGTCAGCTCGTTCGCCGTCCACTGGTTGACCGTCTCGAGGAGGTAGGCGACGTCGTCGGGCGTGCACAGGGGATCGTCGAGGGACCCCTGGTACGGCGTGTCGGTCGTACCGAAGTACACGTAGGGCGCATCCTCGAAGGGGATCACGAAGATGATCCGGCCGCCCCGCGCGCCGAGCACTGCGGCGGACGCCATCTCGAGGCGGTGGCGCGGCACCACCAGGTGCACGCCCTTGGCCGGGGTGATGACGGGCGCAGCATCCCCGTCGACCAGCTGGCGAACCTCATCCGACCACACGCCCGCGGCGTTGACGACCGAGCGGGTGGCGATCGACAGGACGGCCCCGGTCCGCTCGTCGCGCGCCGTCACGGCGCGGACCCGACCGTCAGCACCGCGCTCGAACCCCGTCGCCGTCAGGTAGTTGGCGACGTCGGCGCCGTAGTCCAGTGCGGCCGTGCGCGATGCCGCCAGAGCGACCCGCGTGTCGTCGCCGCGCGCGTCGAGGTACGAGAAGCCGCCGCGCAGGTGGGCGGGGGACACGGCCGGCAACAGGTGATGCAGCTGCTCGGGCGTCACCCGGTGGTGGCGCTCGCCGATGCGCCAGCCGCCCGTGATGTCGTAGAGCCACAGGGCCGCTCCGTAGCCCTGGCGCAGGGCGTGACCGGTCACGCGCTGCGACCCGTCCATCGGGATCAGGAACGGCAGCGGCCGTACCAGGTGGGGAGCGTTCTCGAGGAGTCGCTGGCGCTCGCGGAGGTTCTCGTAGACGAGCCGGAACTCGTGTTGTTGGAGGTACCGCAAGCCGCCGTGGACCATCTTGGAGGACTTGGCCGTGGTGCCCGAGCCCAGGTCATGCGATTCGACGAGCGCGACGCGATACCCCCGCGACGCGGCGTCCAGGGCGACGCCGGCGCCGGTCATCCCGGCCCCCACGACGACGACGTCATAGGGCTCGCTGGCCATCGCCGCCAGGGAGCGGGCGCGATCGAAGGCCTCCACGCCACCATGGTGGCACACGACTGTGGGATACCGTTTGGGACATGGACTTCTCCCTGCCCGATGAACTGCTGTCCTTGCAAGAGACCGTGCGCCGCCTGGCCCAAGACAAGATCCGCCCGCGTGCACGAGAGATCGATTTGACCGGCGCCTACCCCGAGGACATCTTCGACGAGTTCCGCCGTGCCGACCTGCTGGGCCTGTGCATCCCGACCGAGTACGGCGGATCGGGTGCCGGGATCACGGGGCTGACGATCGCCATCGAGGAGGTCACGAAGTACTCCAACGTCCTGGGTCTCATGCTGCTGCTGACGCGCCTGCCCACCGGTCCGATCATGATCGCCGGCTCCGAGGAGCAGAAGCAGCGGTACCTGCCCGGTATCGCATCGGGAGCCACCCGCTCGTCGTTCTGCCTCTCCGAGCCCGGTGCGGGGAGCGACGTGGTCGGCATGCAGACGCGGGCGACGCCGGATCCCGACGTGCCCGGTGGGTACATCCTCAACGGCACGAAGTCGTGGATCTCGGGCGGCATGCAGGCCGACTGGTTCACCGTCTTCGCCAAGACCGGTGACCCGGCCTCGCGCCACCACCGCGACATCAGTGGCTTCATCGTCGATGCGACGAGCCCGGGCGTGTCGCGCCCACGCACCGACCACAAGATGGGTGTCAAGGGCATCGACACCGCCGAGATCGTCTTCGAGGACGTCCACGTGGGACCGGAGAACGTCATCGGTGGGGGATTCCTCCTGGCGATGCAGTCCCTCAACGCGATGCGTCCGATCGTCGCGGCTCGGGCCATCGGCCTGGCGGAGGGCGCGCTGATGTACGCGACCGAGTACGTGAAGAACCGCGCGGCCTTCAACCAGACGATCGCGGACTTCCAGGGGATCCAGTGGGAGATCGCCAAGTGCGCCACCGAGATCGAGGCGGCTCGCCTGCTCACCTACCGGGCCGCGTGGCTGGCCGACCAGGGCAAGTTCTCGCGCGAGTACGTGCCCTTCTTGTCGATGGCCAAGTACTACGCCTCGGAGGTCGCGGTGCGGGCCTCGGGGCTCGCGGTGCAGCTGCTCGGCGCGGCTGGGTACATGGAGGACCACCCGACCGAGCAGTACTACCGCGACGCGCGCCAGCTGACGATCGTGGAGGGGACCTCCCAGGTGCAGCTCGGGCTGATCGGCAAGGGCGTCCTGGCTCACGACCTGTGGTGGGACTAGTGGCCGAGCGGTCGGGCCCGCTGACGGGTCTGCGCATCATCGAGCTCGCGGGCATCGGCCCGGGACCGTTCGCCGCGATGATGCTGGCCGACCTCGGGGCGGACGTGCTGCGCATCGAGCGTGGCTCGGCCAGCGCCAAGGACGTCGAGACCTGGGACCTGTTGGCCCGCTCGCGGCCCTCGGTCGCGGTCGACCTCAAGAGCGTGGCCGGCCGCGAGCTCGTGCTGCGCCTGTGCGAGAGCGCCGACGCGCTCATCGAGGGGTTCCGCCCCGGCGTGGCCGAGAGGCTCGGTGTGGGCCCCGACGCCGCGTGCGCCCGCAATCCGCGTCTGGTGTACGGGCGCATGACCGGATGGGGGCAGAGCGGAGGGTTGGCCCGGCGGGCGGGTCACGACATCAACTACATCGCGATGTCGGGCGCGTTGTGGCCCATCGGTCGTGCCGGAGAAGCCCCGGTCCCCCCCCTCAACCTGGTCGGCGACTTCGGTGGCGGGGCGATGTTCCTCGTGGCGGGCGTGCTGGCCGCCCTGATCGAGCGGAGCCTGTCCGGCGTGGGCCAGGTGGTGGACGCGGCGATGGTCGATGGCTCGGCCGCCCTGCTGGCGATGACGCACTCGTTGCTCAACCTGGGGTACTGGTCCGAGGAGCGTGGCGCCAACCTGCTGGACGGGGGAGCGCCCTTCTACACCGTGTACGCCACGAGCGACGGCCGCTTCGTGGCGGTGGGCGCGCTCGAGCCCCAGTTCTACGCCGAGCTGCTCGACGGCCTCGGCCTGCGTGCCGCGGACCTTCCCGGCCAGATGGACCGGGAGCGCTGGCCCGAATTGCGCCAGCGCCTGGCCGCCGCCTTCGCGACGCGGACGCGTGACGAATGGGAAGAGACCTTCTTCGAGCGCGACGCGTGCGTCTCGCCGGTGCTGAGCCCGCGCGAGGCCGCCGTGCACCCCGTCAACGTGGAGCGCGAGGTCTTCCGTGCGGACGGGCCGCTCGGCCCCTACCAGCCCAACCCGGCACCGAGGTTCTCGCGCACGCCGGGCGCCATCAGCCGCCCCCCCGGGCTGGCGGGATCCCAGACGCGAGAGGGCCTGCGGTCCTGGGGCGTCAGTGACGAGGACCAGGACGCGTTCGCCCGCGCCGGAGCGTTCGGCGACTCCTAGACGTTGACGACCGGGCAGGTGAGGGTGCGGGTGATCCCGGGCACCTTCTGGATCGCTCCCACGATGAAGCGGCCCAAGTCGTCGACGTTCTCGGCCTCGCAGCGGACGATGACGTCATAGGGACCGGTGACCTCGAAGGACTCCAGCACGCCAACCACGGCGCGCGTGGCCTGCACGACCCGCTCGCTCGAGCCGATCTCCGACTGAATCAGGATGTACGCCTGTACCGCCATAGGGGGGCCCTTCTCTTGGAGTGGGACCATTCTGCCCGCACTGGGGACTCCGGCGCTACTCCCGTTCGCCGCCGATGTGCCACTGGTGGCACAACTCGCAGCGGTAGGCGTTGAGCTCGGCGCGGTTGAGGGTCCAGGCGAGTTGGGCGGCCGCCCGCGCCTCGGTGACGGTGCGGTAGGCGCGCTTGGGCTGGCCCTGGCTCGTGACGTGCCCGGCGCGGCGGTTCGGCGCGGAGCGCGAGGCACGTCGCGGGGTCATGCAACGACCTTATCGGGGGGCTCGCGGGCACGCGGCCTGGCTACAGTACTGGGCGTGAGTTCGACGGAATTGGTGCAGCCCGCGACGTCTCCGGTGCTCGATGACGGTGACCACGAGCGCTTCACGCACGTCGTTCTCGAGGGCTACACGCTCGACAGCGGCGACTTCGTGTCCATCGGCAACTCGGTCGTCGACTCGATGGTGAACGCGGTGCCGGTCCGCGCGCTGTGCGGCAAGGTGTGGGTGCCCGGCCGCGATCCGGCGCGCTACCCGCTGTGCCCGACCTGCGTCGAGATCGCCGAGTCGATGGGCTGGACTCGACCCTCGGCCTGAGGGCCACCCGCCGTGCCCACCGCCCTCGTCCTGCGCCACCATCTCGAAGACGCGCCCGGACTCGTCGGGCAGGCCCTCGAGGCCCGTGGCTACTCCCTGGCAGTGGATCTGGTCGACGCGCGATGGACGCCGCCGGATCTGTCCGGCGTGGACGCCCTGGTCGTTCTGGGCTCGTCGTCGGCGGTCTACGACCCGCTGGTGCGCGCGCGTTGGCTCGACCGCGAGCTCGACCTGATCGCCGCTGCCGATCGCGCGAGCATCGCGACGCTGGGGATCTGCTTCGGGGCTCAGGCGCTGTGCGCGTGCGCCGGGGGGCGCGTCGAGCGGGCAGCGGTCCCCGAGTTGGGGTGGATCAGCGTCGACCCGACGCCGGGCTCGCCCATCGAGGCCGGACCGTGGTTTGCCTACCACGAGGATGCCTGCATCCTGCCGCCGGAGGCTACGGTGCTGGCCACGTCAGCGCACGCCGTGCAGGCCTTCCGTCTCGGCCGCCACCTGGGGGTGCAGTTCCATCCGGAGGTCGACGCCGACCAGTTGGGGGCGTGGTTCGCCGCCGACAGCTCGGCGGGCCGATCCGACCCGCGCTACGAGGAGATGATCGCGCAGGCGGTCGCGAATGACGAGCCCGCCCGCCGCCGAGCCGAGCGCCTCGTCGACGCGTTCCTGGCCGGCGCGAGCGGCACACCGCGCGCGGACGGCGTCCGGCGATGACGCGTCCGCCGGCCGAGGAAGTGGCCACCGTGCGCGTTGAGCGTCCGGCCGTCGGCGGCGGGGTGGCCCATACGCCCGATGGGCGCGTGGCGTTCGTCCGGGGCGCTCTGCCCGGCGAGCTGGTCGAGGCCACTCTCTTGCCGGGAACGACCGCCTTCGCGCGGGCGATCGCCCGCCGCGTGGTCGAGCCGAGTCCCCAGCGCGTCGACCCTCCCTGCCCCTACGCGGGGGCGGGCGGCTGTGGCGGGTGCGACCTCCAGCACGCCGCCGAGCCCCTCCAGCGGTCGTGGAAGGCCGCGGTCACCCACGACCAGCTGCGGCGGATCGCGGGCCTCGATCTCGACGTGGTGGTGACGGCGCCGCCGACGGCAGCCCACGCCAGCCGCACCCGCCTGCGCTGCGCCGTCGACCGGTCGGGCCGCTTGGCGCTGCGGGCCTGGCGCTCCCACCGGCGCGTCGCCCTCGACGCCTGCTGGCTGCTCGACGACCGCGCGCGGGAGGCCTTCGCCACGACGTGGTCCCGGGCTCACCAAGTCGAGGTGCGCGCCATCGGACACGGGGAACCCTTCGCCGTGGTGTGGCCCGATTCGGGGCGTGGCCCCTACGGGGCCGACCTGGCGGGACGGCGCCTCGCGGCACGACCCGTGTCACACGTGCAAGTCGCCGAGTGGGACTTCACCGTGGGAGCCACGTCGTTCTGGCAGTCCCACGTCGACGCGCCCGCGATGCTCGTCGAGAGGGTGACCGGGTTGAGCGGTGCGGGTCCGGGCGATCACGTGGTGGATCTCTTCAGCGGCGTCGGCCTGTTCAGCGTGCCGCTGGCGAGTCGCGTGGGTCCGACTGGCACGGTCGTAGCCGTGGAGAGCTCCCGCACGGCGGTCGCCGACGCCAGGCGCAACGCCGCGGCGTATCCGGTCGTGTTGACCCGGCACGCGCGCGTCGAACCAGACCTCGTCACCGAGGTCGTGGACGATGGTGACATCGTCGTTCTCGATCCGCCACGTACCGGCCTGCCACGCGAGGTCGCCGAGGCCATCGCTTCCCGGCACCCCCGGCGGGTTGTCTACGTGTCGTGCGATGCAGCCACGCTGGCCCGGGATCTTAGAGAGTTCTTAGCGACCGGATTTGTGCTTGTTTCCTTGGAGATCCTCGATCTGTTCCCGATGACCGAGCACGTCGAGCTGGTGGCGCTGCTTGACATGCCGGGGTCGGCGGTGGATAGTGCAACTGAGGGACATGGGTAGCCCTTACAGGGGGTTCGTAATGCTCAGCAAGTTGGACCACCACCACCGTCAGACGTTGGACAAGCTGTTCGCTCATCCGCTCAAGCGCAACATCCAGTGGCGTGACGTGACCTGTCTCCTCGAGCGCATCGGGGTCGTCCATGAGACCCACCGGGGCAACTGGGCGGTGACCGTGGGCGGCGACACGGTCTCCTTCGGTCCGACCCGGACGCGCGACCTGACCGAGGAGCAAGTCATCAAGGTTCGCAACTTCCTGCGTCACGTGGGCGTGGTGCCCCAGCCCACCGTCGCAGCCTGAACCCGATGCCGGTTGACGGCAGCCGCGTCGCTCCCGTCGTCATCGAGGAGAGACTCACGACGAACCGTCTCGTGGCGATCCTGGGCATCGTGGCGATTCTCGTCGCCGTCACGCGTCGATTCACGGGGCATTCGCGAGGTCGACAAGCCCTGTCCCTCGGCGTGCTCGGCGCCGTCGGGGCCCTGCTGTCCCGCGTGGTCGTGCGCGTCGTCGACGCGCCCGAGGGGCGGTGCCTCGAAGTCGTCTACGGCGGTGGCATCGTGCGTCAGATCATGCCGGTCTCGACCATCGACCGCGTCGATGTCGTCGACGTCTCGCCGTGGCGTTGGGGCGGCATCGGCTACCGCGGGAGCCTGCGGCTCCTGGGCCGCGCGGCTCTGGTCACGCGGGCCGGTCCCGGGCTGCGCGTGACCCTGACCAGCGGACGACGCTTCTCCGTCACCGTCGACGAGCCTGGAGCCTTCGCCGACGCCCTGCGCGCGGCGTGAGAATCGCCTAGCGCAGGATGTGCGGACCGAGGTCGGCGAGGTCGCGGCTGCCCGTGAGGGCCATGGTGACGACCAGTTCGTCGCGCATGAGGGTGAGGAGCCGGTCGACACCCCGGGTTCCCTCGGCCGCGACCGCGTAGACCCAGGGCCGGCCCACCAGGCACGCGCGGGCGCCCAGGGCTAGTGCGCGAGCCACGTCTTGGCCCGAGCGGACCCCCCCGTCCATCAGGACTTCCGTCCGCCCCCCAACCGCGTCGACGACGGCGGGCAGGGCGCGGATGGTCGAAGGAGCGCTGTCGAGCTGCCGTCCGCCGTGGTTCGAGACGATGACCGCGTCGGCTCCGCAGTCGACCGCGCGGGCCGCGTCGTCGGGTTCCAGGATGCCCTTGACGACGAGGGGCCCGGTCCAGCGCTCCCGGACCCAGAGCAGGTCGTCCCACGTCACCGAGGGGTCGAACTGCGTGGCGATCCATCGCTGGAAGTCCGTGGGGAGCCGAGCGTCGGGGACGGCGGCTTCGAGGTTGCCGAACCGGAGCGGGCGGCCACGTCGCCCCACGTCGACGGCCCAGCGAAGATGGGCGGCCAGGTCGGCGCTCCGGCGCCACCGGCCCCACGGCCCCAGGGTCGCGTCGATGCCGTTGCGCACGTCGCGCAGGCGGCGTCCCACCACCGCGAGGTCGACCGTGAGGACGAGAACGGGGCAGCGGGCAGCCTGGGCTCGCTCGAGGAGGGCGGCAGCGTAGCCGCGGTCCCGCATGATGTAGAGCTGGAACCACGGCGGCGGGGCCGCCTGGGCGACCTCCTCGAGTGAGCAGATCGACAAGGTCGACTCGACGAAGGGGACGCCCTGGTGCGCCGCGGCCGTTGCGGCCTGGACCTCGGCCCGGCGAGCCATCATGCCAGCGAAGCCGACCGGTGCCAGGATGAGCGGCTGCGCCAGTGGCTGGCCGAGCACCGTCGTGGCCGTCGTCGGTCCCGCGACGTCGCGCAGCACCCGCTGGCGGAACTCGATCGCGTCGAGATCTCGCCGATTGGCACGCACCGTGGCTTCGCTGTTCGCTCCGCCGTCGACGTAGTCGAAGAGCTGGCGCGGCAGGATGCGGCGGGCGCGCCGCCGGTAGTCGTCGCTGCCCGCGGCCACCAAGTTGAGGGACCTCTCCGGGCGCGGCATTACACTTCCTCGACGACCGAGGCGCCGAGGAGGAGGTCACCGAGGTCCTCCGGGCTGGCGACGACCGCCACGGCTCCCGCCTGGTCGAGCTCGCCCGGTGTGCCGTAGCCCCAGGCGACGCCCACACAGGGCAGTCCGCACGCCCGAGCGGCCAAGACGTCGAAACGGCGGTCACCCACCATCCAGCGCGGCTCGTGGGGCGCTAGCCGCGCACGAGCCTGCGAGACGATCTCGGTCTTGGGTCCGAGGCGTCCGTCGAGCGACGCGCCGACGACTGCGTGGAAGTGGTGCTCCAGGTGCCAGTCGGCCAGGATCTGGGTGGCAAAGTCTTGGCGCTTGGCCGTGGCGACGGCCAGGATCCAGCCCTGCTCGCGCAGGCGGACCAGCAGCTCGTCGATGCCCGGATAGGGCCGGCAGCCCGGCACGCCGATGGTGGCGTAGTGCTCGCGGTAGCGCGCGATCACCGGCCGCAGCTCGGACTCGGCGAACCCCAGGGTGCGGAAGGAGTCGGTCAAGGGCGGGCCGATGAGCGTCGCGAGAACGTCGTCGGGAGCGCGCCGTCCGGTGTCGTCGAGGGTTCGCCGGAAGGCCTCGATGATCCCGGGAGCCGAGTCCACCAGAGTCCCGTCGAGGTCGAAGATCGCCGCGGCACGTGGCGATGCGGCGGGAGAGGGCACGGGGGCAGGCTACCGCGCAATGTGCCGGGAAGGGGGCCTTGTGGGCCGGAGGCAAGGTGCCTAGGATCCGCCACCAAGAGGGGGTGTGCGATGACGGTGATGGACGCATCGGCGGGGGGTGGCGTCGGCGTTCGCGAGCGACCACGCATCGAGATCGTGCCGCGCCGCGGACTCCCGTTCGTGGCGGCGGCCCTCGTGTTCGTCGTCGTGGCCATCGCGACGAACTCGTTGTGGATGCTCATGTTCTCGCACGTGGTGGGCGGTGCGATGTGGACCGCACTGGACCTGTTCTTGGGGCTGATCCTCGGACCCATCATGGGTCGGCTCTCGCCACCAGCTCGCGCCGAGTTCGCCGCTCGCCTCATGCCCAAGATGGTCCTCATCATGCCCACGGTGGTGGCGATGAACCTGGCTGCGGGATTCCAGATGGCCCTGCGCCTGGGCTTCCTCAACGCGAGCAGTCCGAACCACCCATGGCTCATAGCGTCGATGATCGTCGTCGGCGTGATGGCGGTGATCGCCCTCGGGATCCTCGAGCCCGCCAACATTGCGGTACTGGTCGAGATGAACAAGCCGGCCCCGGTGCCCGAGAAGATCGCGGCGCTCATGAAGCGCTTCATCGCCACGGCCGGAGTCACGGGCATCATGCAGATCGCGACGCTGATCATCATGACGCGGGTGGCTTCCCGATGAGCGCCACCTCGCGCACGGCGGTGGCACCTGCCGCCTGGGTCGCCACCGGGGCCCTGACGTGCGCCGTGATCGGCGGGATCGCCATGGCCTCCTACGCTCCCCGCCGGCCGCCCCTCACGCTGCCCCTGATCCTGGGTCTCGTGGGACTCGCGGCGCTCGCTAGTGCCTACGGGATGCTGGTCCGCACGCCGGGATTCTCGTGGTCCTCGTACGCGCGGGTGTTCCGTTGGGCCCTGCTGGCCTACGTGATCGCCTCGGCGCTCATCGAGTTCGCCTTCGTGCGCGACCACACGCGGGGGGCACCGTTAGCGGTGGTGAGCCTGCTGCTGGTCGACTTCGCGCTCTCGGTCCCCATGACGATCGCAACCACGGTCGCCAGCCTGGCCGACTGAGGTTGCCGGCACCGGCATCGGACAGGGCTCGACGTTCTCGACGCTCCGACAGGTGGGGTGGCGGCGCAAGAACGTCGACGCGCCAGCGAAGTCACCGGCCAGCACCAAATCCGCCAGCGGAGGCGTTCGAGGCAGCGCGGTCGCCTGCTGGCATCTGGCGCGGCGGCTGAAGTGTTTCGGTCCTTGCGATACTGGAGGGGTGGACAGACTGCGCGAGGCGACCACCTGGCTGTGTGACATGGATGGCGTCCTGCTCGGCCCCAACGGCCTGATACCGGGCGCCGACACCTTCGTCGAGCGGGTGCGCGAGCGCGGGCACGGCCTCCAGGTCGTGACGAACAACTCCCTGTTCACACCCGACGAGATCGTCGAGCGCATGGCCAAGGTGGGCCTGTCGATGCGCCCCGAGGAGATCTGGACCTCCGCGATGGCGGCGGCCTCCTACGTGTCCGACGGGACCAGAGCGACCCGCGTCTTCGCCATCGGCCGGCCGGCGATCCACGACGCCCTGTCCGACTTTGGGTGCGTTGTGGACGCGAGCACTGCTGAGGTGGTCGTGCTCGCCGAGACGCGGAACTACGACTTCGACGAGTTCGCTCGTGCTGTCCAGCTGATCGACCAGGGCGCCGCCTTCGTCGCCACGAACCCGGAACCCACGAGTCCCACCCTCAACGGCCCTGTGCCGGGCTGCGGCGCGATGGCGGCGCTGATCGAGCGCGCGACCGGCGTCGCTCCCCACATCGTGGGCAAGCCGAATCCCGGCATGATCCGCTCGGGGCTGGCTCGCCTGGGCGTCGACACCGCGCAGGCTGTCCTGGTTGGAGACCGGATCGAGACCGACGTGGTGGCGGGAGCCCAAGCGGGGCTCACCACCGTCCTCGTGCTGTCAGGCGTGACCACCCTCGAGGAGGTGGGCCAGGCTGTGACGGCCCCGGACATCATCGTGGGTTCCCTCGGCGAGCTCGTCCACCTGCTGTGACGTGGTTCCCAGATCATTGAGGAAGTCGTCGGCCCACTCGTAGACGTCGCGGCGCGCCACCTGGCGCCGCAGGCGGGACATCCGGCGTCGGGCGGCCTTGGGGTCGGCGCTGATGGCGGCGGTAATGGTGTCCTTCAGCTCGTCGAGGTCGTGCGGGTTCACGAGGTAGGCGGCGCGCATCTCGGTCGCCGCCCCGGCGAACTCGCTGAGGACCAGTCGTCCCGTGAGGTCCGCACGGCAGGCGACGTACTCCTTGGCCACCAGGTTCATGCCGTCGCGCAGGGGCGTCACGAGCATGACGTCGGCTGCCAGGTAGAGCGCGACGAGCTCCTCGAAGGGCATGTTCTGGTGCAAGTAGTGCACGGCTGGCCGGCCGACGTGGCCGTGCTCGCCGTTCACCTCGCTGACGGCCTGCTCCAAGAGCCGCCGTTCACGCTCGTAGTGCGGGTCCGACTCACGACTGGGCACGGCTACCTGGACCATCACGTGGCGTCCAGCCTCGAGGACGCCATCGGCGAACAGCTCGGCCACGGCCGAGATCCGGTGCTGGATCCCCTTGGTGTAGTCCAGTCGGTCCACTCCCAGCAGCACGACCTCGGGATTGCCGAGCTCCGACCGGATCTGGATCGCCCGGGCGCGAACCTCGCTGGACTCGACCAGCCGCGCGATGCGCGCGATGTCGATCGAGATGGGATAGGCGCCCACGCGCACGGTGCGGCCGAGTCGGTCGAGCCGGGTGTCGGTCCCGGTGACGCCGACGAGGCGGCGCGCGATGCGGCTGAAGTTGCTGGCGGCGTGGGGCTCTTGGAATCCGATGAGGTCCGAGCCGAGCAGGCCCTCGACGATCCGTCGCCGCCAGGGCAACTGCATGAACAGCTCGATCGGGGGGAAGGGGATGTGGAGGAAGAATCCGATCCGCAGGTCGGGCCGGAGGCGGCGCAGCAGCTCGGGGACCAACTGGAGCTGGTAGTCGTGGATCCACACCGTGGCCCCGATCGCCGCGTGGCGCGAGGTGACCTCGGCGAAGCGTTCGTTGACGGCGACGTAGGCGTTCCACCAGCGGCGCTGGAAGCTGGGCGAGCGGATCGCGTCGTGGTAGAGGGGCCACAAGGTGGCGTTGGAGAATCCCAGGTAGAAGTCCTCGTACTCGTCGCGGGAGATCTGGACCGCCTCCAGGGCGATCCCCTCGAAGTCCGCGGGGTGCTGGCACGACTCGGTCACCCCGGGCCAGCCGATCCAGAGGCCCTCGTGCGCCTGCAGGACCTGCGTCAGCGCCGACACCAGGCCGCCAGGACTGGGCAGCCAACTCTGGTCGCCGGGTTCCTGCAGGTGGACGGGCAGGCGGTTCGCGACGACGACGAGTTGGAAACCTTCGCGTTGAGCCAACGTGCGACCTCCAGGCCGTCGAGCGGGGCATCGCGTGCGCGTCCGTCTCGTCTTCCGTCACCCTACCAAGGGGTCCGAAAACTTCGGCTAGGCCGGGGTCCCCTCACCGTCGATATCGAGGCTGACCAGCGCGGATGCGATCTCGTCGAGCGGCATCGAGATGGCGCGCCCCTCCTTGCCCGCCGCGTTCCACCAGGAGAGCGCTCCCGCGGCGCGCACGTGGGGACGCGTGTCGCCGGTCTCGGCGCGGATGAGCCGCAGCGTCGCGTTGACCATCGCGAGGTGGGTCAGGGCCTGGGGGAAGTTGCCGAGCTGGCGACCGGTGAGGGAGTCGATCTCCTCGGCGTACAGCCCGAGCTTGCTCGCCGAGGCGACGAGTCGCTCGTAGTGGCTGCGGGCCAGGTCGAGCTCGCCGATCGCGACCAGGGCCGAGACGAGCCAGAAGGAGCACACCGTGAAGGAGGCTTCGGGCTCACCACCCAGTCCGTCGTCGGCCGAGGCCGTCTGGTACCGGTAGACGTAGGCACCATGAGCGAGCTCCGAGGCGATGGCGAAGACCGTCGCCCGGATGCGGGGATCGTCGGGCGGCAAGAAGTCCACCAGGCTCAGGACGAGGACCGAGGCGTCGAGCTCGGCCGAGCCGTAGGACTGGACGAAGACTCCCCGCTGGTCGACGGCGTGGGCGCAGATGTCCTCGTGGATCTCGCAGGCCGCCGCGAACCACGCGTCGGCGCGATCGATGTCGCCCCGCAGGCGGGCCAGGCGGGAACCGCGCTCGACCGCGACCCAGCACATGACCTTGGAGAATGTGAAGTGCTGGGGCTCGCCGCGCATCTCCCAGATGCCCCGGTCCGGTTCACGCCACCGGGCCAGCGCCGTCTCGACCGCCTGCACCACGATGCGCCAGGAGCGCTCGGAGAGCGAGTCGCGCGTGCGGGTGTGCTCGAAGATGCAGTCGACGATCGCTCCCAGGATGTCGTGCTGCACTTGGTGGTGCGCGGCATTTCCCGCGCGCACCGGCTGACTCGCCGCATACCCCGTCAGGTGGTCGAGCTCGACCTCGTCGGGTGCCGCACTCCCGTCGACGGGGTACAGGACATGCAGGTCGCTGCGCGCCTGGTGGGTACCGAACACCGGCTCGAGCACGTCGCTCAGGAATCCCAAGAAGTCGTCCGCCTCGGTATCGAAACCCAGGGACCGCAGCGCGCGCAGCGCGAAGGCCGAATCGCGAATCCAGGTGTAGCGGTAGTCCCAATTGCGCGTCCCCCCGACCTGTTCGGGCAGCGAGGTCGTGGCAGCGGCGAGCAGCGCACCCGAAGGCGCGTAGGTCAGTCCCTTGAGTGTGAGGGCACTGCGCTGGAGGATCTCGCGCCACGGGTGGTCGGGAAAGCGTCCCTCGTCCATCCACCCGCGCCAGAAGCGGCTCGTCTCGGCCAAGTAGGAGTCGACCTCCGGACGCGACGTCGGCTGGGGGTTGTCGGTCCAGCCGAGCACCACGTAGAAGGACTCGCCCTCGCTCAGACGACGACGCGCGCGGACTCCACGTCCTTCGACACCCCAGCGCACGTCTCCCGTCAACGTCAGTCGTGGCTGGGCCGCGTTGGTCGTGACGACGGACCCGTATCCCGGTCCGCTGTACTCCCAGTGCGCGTCCTCGCGTCCGTAGTCGAACGCTGGCTCGCAGTCCGCGACCACCTCGATCGTCCCGTGCAGGCAGGTGGCCGTGCGGACCAGGAGGTGGCGGGCATCGTAGTCACCGGGCGTGCGTCGATAGTGAGCGAGCCGCTCGCCGTCGCGGTACCACCGACCCACGGCCAGGAAGTCGTTGACCGCCAGCCATCCGGTGTTGGCCTGCCAGGTGGTGTTGAGGACCATGGTGCCTGGGATGTACTGACGATGCGCGGGAACAGCACGGTCGGCGGGTGCCAGGCGGAAGGTGCCGGCCGCGCGATCCAGGATCATGCCGAAGACGCTCGGATCGTGCGGGCGGGGCAGGCACATCCACTCGATGGCGCCTGTCGGTGCGACGAGACACGTGTTCTCGCAATCAGACAGGAACGCGTAATCAGCAATCGGAGGAAAGTTGGACTCCAGCGAGTCGAAGTGCTCCACCCCCGTCCTCCTCGGTCACTCGCATCCCTCTTCGCTGTTGTGGCCACACTAGTGAGACCTCACATCAGACGCGCATCGGGCCCCGTGGCACCAGCCCGGAGATTCTCGATGGCGCGGGCGCTGCGAACCGGCCAGTGCTGGCATCGACCAGGGGCGGGGCACGTGGCTGCAGGAGCCTCGACCCGCTCGGTGATGCCTGATTGGGCGATCGAGCGGGGCTCGTGGCCATGTCTGGACACCCGCGCAGCACCGGTGGGGCCTCGAGCGCTAAAGAGGTCGCGATCCCGTCGCGCACCAGCCCTCTGATCCAGCGCTCCCGTGTGGCGCCACCGGAGTCGAAGGGGAGTGCGACAATGCTGAACGTGATGGGTGGAGGATCGCGCCGGGTTATCAGTTGGCTGGGGGCAGTCGCGGCGAGTGTGATGTTCCTCACTCCCGCTAGTGCGAACACACCGCAACCTCGAGGACCACTGGCCACCACGAGTTGCGCATCCGCATCACTGCGAGTCACGGCGGCCGCCACGGTCGCGGGGCTCGGGAACAACGCGATCCTCCTGCGCTTCACGAATTCTGGCCGGGAGACATGCTGGATTCGCGGCTACGCGAGAGTCGTTCTCTACGGCGCGCCCCGGCCCAAGTCGCCTCCGACGTTTGCGAGAGTCGCGAGGGACACCCCGGCCGTCTACATGGGCGGGCTCATGCGGTTCTCGGGTCACGCCGTAGGATTGCGCGCCCAGCCCACCGCCTCGCTCGCGCACGGTGCGTCGGCGTACGAGCTGGTGGGTGATGGGGACAACCCCTTGAATGGGGCCCGAACGTGCCCCTCCACTGTCGGGGCCCGCGTGGTGGTCCGGTCCATCACTCCGACGGGAACCACCATGATCGTCCGACGCATTCCGGCTGCGGCGTGGCAGTGCTTTGCTCCGCTGGTCACGCCCATCGTTCCCTACCGCGTTCAGCGCTTCGAGGGTGCGACCTACCACCAGCGCGGCACGTACTTCCTCGACTAGTACGTGGCGCCCAAGGCGCGGGGGCCCTCGATCGTTACCGGTTCGGGGAGCATCCGCCTCCAGCGGTCGCAGCGCCGCCGCCGCGCCGATTGGGCGAACACGGTGGAAACTGAAAGGACATCCCCGGCTAACCGCGGGACACCGCACTGGTGGAGGTGCTGGGAATCGAACCCAGGTCCGCCCACGCCGTTGGGAACATTCTCCGAGCGCAGCCGACGAGAGATTGTCGGGAAGTGGTGCTCATCGGCGACCGGCCACTTCCGTAGTCAACTGAGATTTCCCACCGTGCCCGCTGACGCAGCACATCGGTAAGCCCCGCTCTTTGACGCCCGATTCCTAAGCCACAGGGCCGAACCTAGACGGACGTGCTAGCTAACTAGCAACAGCAAATACAGGATTGCCGTTTGTTTGTGTTTCCGGCTCTTTTACGTGGTTCCGGAGACCACGGCTCGCTTCTTTCCCTCTAGTCAAGGACGTCGAAACCAATC
>JAJYBR010000012.1 GCA_021778895.1 Actinomycetes bacterium
AGTGGAACACCACGTTCCAGCTGAAGCGCCAGTTGAGCGTCCCGTGGCAGTGGCGGGCGCTGCCCACGCCGCTGCAGGCGCGCTGGCCCGTGGGCACCTGGGACCACAGGGTGTGGACCAGCATGGCGACCAGCACCAGGATCACCGCGCCGGCGATCCAGCGTCCGACGTGGCGCACGGGGACGACCGGCAGCGCCGTGTCCCCGTGCGTCACCATGCGGACTGTTCTACTACGTCAGACTTCTACCGCTGTGCGGCGAAACTAGGAGATCGCGCCGTTAAGTCGGACCCGGGCTGCGGGCACCGCTCCAGCCTGCACGCCGTAGTGACTCAGGATCGCCCGGTACGTGCCATTGGCGATGAGCACCTTCACCGCTGCGGCGATGGCCCTGGCCAGACCCAGCCCAGCGGCGGTCTTCGGCGTGGCGATGCCGTAGGGCGCGACGTTGACGGCACGGCCGACGAGCTTGAACGCGTGGTGCGACGTGGCCACGATGTAGCCGGCGATCTGGCTATCGGCGAAGCCGAAGTTGGCCTGGCCCGAGGACACCGCGACGTTCGCCTCGGTCTGGGTCGAGAACGTCATGACCGTGAGCTTCTTGCCCGCCGGGCACGCCTTGGCGTGCGACTGGGCGTCAGACTGCTCCACCGTCCCGGTCTCGACCGCCACCTTGTAGCCACAGAAGCTCTTGAAACTGGTGAAGCTCAACTTCGCCGAGGAGCGGGCGTACACGCCCTCGCCAGCCTGGAAGTAGTCCACGAAGTTGACCTGCTTCTCGCGGGCCTTGGTGTCGGTGAACGACGAGTTGCCGATCTGGTAGTGACCAGCCTTGATACCGGCGATGATGTTGTCGAAGGTGACGTTGTTCTCGTGCACCCGGATGCCGAGGGTCTTGGCGATGGCGTTGATCAGGTCGATGTCGAAGCCCACCATCGTGGTCCCCTTCATCGACTCGTCGGGTGCGTACGTCGCGTCCGTGGCGACCTGGAGCACCTTGCCCTTGTAGACGGCCGGAACCAGCTTGGCGGCTGCCGCGTTGTACTTCCCCGTGGTCGATGCCGCACCGGCGACGGCACTCGAGGCCACTACGAGCGTGGCTACTCCTGCGAGCGCCAGTGCCCCCCGAACTCGTGAAAACGCTTGCATGCAAACTCCTCGCTCTGCGACCGCCGTGGTCGCAGCAGTCATTGATAGCAGATTGTCCTGCGCCGAGGGGCGCCACCCGCGCGAAACCCTCGTTCCCCTCCCCTGCGCCCCGTCAGCCCGTGGCGGGGACCCGGTCGCCGTCCCACCACCCACGCCGCTGGGGCGACAAGAGGATGTCGGAGTGTCCGAGTGCCTGGTGGCGCTGGCGCCAGACCAGCTGCTCGCGCGCGGCGGCCAGTTCGCGCTCGGGCTCGGCGAGGGGCGTCCGCCACGTCGGATCCGCGGCCAGGTCGAAGCAGCACGAGCTGCCGTCGGCGAACTGCACGAAGGCGACGTCGTCGCTCACCGAGACGGCCAGGTTGTGCTCGCCCGAGGAGTGGCGACGCATCGGGTCGACGTCCCAGCCGGTCTGGGCATACCACCGGTAGTCCCACTCGTAGTGGGCGACCTGGCGTGTCGGATCATCCGACCCGTCCAGGACGCCCGCCAGGGAGCGCCCGTCGCACTGGGCGGGAACGGGCACCCCCAGGGTCTCAGCCAGCGTCGGCAGCACGTCGACGTTCTCCGTGTAACAGGTGACCCGGGCACCGGGGTCCGAGCGACGCGGGTCCCGCCACAGGCCAAGGATGTGGTAGCTCTGGGGAAAGAATCCGAGCTTCTCGACCAGGCCGTGGTCGCCCAACTGGTCGCCGTGATCCGATGTGACCACCACCAGCGTGTCGTGCCACTCGCCGCGCCGCTGGATCGCCTCCACGACGCGTCCCAGCTGGTGGTCGACCTCGCTGATCATGCCGTAGTACTGGGCCCGCAGATTTCGCACGCCCTCCTCGTCGTGGGGGGCGCGTGAGGGCGCGAACTGCAGGGCCGCCTCGTGCATCGGATGGCGCCCCGACGTCGCAGGTGCCAGCGGCAGCGGCACGTCGGCGGGGTCGTAGAGGTGCGAGAAGTGCCCCGCGGCGGCGTAGGGCGGGTGCGGGCGCAAGTAGCTGAGATAGGCGAACCATCCCTCGGGCTGCCGGTCCAGCCACGACAGGAACCGATCGGTCAGGAACGAGCTCAAGGACAGGTCGGCGGGCCGCTCGGACTCTCCGCGCAGGGCCGCCTCCCACCCGTAGGGGACGTCGTGACCTTGGGCACGCAGCCACTGGACCCAGCCCGCCTGGCTCTCGGGCAGGTACAGGCCCACCGAGAGCCCCGGGAGCACGCCGTCGTACGAGTCGAGCCGCGGGTCATCGGCCGCGTCCACGAGGACGGGGTCGATCCCCTGGTCCGTGTAGCCGAAGAGCGTCGGGTCGTAGCCCGCGTCACGCGCCACCGTGGCGATGCTCTCCATCCCGCGGGGCAACGGCGTCCCGTTGGCCACGACCCGGTTGTTCATCTGGTAGGTGCCGGTGTACAACGCAGCACGCCCCGGGCTGCACGGAGCAGCCTGCGAGAAGTGCTTCGCGAGCGTCACCCCCTCGCGCGCCAGGGCGTCCAGCGTGGGCGTCTGCACCAGAGGGTGCCCGCCACCACCCCACGAGTCGCCGCGGAACTGGTCCAGCGTGATGAACAGGACGTTCATGAGGGGCGAAGGAGGCGGTGGAGGTGCCCGGACACCTCGTCGAGGATGGCCAGCACCTCGGGCACCGTTCCGCCAAAGCGGATGAAGCCGTGGATCATGCCCTCGGCCTCGAGCAGCTCCACCCGAACGCCGTAGTGCTCGAGCAGACCCGCGTAGGCCACGTCCTCGTCGCGGAGGGGATCGCACGCGGCGATGACCACGATGGCCTGGGCCGCGGCACCGATCTCCCGTGCGAACAGGGGGGACACCCACGGATCCATCGGGTCGTGGCCCTGAAGGTACTGGCCGTAGTCGTAGCGCAGGTGGTCCAGATCGATGCCGAAGCCCTGCCGGAACTCCTGGGCCGAGGCCGTCATGAGCTGGGGCCCGAGCGTGGGGTAGAACAGCACCTGGCCCGCCGGCGCTTCGGGCTCGTTGGCCAGTCTCGCGGCCACGTCGGTGGCCAGCGTGGCTCCCGCCGAGTCGCCCATCACCACGATGGGGTCGTCGGGCCCGCAGAACTCGGCCCGTCGCCGGTGCGCGTCGCGCGTCGCGTCGATCGCATCCTGGACGGCGGCAGGGAAGGGGTGCTCGGGGGCGCGACGGTAGTCGACGGCCAGCAGGCGCACCCCCACGTGCTGGGCGATGCGCCGGCACACGCCATCGTGCGACTCCAGGTCACCCATGACGTAGGAGCCGCCGTGGAAGTACACGATGAGGCCCCCGCCCTGGAGCGTCGTCGGCACGTACAGTCGCGCCGCGATCGTGCCGGCGCGGCCCGCGAGCTCGACCGCGCGAATCTCGGCCATCGGATCGGGCTCGGCCCACTGGGCGAGGGGATCACTCAGGAACTCCGCCCGCCGCTGCTCAATGCCTTGGGTCGACGGGTGGGCACGAGGCTCGCCACGCCGCGCCTCGACCACGCGTGCCAGCGCGGGGTGCACTCGACGCTCCATCTCACCTCCGCGCCTCAGCCTACGCACGGGTCAGCGACCCTGCAGGAGCATCGTGTCACGGCGGCAACGCCACCGCGTCGCCTAGCGCAGCCCGAGTCGCTCGGCCGCCTCCGTCAGCCCCGCCCGGGCCCGCGGGTCGGCCGCCGACTCGATCAGTGCGGACGCCTGGGCGCGCTGGCTGCGACCCCACAGGTGTGCGGTCCCCTGGTCCGTCACAACCGACGAGTGCTGAAACGAGCACACCGGACTGGCGAGTTGCGCCACGATCGTCGAGCTCGCGCCCGCGTCGTGCCAGGAGCGCAACGCGAGCACCGCCTGCCCACCGCTCGAGTGCAGCGATCCGGCCACGAAGTCCGGCTGTCCTCCAAAGCCCGAGTAGATCCGGCCACCGACATAGCTGGCGTTGGCTTGGGCGCGCAGATCAACCTCGACTGCGGTATTGATCGAGACCATCTGGGGCTGGTCGGCGATGCGCGCGGGGTTGTTGACGAGCTCGGTGCGCCGGAACACCACCCGGCGATTGCCGTCGAGCCAGCGATAGAGATCCGGCGAGCCGAAGGCGAAGGTCGTCACGATGGGGCGTTGAGCATCGAGATGACCGGTCCGGTCCAGTTGCATGACACCGTCGCTGATCATCTCCGACCAGATCCCCAGTCCCCGTCGCGCACCCAGTGCGGACAGCACGGCGTCGGGAATCGCCCCGATTCCCGTCTGCAAGGTCGCCCCGTCGTCGACCAGGGCGGCCACCCGCTCGCCAATGCCGGCGTGGGCGTCGTCACCGACCTTCCGGTCGGGTGCGGCCAACGGCGTGGGCGCCTCGAGGGCGAGGTCGATGGCGTCCTCGTCGATCTCGGCGTCGCCGAAGGTGTAGGGCAGGTGGCGATTGATCTGCGCGACGACCAGTCCACCCCGTCGCTGGACTGCACGCAGCGCCGCGGGAAGGATGTTCACCTCGACACCCAGAGACACCCGGCCGCGCAGCGGCGGCGTCACCTGGACCATCACGACGTCGGGCTCGAAGGCCGTGGCGAACAGGCGCGGCACCAGCGACAGGCGCATGGGCAGGTATTCCAGGCTGTCGTGGCCACGCACCCCCGGACCCACGAAAGGCGTCACCGTGGTCACACCGTCGCGCGTGGGCCACCCCTTCTGCGAGTTGAGAGCGAAGAGCCGGTAGCGCGGCCAGACCCGATCCGCAATGGCCAGCAGTTCCCACGGCGTGCTGAAATTCCCTCCGACCACCACGCGCGGGCCCGCAGCCTCCAGGGATCGGAGCCGTTCGGCCAGTCGCTCAGCTCCCACGATCTGCATCCGACTGCCCTCCTCGACGTGCTCGCCGGGACTCGGACGCTCAACGACCCCGGTCGCGGGGACCGGGGTCGCTAGCGAGCCCGAGGGCTCCTGAGCGGACGACCGGGCTCGAACCGGCGACCTCGACCTTGGCAAGGTCGCGCTCTACCAACTGAGCTACGTCCGCGTCGCCTCCAGTGTAGCCGACAGGCTCCGCCGAGCCGAGCGGCCGAATGCTCATCGCCCCGTGCTTCCAAATCCTCCAGCACCGCGGGCGCTGGGGGGCAGATCCCCCGTGCTGACGAAGCGCGCTGCCTCGACCGGGACGATCACCAGCTGCGCGATCCGGTCCCCCCGCCGCACGACATAGGCGCGATGAGGGTCCAGATTGACGAGGGCCACGCGCACGACGCCTCGGTAGCCAGAGTCGATCAAACCCGGGGCGTTGATGCAGGTGACACCGTGGCGTGCCGCCAAGCCGCTGCGCGGGAGCACCAGTCCAGCAAAGCCCGCCGGAATCGCGAGGCGGATCCCCGCGCTGACCGTGGCGCGCCCTCCTCCCGGACCCAAGACGCACTCCTCTTGGGCGACGAGGTCGTAGCCAGCATCGCCGTCTTGGGCCTGCTCGGGGATCCCCGTGGCGCCGGCTTCGACCGCGAGAGGGATCTCCACGTTCGGAGACTACCCGCCGACCGGGAGCGGTTTCGGTAGTGTCGTCCCGTGCTCGCGTGGATGGACTTGGAGATGACCGGCCTCGAGCCCGCACACCATGTCATCGTCGAGATCGCGACCATCATCACGGATGACGACCTCCACGTCGTCGCCGAAGGGCCCGACCTCGTCATCCACGCAACCGTGGACCAGTTGGCGCAGATGCCGCCCATCGTTCAGGAGATGCACACCAAGTCGGGCCTCCTCGGGGCCATCAGCGCCTCGCAGGTCGAGATCGCCGACGCCGAGCAGCAGACCCTGGCATTCCTGCGCACCCACGTCGACCAGCCCGGGACGGTGCCCCTGTGCGGCAACTCGATCGGGACCGATCGGCACTTCCTCCATCATCACATGCCCGAACTGGAAGCCTTCTTCCACTATCGCAACGTCGACGTGTCCACGATCAAGGAGCTAGTCCGCCGCTGGCGACCCGAACTCCTCGACGAGGTGCCGGACAAGGTGTCGAACCACCGCGCGCTCGACGACATCCGAGAGTCGATCGCCGAGCTCCAGTTCTATCGCGAACGCCTCTTCATCTCCTCGGCGCTCCAGTAATCTGCCCTCGTGGCCGACGCCCCACTGTCCCTGGCCGAGGCGACAGCCCAGCTCACCGCGCCCGGCCAGGCCTTCGAGACGTCAGTCGCCGAGATCGGCTCGGTAGAGATGCGGGTCTGGCGCAACGCGCCGCCCAGCCTCCGCCAGGTCCTCGAATCGTCCCGTCGCTTCGGTGAGCGCGACTTCCTCGTCTACGGGCAGCAGCGTCAGACGTTCGCCGAGCACTTCCGCGTGGCGGCGACGGTGGAACGGCGCCTGCGCGAGCTCGGCGTGCAGCGCGGCGACCGCGTGGCCATTGCCTCGCGCAACCTACCGGGCTGGGTCGCCGCGTTCTGGGGCATCGTCTCTTCGGGGGCGGTCGCCGTCCCGCTGAACGCGTGGTGGACCCGTGACGAGCTGGAGTTCGGCCTGACCGACTCCGGAGCCGTGGCGGTGTTCGTCGACGCGGAGCGCCGAGACGTCCTGGCCGACTCCTGGAGCCGGCTGCCCGCCATCGCCCACGTGGTCGTCCTCCCTGACGCCGCAGCGGACGGTGCGAAATCGGCATCGGCACCGGCACCGGCGCCTCCGCGGATCTGGGCCCTCGACGAGTTCCTCGGACCCCTCGCCGACGAGCTGGCGGAGGACCCCCCACCGTCGCCCGACGACATCGCGACGATCTTCTACACCTCGGGCACCACGGGCCGCCCGAAGGGCGCGATCGGAACACACCGCAACGCCCTGACCAACATGATGAACCTGTTCTTCATCAGTCAGCGCGCCGCACTCCGCTATCCCGACACCATGCCGCCGCCAGACCTCCCCACAGCTGCGCTGCTCAGCATCCCCCTGTTCCACGCGACGGGCTGCCTGGCCAC
This sequence comes from Actinomycetes bacterium, assembly GCA_021778895.1. Classification (GTDB taxonomy): domain Bacteria; phylum Actinomycetota; class Acidimicrobiia; order Acidimicrobiales; family RAAP-2; genus RAAP-2. Next base: position 7,060 of record JAJYBR010000012.1, read on the forward strand.
CATGCTGGTGGCCATCGCCGCCGGGCACAAGCTCGTGCTCATGCACCACTTCGACCCCGCCGACGCCCTGTCCCTCATCGAACGCGAGCGCATCACCACGATTGGCGGCGTACCCACCGTCGTGATGCAGTTGCTCGATCATCCTCGCCTGGCCGAGACGGACATCTCCAGCGTCCGCCTCGTCTCCTACGGCGGCGCACCCGCACCGCCCGAGCTGGTGCGACGGATCCGACAGACATTCCAACTCGCGCAGCCCGGCAACGGCTACGGGCTCACCGAGACCGCGGCCGCCATCGCGCTCAACACCGGTCCCGACTACGTGGAGCGCCCCACGAGTTGCGGCGTGCCCGTCCCGGTCTGCCGGGTCGCCATCGTGCCCGACGGCCACGTGGGGTCCGAGCCTCCTCCCGTCGGGGCACCAGACACCGTCGGCGAGCTCTGGGTCCAGGGGCCCAACGTCATCCCGGGCTACTGGAACCGTCCCGACGAGACCGCTGAGGCGATCACGAACGGCTGGCTCCATACCGGAGACATCGCACGCCTCGATGCGGACGGATACCTGCACATCGTCGATCGCGCCAAGGACGTGATCATCCGCGGCGGCGAGAACGTCTACTCGATCCACGTCGAGACCGCCCTGTTCGAGCATCCCGACGTCGAGGACTGTGCCGTGGTGGGACTGCCCCATCCCACGCTGGGAGAGGAGGTCGCCGCCTTCGTCGTCGTGCGAGCGGGGCGGACCCTGCAGGCCGGGGACCTCCAGCGGCACCTGGCGGCGCGGCTGGCCCACTTCGAGATCCCCACGCGGCTCTTCTTGCGCGGTGACCCGCTTCCTCGCAATCCCCAGGGCAAGTTGCTCAAGAGGCAGTTGCGATCCGAAGCGACGTCGCTGTCCACCTCGCCCGGCGCCGTCAGCCACGACAGCCCGACCTAGTCCGTCGCTGGACCCGCCCGTCGGGCGGCGCCGAACAGCGCATCGATGCCTGGCCACCCCTTGAAAGAAGTTCTTCCCGAGGCTGCCGCTGGGCGCGCCGACGAGACCGCCCCACCGTCGTGGCCAAACGCGCACCGTCGCTCACCGGGGGAATGGACGGTCCGGGTCCCGCGGCGTGCGGTGACCTGCGAGAATGGGCCCGTGTCTGAGCCCCCCGCGTCCACATCTCCCGTCGTGGCCGCGTTCGATCTCGACGGCACGCTCACCGATGGTGGCAGCGTCTTTCGCTGGCTGCGCGCGGTAGCAGGAACCGGGCGCGTCTACGGCGCCGCCCTGGCCCTGGTCGGACCCTTGCTCGTCGGTGCGCTGCGCAGTGGTCGGGCCGCCGATCGCGCCAAGGAGCGGCTCTTTCGCCGGCTGCTCGCCGGCCGGCCGATCGAAGAGGTCGAAGAGGCCTCGCGTGCGTTCATCCTGCATCATCTGGAGCGACACCTCCGGCCGGGAACGACTGAACGCCTGCGTTGGCACCGCGCCCAAGGCCACGACGTCGTGATCGTGTCGGCGTCGCCCGAGCTCTACGTTCGCGTCGTGGCCGACGAGATCGGTGCCCAGGGGGCGCTCGGCACGCGCCTGGCCACGGATCCGCTCGGCCGGCTCACGGGTGGCTATCTCGGGCGAAACTGTCGGGGCTCCGAGAAGCTGCGCCGACTCGACGAGTGGATCGCCGGTCAGGGATACGCCGACGAGCCCGTCCTGTTCGCCTACGGCAACTCCCGCGGTGATCGCCGGATGCTGCGGCGAGCGCGCTATCCGTTCAATGTGGGCCGACTCGGACGCGTTGGCGCGCTGCGCCGCTTCCCACCGCTGGGCGCCGACGCGCCGGAGGTCACGCTGTGACCGAAGACTCGATCTCGACCACGCCCGTGGCTCGTCCGTCGTAGAGAACCTGCACCGCCGCCGCCCGCTCGCGCCACGCCAGGACCGTCCCTCCCGACGCCTCCACGAGACCCAGGTTCACCTCGTAGACACCGTCGAGCAGCGGCACGGAGCGCCACTCGACCTGGATACGGTTCTCTCCGGGACGGATCTCCACCGGTGCCGCCTGGGCATCACTGCGACTCACCAGGAGCCCGGTGCGCGTGAAGACCTCGGTCACGAGGTTGGCGGACACCGCATGGTCGCTCGTCACGTCGATCTCGAACGTGAGGTTGTCCCCGCGACGCATGTCGAAGGATCCGCTCGGCGTGGTCACACCGGTGATCTGGATCGTCGAGGAGATCGCTCCGCGCGCCGGCACGTCGCCCAGCAGTCGCTGGCGGAAGATCCGCAGAGCCTCTCCGACCGTGTCGTCGGCCACCTGGATCCCATGGTCCAGGACGATCGCGCGGTCGCAGACCGCGCGAACGGTGTCGGCCTGGTGGGTCACGAGCAGGATCGTCCGGCCCTCGCGCTGGAAGAGCCGAATGCGGTCCAGGCACTTGGCCTGGAAGCGCTCGTCCCCCACGGCGAGGACCTCGTCGACCACCAGGATCTCGGGCGCGACGTTGACCGCCACCGCAAAGGCCAGGCGAACGTACATGCCACTGGAGTAGAACTTCACGGGCGTGTCGATGAAGTGGGCCAGCTCGCTGAAGTCGACGATGTCGTCGAAGACCCGTTCCACCATCCGGCGCGACAGTCCGAGCATCGAGCCGTACAGGTAGACGTTGTCGCGCCCCGACAGCTCGGGCTGGAAACCCGCGCCCAGCTCCAGGAGCGCGGCCAGGCTCCCCCGCAGGCGGATCTGGCCCGACGAAGGCTTGAGGACGCCGCAGATGCACTTGAGCAACGTCGACTTGCCGGAGCCGTTGTGCCCGACGATGCCGACGGTCTCGCCCTCGCCCACGGTGAAGTTGATGTCCACCAGCGCGTCGAAGAGCTCGGTCGACCCGGAGCGCGGGTGCAGGATCCTCTCCTTGAGCGTCTGGTGCCGCTCGTGATGGATCTTGAACTGCTTGGCGACCCCGGAGACCTCGATGACCGCCGACATCACAGCTCCGACTCGAAGTTGCCCTCGAGGCGACCGAAGATGACGAGGGCAACGAGGAAGGCCACGATCGCCACCGCCAGGATCACGGCATTCATGGTGGCAAAGGTCGACAGTGACCAGGAGGGCAGGACGTGGAGCGGCAGTCCGCTCGTCGTCGAGGTGACGATCGGCGCACCGTAGATGACCCGCTGGAACGTGAGGATGATCGGGGTGATCGGGTTCACGAAGTACAGCGCGGTGAGTCCGTGGCGATGCAGTGACGGCGCCAGGGAGTTCGAATACGAGTAGACGACCGGCGAGACCCAGAACCACAACTGGAGCAGCACGTCCATCAGGTGGCGAACGTCACGCAGGTAGACGGTGATGGCCGACATGGCAATGCCCAGGGCCGCCGCGAAGAGGGCGAGGGACACGAAGGCGATGAGCAGGAGCCACGCCCACGACCACGTCACGGGATGACCGATCAGCAGCACGAAGGCCACCAGGACCGCGAACTGGATGACGAAGTAGAAGATGGACGCCCCGACATTGCTCAGGGCCAGGATCTCGCGCGGGAACGACACCTTCTTGACCAGGCCGGCCCGGTCCACGATCACCCCCGTCGACGTGCTGACCGCGGTCTGGAACATGGTCCACACGACGAGCCCGGCGAAGAGGTACACCACGAAACCGGGGATGCCGTTCTTCAAGAACACCGAGAAGACCAGGTAGTAGGTCGCCAGCGTCAGCGCCGGCGACAGCATCGACCAGATGAGACCCAGGGCTGAGCCCTTGTACTTGATCCGGATGTCCGAGACGATGAGGCCCCACAGGAGCTCACGTCGCTCCAGCAGGTTGCGCAGACGCGGGCCGAGCGGCGTGCGCGCACTGACGATCCGAGGGGCGGTGCTCGCGCTCCGCTCGGGCGGCGAGGCTGCTGCGTCCACTTAGGGCCGGGGCGAACCGGCGCGATCGATCACGGCATCGATGAAGCCGTACTCCTGCGCCTCTTGTGCGGTAAACCACCGATCGCGATCCGAGTCGGCCTCGATCCGATCCACCGGCTGCCCGGTGTGGAAGGCGATCCGCTCGGCCAGGACGCGCTTGAGATACACGATCTGTTCGGCCTGGATCGCGATGTCGGATGCCTGACCCTCCATGCCGCCAGCCGACGGCTGGTGCATCAGGATGCGGCTGTGGGGCAGCGCGAAACGCTTGCCCGCGGTCCCCGCGCACAACAGGACTTGGGCCATGGAGGCGGCCATTCCCAGACATATTGTCCGGATGTCACAGCTCACGTACTGCATCGTGTCGTAGATGGCCAAGCCGTCGGTGACCGATCCTCCGGGCGAGTTGATGTAGAGGCTGATGTCCTTGTCGGCATCCTCGGCCTCCAGCAACAGCAGTTCGGAGCAGATGCGGTTGGCCGTCACCTGGTCCACCTGGGAACCGAGGAAGACGATGCGTTCCCGCAAGAGGCGCTGGTTGAGGTCGTTGGAGCCCGGGGTCTCGGCCGCGGCAAGGAGTTCCATGTCCTCAATCTACCGGAGTCCCGCGTCCGGCCCCCGGAGACGCCGTAGCATTGTTCTCGCGCGGGCGTGGCGAAATTGGCAGACGCGCTGGTTTTAGGTACCAGTTCTTCGGAGTGTGGGTTCGAGTCCCGCCGCCCGCACGCTTTGTGATGTCTCAGGGTTTCTGGGACAGTGTCGCCGTGTCGTTGCGACGCGCGGTCGTAGGGGGAACCCGCGACGGCGGGCGCGCCAAGGAGTCCTGTGACCGGCCGACCGACACCCGTCGACCTCTAGCCCCGGCGGGGACACCGACCGAAAGATGCAACCGGGCTCGCCCGGCTGCGACGATTCCGTCAGGTGCCGCGGGCGCGACGTTAGAGAGGAAGCCCGTGGGCCAGCAGGCGCTGGTAGTCGCCGTAGCGCTCACAACAGATCTCGGCAACGGTGCGCAACCGATCGTTGGGATCGCTTCGGCTGAGGACCGACAACTGATCCAGGAGGGACATCGGCGTCATCGCGCACAGTTGCCAGCTTCTGACCTTGGGGTCCTCGTCCATCTCGCAGTCGTGGCGCAAGACCTCGTCAGTGACGATCTCGCTGCGCAAGGCTCGCAGCGCGCGTACTGCCGACTCCGTGGACTCGAGCAACCGAGGTTCGATCGGCACGTCATCGCAGCACCGTTCGCGCACGACGGCTTGCGGATAGGGGGCATCGAGGAGCCACGAGTCAACGTCGAAGCACGATACGCCGCGCACGATGAGCAGCGATCGCCCGTCCCGCATCGGCATGGCATCGAGGATGCGCACGACGGTGCCCACCGACGTGCGCTCGTCCCCCCCACCGACCTCGCGGCCGCGTTCGATCAGGCAGGTCCCGAATTCACTCGAGCCACCCAGATCACGGAGCATCGCTTGGTAGCGATCCTCGAAGACGTAGAGACCGACCACTTGGTGGGGAAAGATGACCATGCCCAGAGGAAACATGGGGAATGCTTGCTCGCCCACGGGCACAGCCTACGGGTGCGTCCCGCGGCGAGAGACGCCCGTCACCCACCCAGGAGGACGGCCAGCGCCCGCAGCGCCCGTGCCCGATGGGAGATGCGGCTCTTCTCGAGGAGAGGCAGCTCGGCGAGCGTGCGCCCATCGGGCGACGGAAGCACGAACACAGGGTCGTATCCGAATCCGAAGGTCCCCCGCGCGACGAAGCCAATGGCGCCCGCCAGCACGCCGTCGACCACCGTGGTGCGTCCCTCGGGCGCGGCCACGGCAATGACCGTGCGGAAGTAGGCGTCCCGCGACCCCTCGGGCACGTCGGTGAGCTCCGCGAGGAGCAGCCGCACATTGTCCTCATCAGACGCGCCCTCACCGGCGTAGCGGGCGCTGCGCACCCCGGGTCGACCCCCCAGAGCGGCCACGAAGAGTCCCGTGTCATCGGCGATCGCCGGTCGGCCGCTGAGCTGCGCCACGGCCAGCGCCTTCGCCTGCGCGTTGCCCTCCAGGGTCTCGGCGACCTCGTCCACGTCGGGAATCTCCTCGGGACGCGCGTCAAGCGTCACGCCGAGGGGCTCGAGGACCGCGCGCATCTCGATCAGTTTGTGGGCGTTGGCTGTCGCCGCGACGTATCGGCTCACGGCAGACGAGCTTGCGGCGGCGTCGAGAGGAGCTGGCGCTGGAGCCCATGGATCGTCGCGATGCCCCCCGCAGCCAGGTCGAGCAGCTGGTCGAGCTCGCTCCTCGTGAAGGGGGCCCGCTCGGCGGTCCCCTGGACCTCGACGAACTCGCCCGCACCCGTCATCACGACGTTCATGTCCGTCGAAGCCCGGGAGTCCTCGCCGTAGGGCAGATCGAGCAGGGGGACGCCGTCGATGACTCCGACCGAGACGGCGGCGACCACATCGGTGATCGCGTGGCGTGCCAGACGTCCGGCCACGACGAGACGAGTGACGGCGTCGTGCAGCGCGACGAATCCCCCGCAGATGGAAGCCGTTCGTGTCCCTCCATCGGCCTCCAGGACGTCACAGTCGATCGTGACCTGCGTGTCAGCCAAGGCCTCGAGGTCAGCCACGGCCCGCAGCGACCGGCCGATGAGCCTCTGGATCTCGTGCGTTCGTCCCGACTGGCGACCCCGTGCGGCCTCGCGCGGCACGCGCTCAGCCGACGCGCCGGGAAGCATCGAGTACTCGGCACTGATCCAGCCACGACCGGACCCCCGCAGCCAACGCGGCACCTCCGACTCCACCGACGCCGTGCACAGCACGCGCGTGCGACCGAACTCGACCAGCACTGAACCAGCAGCGCTTCTCGTGAAGTCACGCGTGAAGGTGATGGGCCGTAGGTCGGCCGGCTCCCTTCCGTCTGATCTGGTCAACCTGGCCTCCAGCCGTCGATGCTCCCGTCCACCGTACCGGCGCCACGCATCTCGGGCTCGCGGCGTCTACGACGCGCGGCTCGGGCGGTAGAACAGCGCCAGCTGGATGAGGGCGGCTCCCACGCCCACCCCGAGAGTGAGGGCGAGCCGAGCACCCGGCGTCCACGACCAACCCGGTACTCCCCACCAGCGATCCAGTGAGTAGGGACCCGGACCGAGGGTGCCCAAGGCCAACGCCGTGACCGCCACCGAGAGCGTGTACTCCACGCCTTCGCCCTTATTGAAGACGAAGAAACCGTTCTTGCGGTGCACGGTCGCGATGGCAACGAGCATCAACGACATGAGGCCGGCGGCGGCGAGCGGCGTCGCCAGGCCAGCGAGGAGCAGCACGCCCACGCCGACTTCCGTCGTAGAGGCGAGCACCGCGTTGGGGACGCCGGGACGCACGCCGATGGACTCGAACCACTTGGCCGTCCCGGGTATGCGACCACCACCGAAGAAGTGGTGGTACCCGTGGGCCAGGATCATCAGTCCCAAGTAGACGCGCAGCACGACCAGCACGACGCCCACTGCGACACACTGTGAAATCCCCATCACACCACCTCCCGCAGGCATCGTACGGGTTCGACGACGTCCCTGCCCTCGTCGCTGGGTACGCTTCCTGCGTGGCTCGAGCCAAGCAGATGCAAGCCCGGCGGGCCGCCGCCCAGGCCATCACGGGAGACCGCGTGGTGGCGACGAACCGTCGTGCGCGACACGACTATGACATCGTCGACACGCTCGAATGCGGCATCGTCCTCGTCGGCAGCGAGGTCAAGTCCCTGCGGAGCAATCACGCCCAGATCGCTGATGGCTACGCCCGCGTGGAAGACGGCGAGCTCTGGCTGTTCGCGATGCACATCCCGGCCTGGAAGTTCGCCGTGGGCTTCGGGAGCCACGATCCCGATCGGCGGCGCAAACTGCTCGTGCACCACCAAGAGCTCCACCGCTGGGACTCCCAGTTGCGGACGCAGCCCCTGACGATGGTCCCACTCAGCGTGTACTTCAGCAATGGCCACGCCAAGGTCTCGTTGGCCCTGGCACGCGGACGCACCCACCGCGACCGACGCCAGGCCATTGCCGAGCGCGATGCCCGGCGGGAGATGGATCGGGTAGCCAAGCACGCGGGACGGCTTGAGCACTAGGCGCAACTGGTTATCCGGGCGCTAGCCTGGTTCCAGCGGGTCAGACGACCCCGAGGGGGTGATTGGTTTCGACGTCCTTGACTAGAGGGAAAGAAGCGAGCCGTGGTCTCCGGAACCACGTAAAAGAGCCGGAAACACAAACAAACGGCAATCCTGTATTTGCTGTTGCTAGTTAGCTAGCACGTCC
>JAJYBR010000005.1 GCA_021778895.1 Actinomycetes bacterium
CGGCCGCGGCGACCCGCCGGGCGCGCTGGCGCCAGGCGCGCACCGTCCACCGCAACGTCGTGATCGCCACCCCCCGGGACCTGCGCGCCCCGACCGCGGCGGCCGCGCGCGCCCGCGGCTACGCGACGACCGTGGTCCCGGTGATGACCGGCGACGTCGAACGCGCCGCCCGCGACTGGGCCACGCGCCTGGAACGCCTGTGCACTCGCGGTACGCCCCAGGCCCTCATCGGGATCGGCGAGCTCACGGTCAGCGTCAGCGGGACCGGCCGCGGGGGCCGGGCCCAGGAATTCGCCTGGACCCTGGCGCGCGACCTCGCGAACCTCGATCGCCCCGCGGTCGTCGTCGCGCGCGCCACCGACGGCCAGGACCACCTCCCCGGCGTCGCCGGCGCCTGGTCCGACGAGGCGACGTGGGCCCGGGCGCGAGCGGCGGGCCTCGACCCGGGAGCCCTGGGCGCCGGCCACGACACCTACGTCGGCCACCAGGCACTCGGCCAGCTGCTCGCCGGTGCGCCGACCGGGTGGAACCTCTGCGACGTCTATCTCGCGCTCCTGGGCGCCCCCGCCTGACTACGCTGCGCTTCGTGTCCCGCCTCGACCCCTACGTCGCCGCACCCGCCCGCTACGACGGAGCCGCCTATCGCCGCTGCGGGCGCAGCGGCCTGGCCCTGCCGCAGATCTCGCTCGGCTTGTGGCACAACTTCGGCGACGGCTCGCCCCTGGAGGTCCAGCGGGCGATCGTGCGGCGCGCCTTCGACCGCGGCGTCACGTGCTTCGACCTGGCCAACAACTACGGCCCGCCTTACGGGGCAGCCGAGGCCAACTTCGGACGGCTGCTGCGCGAGGACCTGGCACCCTACCGCGACGAGCTGGTGATCACCACCAAGGCGGGCTGGGACATGTGGCCCGGCCCCTACGGCGACCTGGGGTCGCGCAAGTACCTGGTGGCCAGCCTCGACCAGAGCCTGGCCCGCCTCGGGGTCGACTACGTCGACGTCTTCTACCACCACCACTACGACGACTCGACGCCCCTGGAAGAGACGCTCGGCGCCCTCGACCACGTCGTGCGCCAGGGCAAGGCCCTCTACGTGGGGATCTCCTCGTACTCCCCCGCGCGCACGCGCGAGGCGGTGGCCATCCTGCGCGACCTCGGCACCCCGCTTCTCGTGCACCAGCCGTCCTACTCGCTGCTCAACCGCTGGATCGAGGACGAGTTGCTCGACACGCTCGACGAGCTCGGCGTGGGCTGTGCCATCTTCTCGCCGCTCGCCCAGGGCCTGCTCACCGACAAGTATCTGGCCGGGGTGCCGGCCGACTCGCGGGCCGCCGCTGGGGACTCGTTCCCCGCGAGCGGCCTCTCGGAGGAGAACCTGGGGCGCGTGCGCGCCCTCGGCGACCTGGCCCGCGCGCGGGGCCAGAGCCTGGCCCAGATGGCGATCGCCTGGACGCTGCGCGACCCGCGCGTCACCTCGGCCATCATCGGGGCACGCACCGTCGCCCAGCTCGACGAGAGCCTCGACGCCGCGGGAGGCCCGCCCTTCGACCAAGACGAGCTCGCGGCGATCGACGCGGTCGCTGGTGAGGGCGGCATCGACCTGTGGCGTGACGTCGCGACGCGCTGATCAGGCGACGCGCACCACGACGCCGACGGCAGTGACGAGCCCGACGATCGCCACCAGGGCGGTCAGGGCGTAGGTCACGGCGCGGCGGGTTCCGCCCATCCGGTGCGCGGGCTCCAGGCGGCGCTCCAGGAGCACCAGGAACCCGAGGACGACGGGCAGCAGCACGGCGTTCATGACCTCGACGTCGACCGAGAGGGCGACGAGGTTCACTGACGCCATGACGGCCAGGGCGCTGGCCACGATGCCGCCCACGGCGATCGCGTAGAAGCCCACGGCCGCGCGCGGCTCGTCGTTGAGGCTGTGACGCCAGCCCAGCACCTCGGAGATGCCCCAGGCGCCCGCGACCGAGACGACCAGGGCCGCGGTGACCGACGCGCCGACCATGCCCAGGCCGAAGAGGAGGATCGCGCCGCGATGTCCCAGGAAGGGTGTCAGGGCGGCCGCGATCTCTCCGATGGACCCCAGGCTGTGACCCGCGTCGCTCGATCCGATCGTCGCGCCCAAGGCCACCACGATCGCCACCATCACGACCTGGGTGGCCACGGCCCCGAGCGCGGTGTTGCGTCGCGCGCGGCGCACGCCGGCGGCGCCGACGCCGTATCCCTTGTCGATGACGGCCTCTTGCTGGTAGTAGATCATCCACGGCATCACGACGGCCCCGACGTTGGCCGCGAGCAGGGTGCCGTAGCCGTTGGCGAGCGACCAGTGCCCCCCGAGGCTCGCGAGCAGATCCGAGCCACGGGGGTGCACCGTGAGCGCGGCGATCACGAAGAGAAGTTCCAACGCACCGACCACGATGCCGATCGCCTCGACGCGCCGGTACCGGCCGAACAGCAAGACGGCGATCAGCCCGAGGGCCGCGGCGCCGACCGTCGGTGCCGTCGGCCATCCGACGAGCGAGCCCACGCCCGCGACCCCCGCCAGCTCGGTCACCATGGCGCCCGTGCAGGCGGCGAGCAGCGTCAGGGCGGCCACGGTCGCCCAGGCGCGTCCGTACTCGCGCCGGATCAGTGCACCGTGGCCCAGCTGGGTCGCCAGCCCGATGCGGACGGTCATCTCCTGGACGACGTACAGGATCGGGATGAGGGCCAGTTCGGGCAGCACCATCGCGAGGCGGAACCGGGCGCCCGACTGGGCAGCGGTGACCACGCTGCCCGCGTCGGTGTCGGCCAGCATGACCAGCAAGCCCGGGCCGACCACGGTCGTCGCGATCCAGGGCAGCACGCGTCGCCAGCCAGGGACGACTGACGGGCGGACGCGCCCCGTCAGCGCTCCGCGATCACCCCCCGAGGGTGCCTCGGTCCGATCCAGGATCCCATTGTGCCAGGTGCCCGACGAGGCGGCGCACGGTGGAAGGTCCGTCCGCCGGCACTCGCGACGAGGGGTCGCGGCCGGACCACGCCAGGCCGATCGCCCAGGGCACGAGGATCAGCTGCACCAGCCACACGGGCCAGAACATCACCCGCGTGTGCCACAGGTGCGGGCTGGCCACGAAGGCCAGGCCGTAGATGATCAGCGCCGTCAGCCACGCCGCGCGGTCGCGGCGCTGCCGCAGCGCCCGCAAAGCCCCGAAGGCCACGACGGCGGCCGCGACCATCTGACCGAGGTAGAGGGGCCATGACTCGAGGAGGAACGACGGCCGGTCGCTGCCAATCCACAGCCAGTCGTACAGCGCGAGCTGCACCAGGGACCAGGCGATCGTCCCGGCACGGATGCGCCCGCGGCGCCGGTCGAGGATGATGAGACCCAGCACCACGGGGATGTAGTAGTAGCCCCACAGGTTGGCCTCGAAGACCAGGCGCAGGCTGAACCCGATGGTGACCAAGGCGACCATCGTCGCGGGCTCGATCGGGCCCGGATGCCGGCGGCGAAACCACCACACCAGGGCCACGGCCGCGACGAGTGCCGCCCCCCGGCTCACGGCGTACTTCAGGAGCGTGGGCAGCCCCATCTCCCACACCACCGTTCCCCCCAGGGAGTTGTTGAAGCCCGAGCCGGCGAGGATCGCCGCCCACGAGTGGGGTCCCCCCGCCACCAGCAGGGGCAGGTACACCACGCCTACGGCGGCAGCGGCGGCGGCCACCAGGCGTCGGCGACCCCCGACCTCGATGGCCAGGACGACGACGATCGCGGCCAGGAGGGCCACCTGGTTGGACGCGACGGCCAGACCCAGGGCGACGCCCGCCGCCGTCCAGCGCTGCCGGATGGCCGCGGCCACGCCGAGCCAGGCCAGCGCGGCGGCGAGGACGTCTTGGGGGTGGGCGTACTGGCTGAAGGCGCTCAGGATCGGGAGGGACGTGAGGACCAGCAGAGCCGAGCCCATCTCGACGCGACGCGCGCGCGGCGCGGCCGCGACCGGGTGGGCGACGACCGCCAGGACCAGGGGCACCAGCGTGACCAGGCCCAGGCGCGCCGTCGTGACGGCGGCGTGCGTCGCCTGCGACCACCGGTAGATGGCGACGAGCGCCCCGGTGCAGTGCGGCCCCATCGCCGCCGCCGAGGGGAAGGTGACCGAGGACCCCACCCGGGCGATTCCCGCCAGCAAACCGCCGAGGAGGGGGTAGAGCGGCGCGATGTAGGTCATCGGCACGGCAAAAGCCGGTCCGACCTTGGGCGGGTAGGCGCACGACAGGTGACCGTGCGCGATGGCCCAGACACTGCTGGTGAAGAAGGCCGCGTCCCCGGTGGCGGGCATGGTCAGGACCAGGGCGATGGCACCCATCAGCACCACGACGAGTGACCACAGCGCCGTGCGCTCGAGGGACGGATGTCCCCGCCACGCGCGAGGTCCACGTCGCTCCACCCGGGGCCCGTCCACGGCTCACATCCTGCACCGGCCGCCGCCGGACCGCGGTGATGGCATCACGCGCCCGTGTGCTGTGCGGACTACCGTGACACCCAGACACTGGGAAAGCGAGGTCCTATGGCGACACTGCACCCGAAGGCTCGAACCGTCGCGCTCCTGGGGCGCAGCGGGGTCGGCAAGACGACCCTGCTCGACGCCCTCGCCGTCGCGGGCGGGACGTTGGAGCGGCCGGGCAGGGTCGAGGATGGGACGACCCTGGGGGCGACCGACCCGGAGGAGCGCCGCCACCAGACGTCGCTCGGCCTGTCGATGGCCCCGGTGTGGATCGGCGACGACAAGCTCACGATCCTGGACACCCCGGGCCAGCCCGACTTCCTCCTCGAGGTCGACCACGCCCTTGAGGTCGCCGACGTCGCCGTGCTGGTCGTGAGCGCCGCCGAGCCCGTCACCTCCGAGACGATGGTCCTGTGGCGCCGGGCCCGCGAGGCCGGCGTCCCCGTCGTCGTCTTCCTCAACGCCCTCGACGCCGAGCGCGCCGACTTCGACCACGCGCTCAGCGCGCTGGAGAGCATGGTCGGCCCGGAGCTGGCCCCCCTCGAGCTGCCCTTGGGTGTTCGCGACGACTTCGTCGGCGTGGTCGACTTGCTGACCAACGAGGCCCTGCGCTACGGCGCGGGGCCCGCGCACCACGAGAAGGTGCCCGAGGACCTCGCCGAGCGGGAGCGCCGGGTGCGCGCGAGCCTGCTCGAGGCGATCGTGGTGGGCGACGACAGCATGACCGAGCGCTACCTCGAGGGCGACGAGCCCGACCTCGACCAGCTCGAGTCGACGCTCGGCCACCTCATGGCCGCGGGGCGCATCGTCCCGGTGATCCTCGGCTCGGCGACCCGCGCCATCGGCGTGGACCGGCTGATGACACTGCTCGACGAGATCGCCGAGAGTCGCCCCATCCCGGCGCTGGAGGCCGGTGAGCCCGTCGAGCTGGACCGCAGCCCCACGGGTGACCTGGTCCTGCGCGCCTTCAAGGTCATCGTCGACCCCTACGTGGGACGCATCGTCGTGTTCGAGGTGGTGTCGGGGACCCTCGAGGGCGACATCACCTTGACCAACACCCGCACCCAGGCCGAGGAGCGCCTGCACGGGATGGGCCACCTGGTGGGCACCAAGCTGGTGCCGATCGAGCGCGCCGTGACCGGCGACGTCGTCGCCATCGGCAAGGTCGCCCACGTGCAGGTCGGCGACTTCCTGGCCCGACGCGGCCGGAGCCTCCACCCGGTCCCGGGGCCGGTCGCCGTCCCGGCGATGACCCTGGCGGTCTCGGGACCCGACGACGACAAGCTGGCCACGGCCCTCCAGCGACTGGCCGAGGAGGACGTGGCCCTCCACGTGCATCTCGACCCGATCGCCCGCCAGCTGGTGGCGACCTTCGCGGGCGAGATGCACCTGCAGGTCACCGTCGAGCGCGCCAAGCGCCGCTTCGGCGTGGAGATCACCACCGCCCCGCCACCGGTTCCTCTCTACGAGACCATCACCAAGTCCGCGACCGTCGAGGGCCGCCTGAAGAAGCAGACCGGCGGGCACGGCCAGTTCGCGGTCGTCAACGTGCGCTTCGACCCCCTCGAGCCCACGTTGCCCTTCGAGTTCGTCGACGAGGTCGTCGGCGGCTCGGTGCCGCGCCAGTACATCGGCGCAGTGCGCTCGGGCATCGAGAAGGCCATGGCCCACGGCGGGCCCAACGGCTTCCCCGTGGTGGGCCTGCGCGCGACGCTCTTCGACGGCAAGGCCCACAGCGTGGACTCCTCCGAGGCGGCCTTCGAGACGGCCGGCTCGCTGGCCGTGCGCGGTGCGCTCGAGCAGGTCGGCACCGTCGTGCTCGAGCGCATCATGGCCGTCGTGGCCACGGTGCCCGCCGACGGGCTCGGCGACGTGCTCACGGACCTGTCGGGCCGGCGCGGTCGCGTGATCGGCACGACGCAGTCCGACGACGGCGACGCGGTCATCGAGGCCCACGTGCCCGAGGCCGAACTCCAGCGCTACGGACTGGACCTGCGCCGACTGACGGGCGGGCGCGGCCGGGCCACGGTCGAACCGCACCACCTGACCGAGGCCCCGCGCTCCCTGAGCGCGAAGTAGCCGCGGCTACGACGCCGCCGTGACCTCGAGGTCGCTCGCGCAGTAGCGACACTTGGTCGCCGCGACCGGCAGGTCGGCCGACAGGCACTGGGGACACGTCTTGACGGGCGGTGCCGGTGCGGGCGGGGTGAACACGCTGACGCCGGCGCGCTGCATATAGCGCCGGTAGGGCACGACCAGCGCGAAGTAGACGACCATCATGAAGATGATGAAGTAGACGATCGCTGAGATGAAGACACCGACCTGGACGACCTGACCGTGCACCGTCCAGCCGAGCCCCGTGGTCGAGTTGCCGGGCTCGGCGGCGTTCACCAGCGGCGTGATGATCGAGTCCGTGAAGGCCTTGATCAGCGTCGAGAACGCCAGGGCGACGACCAGGCCGACGGCAATCACGATCAGCTGGCCCTGCATCAAGAAGTTCTTGAATCCCTTCACAGTTCCTCCCTCGCTGGGCCACGATCCTGGGCCCTGGGCGAAGCGTATCCACATCGCCACCCGCGTGCCCCGACGCGGGCTACGCCCCGTGTCAGACTGGAGGGGTGCCGGTCGCCTCGACGCCTCGACTGCGCCGGGTGCTGACCACCAGCGCCGCGGTCGCGCTGAGCGCCCTCGTGCTCGCGGCCTGCGGCTCGACGGGCCACTCGGCGACGAGCGCGGTTCCACCGTCGTCGACGACGACGACCGCGCCACCGCCCCCGGCGCTGTGCCCGCTGACCCATACGCCCGCACCGGGCGGGGTCGTCCCCCAGCGTCCGGCGATCGCCATGAAGGTCGACAACTACTCCCTGGGCCCGCCGCCCGCCGAGGCCCGCCCCCAGAGCGGGCTGGGCGCGGCCGACATCATCTACGAGGAGCAGGTCGAAGGGTCGATCACCCGCTACGCGGCCGTCTTCCAGTGCCGTAACGCGCCCACGCTCGTCGGACCAATCCGTTCGGCGCGCTGGACCGACGTCCAGATGCTGAGCGAGCTCGGGCACCCGCTCTTCGTGCACGTGGGGGGCATCTTGCCAGTGCTCGCAGTCGTCAACGCGTCCTCGCTCGTCAACGTGGACCTCGGGACCCACCCGAGCCTCGAGGTCAATCCGCCGGGACGCTACGCCCCCTACGACACCTATACGACGACCCAGGCCGTCTGGTCCGCGATCAGCGCACCCGCCAAGGCGCCCGCGCCGATCTTCACCTTCTCGCGGGTCGCTCCGCGCGGGGAGGCCGTCAGTCAGGTGCACCTGGACTGGTCGACCACCTCGAACATCTACTGGCGCTGGAACGCGGCGACGGGCACCTGGCTGCGCTTCTACAACGACGGCACGGCCACGTCGCCCGACATCGTGCCCGACCTGCTGGCCAACGGCGTCCAGAACCAGGCCCAGAACGTGATCATCCAGGATGTCTCGATCACCTACGGGCCGTGGGTCGAGAACAGCCAGGGCGGTCTCGAGGCCGAGTCGCACATCCTCGACAGCAGCGGACACGTCACCATCTTGCGCAACGGTCGCCTCATCTCCGGCACGTGGACCAACGGGCCCGCCGGGACGCCGACGATCTTCCTCAACGCCGCGGGCCGGCGGATCCCCCTGGCGCCCGGGCGCACGTGGATCGAGATCTACCCGGCCGGCGCGCCGATGGTGGTCTCACCGGCCACGGCCGGCGCCGCAGCGACGCCGGCGGGCTAGCGCTCGGGCTCGGCCGCGGGCTCGGCCTCGCCCTCGTCGATGATGTCGAAGGCCCGCAGGGCCTGGATGCGATCGTGGCGCCGACTGCGCAGGCGGCGCGCGGAGAGCTCGCGCAGGTCGACGAAGGCCGCCAGCACCGCGCGGTGCACGTTCTCGGCCGTGACGAAGGGGTTCGGGTCCTCGGGCACGACCTCGTCGATCAGCCCGAACTCGAGCTGATCCGCCGCAGTCGAGCGCATGGTGGCCAACGTCATCTTGACCTGGTCGCGCGTCGGGCTCGGGGTCTTGTAGAGGATCGAGGCGGCTGAGCGGGGCTCGGCCACGTAGGCCATGGCGCGCTCGAGCATCATGACGTGGTCGGCCATTGGCGTCGTCGCCAGTCCGCCGCCGCTGCCCAGGGCGCCAGCCACCAGCGAGATCACGGGATTCGGGTAGTCGATGCCGCGCAGGATCGACCGCGCGATGAGGCGGGACTGACCGCGCCGCTCGCTCTCCAGGGTCGGCTTGGCGCCCAGCGTGTCGGTCACGAAGAGCGCGGGCAGGCCGAGGCGCGCGCCCACCTCGAGGGACCGGTGCAGGTGGGCGAAGTCCTCGGGCCCGGGGTTGGCCGGGCGCTTGATCACCGCGTCGCCCACGCGCTGGTACGAGGGCTGGGTGCCCACGACCAGGAACGGCTGGGGGCCGAGGCGCGCGAAGGCCGTCACGATGGCCGGATAGTGGCGCACGCCCGGTTCCTGGACGTGGTTGTAGAGCGCGACCGACTCGGTGAAGGCGTAGCGCACCAGGAACTCGAGGTCGACGCGGTTGGCGTCGACGATCAGGTCCTGGTACTGCTCGAGCAGCGCGTCGGCCCGCTCAGTGGGGACCGGCGGGCGCCGCGCGGCCGGCACCAGGTCGGGCGCGCCGGTCACGTCGTCGAAGCGCGGGCCGTGGATGCCCGCCGTGCCGAAGGAGAAGACCCGGCGCTGGTCGACCGCCGTGACGTTGTGGATCAGCGTCTCGGTCTCCTTGGTGAGCTCGGGGCGCTTGTCGGCGGGCGCCGAGACGGCGTAGAGGCGCGCGAGGTAGTCGACCAGCTCGGCGACGTCGGAGAGGACCGCGTCGATGTTGCGGTCCATGAGGTTGGCCTCGGCGCTCTGGGACGCGGAGGGCACGGCAGTCCCCTCGAAGGCCTCGATCACGTTGGGACCCGCGAATCCGAAGTTCGTCCCCGAGGTCGCCACGATGATGTCGGCGTTGGGAACCGCGCTCGCCGAGACGCCGCCCCAGACGTTGCCCAGTAGGACCGCCACGTGGGGCAGGGCCACGCGCTCCTTGTAGAGGCGGATGGCCTCGACCATGCGCGTCATCTGGGTCAGGCCGGCGAAGTTCTCGTGCTGGCGCACGCCGCTGCTCGCGTAGACGGCGACCAGCGGCAGGTGCCGCGAGGTCGCTAGGTCGGCCGCCTGCTGGAACACCTCGCCCGAGATCACGCCGAGCGAGCCGGCGAAGAAGTCCCAGTTCATGGCGTACAGGACGACCGGTCGGCCCTCGAGCGTGGCCGTGCCGTAGGTCGAGGACTCGGACTTGCCGTGGCGCGCCTCGCGGCGCAGCTTGTCGAAGTAGGACTCGTCCTTCTCGCCGGCGTGGCCCCGCCGCACCAAGCCCACCAGGTCCTTCGTTATGCGCCAGCGGCTGTGGCTCGGCTTGAAGTGCACGAGCTCCTGGAGCAGCTGGAGCTGGGCGGGGATGTGCACGGTGCGCCGGTTGCGCAGGTGGGGCTCGACGGCCACCTCGTGGACGGGCAGGCCGACCGGGTAGCCCTCGCCGAAGAGTGTCGCGTCGAGGTCCTCGATGGGTCGCTCGTCCCCGGTCCCCGCGCTGTCTGGCATGGGCGCCCAGTCTAGGCGGCAGGTCGCAACGGGCGACTAGCCGATGTTGAAGGGCAGCCCCCCGAAGCCCGTCTTGCCCGACTCGCCGGTCGCCAGGTACGGCGCGATCGCCTGGGCCAGGCCGGGCAGGGTCAGGCTCTGCAGGTGGACCTCGCCGGGCCCGGTCAGGCGGGCCAGGAACAGCGTCTCGGCCCCGAAGATGATGTTCTTGATGCCCTTGACCATCTGGATGTCCAGGCTCACCGAGGCGTCAAAGAGCCCGATGTGACCGGGGTGCACGAGCAGCGTCTCGCCTGCGGCCAGCTGGTACGTGATGAGCTCACCCGACAGCTCGATCCAGGCGGTCCCGTGGCCCGCGATGCGCTGGAGCAGGAAGCCGTTGCCCGAGAAGATCCCCGCTCCCAGCCGCTGCTGGAAGCCGAGCGCCAGGGTGACGTCGGCAGTCGCAGCGAGGAAGCCATGGCGCGAGACCAGGTACTCGTGCTCGGGGTCCACCGGGATGGGCCGAATGTGGCCGGGCATCTTGGCGGCGAAGGCGATTCGCCCGCTGCCCCCCGTCGCCTGGTAGCGGGTGAGGAAGACCGTCCCGCCGGCCGCCACGCGCTTGAGGACACCGAGCACGCCCGCGGCGCCCGCGCCGGCCGTCGCGGTGGTGAGTTGCACGTTCGGACTCATCCACGACAGCTCGCCTCCCTGGGAGACGACCGCCTGGCCGTCCTGGAGCTCGACCTCCAGGACCGGCATCGTCGTGCCGACGATGCGGTGGGCCACCCCGGTCGCGCCGCTGTCGGCGAAGGCCGGGACGTCACCGGTCGACTCGGGCATGCTGTCCCCCTCTTTCCCGGGCCCGTCGGGCCCCACCGGACTACGCGAAGTCCTCCTCGCGGTACTCGGCCGGCGCCCGGCCCTCCCGCGTCTCCTCGGCGTTGCGCAGGTCCACGCGCCGGATCTTGCCGCTGATGGTCTTGGGCAGCTCGGCGAACTCCAGGCGCCGCACTCGCTTGTAGGGCGCCAGGTGGTCGCGGGCGTAGGCCAGGATGTCCCGGGCCAGCTCGGGGCTCGGCTCGTAGCCGGCCACCAGCGACACGAAGGCCTTGGGCACCGCCAGGCGCATCGCGTCGGGTGCCGGGACGACGGCGGCCTCGGCGACCGCGGGGTGCTCGATCAGCACGCTCTCGAGCTCGAAGGGGCTGATGCGGTAGTCGCTGGCCTTGAAGACGTCGTCGGATCGCCCGACGTAGGTGATGTAGCCGCTCTCGTCCCGGTGGGCGATGTCACCGGTGTGGTAGTGGCCGCCGGCGAAGGCCGCCTCGTTGCGCGCGTCATCGGCTCCCGTCGAGGTGCGATAGCCGGTCATCAGGCCAAGGGGGCGCTCCGTGGCCAGGGAGACGCAGATCTCCCCGTCGTCGCCCACCTCGCCGGTGATCGGGTCGACGAGCTCGATGGTGTACCCGGGGATGGGACGACCCATCGATCCGGCGATCACCGGCTGGCCCGGGGAGTTGCCGATCTGCACGGTGGTCTCGGTCTGACCGAAGCCGTCGCGGATGGTGAGGCCCCAGCCGCGCTGGACCGCCTCGATGACCTCGGGATTGAGCGGCTCGCCGGCACTGGCCAGCTCGCGCAGGCTGGTCGTGTACTTCGCCAGGTCCTGCTGGATCAGCATGCGCCACACCGTCGGCGGCGCGCAGAACGTCGTCACGTGCTGGTCGACGAGGACCTGGAGCATGGCCGCCGCGTCGAAGCGCGCGTAGTTGTAGACCGCGATCGTGGCCCCGGCGATCCAGGGCGCGAACATGGACGACCAGGCGTGCTTGGCCCAGCCCGGGCTCGAGACGTTGAGGTGCACGTCACCGGGACGGATCCCGATCCAGTACATCGTCGACAGGTGTCCCATGGGATAGCTGGCGTGCGTGTGCCCGACCATCTTGGGCAGCGCCGTCGTGCCCGACGTGAAGTAGATGAGGAAGGGGTCGTCGGCGGCCGTCGGCGCCTCGGGCACGAAGTCGGCGCTGGCCTGGCGCGCATCCTCGAAGTCGCGCCAACCCGCCGAGGCGCCGCCCACGGAGACCTTGATGTAGTTGCCCGACACGTTGGCGAAGCGCGCGGTCACGTCCGCGCGGGCGATCACCGCGCCGGCGCTCGCGCGGTCGATGCGGTCCTGCAAGTCGCTCGAGGTGAGCAGCGTCGTCGCCGGGATCATCACGGCGCCCAGCTGCAGGATCGCGAGCGTCGTCTCCCAGAGCTCGACCTGGTTGCCCAGCAGGACCAGGACGCGCATCCCCGGGGTGACACCCTGGTCGCGCAGCCACGACGCCAGCTGGCGCGACCTCGTCGACAGTTCCGCGAAGGTGTAGCTGACGGCCGATCCGTCCTCCTCGATCACCACCAGACCCGGCTGATCGGGGGTTTCGGTCGCGAGAACTGCATCGAACCAGTCGCGGGCGAAGTTGAACATCGTCGGGCGGGGCCAGGCGAAGCGATCTCGGGCGGCGTCGTAGTCCTCGCGCAGGGCCAGCAATTGGTCGCGGGCCGCTCGGAACTCCTCGGTCGGGGTCGGCATGGGTCTCTCCCTTCTCTCGGGCTGATGGTAGGCCCGTTGTTGCGGTTGCGTCAGGTTCCGGTGACCCCGGGTGTCACCAGGCGGGTCGTCGTGCTCGACTGTCGGGTGCACACGGCATTCACCAGGCGGACCCGACGCGGCGCGAGGAACGGGCGCAGCGAGATCACGACACCCCACGCGCGCGCCGCGTGACAGCGCGCGGGCGGGTAGTTGCCGACCTCACTGACGCCCCAGGCGACCGCCACCGAGGCACCCCGGCCCAAGACGTGGCGCGCGGGCATCTGGCCGATGCTGGCGTTGCGCGCCGGCGGGCCGACGGCGCGACCCGACGGGCTGGCAATCGGCTGGATGGCTGGCACGCCCCAGAGCACGCACGTCCCCCGATGATTCGTGAGGATCAGGGGGTAGTAGATGGTCCCGGCCGTCCCGGAGGGACGGCCGACGTGCACCACTAGTTGGGCCGACGTGCAGGTCGGCACACCGGCCGCGCGGGCCGGCGACGAGCCAGTGAGGAGCGGCGCCACCGCGAGCAGCACCACGGCTGCGGCACTTCGCGCCGCCCATCCTCTCCTGGTCCGAGCGTCCACGCACCACCCCTCGACCCCTTAGGTCTACACCGGATCCATGGCGCGCGCGAGGTCTCGTCCTGCGAGTCTGCGTGGCAGGATGAGGCTATGGCGATCGGTGCGCGCGCGACCACGGGTTCCCCGCAGCCCGCGACGCTGCACGAGGCGGGCGACCTCATCTGGATTGCCCCCACGATCGCCCCGGGAGACAGCCTGGGCGCGGAGGTGGGGGCGGCGCTGGCTGCGGTCGGACGCTCGCTCGCGGCCGACGGAATCTCGTGGGGCGACATCGAGCTGGTGATCATGCACCTGGCCGACGTCGACGACGAGGCGATGGCCGAAGCCCACTACCGCGCGTTCTTCACCGGGACCCCGCCCCGTCGCACCCTGGCCCCGACCGCTGCTCCGCACGGCGCCCGGGTGGCCTTCGAGGTCGTGGGACACCGCCAGCCCGGGCCGACCACGGGGGACCTGTCGCGACGCACCGGCTTCGTCCACCACGACGGCGAGCGCCTCTACTTCGAGGTGGTCGGCGGCGCCAGTGCGCGACTGCCGCTGGTGCTGTGCCACGGGGCCGGCTCCAATCACGCCTCCTGGTTCCAGCAGGTCCACGCGTTGGCCCACGATCGCCCGGTCATCACGTGGGACCATCGCGGCTACGGCCGCTCGAGTGACCTTGACGAGCGATCCGGCCCCGAGGTCGCCTCCGGGGACCTGCTGGCGATCCTCGACGAGCTCGAGGTCGAGCGCGCGGACCTGGTCGGCCAGTCGATGGGGGGATGGACCGCCGTCGGCGCCGCGCTGGCCCGACCGCACCTGGCGCGCTCCCTGGTCCTCACCGACTCGATCGGCGGCATCGTCACCGACGAGATCATCACCCGGCTGGCGCGTGACGCCGCGCGCGACCCCCAGCACGACGTCCTGGGTGACCATCCCGCGCTCGGTGCCACCTTCCGCCACCGCGCGCCGGCGCTCGCTCACCTCTACCAGATGATCGGGAGCATGGGCTCGGTCGACCCCGAGTCGATGATCGACCGCCTGGCCCGCACGATCTATGGCGCCGACGCGGCCACGCGACTCTCCCTCCCGGTGCTGTGCGTGGTCGGCGACCACGACCGGATCTTCCCGCCCTCCGTCATGCTCGCGGTCGCCGAAGCCCTCCCCGACGCCCGCGTCGTCGAGATCGCCGATGCGGGTCACTCGGCCTACTTCGAGGAGCCCGACTCGTGGAACCAAGCCGTGCGCGACTTCCTCGCGGCGCTCGATCGCGCCGACGCCCGCTGATCCCCCCGAGGTCCCGACGTCGCCCAAGCCTCCCGACGACTTCGGCGCGTCCCCGACGTCCGCAGATCGCGCTGCTACTGTGGCTGGTTGCGCCCGGGGTGTGCCGGCTGCGCAAAGGTGGGCGAGCGTGAGCGAGTCGGACGGCTCAGCAGTCGGGTGGGCTCAGTTCCTATCCTCGATCCCCGACGGCGCCCTATTGATCGACGCGACGGGCCACATCCATCTGGCCAACGAGACCTTCGCCGACTACAGCGGCTATAGCACCGCCGAGCTGGAGGGCCTGTCCGTCGAGTGCCTGGTGCCCGAGCGCGTGTCGGCCGCCCACGCCCTGACGCGCGAGCGCTTCGCCGACGGGGTGCAGCGCCGACCCTCGGGGCGCCACTCGCACCTCTCGCTGGTCACCAAGGATGGGGCCGAACGAGACGCCGACATCGCACTGTCGCAACTCGACCTGGACGGGGAGCCGATGACCCTGGCGATCGTGCGCGACCTCGACGACCTGCACCGCACCAGCCTGCACGGCGACTCCGAGCTGCGCTACCGGCTGGCCTTCGACATCTCGGTGGCCCCCATCGTCTTCACCGACGATCGGGACCGGATCCTCGCGGCCAACGACGCGTTCTGCGACCTCCTGGGACGCACCCGCGACGAGCTGCTCGGCCAGGACTCGACCTCCTTCACCTACCCCCTGGACCTCGGGCTGACCGAGGCATCACTCGAGCGGGTGCGCCGCCACGAGGTCGATGCGGAGCACTACGTCAAGCGCTACGTCCACCGCGACGGCCGGGTGCTGGTGGTCGAGGTCGCCCGGCGCGCCGCCTATGACGCGAGCGGCCACCTGCTCTTCAACGTCATCAGCGAGCGGGACGTCACCGAGGAGCGGTCCCTGACCGCCCAGCTGGCCCACCAGGCGCTCCACGACCCGCTCACCGGGCTCGCCAACCGCGCGCTCCTCGAGGACCGGCTGGCGCGCGCCCGCGCCAAGGTCACGCGCCAGGGCGGCTTCGGCGCGATCCTGATGGTCGACCTCGACGACTTCAAGGACGTCAACGACTCGCACGGCCACCTCGTGGGTGACCAGGTGTTGATCGCGGTCGCCCGCCGCCTGGAGGAGGTGGCGCGCACCGCCGACACGCTGTGCCGCTTCGGGGGCGACGAGTTCGTCTACCTGGTCGAGGGCGTCCACCAGGCCGAGCAGGTCCGGCGTATCGCCGAGCGCCTGCTCGGATCGCTCGAGAAGCCGTTCGCCGTGATGGGTCTCAGCGTCGAGCAGCACGCCAGCATCGGCGTGGCGATCTGGGACATCGAGTCGCCCGACGACCTGGCCGTGCTGGAGCAGGCCGACCTCGCCCTCTACGAGGCCAAGCGGCTGGGCCGCAACCGCTACACCGTCTTCTCCCCCAGCCTCGATCAGAGTCACTCGGGACGGGGCCACGACCTGCAGGCGCTGCGCGACGCCCTGTCCGACGGCTCTCTGTCGATGCACTTCCAGCCCATCGTCTCGGCCCAGACCACGACCGCGGTCGGCTTCGAGGCCCTCATGCGCTGGCAGCACCACGAGCGCGGCTGGATCGCGCCCTCCGAGTTCTTGGGCCTGGCCGAGCCCACCGACCTGATCGGTGAGCTGGGCGCCTTCGCCCTGCGCGAGGCGACCCGGGCCGCCGCCAGCTGGTCGCCCGCCCTCGACGGGCCCTACGTCACGGTGAACCTGTCGGCTCGCCAGCTCTTCGACCCCGAGCTGACCGGCCACGTGCGGGCCGCCCTGGCCGCCAGCGGACTGGCCCACCACCGCCTGGTAGTCGAGATCCCCGAGCGTGTGGCCCTCGAGGACGCTGCGCGCACCTCTCTCGTCGTCACCGAGTTGCGCGACCTCGGCGTGGGCTGCGCCCTCGATGGCTTCGGCGACGGCCTGGCCTCCCTCGCCCAGCTGCTGCACCTCGACCTGCGCTTCGTGAAGATCGACCGCTCCCTGGTGCGCCCGCCCACCGACGCGAACCTGCACGACGCGCTGGTCGACGTCATCGTGACCCTCGGCCACCGCACCGGCATCGACGTCGTCGCCCAGG
Organism: Actinomycetes bacterium; assembly: GCA_021778895.1. Taxonomy (GTDB): domain Bacteria; phylum Actinomycetota; class Acidimicrobiia; order Acidimicrobiales; family RAAP-2; genus RAAP-2. Next base: position 16,587 of record JAJYBR010000005.1, read on the forward strand.
GCGTCGAGACTCCCGAGGACCTGGACCGCTTGCGCCAGGCCGGCTGCGACCTGTCCCAGGGCTTCCTGTTCTCTCAGGCCGTGCCGCTGTCGGAGGTCAACCCCCTGATGGGCACGCCGCTCGGCCTCGCCAACGCGAAGGTGAACCCCTCGTCGATGAGCGCGATACAGGCGTCCACCACCTCGGCGTCGTAGCGCACGCCGGCCCCGTGGCGCAGCTCCTCGCGCGCGTCACCCAGCGTCCACGCCGGCCGGTAGGGGCGGTGGTGCACCATGGCCTCGACCACGTCGGCGACCGCCACGAGCCGCGCGAAGGGGGAGATGGCCCCATCGACGAGGTGGTCGGGATAGCCCGAGCCATCCAGGCGCTCGTGGTGGTGCCGGGCGACGTCGACGAACACCGGGGAGAGTGACGCCTCCTCCACGATCTCGGCCCCCAGCTCGGCGTGGCGGGCCACAGCCTCGAACTCGAGCGCGCTGAGGGGACCGGGTCGGCCCAGGATCTCGGAGGGAATGGCGATCTTGCCCACGTCGTGGAGGGCGGCGGCGCTGGCGACCGCGTCGATGTCCCCGGCGCACCAGTTCAGGCGTTCGGCGAGCCGGCGGCTGAGCGCGCTGACCCGAGCCTGGTGGCCCGCGGTGTAGGGATCGCGAATCTCGGTCAGGCGCACCATCGCGCTCACGGTCCCGCGCAAGGAGTGCTCCAGCTCGGCCCGCGTGCGCGTGTGCGCGACCAGGAGCTCGATCTCGGCCACCAGCGCCCGCAGCTCGTCCTCGATCGGGGGCGGGAAGGCGAACTTGTCGTGGGCCGCGACCGTCAGCGTCGCGCGTCGCCGACCCAGGGCGAGCGGCAGGGCCAGGAACGACTCGATGCCGAAGTGCATCGCGCGGTCGCGCCACGGGGCGAAGTCGGGATCGTGGAGGACCGAGTCGACACCGACCGGTCGCTCTTCGCGCAGGGCGCGCAGCGTCGGGCCCATCCAGATCGGGGCGTGAGCCGGCGCCTCGAAGGAGAGGCCGTCGAGGTAGTCGACGACGCCGGCGCGATGGGTGACGACGGCACCCTCCGGCGTGGCCCGCGACACCCAGGCCACGGGGAATTCGCCCACCGCGCACAGGGTGTCGACGACGGACTGCAGGGCGGCGTCCTCGTCGGGCGCGACCGGCACGGTGCGGGTCACCTCGGCCAGCAGTCGCAGCATGCGCTCGTCGGTGCGCTGGGCCGTGACGTCGGTGAACGTGGCCACCACCCCGCGAACCCGGCCGTTCTCGACGACGGGATACGAGTCGACCGAGAGCCAGCGGCGGGGGTGCTCCGCGAAGACGAAGCCGACGACCACGTTGCGATACACGCGCGAGGTGTCGAACGTGCGGGCGACGGCGGGATCGTCGAAGGTGAAGGGCCCCGCACCGTCGGATCCCGCGAGCGCGCGCACGGCCAGTCCGAGGAGCTGGTCCGTCGTGGTGTGGAGGAGGTCAGCGATCGCCTCGTTGCAGTCACGCACCACCCCACGGGTGTCGAAGTACCCGAAGCCGACGTGAGTCGCGTCGAGGTACTCGGTGAGGTAGCGCGCCGAGCGCATCGGGCTAGTGTCGTTGTCCACGATCATCCCTTCGCCCGAGCTGGGTGCCCGACGCGGCGCCCCAACCTAGCGGCCACGACTCCGTCCCGGCAACCCGACCCGCGCGTCCTCATCTAGATCGAGACGATGCTCGGTGTCGTCGCCTCCGGGAAGCGGAAGCCGTCCATGAGAACGTCACGCGCCACGGCCACGACGTCGGTGTCAAAGAGGGTACCGGCATTCGCCTCGACGAACGCCAGGGCCTCCTCCTTGCCCACGACCGGCCGGTAGGGGCGGTGGCTCGACATGGCCTCGATCACGTCGGCGACGGCCACGATCCGCGCCGGCAGCCCGATCTCGCTGGCGGCGAGTCCTCCCGGATAGCCCGAGCCGTCGAGCCGCTCGTGGTGCTGGAGGGCGACCTCGGGGATCGGCCAGGGCAGTGAGGCCTGGGCCAGGATCTCGTGTCCCACCGACGAGTGCCGCCGCACCATGCGCATCTCGAGGTCGCTGAGACGACCCGGCTTGATGAGGATCTCGGAGGCCAGAGCGATCTTGCCGACGTCGTGGACGTCTCCGGCCTGCCCGATGAGCCGCACCAGGTCGGCGTCGATGTCGAGGCGCGTGCCCAGGGCCGTCGACAGCGCTCCCACCCGCACCTGGTGTCCCGCGGTGTAGGGATCGCGCGCCTCGGTCACCTGGGACAGCGCGGCCAGGGTCCCCTCGAGGGCCGTGGACAGCCGTCGCACCGACTCGCCGTGGGCGATCACCCGCTCGGCCTCGCGCACGATCCGCTCGAGACCGGCCACCGTGAGCTCGTCGAAAGCGTTGGGATGGCGGTCGTAGACGGCGAGCACCGCACGGCGCCCGCCCGGCCGGAAGGGCAGGACCACGGCCGAGCGCAGGTCGTAGCGCGCCAACTGGTCGCGCCACTGGTGCACCATGGGCGACAGGGCCATGTCGTTCACGACGACCGGGTGGCCGCCCCGCAGCGCGATGCCCGAGGGTCCCAGGCCGTTGGACCGGGTCGTCGACCACGACACCAGGTCGGGGGTGATGAACCCGGTGACGCCGACGGCCTCGACGACGTCGACCCGACGCTCGGGTCCCTCGCTGGCCACGCCGACCCACGCCAGGGCGAAGGGTCCCGCGTCGACGAGCGTGTGGCACAGGTGCTGGAAGGTCTCGGCCTCACCCGTCGGGTGAGCCGGACGCTCGGCCACCGCGAGCAGGAGGTCGACCAGCTGGCTGCGCCGCACGCGCTCCCCGGCGTCCAGGTACGCCAGCAGCACCGCCGTGCACTCGTCGCCCTCGACGATCGGGTAGGCGTTCACGGTGTACCACCGCCGCTCGCCGGTCGGCGTGAGCAGTCCCTGGACCTCGCCGTAGACCGGGTCCTGGGTCTGCACCGCGACGGCGAAGGGGAGCTCGTCACGCAAGAAGGGCGACCCGTCCTGGTGGACCGGGTCCCAGGTGAGCCGCGTGGCGTCGTCGCTCATCAGGTCCTCGCGCGAGCACCCGAAGACCCGCTCGGAGCGGTCGTTGACGTCCAGGACGTGTCCGGACGCGTCGCGCAGCATGAACGCTGTCGCGGTCGCCTCCAAGAACCCGCTCGCCCCGAGCGCGTCCGCGAGCGTCATGGGTACTGACCGGTCCACGCCCACTAACCCCCTTGTCGCGGTCAGCCTAGTGAAGGTTCAACGTCACTTGTAAACGCTATTCAAGTGAACTTCGCTCTCGGGCTCTCTGCGTCTCTCCTGATCAAAACCTTGGCGCAACGCGGCAATCAACGGCGTCGCAACGAGCGCCAGACCCCACGGAACCAGGATGACCTGCCACAGCCAGGTCGGCCAGGCGTGGCGGGACAGGACGTCGACCACCGGCACGTGCACGAAGGCGAGCGCTGCTCCGATGCCCCAGAGCCACCACCACCAGCGCAGGCGGCGCGTCGCCGTGCCCACGGCCACCGCCAGCACCACGGCGATCGTCAGGTACGTCGGGCCCCATTCCCGCAAACGGATGTCGAGGATCGTGGAGTTCGTCTGAAAGCCTCCTGGTAGCGGGTCAAACGCCATCCAGAGGGTCAGCCACCAGAACACCACGGCGGGCCGCCAGCGCCCGCGCATCGCCTCGACGACGAGGACCAGAGTGGCGAGCGCCGCGAAGTAGTAGCCCCAGAGGTTGACTTCGAACACGAGCCGCAACCCGAGCAGCACGCCGGCCAGAGAGAGCAGTGTTGTTGGTTCGTAGACTTGTTCACCCAATCGCCGCCGCACGACGGCCACGAGTGCTACGCCGACCAGGATCGGCGCTACCCGCGACAACGCGAAGAGGGGCGCCCCGCTCTTGGTCAGCTCCCACACGACAGTCCCACCGAACGACCGGGTGAAGCCCGACCCGATCACAATCGCCCGCGTGGCCCGGCCCGCGGTGGCAACGAGGAACGGCAGGTCGACGGCGATCACCGCCCCAGCGAGTCCCCCCACGTAGCGCCACCACGCGGGCCGCGGCACCAGCACGAGGAAGGGGACCGCGACGAGTAACGCGAACTGATGGGTCGTCACGGCGAGGCCGAGGGCCACTCCGGCCCACGCCCACCGGCTGCGCAGTGCCGCAGCGAGTCCCGCCAGGGTCAGTGCGAGAGCGAGGAGATCCTGGGGGTGGTAGAACTCGAGCAGGCAGCCGATGACCGGCGCCGCGAGAGCCACGAGAACAAGGGTGCCGAGGTGGCGCACCCGCAAGGGACGCCCGCTCGCCCGCCACAGGAGGACCACGGCTCCCAGCGCGAGAGCGGCGCTGACGTATCCGACTTGGATGGTCGTCAAGGCGGAACTCGAGCGCACGGACCACGCGAAGATCGCGTGGTACGCGTTGGCGCAATGTGGGCCGAGGGCGGCGATGCTCGGGAAGGCCGTGGCGTGCCCGATGCGGAACAGCGCCACGAGCAGGCCCGAGACGACCGGGTAAAAGGGTGTGATGCTGGTGTAGGGCTGGGCGATACCGGGCAGGTGCAGGGAGCGGAATCCGGGCGGTGGGTAGGCACACGCCAGGTGCCCGTGGGCGATGGCCCAGGTCGAGTACAGAGAGACGGCCGAGTCACCCTCGGTGATCCCTCCGAGCAGCCGGATTACCGCGATGTACAGAGCAATCGCGCCCAACGTGCCGGTGAGCACCCACGCTGGTCGCAGGGCCGCCGCCCGTCCAGGCTGAAGTCGCGGTGGCGCGACCTCGTCGGGGGTCGTCATCTACCCGTGGCGAAAGGTCATCGGGTACCGGTTGAGCGCATCGAGGGCGGCTCGGGCGGCCGCGACGACGTCGTCACCCGCGAGGGCCACGCCGAAGCGCTCCTGGCCGTCGGCCGTCGAGCACATGGTGACCAGGACGGGCCACGTGCGCAGGGCCGGGACCGTCGTGGCACCGGCCAGGCGGAAGGGCACGTCGTAGCCAAGGTCGCGCAGAGCGAGCAGGGTCGCCTCGGCGCCGCCGATCAGGGGCCCACTCGACGAGTGGCCCACACCGACCCGCCCGCGGTGTGACAGCTCCACCTCGCACGAGCCGGCCCCGACGTCGTAGTCCGCTCGCACCAGGATGACCCGCGCCTCACTGCCCATGACCACCGGTGACGTCTCGGCCGCCTGCTCGACGACGACGTCGATGTCCGGGTAGTAGAGACCAGCGACCTGGGTGGCCGCCTGGGCGGTCTTGTCGGGATGGGGGCCCACGACAAGCAGGGTGACACGCCCGCCCTCGGTGACGTCGTGCTCGATCGCCACGTTGAGCACACCCGGCAGGCTCCGCAGCTCCAGCTCGAAGTCCTCATCGATGCGCGCCGTCACGATCGCCCCTCCCCCTTCTTCTCGTAGAGCCGGTGGTCCGCGATGCGGTAGAGCTCCTCGGGATCCGCCGAGTCCTTGGGCGAGTTCGCCCAGCCCGCCGTGAAGTCCAGGTCGTCGGCGACAGCCTTGACCTGCGCCCGCAGGCGGTCGAGGAAGCCACTGGCCTCGGCCCCCTCGGCGCTGGCCAGGATCACGCCGAACTCGTCTCCCCCGAGGCGCGCCGCGGTGTCGCCGTTGCGGACGCTGCGCCGTAGGGCGAAGGCGAACTGCCGCAGGAGGTGGTCGCCGTAGGCGTGGCCCGCTCGGTCGTTGAGCGCCTTGAAGTCGTCGAGGTCGATCATGACCAGCGTGAAGGCCCAGCCGTAGCGCGCACTGCGCGCGGAGGCCACGTCAAGGGCGTGGTCGAAAGTGCGCCGGTTGTCCACACCCGTCAGAGCGTCGTGGCCGGCGTTGAAGCGTGCCAGGTGCAGGGACAGCGCGAGCTGGGACGCCGTGCGCACCGCGTCGCACTCGTGATCCGGGACGACCGCGGGCTCACAGAGCACGCCGGGCGTCTCGGTGAGCTCGGCGACCATGGCGGGCCGCACCGGGCGCCCGCCGAGCCGGAAGCTCTGCGTGCCGAAGGACTCGTGGCGCAGGACCACGATGGCGTCCGTCAACTCGTAGCGCTTGGCCAGCCGGGCGAGCAGGCTGTAGATGAAGCCCAGGCCGAGCTCGCCGTCGACCAACTCGGCCAGCATCGTCTCGAAGAGCCATGGCCCTTCGGCCTCGTCGCGGGTCGAGGGAGCCGGACTATGCAGGCTCACCACTCGAGCACATCCCGGCGAGCCGACAGGGCCGGCACAGCGATCCCGGAAGCTGCCCCCACGCTGAGCAGCTCCCGGAGATCGCCCGACGCAACGGGCATGGAGATGAGGAAGCCTTGGCCGCGGTGACATCCCAGCTCGAGCAGGCTCTCGACGATCACCGACGACTCGACGCCCTCGGCGATGATCTCCTTGCCGAGGGCCTTGCCCAAACGGATGATCGCGTCCACGATCGCCCGGTCGAAGGGGTCACGCGCGATTCCCCGCACGAAGCTCATGTCGAGCTTGAGCAGGTCGACGGGCAGGTTCTTGAGCTCGGACATCGAGGCGAAGCCCGTCCCGAAGTCGTCGAGCGCGATCTCCAGCCCCAACTCGCGGAATCCCCGCAGGATGCGCGCGGTCTGCTCGGGGTCGTCGACGACGGCGTACTCGGTCAACTCGATGCAGATGCGTGATCCGGGCACGCGGTAGCGGGCCAGCGAGCTCTCGACGAACGAGACGAGGTCGCCGAGGCGGAAGTCCGCCGGCGACATGTTGACGCGGACCTTGAAGTCGAGCTTCGGGTACTCGTGCTGCCAGACACTGAGCTGGCGGCACGCCTCGGCGAAGACCCAGCGACCCAGGCTCGTGACGAGACCGGTCTCCTCGGCCACGGTGATGAACTCCGAGGCGGCGAGCAGGCCCTTGCTCGGGTGCTGCCAGCGCACGAGCGACTCCACCGCCAGCAGCCGACCCGTCGTCAGGTCGATCTCCGGCTGGAAGTGCAGGCGCAGGCCGTCGCCGTCAATCGCCTCGCGCAGCTGCAGCTCCATCTCGGAGCGCTCGTCAACGCGCTCGCGCAACTCACGGTCAAAGACGACCGCCCGGTTCCGGCCCCGCGACTTGGCGTGGTACATGGCGATGTCGGCACGGCTGAGGAGCTCGGTGGGGGCCACGACGGGCTGGGCCATCGCGATCCCGATGCTCGCGGTGTGGTTCATCACCTGCCCGGCGATCTCGACGGGCTGGGCGATGACCTCCAGCATCCGGTAGGCGCTGGCCATCGCCTCCATCTCGGTCCGTGCGCGGTCGACCAGGAACACGAACTCGTCCCCGCCGAGGCGCGCCACGAAGTCCCCGGTGCGCACCGAGGTGCGCAGGCGGTCGGCCATCACCACGAGCAGGCGGTCGCCGTTGGCGTGGCCGAGGAAGTCGTTCATCACCTTGAAGCGGTCCAGGTCGATGACCATCACCGCGGTGTCGCGCCGCGAGGCGATGCGGGCGCGCAGCTCCTCGAGCAGGGCCCGCCGGTTGGCCAGGCCCGTGAGCTCGTCGTGGTTGGCATTGAAGATGATGCGCTCTTCGGCATCGATCCGCGACTGCATCTGGACCAGCAGCGAGGCCACGGCCTGCAGCGCGTTGATCTCGGCCGGGATCCAGTTGTGCCGGTTGAAGTGAATGAAGCCCAGCACGCCCCACGTGGTCTCGCCGACCAGCAGCGGGACGGCTGCGCCGGCGGCGGGTGTGGCCCCCGTCGAGTCGTTGATGTGCTGCTTGTACTCGTCGTCGACGTCGTCCGCCTTGCCCGTCAGGTAGGGACCCTTCAGGTCACGGGTCGCCGCGAAGATGGGATCGGCATCGAAGGGGACCTCACCGAGCGGGTCGGGGTCGGGGATGTTCTCGCGAACGGGCCACTCGGCCACCATGATGCTGAGTCCCCGCACCAGGTCGTTGCGGCGCATCAAGGCGACATCGCTGCCCAGGAACTCGCCGAGCTCGCGGATCGTCCACTGCAGGTCGGCCTGACGCGTCGACGAGGTGGCCGACATGAGCCGCTCGGCGACCCGCGCGACGAGCTCGTCGAGACGCTGCTGGCGCGTGAGCAGTGTCTCGCGCTGGGCCAACGTCGTGATGTGGCTGAGCAGTCCCGCGAACGCGCGCACCACGGAGCGTTCGCGCTTCGACCACGTCCGGCCCTGCCGAGCGACGAGCAGCATGCCCACGACGGTCTCGCGCTCGTCGCGAATCACCTCGACCAGCCCGCCCCACTCGATTCCCTGGACCGTCGCCGAGACGGACGCGACGGCGCGATCCACCTTGAGGGCCGCCTGGGCCTTGGTGGACAGAGCCGTGAAGGCACCGGCCGCCTCGGGCGTGACGTAGGGCTCCAGCTCGGGCGCCAGACCATCCAATGGCCCGACAACCGCGACGATCTGCGTCCCCGCCACGACGTGCACCAGCGAGTCGACAATCAGGCGCATCTCGTCGTGCGACTGCGCTGTGTGCGACACAGTGGTTTCGACCATGGGGACAGGCCTTTCGCGGCGGCGACTCAACGCCGTTCTGTCACGCCATCGTAGGGCGAAACACGAAAATTGGGCAAGATATCGTTTCGCTACATTTCGACAACGGAATCAGTGTTGTCCAGCTCTGTTGTGCGCACCCAGACGTCGTCGAGTCGCCGTCGGACGCTGTGTGCACTGGCGGGTGGTGCGACCGACACGCGCAAGACCATCGCGATGGTCTCGCCCGGGTCGAGATCGAACAACCCATTGAAGCGCGAGGCCAGATCGAACATCTCGTCGAGGTAGCGCTCACCTCCGAGCTCGCGGCGCTCGAAGTCGTTCGTCGCGTACAAGAAGACGGGCACCACCGGCTGGACCGCGAGGCCCGCCAACGTCGCGGTCAGCCAGAAGCGCTCGGTCGCCGCGCCCGCGCGCATGTACCACAACGGCTCGACACGCGGGATCGTGATCGCCGCCAAGGCCGATGACGTCGTGACCATGAGCTGCGTGCGCAGGCCGAGCATCCGGCCCGCGCGCCACTCGGCCAGGTGGGCCATGACCTCGGGGCGCTCGAGCAGCCCGAGGGCGGCCACGCTGGTTGGGTCCATCTCGAGGGTGCGCACGTCGAGGCCCTCGTCGAGCGGGTCGCGCCCGGGCAGGCGGATCTCCCCCAGCATCTGGGCGTGGACGCGCGGGATGAGGAAGCGCAGTCGGTCGCAGCGACCGAGCACGTCGCCCGCCGCGCCCAACTCGGCGGGCGACAGCAGCAGGCGCAGACCCGCGCCTTCGGTGCTGACGGCACGCTGGAGGGACTCCACGTCGCCGTCGGTCAACGAGACGTCGGGGTCCCCGGCCTGTCGATTCGTGACGCGACGGGGCACGGCGGGATACAAAGCGGCGAGCTGGGCATCGGCGCCACGGCCCAGGTGGAGCGTGGCCACGTGTGAGCTGGCAACTCCGGTGGGGAAGAGCTGGACGTCACCAAGGCGCTCAGTGGCAGCAGCAGCCGTGCGCGCGTTCAGCACGGCGGCGCCGAGGGCCACGTAGCTGCCCCGGTGGGCAACGTCCATCGCGGCCGCGTGGTCCGAGACCAGGAAGAAGCGCACCTCGTCGTCGTCCGCCTCGAAGCGCCACGGCTGGACGTTGCCCCCCGAGGGAGCACGTCGCGCCGCATCCACGATCAAGGTGACGTCGTCGACGTCGACGGGCACGGGGTCCTCGGGCGGCGGGGCGTCGAGGTCGATGTCCGAGTCGATCTCGAGATCGACGGGCGCGATCCCGCCGAGGGCCTCGTCGAGGTCGATGCGGATCCGGCCCGAGGGCAGATCAGCCCCCAGGGCGAGGTGACGCAGGGCCGTGGCCACCGACGCCGCCCCCAAGGTGACCTCACTGGCCAGCTGGGGCCACCCGGTGATGGTCGTGCCCAGCTCGAAGAACGTCACCGCCCCGCGCGCCGACACCTCGGCCGTGCCGAGCAGTCGCAGCAGATACGGCCCCTTCTCGAAGAGCGTCAAGCTGGCGAGGCGCTCGGCCGTCATGTCACCCAGCAGCCCGTGGAAGAGCGGCCGGTCGGGCTCGAGGTCGAAGCGCTCCACGTCGAGCACCCCGCGGTCGCTGGTCTCCATGAGAACCGGGATCCGCCGGGCGCGAGCCGCCTCGCGCACCAAGTACTTCATGTCGAGGGAGTCGCACTCCTCGATGACGACGTCGAGCCCGTCGAGGAACTGGTCGAGGTTCTCCAGCGTCAAGCCCTCGCTCAGCACCATCATCGACACGTACGGGTCGATCTCGCCGATGCGGCGAGCCGCGACGACGGCCTTGTTGATCCCGAGGTCCAGCACGCTGACGGGCAGCCGGTTCAGGTTCGTCAGGGCCACCGTGTCGAAGTCGGCCAGGCGCAGCTCGCCGGCCAGGCCCTCCATCGCGATGACGTGAGCGACCGAGTGCCCGGCACTGGCCCCGACGACGCCCACGCGCAGGCCCCGGAGGCGATGCTGCTCCTCGGCGGTGAGCTTGGGCCGATTCCGATCGAGGCGGACCCGGCTGAACGCCCGAGGACCGAGCAGGCGCACGACGGCGCGCCGCCAGGGGTAGTAGACCCAGCGCGCCGGCTCGTCGAGCTCCTTGGCCGAGGGAGTGGGCTTGAGCTGGGCGACCTGCTCTTGCTGCTCGGCCAGGCGGTCGATCGCCTGCAGGGCCGGGTCCTCGCGCAGGATGCGCAGGACCTCGCGGTCACTGCGCGTGGCGACGTCGAGAACGAGCGGGCGAAACGACTGGGTCCGCGGGGACGCCGCATCGAGTGACGCCGGGCCGGTCTGGCGGGGACCCCGGGCCAGCTGCTCGGCCTCGCGCCGCAGGGCTCGGCGGTTCTCGTCGTCGGCCAAGTCGTAGGTGCGCCCGCGCTGCCAGGTGACGGCATAGGTGCGATAGCGCTCGTCGGGGAAGGGCACCCAGTTTCGACTCAGGACCTCGCCGCCAGCGACCTTGCCAACCGGGATGAGCTGATCGGAGACCGCGGCGATGGTGCGCTCGGCACCGAGCCACGTCGCGGCGTGGGTCATCATCCGCGAGATCGTCGCGACCATCCGGACCCCGAGCACGGAGGCGCCCTTGGCCCAGCCGCCCTTGGCCTCGATGACGCCCAGGCGTACCTCCCGGTCGATCAGGTCGCCGATCTCGTCGATCTCGGGCAGGGTGGCCAACTCCTCCATGAGGGCGGCTCCCCACCGGTTCTCGAGGGGACCGTGGAAGCGTAGGCCGGCGACCGGCTCGCCGTCGGGGGCGAAGCCCACGAAGAACAGGGGGACGCCGCGCCCTTCCTCGAGCTCCCGTCGACGCAGGGTGCTCTCGAAGCCGTAGCTGCGATACTTGCCCTCGGCGTCGTCGAGGTAGCGACGCCACAGGTCGGGTCGCTCGAGCGGGTGGTGCCCCTCAAAGCGCACCCCCGAGGCCTCGTCGATGAAGCTCGCTCCGTACCGATAGCGAAGCGCCACTCATCTCCTCCTCGACCGCAGACGTCTTCGGTCGTGTTCGACCTTGCGCACCACCTGGCGCCACTTTCAGGCTATCGACGGCACTGCGCGAATTGGTGCATCGTCGTGACGAAAGACGAACCGGATCCCCCATCGGGTAGCGATGCGACGTGCTCGGTAGTGTGCAGGCGTGACGGCGGCACTGGTGACCTGGAGCGCGATCGCCGGCCTGGTCGTCGGGTCCTTCCTGAACGTCGTCATCTATCGCGTCCCCCGCGGACTGTCGGTCGTCGCTCCGCGCTCGGCCTGTCCCACGTGCCACACGCCGATCGCCGCGCGCGACAACATCCCCGTCATCTCCTGGCTGGCCCTGCACGCGCGGTGCCGGTCCTGCGGGGCGGCCATCTCGGTTCGGTATCCGCTCGTCGAGGCGGCGACTGCGCTCGCCTTCGCGCTGATCGCGTGGCGCATCGGGCCGCACCCCCAACTCGCCGCCTACCTCGTGTGCGGTGCCAGCCTCATCGCGCTCGCGCTCATCGACGTGGAGCATCTGCGCCTGCCGACCCGCGTCGTCTACGTGTCCACAGCGCTCGTTGTCGCACTGCTTCTCGCGTCCTCGGCCTGGCTGGACGAGTGGCACCGCAGCGTGGTCGCCGTACTGAGCGCCGTGGTCTGGCTCGCGCTCTTCGGTGCGATCCACACGGTCAGCCCGCGGGCCCTCGGGCTAGGAGATGTGCGCCTGGCACCACTGCTCGGCTTCGCCCTGGGCTGGCTGAGTATCGGCGCGGTCATCGTTGGCTTCTTCCTGGCGAACTTGGTGGGGTCGGTCGTTGGCATCGCCCTCATTGCCATGCACCGACTCGAGCGACGTCAGCCCGTCCCCTACGGCGTCTTCCTGGCTGTCGGTGCTGGCATCGCCATCCTCTTCACCGTGCCCATGCTGAGCTATTGGCCAGCGCTGCGCCCCTTGCTCGGATAGTTCAATATACGAACTCAGTACGCAGTCCCTCGCTGTCCCACTCCCCGTTCGCAGGTATGCGGGTTGCCGCGCGCCCGTTCACGCGGCGTGCCGTCCACAACAGGGCGCCTGCGTCGTAGAGATGCTTTTCCGGAACTGCCAAGTCAGCGTCAATTACCGATGTGATTCCCGGTACACGGCGCATCAACAGTGCCCGGCGTTCTTCGCGCCCTTCCTCCCGACGCTTGGACCAGCGAAGCGGGACGTCTCCGTTCAACTGGTAGAAACTCAGTTCCGGGTGACCCGAATAGAGGGTTCTCTGACGAAACGGCGAGAGCTCGACGTACAGCTCGCGGTAGTGGTTGAGGCGAACGACCGTGACCGCGTCGAGACCATCTTCATGCCACTGCGAGGGGTTCAAGTGTTTCCGCGTGGGTGCCGACGTCAGCGTCAGCGCCCGATTCCCGAGCAACGCTCGAGCTTCGATGTCGCAGGTCCGGCGCGGTGCTTGAACATCTTCGCGGAATCCAATCGGGGCGTAGATCACGATTGTCGCGAACGACGGGCGCTCGTTCAGCACGTCGAGCACCGACTCGTAGACCTTGGGAGACTCGGGGGCGAAGGTCGCGGCGTGCATCTTGGCCGAGGCCACCAACCAGCCGCTCGACACCGGCACCACGCCCGCGACGAGGACGTACGGAAGGTCTGGGCCCCGGTGCAGCGTCACGGGGTGTCAGTCCTTGGGGATCTTGAACCCCAGGAACTCCAGGGAGCGAGTGAGCTCCTTCTGGTGAGCGCTCGTCGCGACGGCACTCTCGTACGATATCGTCCCGTCCACCACCAGCTTGGCCAGGTCGGACTCCATGACCTGCATGCCCTCTTTGGCGTTCGTGAACATGACGTTGATCAGTTGATTGGATCGGCCTTCGCGAATCAGATTGCGTACCGAGCTGGTCGCGACCAGAACCTCGAAGGCCGCGACCATGCCGCCATCCTTCCTCGGCACCAGTCGCTGCGCGATGATCGCCGTCAAAGAGGCGGCCAACTGCACGCGCGTCTGCTCCTGGCGCCACGCCGGGAAGACGTCGATGATGCGGTCGATGGCCTGAGGCGCGTCGTTGGTGTGCAGCGTTGCGAAGACCAGGTGACCGGTCTCCGCCATGGTGAGCGCCATCTGGATCGAGTCAATGTCACGCATCTCACCAAGAAGCAGGATGTCGGGGTCCTCGCGCAGCGCCGATCGCAATGCCCGCTCGAAGGATGGGCTATCGAGACCGATCTCGCGCTGGCTGACCGCAGACACCTTGTGGTGGTGCACATACTCGACCGGATCCTCGATCGTGAGGATGTGTGTAGCCCGCGTGTCGTTAATTCGATCAATGATCGAAGCCAGGGTCGTCGACTTTCCCGACCCCGTGGGCCCCGTCACCAGCACGAATCCGCGCGGCTGGATAGCGACCCACTCCGCCACCCAGGGAAGGCCCAACTGCTCAAAGCTCGGGATCTTCGTCGGGATGATGCGCAACGACATCGCGGTCTGTCCGCGTTGGGTGAAGATGCTGCCACGGACGCGGGCGAGGTCGCGCCACGAGAACGCAAAGTCCACGTCCATCATCTCGTCAAATGTCTTTTGCTGCCCCTTCGTCAGGAGCGGGAACGCCAGATCGCTGACTTCGTCAGCCGCGAGGACCGGCGCACCCTCAACAGGAACCAGACGCCCATTGACGCGGATTCGAGGAGCCGAGCCACCAGCGACCAATAGGTCGGAGCCGCCGTGGTCCCACAAAATCTGGAGCCAGGGATCGATTCTGCTGACGTCTGCTTTGGATTGCATTTCTGCTCCGATATATGCAGTGCGTCGCTAGGACAGGTGACTTCAGTCACCTGTCCTAGCGACCCGACTGTGTACTCACTCCACGACTGCCGCTCGAAAGGTCAACGATCCGATCGATGACATTGAGCGACAGCATCGCAGTCAACGTCAGCCGTTGACCGCTGAGCCGCACGCCGACACCGGATTCATGGTCGCGTCGTACCAGTTGTTAGTCGAGGGGCCACCGGCGGTGCTTGTTGTTAGGTTGCCATGCGCAACTAGAACGTCGCCGACTGCCGGTGTCGCGGTGGATGATGTGCTACCCGGCACGAAGACGTTCGGAAAGTCCGTTGCCGTCGTGAACACCGCAACAGTGTAAACACCATTTTGCGACGGCCAGGTCTGGACGAACGGGCCGCCAAAGACGGTTTGGGAGCCATCAACGATGTATCCCGTTCCGTTCTGTGTCGAAGCGGCCGGCGGAACTGACGTCATATCGGCCTCCCACGCCAGGCTTGAGAACGTCAGACCTGGGTTCTCCGCCTCGAGTGCTGCGACGCCGGTCCCCACCGTCCGAGCATCAGACTGGCAGGCTGCCGTGTTGCTCTTGCCCGTCACACCACCTAGAGCAAAGACCACGATGGCGGCCAGAATGCCCAGAATGACGATGACGATCAAGAGCTCGATGAGGGTGAATCCACCATCGACTCCATCGTTCGCGCGACGCTCCCGCAATCGCTGGTACGTCTGAATCATTACAGTCTGCCTTTCTGTAGCCGGGACCGACATCCCGGGTGATTCGCCACGCACGAACCCGTCGTGTTTCTACCATGCCGTCGCTAACTACACAAGATTCACAACACAACATTGTCCCAAGTCCTGAGCGCAATGCCAGGCGCGCAAAGCCGCGGAATGCGCTGGATCCCCATAACCCGAACGTGCATTGACGCTGACGACTATCGCGAAGTCTCGCCTCGCTTCCGTTCCACCAATTTTAGAACCATGCCCTCTATCGACGAACTTCGACTCCGATCCGTCGCCTCGAACCTCGTCGATGCCCCCTTCTCTCGAACCTCTTCTACAGGCTCGCACCAAATGCGGTCGTGACGACGTACTCGGAAGATCCAGAGGGCGTCACAGAAAGAGGAACACAGATCTGGGCGGAGATCTGCGTTGCCGAAGCCGTTGTGATCGTCGCCTGATACGTCTCCAGTGGGCTCACCACGAGAGTGACGGCATCACCACTCGCGATGGGCGAGAACGCACTGCCTGAAAGGGTCAGGCCATATTGCTCGCCCGGCGTCGTCTGACCTGACCCTGTCACCAGTGAGCAGGATGTCTGCGGACCCACGGTCGTTGCTGTAACGACCGGGGGAGCCGTGCCAAATGCCCACAGCCCATAACTCGCGGTGATACCGCAACTCGAGTCCAGCGAGGAGGCGGACGCGCTGGTGATCGGCGAGCATGAGGAGTAGTTCGTGCTCAGGGTGTCGTTCAAGTCGAGGACCACCTCCAGGTACGGATGAGCGGCGCACGCTGCCGGCGAGGTGCCGGCTGGGCAAATGGAGGCATACACGACGCGCGTCGGGCCGGAACTCGCCAGGGGGAACCACTGCGTCGTGCACCACGCATCCATGCTCACCGAACTGGTGGTAATGGCAGTGGGCGACGAGGTCCCGCCGCAAGGTGCTGGGGGGTAGGCATTCAACGTCGACTGATAGAACGTCGTGCGAGAGTCCTGGACGGCGACGCTGCCGGCATTGTTGGATGCGGTCACCGTGAATTGTGCATTCGAGAAACGCACGGTGTCCGCGATCGCGTTCGTCGTGAGTGATGCCACCGCGAACACCGTCATGCTCACGATGAGCAAGAAGACGAGTGCCAAGATCAGGATCGCACCATGGTCGTCGTCAGGAGCGTGAGCGCGGTGGCCACACCACTGACGGCTCACTCGCACTGGTCGCGGTCCTCCGTGCGTCATCGCAACTCAATTTCCAGTTGTCAAGGCCACGACGAACGTCAGCGCTACTGACGACGGTGATCCTGGGAGTCCTGCGGGAGGCGGAAAGGTGAGTGTCACCGTGGCCCCGTTCTGCGGTGTTCCCTTCGTCTGGGAGATCGTCGCCGTCACCGACTCGTTGCCGGTTCCCGACGTGAACGACTGCGACGAGGGCGAGACCGTGAAGTTCGTGCCCGATGGACCCGACGCCGTCAGGCTGACTGTACCCGCTCCGACGCCGTAGAGGTTGAACGTGCAGGTGTTGGAGGGCATCGTCTTCTTCGATTGGCCGGTGAGCGCACTCGTCACTCCCGAGGGCGGTACGCACCCAGGGGACATGGAGTCGATATAGAGAGTGTTGGAACCCGAGGAGCCGTCGGGGTTGTACACCGCGACAGTGCCCGGTCCCGGTGCGGGACCCTGTGAGGTGTCATCGATGCTGACGGCCAGCGCCGTCGGGACGGGACCCTGTTGGCCGAGTGGTGTTGGAGAAGGATCCGCTTGGGACTGATACTGGCACCCGCTCGGCCACGGTGTCGTGACGCCAGGTGAGGAGACCGGAGTCACCGTCTCATTACTGTCCTGATCGGTGAAGATCACCGTCGCTCCGGGAAGCGTCACCGTCTGGTTCCCAATCGTCTTGGTCTGCCATGGCGTGTAGCCCCACCCGCAGAGCAGCTCGGCGTAGGACGCCTGCCCCGGGGAATACCCCCCCTGCATGATCCAACTGGGCGGCACCACGACTGCGAAGACGCCAAACAACGGGGCAGACGACCCACTGGCCGCTCCACCCGGAACGGTCACCGGATACCACCCCGTCGGCGTTGTGGCCGGGATCGTGACGTTGACGATGAGCGTGCTGGAGTTCATCATGGTCACTGCGTTGGGTTTGATGCCCGAGTTACCGAACGACACCGTCGAGGCCGAGGTGAATCCGGATCCGGTCACTGTCAGAGACTGGCTCGTCGCGCCCTGATTGAGCCACGAAGGACTCACGCCACTCACCGAGGCGCCAGATCCGCCGCCGCCGCCCCCGCCCCCGCTGCCGCCGCCACCGGCGTTCACCGAACTCCCGTCAACAACCACCTGGGTAAGTCCGACAGTCCCGCCAAGGTGGAGAACCTTGATCGACACAAGCTGGGATCCTCGCGATCCCGCGGGACACGATGTCGTCCACTGCGAGCTGGTCGAGTCCCAGTACTCGACTGGGTTGTAGGTCACGCCAGCGAGTGTGATCGACGTCACTTCGGCGCTGTAGTCAGGTGGAACCGAGAAGCTTGGAGAGTAGGTCGTTGCGCACGAAGCGTAGTTCCCATTTTCGATGCTGGCGAAGGCGGAGTCGGCTGCGTCGCGCACGGCCACCGTCGAGGTGGCCAGGGTCCGGTGCACCGCTGACCCGCCGATGCTCGAGGAGAATGCGGTGACCAAGGCGACCCCGGCAATGCTCACGACGAGCAGCGCGATCAAGATCTCGACGAGGGTGTCGCCCCGGTCCACCGGCATTGCACCACGCCGCGGTTCCCGGCATCCCCGTTCGGGAACTGTCACGGCGCCACCGAGATAGTGGTGTTCTGCGACAACGTGGCGGCGCCCGCCACGATGAAGGACGTGCACACGGTCCCGTTGTTCTGCGTCGTCACGGTTCCCCAGGGCACGTAGATTCCCCCGAAGTCAGCACCGGCACACGAGCCATTGCTTCCGTAGTTCGAGTTGTTCCCCAGAGTGACCGTGGGCGATGGATAGCTGCTATCCGGTGCGCCACCAGCCGCCCAGATCGTGATGCCGCCGTAGTCCGCGTTGGGTGTGAGATCCACGTAGGAGTTGTTCCCGATGGTCATCGAACCCGTTGGCGCATACAGCAGCGCCCCGTTGCCAATGATGGTCGGGTGTCCGCCGCTGACGTCGAAGGCGTCACTCCCGTCCAGCCAGTAGGTGCCAGGTCCGAAGGACACCACCACTGGTTGGCCCTTCGAGTTGCTCGATGGCAGGAGAAAGCTCGAAAATCCGTACGCTCCACCGACGAAGCTGATCGAGTTCGTCTGCGTTGAGAGCGCTGCCCAAGGCATGGTGTCGTAATACCCGGGAAGGCAGACGTAGTCGTAGCCGTTCTGTGTGACCGACGAAGTACAAACACCCGTATTGGTGGGTTTCGCTGGCGGATTCAGCTTTAGGAACGGGTCAAGGAACTGCGAGGGGGGCATCACGTAGACCGGAGCGGACGTCCCCGACACCGTGGTCGGACTCTCCACCAGTACCGAGCCGACGTTGATCGTCGCGTTCTGCTGAGTCGAGACCAGAGATGAGCCCGAAGTGCTGCACGTTCCCGCCACTGCGAGTGCACCATTCCCGATCCCACCGTTGACGTTGATCGTGAGCGAACCGCCGTTGTCAACGGTCAGCGTGTTGCAGCCCTGATTAGGCAATCCGAAAAGCGAGACCGGCGCCCGTACGATCGATGCCGTCTTTCCCAGATCCACGAGCGCTGCGCTCCGCGGCGCAGCGATCAGCCAATACGACGGTGTCGTGCCGAAAGCCACGTAGAGCGGCAATCGAACGACCGCGACGTCCGTCGCGGACAGCCAGGTCGACGCGTCGCAGGGCACCGAGCCCACGCAGCTGACCAAGGCCGTCGGTTGGCTCGCATTGACGTCGTAAGCCACCACGCTCGTCGAAGTCGGCGTCGCCGAGAAGACGCACGCCACGCGCTCGAGTGAGTATCCCGTGGTCCCGAGGGCATTGTTGCCCGGTCCGGTGGGTCCGTTATTCATCGGCACGACCATGTACGACACCGCGGCATTGCCCGATGCCCACTGGAGCCCAAGAACCTGCCTCTCACCCGAGGTCTGCGGATCGCAAGCGATCGACGACGTGCTCGCCGTGATGGAACTCGCACTCTGAACATCCCGCGTGAACACCGACAACACCGTCTGCATGCTCGCCGAGCCCGTCACGCGCCCAGTCACGCTGGACTGGAGCGACAGAACGGACACCAACCCCACAGAGATCGCGCCCATCACCACCGGGAGGATCACGAAAGCGATCAGCAACTCGACCAGTGTGAAGCCCGACTGGTCGTACACGGGGGTCTTCGCCACGCCACGGGACCCCCAGCGGTGACGTGGGGAACTGGTACTTTGACCGACTCCGCTGCGCATGCACACCTCCCCTCGCTTGTATCGAGAAGATCTCAGCGGACCTGTACCTGGTTGTAGATACCGTACATAGCCGATATCAACGCAATCGCAACAAACCCAACGACAACGCCCATGGCGATGATGATGGCGGGCTCGAAGAGCGACGTCGCGTGGTCCACCTTGGTCTCCAGCTCGCGCCCGTAGTACGCAGCGGCGACTTCAAGCTGCTGGTCGAGTGTTCCGGTCTCCTCGCCCACGCGCAACATCTGGCGTGCCGCACCGGGAAAGAGCCCCGTGCGCGCGAGCGGTGTCGCCAGTCCCTGCCCCTCCATCATCTCGTCGCGGATGTGCTCGATGGCAGTCCG
Source organism: Actinomycetes bacterium (assembly GCA_021778895.1). GTDB lineage: Bacteria > Actinomycetota > Acidimicrobiia > Acidimicrobiales > RAAP-2 > RAAP-2. The sequence goes on from JAJYBR010000005.1 coordinate 36,295, forward strand.
GTACACGCTGTTGTTGGCTGACTCGGCCATGACCGCCATCGAGCGGGGCATGTCGACGCCGGCGTGGAGCATCGAGGCCAGGATCCGCATGGTGCGCTCCAGGATCGAGGTCTGGGTAATGTCGCCAATGACCGGGATCCGCAGGATCCACGAGTCGAGAATCGCGCGGCCATTGGACGTGCGGCGCATGGTGACGAAGGAGGCGACGAGCAGGATGATCGCGCCCAGGACCAGGAACCACCACCGCGTCAGGTAGCCCGAGAAGTTGAGCAGCATCCGCGTCACCAGAGGCAGCTTCGCGTTCAGCGACTTGAAGAAGACGACGAAACGCGGCAGGACGAAGACCGTCAGCACGATCACCACGAACACCGAGAGGACCGCGACCACCGCGGGATAGATGAGAGCGGATGTGACCTTCGCCCGGGCCTTCAGGTCCCGGTCCATGTAGTCAGCCAGCTGATTAAGAACCTGATCCAGGTTCCCGGTGAGTTCGGCGGACTCCAGGATCCCGACGTAGTAGTTGGGGAAGGCCTCGGGATGGAGGGCCGCTGCTGCGGCAAAGGTGTCGCCATTACGCAGGGAGTCGATCATGTCGGCGATGACGATGCGCATCATCTTGCCGGTCGTCTCTTCCAATATCACCTCGAGTGACTCCATGATCGGGACACCGGCACGGATGAAGACCGAGAGCTGGCGCGAGAAGTTCATCACCTCCTTGCGCGGAACCATCTTCTTCGTGATCTCGAACCGGAGGATGCTGCGCTTCTCGGTGACCTCGACGGGCTGCAGCCCCCGGCGCAGCAGGGCCATGTGGGCCGCGCCAGCCGAGATCGCCTTCTCGACTCCCTTGACAGACTGCCCCTGGTCGTCGAAGGCGACGAAGTTGAACTGCTTGACCGGCAAGTCCCGCTGCGTCTTCTGCTTGCCCCGGCCACGCCGAGGTTTGCGATCGATGTGCATGCGCCGGGCGACTGCGTGCTCGCGCTTGCGGGAGCGTGTGTCCTCGCGTTGCTTCTTCGTCGCGGCTTTGTGCTCCTCGCGCGAAGGCTTCTCGGCGCTGGTGCCGCCGGGTTCGTCGTCGTTTGTGCTCATAGCGTGTACACGCTCCGAATCACCTCGTTGATCGTCGTGACGTCCTGGGCCACCAGGCTCAGGGCCTCCTGACGCAGGGTGCGCATCCCCTGCTTGACGGCGAGCGTCCGCAGCTCCTCCTGGGTCGCCCAGCCGACGATCAGCCGCCTTATCTCGGGCGTCATGGTGAGCAGCTCGTAGATGCCGATGCGATCCAGGTAGCCCGTGTGGCTGCAGTAGTTGCACCCGGCACCGTGGTAGAAGGTCCCCTTGGGCTCGCCACCGCTCTCCTCGTAGAAGAGGAGCTCCTCGTCGGTCGGCGTGTACTGCGTCTTGCACGAGGTGCAGATCCGGCGCAGCAGCCGCTGGCCGACGACGGCCAGCACCGACGAGGCGACGAGGAACGACTCGATGCCCATGTCGAGCAGACGGTGCAGGGCGGCGACCGAGTCGGTCGCGTGCATCGACGAGATGACGAAGTGCCCGGTCAGGGCGGACTGGACGGCCACGCGCGTCGTCTCGACGTCGCGCACCTCGCCGACCAGGATGACGTCGGGGTCCTGGCGCAGGATCGACTTCAAGCCGGTGGCGAACGTCAATCCCGCGGTGTCGTTGGTCTGGATCTGGTTGATCATGGGGAACACGTACTCGACGGGGTCCTCGATGGTCATCACGTTCATCGCCTCGTTGCCGATCTCGGTCACCGTGGCGTACAGGGTGGTGGTCTTGCCGCTCCCGGTCGGCCCGGCGCACAGCACCATCCCGAACGGTGCGCGCACCAGCTTCGAGTAGGCGTAGTGGGTGTCGGTCGGCATCCCGAGGTCGGCGAGGCGCAGCAGGGAGCGCGTCTTGTCCAAGATGCGCATCACGCACTTCTCGCCCATGATCGTGGCCACGGTCGAGACCCGGACGTCGACCTCTTTGCCGTCGATGGTCACTGTTAGCTGCCCGTCTTGGGGACGGCGCCGCTCGACGATGTTCATCTCCGCCATGATCTTGATGCGGCTGACCAGCCCCGGTCCCATGGAGGCCGGCAGTTCAAGGATCTGGCTGAGCGCCCCGTCGATGCGGAAACGCACGCGCACCACGTCGTCGGACGGCTCGATGTGAACGTCCGAGGCGCGGTCGCGCATGGCCTGGGTGAGGATGCGGTCGACCACCTGGACGATCGGCGCATCGTCGGCGACGATCTCGGGCACGGCGACGTCGGGTCCCCGCCGCCGCGACTCCTCGACCACCTTGAAGGCCTGGACCAGGGACCCCACGTCGCTGATGGCTCGGTAGTTGCTGTCGAGGGCCCAGCGCACGTCAGAGAGCGAGGCGACCTCCAGCCGCACCGGCCGCCCGATGCGGCTGATCAGCTGCTCGGCGAGCTCGGGGCGCGGCTCGGCGCACGCCACGACGACCGTCCCCGCGTCGTCGCGCACCGGCACGACCAGGTGCGCCCGAGCGAACTCCTCGTCGAGCATCTTGAGCACCGACACGTCGACGTCGACCTGGTGGAGGTTGACGACGGGCAGCGACAGCAGGATCGACAGCGCGGTCGTCAGGCTGCGCTCGTCGATCGCGCCCGCGGCCACCAGGATCTCACCCAGGCGCCGGCCGTTGCGCTTCTGCTCGTGGAGGGCCCGCGCCAGCTGCTCGGTCGTGATGGCCCCGGACTTGACCAGGGTGTCGCCGAGACGACCGGGCTTAGGTGCGTTCTCCGCGCTGAAGCCCCCGAACTCGAACTCGGCGAATTCGTCCTCGGGCCGATCGACGACGTCGACGGCGGTGGCGCCGGACGCGCGGGCAGGCGCCTCATGCCCCTTGTGGGACCCGTCCTTCTTGTGGTCCTTCCGGGGAGCGTCCTTGTCTCGCCGCTTAAACGCCACCGACACTCCGTTCTGCGCGGTAGGTAGGAATCTCTCACACGGCGACTGCTGACGCAACATCGCCACGCATCGACGTCGCGCCCCTACTCGGACCAAGCGTAGTGAGCGCGCAACGCGACGTGCGGCATGTTTGTTCGTGCGTTGTTTTGCCGTTTACACGAAGCGCAGACGCGACTTGGGCGTGATCACGACCGCCTTGTCGCGCGCCAGGAACTCCGCGCTCTGGCGCAGCGCATCGACGAGGTCGCTGGGCAGCTCGATGACCTCGTCGCCGAACGTCAAGGCAAGGGGCGCCCCCGAGGCGGCGACATCGGCGACACGGTCGTAGACCGACCAGTCGTCGGTGGGGATGATCGCTTCTGAGACCACGGATACCTCTCCTTCAACGCTGAAGAACCTTACTGAGATTTAACTCAGTTTACGGGCGCGTAATCTCTTTCGTGCGGATGGTCGCGCCGAACATCACCAAAAGTGATGGAGGGCATCACGACATTGCCGTAGCGCGCGACGCCGGGCGGTGGTATGACGGGCGCACGGGGGGATGTCGACCCGGGGGGTAGAGAAAGGCTCCCATGATCGAGCTGCAAGACCGACCCGCCGAGACTGCTCCGTCACCGCGCCCCGGAATCTATCCCGCGCACCTCACGCGCCGCGTGACGACCGAGCACGGGATCACCTACGTGCTGCGGCCCATCCGCCCCGACGACGCGGACATCCTCCAGCGCTTCCACGGCTCGCTCTCCCCCGACTCGGTGTTCCGCCGCTACTTCTCCTTGCACCCTGAGCTGTCGGCGGCCGAGCTGAAGCACCTGACGACGGTCGACTACGTGGACCGCATGGCCTTCATCATCATCGAGCACGAGGACCTGGTGGCCGTCGGCCGCTACGACCGCATCGACACGTCGGATCGCGCCGAGGTGGCGTTCCTGGTCTCGGACCACTACCAGCACCAGGGCCTGGGCCTGCTCCTGCTCGACCACCTGGCCGACGCCGCGTGGGCGTGCGGCATCACCACCTTCATCGCGGAGACCCAAGCCGACAACCGTGCGATGATGGGGGTCTTCCGCAGCTCCGGGTTTCCCGTGACCGCTCGACTGGAGGACGAGATCATCTACGTGCGCTTCCCCATCGCCCCGACGCCTGAGAGCGAGGCGGCCCGCGAGGCGCGCCGGTTGCGCTGGGCCGCGGCGCGGGCGGCCGCCCTGCGCTGAGATGCTGATCACCCACGAGATCCTCGACTCCTCGGGTCACGAGGATCCCGGGCATCCCGAGCGGCCCGCGCGCCTCGACGCCGTGTGGGCGGGCGTCGCGGACCTCCACCTCGACGGCGACGTGGTGCGCGTGCCGGTGCGCAGCGCCGGGCGGGCCGAGCTGGCCCGCGTGCACGAGCCGGTGTACCTCGACCAGCTGGGCGCCTTCTGCTTCGAGGGCGGCGGCGAGCTCGACGCCGACACCTACGCCACCTACGACTCGTGGCCGCTGGCCCAGCAGGCCGCCGGGACCGGGCTCGCCGTCCTCGACGAGCTGCACCGGCGCGGCGAGGGCGTCGGCTTCGTCGCGGTGCGACCGCCGGGCCACCACGCCCTGCGCGACCGCGCGATGGGCTTCTGCCTCATCAACAACGTGGCGGTCGCCGCGGCCGCCCTGCGCAGCGCGGGAGAACGCGTCGCGATCATCGACTGGGACGTGCACCACGGCAACGGCACCCAGGCCATCTTCTGGAACGACCCCGACGTGCTCTACGTGTCGGCCCACGAGTGGCCGCTCTTCCCGGGCAGCGGCGTCGCCGCCGAGGTCGGCGGCCTGACGGCCGTCGACCGCACGGTGAACCTGCCCCTGCCCGCCGGGGCCACGGGCGACGTGGTCCTCCAGGCGCTCGAGGAGGTCGCCGGACCCGTCATCGACGACTTCGACCCCACCTGGACCCTGATCTCGGCCGGCTTCGACGGACACCGCGACGACCCGATGGCCGACTTCGCGCTGACCAGTGGCGACTACGCGCGACTCGCGCGCTGGGTGCGCGGCTTCGCGCGCCCCGGCCGCCTGGCCGTCTACCTCGAGGGCGGCTACGACCTCGACGCCCTGCGTCACTCGGTCGCCGGGACGCTGGCCGAGCTGCTCGACGCTCCCACGACGCTGGAGGACCGCAGCCAGGGCGGCCCCGGCGTCGACCAGGTGGCCCGCATCCGCACGGAGCGCAAGGCGACGCTCCAGTTGGTGCGCGCCCAGGCGTTCGGGGAGGCACCATGAAGAGACCGTCCAGGATCGTCGTGGGCTACGACGGGTCGCCGCACGCCGACGGCGCGCTCGACTTCGCCTTGATGATGGCCGACTCGTGCGGCGCCGAGGTGCTGGTCCTCCACGCCACCGGGCTGCTGGAGCGCTTCGAACACCGCGACGTGACGCACCTGCCCGACCAGGTGGCCGCCCGGGTCGCCGCGTCGCGCGTCCCTTCGGCCCGGGTGCACTTCGCCTTCGACGACGGGGACCCCTGCACAACGCTGCTGCGCGCGGCCGAACTCGACCCACCGGCCGACCTGCTGGTCGTGGGCACCCGGGGACACGCCACCCACAGCGGTCGGCTGCTCGGCTCGACCAGCCTCGAGGTGGCCGAGCACGCGCCGGTGCCCGTCATCATCGTCCCCCTAGAGGAGGGGTCGACCGCGGCGTAGCCGGCGACGCAGGTCGGCGAGCACCCAGGAGAACGGCAGGGCCCGCACCAGCGGCGGCAGGTGCCGGTGCGCCCGCGCGACCCGGCGCAGGCACCGGCGCAGCCGTCGCTCACCGGCGGCACTGAGATGCAGGTCGAGGTCCTCGCGCAGGGCCGGGGGCAGGAACAACGCGGCGAGGGCCCGCGACAGCGGGGCGAACAGCCGCAGGGGCCACGGGAACGCCGCGAGGTCGAGCACCTCGCGCAGGTAGTCCCGCGTGACGGGGTCGAGGCGAGCCGCGTCCAGCCCCCCTCGCACGTAGCGCTCCAGGGCGGCCCGATCGGCCGGCCAAGCCGCGGCGGGGACCTGCAGGGTGGTGGCCAGGCGCGCGGAGTGGCGATAGAGCGCGTCGAGGTCGGCGTCGGGCACCGGGTCGGGGTACAGGACCGCCAGCACGTCGACCGCTCCTTGGTGCAAGCAGGCGGCGACCCACAGCTGGAGGTCGGCGTCGAGGGCGTCGTAGGGCACGGGGGCGTCGGGTCCCGAGCGCACGCGGCGGTGCTCGGCGGTGATCGCGCGCCCGAGGGCCCGGCACTCCGCGTCGGTGCCGACCAGGCACACCGCGAGGTACGCCAGGGTCGTGCGCGTGCGGCGCCCGGGGTGGCGGCGCAGTGAGCCCTCGGGCACGGACTCGGCGGCCACGGCGTGACCGACCGCGGGACGGCTCAACTGCCACACGACGTTGGCCCCCGCGCCCACCAGGACCAGCCCGCTCAGGAGGTCCCCGACGAGCGCCGGGGGCAGGCTGGAGCCCGACTGGTCGCGCAGAGCCCTCACGCGCTGCCCGGTCCGGTCACGCCAACTGTCACGCCCGTTACGCTAACGCCCATGTCCCCGTCCCCGACGCGCGCCCCCCGGGTCACCGACAGTGTCGGCTTCCGCCTGAGCCGCGTGGCCCGCGCGCTGCGCGCGCAGTGGCGCGACCAGCTGGCCGACCTCGGCGTCGAGCCCCCCGAGGCGGCCACCCTGCGCATCGTGGCCGCCCAGCCCGGCTCCGCCCTGCGCCAATTGGCCCGAATCCTCGGGTCGGACCCGATGTCGACCAAGCGCTGCGTCGACTCCCTGGAGGCGCGCGGCCTGCTCGCGAGCACCGGGCGCGGTGAGGGTCGCTCGCGCGCGCTGTGCGTGACCCCGGCCGGCGAGGCCCTGGTGGCCGAGATCGAGCGCCGCGCGGTGGACCGCGAAGGCCTGGTCGCCGCCGCCCTCGGCCCCGCGGCGACCGCCCAGCTGCGCGCCGCCCTCGACCAGCTCGAGGCGAGCCTGACCCCCGAGCCGAAAGGCTGACCATGGACCAGCACCACGACCACGACTCCTCTTCCGCCGGCAGCGGGCCGGCCATGTGGGACCAGCGCTACGCGACGACCGGCTGGTCGAGCGTGCCCGACGCCGAGCTGGTCGAACTGGCCGCCACCCTCGAGGTGGGCAAAGCACTCGACCTCGGCTGCGGGACCGGGCGCAACACCGCCCACCTGGTGAGTGGCGGCTGGTCGGTGACCGGCGTCGACTCCTCGGCCGTGGGCCTCGAGCAGGCACGCGCCGCAGCGGCCGGCCTGCCGGGACACCTCACGACCGTCTTGGCGGATCTGACCGACTACGAGCCGACCACGACCTATGACCTGGTCGTCGTGGCCAACATCCACCTGGCCCCCGCCGAGCGGCCCCGCCTGTTCGCCATGGCCCGGCGCGCGCTGGCCCCGGGGGGCCACCTCTACCTCATCGGGCACCACCGCGACGCCCTCGGCCTGGCCGGCCCGCCCATGGTCGAGCGCCTCTACCAGGAGGACGAGCTGGCGGCCGCCTTCGCCGACCTCCACGTCGAGCGCCTCGAGCGCATCGAGCGCGCCCTGGAGGACGGGAGCGACCGTCCGGTGGTCGACGTGCTGGTGTGGGCCTCGCGTCCGGTCGCCCCGTGAGCCCGCGCCCCCATCACCGCCTGGCCCTGGTGGTCATCGCGGCGGCCCAGCTGATGGTCATGCTGGACCTGACGATCGTCAACGTGGCCCTGCCGGCCATCCAGCACGAGCTGGGGTTCTCGACGACCAACCTCAGTTGGGTGATCGACGCCTACGTGCTGGTCTTCGGCGGCCTGCTGCTGCTCGGCGGGCGCGTCGGGGACATCTTCGGACGCCGGCGCATGTTCATCGCCGGCGTCGCGCTGTTCGCGCTCGCCTCCCTGCTCGGGGGCCTGGCCACCAGCCAGGCCTGGCTCATCGCCGCGCGCGCCCTGCAGGGCATCGGCGCCGCGACGGCCTCGCCGACCGCGCTGGCCCTCGTCGCCACGACCTTCGACGAGGGGCCCGAGCGCCACCGCGCCATGGCCGTCTACGCGGCCATGACCGGCGCCGGCGGAGCGCTCGGTCTGGTCCTCGGCGGACTGCTGGTCGACGTCGCCTCGTGGCGTTGGGTCCTCTTCGTCAACGTCCCGATCGGGCTCGCCGTGCTGCTGGCGGCACCGGCCGTCCTGCCCACGGTCGACGGCCACGGCGGGCGCCTCGACATCCCCGGGGCCCTCACGGCCTCGGTCGGCATCGCCGGCATCGTCTACGGGCTCATCCACGCCCCCGACGCCGGCTGGACCAACGGCGCGACACTCGGCGCCTTCGCGCTGGGCGTCGTCGTGCTGGGCGCCTTCGTCCTCATCGAGGCGCGCGGACGGGCCGCGCTCGTGCCCCTCGGGTTCCTGCGCCACCGCAACCGGGCCGGCGGCTTCGCGGTGATCCTGCTGCTCGGGGGCGCGCTGCTCTCCATGCTCTACTTCCTCACCCAGTTCCTCCAAGAGCAGCTCCACTACTCCTCGCTGGTCGCGGGCATCGCCTACCTGCCCATCCCGGTCATGGTGGCCACCTCGAGCCTGCTCGTCCAGCGCTGGATCCGCCACATCGGCGTGCGCCCCTTCCTGATGGTGGGTCCGCTGCTGGCCAGCGTCGGGATCTTCGGTGCCTCCCTCCTCCAGCCAACCGACTCCTACTGGCACGTCTTCGTGCCCCTGGTGCTGGCCGGCCTCGGCATGGGACTGACCTTCGTGCCCCTCACGGTGAACGCGCTGGCCGGCGTCGCGCCCCACGAGCAGGGCCTGGCCTCTTCCCTGCTCAACACCAGCCAGCAGGTCGGCGGCTCCCTCGGCCTGGCCGTCCTCGTCACGGTGGCGGCCACCTCGGCCCACCACGTCCTGGCCAGTGGCGCGGCCTCGGCAGCCCTCCAGCAGGCCGCTGCCGTCCACGGCTACCAGATGGCGGTGCGCGGCGCGGCGCTCGGCGCCTTCGGTGCCTTCGTCGGGGCCCTACTGCTGCTGCGACCGGTGGGTGCGCCCGTCCCCCGCGAGACGGTCGCCGCCGTCGAGGACTAGCGGGGCGGCCAGCCCGGGATCTCGCCGCGACCCGAGGGGAAGCGGACGTTCTTCGCCCGCACGAACTCGTGCATCGTCTCGGGCGCGTACTCGCGCCCGTAGCCCGAGGCCTTGACCCCACCGAAGGGCGAGCCGATGAAGGTGCGCCGGGTGTAGTTGTTGACGAACACCATCCCGACCTCCAGGCGCGCGGCCATCGCGGCCGCGGTGACCTCGTCGCGCGTGCAGATGGCGGCCGTCAGGCCGTAGAGCGAGTCGTTGGCCAGGGCCACGGCCTCGTCGTCGTCACGAAAGCGCGTCAGCGCGGCCACGGGTCCGAAGACCTCCTCGCGAAAGATCGTCATCTGGGGGTGCACGTCACCGAAGACGATCGGGGCGACGTAGTACCCGTCGCCCTCGCGGACCTCGTCTGGCAGGTTCGCCTCGAACAGGACGGTCGCGCCCTCGGTGCGCGCGGTCGCGATGTAGCCCTCCACTCGCTCGCGCTGGCGCGCGTCGACCATCGGGCCGATGTCGGTCCCTTCGGCCAGCGGGTCCCCGATGACCAGGCGGCGGGCCGCGGCGACGAAGGCGGCCGCGAACTCGTCGTAGCGCTCGTCGGCCACCAGGATGCGCGACGTCGAGGTGCAGGCCTCGCCCTGGTTGTAGAACATGCCCTCGATGGCGATGTCGACGGCCGAATCCAGATCAGCGTCGGCGCGCACGATGAGGGCGTTCTTGCCGCCGAGCTCCAAGGTGACGTAAGTCAGGTTGGCCGCGGCGGCCGCCAGCACGCGGCGTCCCGTCGCGCTCGACCCGGTGAAGGTGACCCGCTCGACGCGCGGGTGGGCGACGAGGTGGGCGCCGGCCGCGAGGCCGCTCACCGCGTTGATGACCCCGGGGGGCAGGACCTCGTTGGCGATCTCGACCAGGCGCAGCACGGTGAGGGGCGCCTGGTCCCCGGGCTTCATCACCACGGTGTTGCCCACGGCCAGGGCCGGGGCCGCCTTCTTGGAGAAGTGGATCGGGGGCCAGTTGAAGGGGAGGATCGCCGCCACCACGCCGTAGGGCTCGTAGACGACGCGGGCCTCGATGGGCCCCTGGTCGAGGATCTGGCCGCTCACGCTCTCGGCGATCCCGCCGTAGTAGTCGAAGGACGTGTGGCTCGAGACGACGTCGACGCGCAGGGCGTCGCGGCGGGGCTTGCCCATCTCGCGCGCCACCAGCTCGCCGAGCTCGTCGGCGTGGCGACGGATGTGCGCGGCCACCTCGCGCATCAGCCGGCCCCGCTCGCGCGGCGACATCGGGCGCCAGACCTCCTCGTAGGCGCGGCGCGCGTCGGCGACGGCCTCGTCCACCCGGGCCGCGGAGGCCGCCTCGACGTGGGCCAGCACCTTGCCCGTCGCCGCCTCGGTGACGGGGAAGGTCTCCGCGGACCCCACGTCGCAGAAGGCGCCGCCGATGAAGGCACCCCACAGCGGGCGGGCGGCCAGCAGCGCGTCGGTCGTGGCCGAGGCGGCCGGGTCACTGGTCACGGTCATGGTTCCTCCGCTCTCATCTCGCGCGCCCCAGCACGACCTCGCCCACGCGCTCTTCCAGCCCGGCGAGCTCGGGATCGGGCAGGTAGCGCCGCCGCAGGTCGATCAGGGTGTGCAGGGCCGCCGGGTCGACGCGGCCGTCGAGGACGTAGCCGTGTCCCGGGTCGCACAGCACGCGGTAGTGGGCGTGGGCCTCCTCGGCGCTCAGCCCGAGCAGGTCCTCGGCCACGTCGATGACGTCGCGCTCGCGCGCCCCCGCGCGGATCTCGGCTGCGGTGGCGATCAGCGCGTCGGCCAGGCGCTCGCGTGCCGCGCGCTCGTCCGCGCTGCCTCCCGCCTGCGCAGCGAGCACGCCGCCGAGGTAGGGCCCGAGCTCGGCGACGGTCGCCACCAGGTGGGCCCCGGCGGTCGTCACGCGCTGGTCGTTGCCCGCGTTCACGATGGTCGCGGCACAGCGGCCGGCGAGCAGGGCGGCGGCGCGAGCCGGTGTCGAGCCGAGGGCCACCACCTCGTAGTCACCCGGGGCCGCGCCCCGCCGCTCGAGCAGCGCGTAGGCGACGAAGGCGAAGCCGGAGGTGGCCACGTCGACACCGAGCGGCCCCTCCGCCAGGACCGACACGTCGCGCGCTCCGGGCGCTACCGCCAGAGCCAGCCCCAGCCCGCCGTCGAGGGCCGCGACGATCTCCAGGGATTGGCGCTGCCCGAGAGGATTGCGCGACAAGAAGTGGTAGGCGAGGACGTTGTCCGGGCTGGTGAAGACGGCCTCGTAGGCACCTGCGGCCAGCGAGGCGAACTGCTGGGGCGACGAGGTGACGGCGACCTCGGTGACGTCGAGTCCCGCGCGGGCCAGGCGCCCGTCGCGGCGCGCCACCTCGAGCAGCACCGACGGCGTGAACGTCCCCAGTCGAAAGCCCCCCATCGGGTCATCCTGGCACGGCCGTCCCGCGCCGTCGACGCGCCCGGCTCTGGAAAGTTTTCAAGGGGGCCGCGGGTAGCGTGACGGCGTGACCGGCCCCGCCCTCGCTCGACCGCGGTGGTCCTGGCGCGCGGCCGCCCGCGAGGTGCTGCGCGTCGAGCGCCAGCAGATCTCGCCGGTCACCGGCGCCATCACCGCCATCCCGGTCGCGGGGATCCTGGCCATCGGCCTAGCGACCGCGCCGGTCGGGCTGGCCATCGCGGCGGCCGTGGGCGCCGAGCTGATCGGCATCGTCTCGTTGACCGCCTCGCCCCGGCTCTCGGTGCCCCTGGCCCTGGCCGACGCGGCCGCGCTCGCCCTGAGCGCCTTCGTCGGCACCCTGAGCGTGGGCACCCCGTGGCTCCACGTCGCGCTGCTCGTGCCCCTCTGCTACGCCGCCGGCCTGCTGGTGGCGCTCGGCCAGACGCCCGCGGCCATCGGCACCCAGTCGATCATCGCCTTCCTCCTGCTCGGCCAGTTCGCCGGGTCGTGGGTGGCGGCGGCCCAGGTGGGCGCGGCGGTCGTCGTGGGCGCCGTCGGCCAGGTGCTGGCCCTGCTGGTCCTGCGCCTGCCCCCCTCCCTGCGCTACCAGCGCCTCCGCCTGGTGAACGCCGTGACCGCGGTCGCCACCTTGGCCCGGGGACCGGCGAGCGGCTCGGCGATCCCGGCGCTGCGGGTCCTCGATGAGGCCGAGGACGCGCTGAGCTCGCCCGCCCTCTTCGGGCGCAGCGACGTGCGCGACCTGCGCGCGACGCTCGAACAGCTCAAGCGCGTGCGCCTCGAGCTCACCGCGCTGGCCGGGCTCCGCCTGCGCCTGCCCGGGTCCCCGGCCGCACACCCCGAGCTGGCCGCCGCCCGCGCGGCCGTCGCCGACGAGCTCGACGGGATCGCGGCCACGCTGCGCTCCGGGCGCGTGGCGCCCGCAGCGAGCGACCCCGTCGCCGCCGCGCTGGCGCACCTCGGGACGGCCGAGACGCCCTTCGACGACGTCGTGGTCGCCCAGTACGTCGCGCACCTGCGCGCCCTGGCCGGCCAGCTGCGGGCCCTGCGCCTCGGGGCGGCCGAGGCCGTGAGCGAGGAGCGTCGGGCCTGGCACGTGTCACCGACCTGGCGGCGAGCCGAGCCGAGCGACGCCCGCACGGCCGTCGCGGTCCTGCACGACGGTCTCTCCCTAAACACCAGTTCCGGTCGCCACGCGCTGCGCCTGGCGGTCGCCGTGCCGCTGGCGACCGCCATCGCGCTCGCCTTCCACCTGGCGCGCGGCTACTGGGTACCCTTCGCCGTGGCCGTCGTGCTACGCGCCGACTACGCCACCTTGTTGCGGCGTGGCTCGGGCCGCGTGGCCGGCACCGCGCTGGGTGCGGCCGGGGCGGCGCTGCTGATCGGTGTGCTGCGGCCCGACCTCGGCACCGATGTCCTCCTGGTCGCCCTGCTCGCCTGGGCGGCCTTCACCACCTGGACCGCGAGCTTCCCCCTCGGGGTGACCTTCATCACCGCGCTCGTCCTGGTGCTCCTGTCGACCTCACTGCCCGATCCCTCGCGCACGGCGCTCGACCGCCTGGTCGACGTGGCTCTCGGGGGAGCGATCGCCGTCGCCAGCTACCTGGTGTGGCCGACCTCGGCCGAGGCCGGCGTGCGCGCGAGCCTCAGCGGCCTCTTCGCCGCCCTGCGGGCCTACCTGGCGGGCAGCATGCGTTTGGTCGCGGGTACCGGGGGGACACCCGAGAGCCTGTCGAGCGCCTCGCGCGCCGCCCGCGTCGCCTGGGGCCGCGCCGAGGCCGCCGTCGGCCGCTCGGTCGAGGAGCCCTCGTCCAGCCGCTTCGCCCCGGCGAGCGGGCGGGCCCTGCTGGCGGTCACCTTGCGGATCCTGCGCGCCACCCACGGGATGCGCCTCGGGGCCGAGCGCGGCGAGACGGCGCCGGACTGCCCCGGGCTCGACGCACTGGCCGCCGGGCTCGATGCGGCCCTCTCCCGCCTGGCGGCCCGCGTCGCCGGCCAGTCCGTGGCGCCGCCCCCGGCCAACCTGCGCCCGCTCTACGACCAGGCGGCCGTCACCCTCGAAGCGCGCGGGGGGACCGCGGGCCTGGTGAGCCACCTCGACGAGCTGGTCGACGCGCTCAACGCGGCCACCCGCATCGCCGACGAGGCCGTCGCCTAGCTGCCCGGACGCCCGGCCTCGGCGAGCACCGCGTCGACGCGGTCGGCCAGTCCCGCGTCGGTGCCCACGTCGTAGCCCGCACCCAGCGGGGCGAGCAGCCACTGGGCGGTGGCGACCCGTCCGGCGCGCGCCAGCAGCGCGGCCTCGGCGCACACCCCGAGCCGGTCGAGGTGGTCGCGCCCGTGCCAGGCGGCGTGCTCGGCGTCGCTGCGGCACCGCGCGAGGCCGGCGAGTGCCGGGGCCATCTGCTCGTCGATGGCCGCGGCGAGCGGCGTGCCGGCCGCCGCCTGACGCACCAGGTCGGCCGCGGGCTCGAGCAGCTCGAGGCGCTTCAGGTCGTTCATCACCTGGGCGGCCAGCACGTTGTGGGTGCCCTCCCAGGACTCGTAGACGATGGCGTCGCGGTAGAGGCGCGGCAGGATGCTGAACTCCTCGATCGTCCCGTTGCCCCCCAGGACCTCGATGGCGTCGCGCACCGCAGACGTCGCCTGGCGCGACGCCAGGTACTTGGCGACGTTGACCCAGAAGCGGTGCGCAGCGACCGTCGCCGGGTCGGTCGCGCCCGCGTCCAGGCGGTCCTCGAGGTCGGTCAACGCCATCACCAGGGCGAGGGACCCGTCGGCCTGCGCGCAGATCGCGGCCAGCAGGCGGCGCAGCGACCCGAACTCCTCGATGCGCTGGCCGAAGGCCTCGCGGTGGTGGGCGTAGGCGACGGCCTCGCGCCGGGCCCGCCGGGCCAGGCCGGCCGAGCCCACGGCCGTCATCCAGCGCGAGGTGTTGAGCACGATGCCGACCGCCGTGCGGATCCCGTCGGACAGCGCCCCGATGGGCCAGGCCACCGCTTCGGTGAAGTCGATCTCGCCCGAGGCCAGCCCGCGGGTGCCCAGCTTGTCCTTCAGGCGCCGTAGCCGGAAGCCGTTGGGCCGCCCGTCGATCTCGCGGGGCACCACGAAGCTGCCCAGTCCCGCTGTCCCTGCGGCGCCGCCGGCCACGCGCGCGGTGACGAAGAACTGGTCGGCGTCGGCGACCGAGCAGAACCACTTCTCCCCGCTGATGCGGAAGAGGTCGCCGTCGGGCGTGGCGACGCAGGCGTTGGCCCCCACGTCGGACCCCCCCTGGACCTCGGTCAGGAACTGCGCACCGCGCGCCGCGCGCGCGTAGTCGGGATCGAGCAGCGCGGGCAAGAAGCGCTCGCGCACGTCGTCGCTCGCCCGGCGGCGCAGCGCGCGGGCCAGGCCGATCGTGCAGGTCGCCGGGCAGGCGTGGCCGGCCTCCCCCTCGAGCGACAGCAGGAGCAGGAGGGTCGCCTGCTCGAAGGCCCGGCCCGCCTCGCCGCTGTGGGCGACGACCCGGCTGGCCCACACCGCGGCGCCCGCCTCGTGATAGCCGGGGTCGAACTCGACCGCGTCGATGCGCTCGCCCAACCCGTCGTAGGGGACGTGCTCGGGGTCGTGGCGCCGGTCGTAGCGCGCGGCGCGCGGGGCGATCACCGCGGTGACGTCGCGGGCGAAGGCCGCGGCCGTCGCGTCCAGGGCGGCGCGCCGGTCGCCGTCGACGTAGAGGTCCAGCAGATCGGCGAGGAGCCGGTCGTCGCTGTAGGGGTCCGCGGGCAGCTCGTCGCGCCAGGCGCGCAGGGCCTGGCGAGCCGTGTCGTAGGTCATGGGGGCAGTATCGTCGCCGCCGGCGCGACGCGCCATTCGCGGGCGTCTGAGAGTTCCTCAGCCACGCGAGAGAACCTTGCGGCAGTTCTTCCCTGGCTCTTAGGCAGCCTCGATACCGTTCCTGCGTGACTGCGGCCCCGACGACCCACGAGACCCGTCCCGTGTGGGCACGGCCCGCCTCGTCACGCCCCCGGCGCACCCCCCAGCCGCGACCGGCCGTGGTGCGCGGCCTGGTCGCCGTGGCCCTGGTCGGTCTGGTCGCGGTCATCGCGCTGGCCCTGTCGGGCGAGAACGCGGCCAGCCTGGCCGCGCCGGGGGGCTGGTTCCTGGCGGTCGCGCGCCTGTGCGGGCTGATCGGCAGCTACCTCCTCGTCTTCCAGGTCGTCCTGATGGCGCGCGTCCCGGCCCTCGAGCGCGCCGTCGGCCAGGACCGGCTGTCGCGCTGGCACCGCCGGCTCGGACCCTGGCCCGTGTCGCTCATCTCGCTCCACGTGGTCTCGGTCGTCTTCGGCTACGCGGCCATGGACCACACCAGCCCGCTGCACCAGGTGATGGCCTTCGTGCTGCACTACCCGGACATCCTGGCCTCGATGGTCGGCTTCGCCCTCCTGGTGATGGCGGCCGTCTCCTCGCACCACCTGGCCCGCCAGCGCCTGCGCTACGAGACCTGGTGGGCGGTCCACGTGTACGTGTACCTGGCCCTGGTCCTGGCCTTCTTCCACCAGATCCGCGTCGGCATCCCCTTGATCACCCACGCCCTGGCCCGCGACGCCTGGATCGGGCTGTGGGCCCTCCTCGCCGTCACGGTGATCGCCGGGCGCGTGGTACTGCCGGCGTGGCGCAACGCGCGCCACCAGCTGCGCCTGGCCGAGGTGTCCGAGGTCGCCCCCGGGGTGACCAGCCTCACGCTGCGCGGGCGGCACCTCGAGGACCTGGCGGTCGCGGGCGGCCAGTTCTTCCAGTGGCGCTTCCTCGCCCCGGGCCTGTGGTGGCACAGCCACCCCTACTCGCTCTCGGCCCTGCCCCAGCCGCCCTACCTGCGCGTGACCGTCAAGACCCTGGGCGACCAGTCCCAAGCCCTCACCCACCTGCGCCCCGGCACCCGGGTGCTGGCCGAGGGTCCCTACGGCGCCTTCACGCACCACCACCTGGTCACCCGGCGCGCCGTCCTGGTGGGCGCGGGCGTCGGGGTCACCCCGGTGCGGGCCCTCCTCGAGGACCTCCCCCGCGACGTCACCGTCACCGTGATCCAGCGCGCCTCGCGCGAAGAGGAGCTGGTCCACGGCGAGGAGATCGCCGCGCTGGTGGGAGCCCGCGGCGGCCAGTACCACGAGCTCGTGGGCCCGCGCACCAAGGTGCGCCTCGACGCGCGGACCCTGCGCCGCCTGGTGCCCGACATCGCCCAGCGCGACCTCTACGTGTGCGGTCCGGCCGGATTCACCAACGCGGTCATCGAGGCCGCGGGACGCGCCGGGGTGGCTCCCGAGCGCGTCCACCTCGAGGCCTTCGCGTTCTAGGAGGTTGGGCATGCGACGCGCTCCCTGGGTCCTGGCCGGCACCGTGGCCGGACTGGTCGGCATCCTCTCGTTCCGCTCGAGCCCCCAGAAGGTGACCCTCTCGACCCTGCCGACGACCGCGTCCCCCGCTGCGGCCACAAGCACGTCGGGTGGCAACGCGACGGGGGGGACTGCCGGGCCGTCGGCCCCCGCGACGACCGCCAGCAGTGGTGGCGTCGTCAGCGCGACCGGGCCGCAGGTCAACTACTTCTACGGCGTGCTCTCGGTGCGCGTGACGGCCGCGGGCGGCCACATCACCAAGATCGCCATCGCCTCGCTGAGCGACGGCGCCTACGCCTACTCCCACTACGTCGACAGCGTCTCGCTGCCCATGCTGATCAAGCAGGCCATGGCCGCCCAGAACGCCAAGATCCAGGGCGTCTCGGGGGCTAGCTACACCAGCGCGGGCTTCGCCCAGTCGCTCCAGGGAGCTCTGAGCTCCCTCAAGCTGTCGTGAGCGGCACCTGGCACCGCCGCGTCGAGGCGATGGGGACGACTGTGACCCTCGACCTGTTCGGCGAGGGACTCGACGACGTGGTCGACGGCCTGGCGGCACGCGCGGCTGCGACGCTGCGCGAGATCGACCGGGTCTTCTCCACCTACCGCGACCAGAGCCCCCTGAGCCGCCTGCGCCGGGGCGAGGCGACCTTGGCCGAGATGCCCCCCGAGGTGCCGAACGTCCTGGACGCCTGCCGCGAAGCCCATCGCCTCTCGGGCGGCTGGTTCGATCCCTGGCACCTCCCCGGGGGTGTCGACCCGACCGGCTACGTCAAGGGGTGGGCCGCCGGACGCGCCCTCGCGAACCTGCGCCACCCGCGGGTCACGGGGGCCCTGGTCAACGCCGCGGGCGACCTGGCGTCCTTCGGGGACCTGGACGGGGAGCCCTTCCGCATCGGCATCGCCGCCCCGCGCGACCCCGGAGCGCTCTTCGGCGTGGTGAGGCTGACCGGCGCCCTCGCCACCTCGGGGACCGCCCAGCAGACCGGGCACCTGATCGACCCCTTCACCGGTGTCCCGGGCGCCCGGGTCCCCTCGGCCAGCGTCGCCGGACCCGATCCGGGGATCTGCGACGCCCTGGCGACGGCCCTGGCGATCGGGGGCGACGACGTGCTCGCGCGCCTCGAGCGACTCACCGACTACGAGGGCCTCCTCATCGACGACGCCGGCCACTGGCGGGCGACGTCGCGCTTCCCCTGGGTCGAGGCGCCCCGCACCCGCCTCAGTCGCTGAGCGCCTTGGCGATGGTGGTGGCGATCCGCTCGACCGAGGGGATCGCCAGGTCCTCGAGGGCGTCGGCCGCCGGCAGGGGGATGTGCGGCGTGGTGATGCGCACGATCGGGCCGTCGAGGTCGTAGAAGATCTCCTCGGTGACGACGGCGGCGATCTCGGCGCCCCAGCCGAGCACCCGCGGGTTCTCCTCCACCGTGAACAGGCGCCCGGTGCGGGCGACCTCGCGCAAGATGGTGGCCGTGTCGAGCGGGATGAGCGAGCGCACGTCGATCACGGTCACCGAGATCCCCTCGCCAGCCAGGCGCTCGGCGGCCGCCAGGGTCCGCGGGACCATCGAGCCCAGGGCCAGCACCGTCGCGTCGTCGCCGCTGCGCAGCACGCGCGCCGTGCCCAGGGCGTCGACGATCTCGCCGTCGGGCACGTCCATCTTGGTCGGGTAGAGGGCCTTGGCCTCGAGGAACACCACGGGGTCCGGGTCACGCACGGCCGCGGCCATCAGGCCGATGACGTCGCGGGCACTCGAGGGGACGACCACCTTGAGACCGGGGATCATCATCGCCCAGTTCTCGACGCTCTGGGAGTGCTGGGCCCCGAAGCGCAGGCCGCCGCCGTTGCCCGAGCGGATGACCAAGGGGAACGACACCTGGCCGTCGGTCATGTAGCGGCTCTTCGCGATCTCGTTGACCACGATGTCCCAGCACACCGCGAAGAAGTCCGAGAACATGATCTCGGCGATGGGCCGCAGGCCCGTCATCGCCGCGCCCATCGCGGCCCCGAGGATGGCCTGCTCGCTGATGGGCGTGTCGCGCACGCGCTGGGGGCCGAACTCGTCGAGCAGGCCGACGGTCCCCTTGAAGACGCCACCGGCCGCGGCCACGTCCTCACCCAGCATCACGACCGCCGGGTCGCGGCGCATCTCTTGGGCGATGCCTCGCGCGATGGCCTCTCGAAACGTCAGTTGCGCCATGCCGATCCTCCATCAGCCCACACGTCGGCGAGCAGCAGGTCCTCGCCCGGCTGCTCGCCGGCGCGGGCCTCGCGCGTCGCCTCCTCGACCTCGTCGGCGACCTCGGCCTCGAGGGCCGCCAGCTCGTCCTCGCCCACCCCGCTCGCCGCGAGGCGCGCCCGGTACATCGGGAGCGGGTCGCGCGCCAGCCACGCCTCGACCTCGTCGTCGGGGCGGTAGGTCCCCGGATCGGCCCGGCTGTGGCCGCCGTGGCGGTAGGTCTCGGCCTCGATGAGGCTCGGCCCCTCGCCGGCCCGTGCCCGCGCGATCGCGGTGCGCGCCACCTCGTAGACGGCGTCGGCGTCGTTGCCGTCCACCAGGATCGGCTCGAGCCCGTAGGCGCTGGCCCGGTCGGCGGCCGGGTGGGCGACGGCGGTCACCTCGCTGGTGCGGGTGTACTCCATCCAGAGGTTGTTCTCGCACACGAAGACGACGGGGAGGCGCCAGATGGCCGCGAAGTTCAGCGCCTCGTGGAAGGCGCCGATGTTGGTCGTGCCGTCGCCGAAGAAGCAGACCGCCACCTGGTCGGTCCCCCGGTACTGGGCCGACCACGCCGCCCCGCAGGCGATGGGCAGGTGCGAGCCGATGACGGCGTAGGAGCCCATGACGCCGTGGGAGACGCTGGTGAGGTGCATCGAGCCGCCCTTGCCGCGCATCAGGCCGTTGCGGCGCCCGAGCAGCTCGGCCAGGACCGGGGTCATGGGCACGCCGCGGGCCAGCGTGTGCGCGTGGCCCCGGTAGGTGGCGAAGGTCCAGTCGTCGGGCGCCATGGCGGCCGCCACGCCGGCGGCGATCGCCTCTTGGCCCAGCGACAGGTGGCTCGTCCCCTTGACCAGGTTCTCCAAGAACAGGTCGTAGGCCCGCGTCTCGAAGGCGCGCAGGGCGACCTGCGCGCGGTACATCGCGACCTGGCGGGCCAGGTCGGTGGAGCCGGCGGTCTGGGTCGACGTCATGTGCCTCCTAGTACTCGTGGGCGATCAGCAGGTCCTGGGCCGGGAAGTGGGTCAGGATGGCCGGCCCGTCCGCGGTCACCACGACCTCCTCCTCGATGCGCGCCGCCGAGACGCCGTCGCTGGCCGGGCAGTAGGTCTCCAGGGCGAAGACCATGCCCTCGCGCAGCTCGATCGGATCGGTGAGGCTGTTCAGACGGCTGATGATGGGTCGCTCGTGCAGGCCCAATCCCAGGCCGTGCCCGAACTGGAGGCCGAAGGCCGCCATCTCGTCGGCGAAGCCGAAGTCGGTCGCGGCGGGCCAGGCCCGGGCGATCTCGTCGGTCCCCACGCCGGGCTTGACGAGGTCGATGGCCGCGTCCATCCAGACGCGAGCCTGGGTGTAGGCGTCGCGCTGGGGCGCCGTGGCCGAGCCCACCGACAGCGTGCGGTAGTAGCACGTGCGGTACCCGTTGTACGAGTGGATGATGTCGAAGAACGCCTGGTCCCCCGGGCGGATGATGCGGTCGGTGAAGTTGTGCGGGTGCGGGTTGCAGCGCTCGCCCGACACCGAGTTGACCGCCTCGACCTGGTCGGACCCCATCTCGTAGAGGCGCTGGTTGACCAGGGCCACGATCTGGTTCTCGCGCACCCCGGGCTTCAGGGCCTCGAAGACGTCGTGGTAGACGCCGTCGACCATGGCCGCAGCCTGGGAGAGCAGCATGATCTCGTCGGGGCTCTTGATCACGCGCGCGTCGAGCATGGTCTGTTGCGCGTCGCGGACCTCGATGCCCGCGCCCTGGAGCTCGAACAGGAAGGGCAGCTCGACGATGTCGAGGCCGACGGGCTGGTCGGCCACGCCGGCGTCGCGCAGGAGCCCGACGATCTCTTCGACCGCCGAGGTGAAGAGGCCGGCTCGCGGAGCGATCGCCCCGCGCAGCCCGAGCATCCCGGCCCGGCAGTTGTCGGGCTCGAGCCAGGGCGCGAACAGCTTGTGGTGGCGCGCGGCCGACCCGAAGTCCCACACCATCGGCTCGCCGCCGCGGGTGAGCAGGCAGTAGCGCGTCATCTTGTCGCCGAGCGCCCCGCCGACCCAGGTCCCCGACACGTAGCGGATGTTGTAGAAGTCGAACAGGAGCAGCGAGCCGAACTCGCTCGCCTCCAGGGCCGCGCGGGCGCGCGCCAGGCGGTAGTCGCGCAGGCGCGCGAAGTCCACGCGGGTCTCGAAGTCCACCCCCATGTGGCCGGGAGTCGAGATGGTGGGGCCGAATCCCTCTCTCATGGGGCCTCCAATCCGTCGTCGACCGCCACGTCCTCGGGCACGAGCTCGAGGCCCGAGCGCCGCGCCTGCTCGAGCAGCAGGGCGGCGAAGTCACGCTCGGCCAGCCCCGCGCCCATGGCGCTGGCCACCAGCTCGCTCGAGAGCGCCGCCACCGGCATCGCGACGCCGAGGTCGTGGGCGGCCGCCATCGCCAGGTCGAAGTCCTTGCGCAGCAGCCGCGTGGTGAAGGTCGGGGTGAAGTCCAGGTGCACCAGGGCCGGCGACTTGTAGGTCGAGAACATCGAGCCCATGACCGAGTGGTTCATGAAGTCCAAGAAGGCGGCGCGCGAGACCCCGCCGCGCTCGGCCAGGACGGTGATCTCGCTCAGCGCCTGGGTCACGACGCCGAGCAGCACGTTGTGGCAGATCTTGACCAGGCGGGCCACCTCGCCGTCGCCCACGTAGGTCACGCCGCGCCCGAGGAGCTCGAGGTAGGGCCGCGCGTGCGCGAAGGCCTCGGGCGAGCCCGAGGCGGCCAGGGTGAGCTTGCCGGCCGCCACGACCTTGGGGTTGCCGCTGACCGGGCTGGCGAGGAACGCGACGCCGCGCGCGGCGCAGGCCGCGCGCACCCGGGCCGAGACCTCGGTCGCCACGGTCGAGCAGTCGACGACGATCGCGGGAGCGTGGCGCGGGTCGCTCAGCACGCCGGCGGGACCCTCGACCACCTCGACCAGGTCATCGTTGCCCGAGACCATCACGAAGACGACCTCGCAGTCGGCCAGGTCGCGGGGGGCGTCGACCACCACCGCGCCGGCGTCGGCCAGCGCCTCGGCCTTGGCCCGCGTGCGGTTGGTGACGCGCACTGTGTGGCCACCGGCCAGGAGGCGGCGCGCCATCGCCGCGCCCATGCGCCCGCACCCGATCCAGCCCAGGGAACCGCTCTCAGCCATGCTGACCTCCCGTCGCCGCCTCCTCGAGCGACCCGCCCAGGTAGAGCGCGCCGATCTCGGGGTTGTGCAGGACCTCGGCCCCCGAGCCCGCCAGGCGGACGCGACCATTCTCCAGCACCACGCCGGTGCTGGCGAGCTTGAGGCCCTGGCGGGCGTTCTGCTCGACGAGCACGATCGTACGGCCCGCCTCGTTCATCTGGCGCACCGTCGCGAACATCAGCCGCAGGGTCTTGGGATCCAGGCCCATCGAGGGCTCGTCGAGCACCACGACCTGGGGGTCAAGCATCAGGCAGCGCGCGAACTCGACCAGGCGCTGCTGGCCCCCTGAGAGGGACCCGGCCTTGTCGTCGGCCCGCTCGGCCACGATCGGGAAGAGCGCCCGGATGCGCTCCAGGCGCTCGGCGATCACGCCGCGGTCGCGCTCGAGGAACGCGCCGAGCTCGACGTTCTGCTGCACGGTCATCTCGCGGAAGAGGGAGTGGTTCTGGGGGACCTGGACGATGCCCAGGCGCAGGATCTCGCGCGGGCTGCGCCCCACCAAGTTCACGCCCTTGAAGTGGATGGCGCCCTGGCGGGGCTTGACCAGACCGCTCAGGGCCTTGAGCAAGGTCGACTTGCCCGAGCCGTTCGGTCCCACGATGCAGGTGATGCCCCCGGCGGAGACCTCGAGGTCGACGCCCTTGAGCACGTCGCCGCCGCCGTAGCCGGCGATGACGCCCTCGAAGGTCAAGAAGGGGATGTCAGGCACCGGCCACCGCCTCGTGGAGCTCGTCCTCGTCCTCGTCGCCCCCGCCCAGGTACGCGTCGAGCACGCGCGGATCGGCCCGGATCTCAGCCGGGGTGCCGGTCACCAGGTCACAGCCCTGGTGCATCACGGTGACCCGGTCGCACAGCGACATCACGAACTCCATGTTGTGCTCGACGATGAGGAACGTGGTCCCCGTCGCGTTGAGGGCGCGGATCTTCTCGGCGATCGTGTTGATCAGTGTGAGGTTGACGCCACCGGCGGGCTCGTCGAGCAAGATGACGTCGGGGTTGGCCACGAGTACGTAGGCGAGCTCGAGGAGCTTGCGCTGCCCGTAGGAGAGGGCGCCCGCCTGCAGGTGGGCCAGCCCCCCGATCCCGACGAAGCCCAACAGCTCCATGGCGGTGTCCACCTCGCTGGCCGAGGACTTCGAGCGCAGCAGGCCGCGCCACCAGCTCTCGTCGTGCTGGGTGGCGATCAGCATGTTCTCCAGCACCGTCATGCGCGCGAAGATCCGCGTCAGCTGGAAGGTCCGGCCGACCCCGAGGGCGAAGACCCGGTCAGGGCGGGCCCCGGTGATGTCGGTGCCGTCGAAGGTGACCGTCCCGGCGTCGGGGCGCACGTAGCCGGTCATCACGTTGAAGAGGGTGGTCTTGCCCGATCCGTTAGGACCGATCAGCCCGGCGATGGATCCCTTCTCCACTGCGAGCGAGCAGGTCCGCAGAGCCTGCAGGCCCCCGAAGGACTTGGAGATCCCGGTGGCGGTGAGCAGTGCCATCAGGCCACCCCTCCGACCGCGACGTCGTGGGCGACGCCGGCCGGGGCCGGCGGGTCGCCGGCCGGCGGCGGCGCGTCGCCGGCCGCCGCGTCGTTCGCGCTCACCGCGGCGCGCTCGCGCTCGGCGCGCCGGGTGACGCGGTCGCGGATGTAGACGACGACGCCCTGGGGCATGAACATGATCACCAGCAAGAAGAGCGCCCCGAACAAGATCAGGTACAGCGACCCGTTGGAGAACTGGATCGTCAGGTACTGCTGGCCGGCCTCGAGCACCAGCCCACCGAGCAGCGGCCCGGTGAGCGTCCCCAGCCCCCCGAGGAAGGTCATGAGGGCGATCGAGATGTCGAACATCGGGTCGTAGACGAACTGCGGGTAGATCTGGCCGACGAACATGGCGTAGAGGGCGCCGGCCGCCCCCACGGTGAAGGCCGACAGGGCGAAGCCGGTGACCTTGACGGCGTGGGTGCGCACGCCGAGCCCGAGGGCCCGGTCCTCGTCGTCGCGGATGGCCAGCAGCTGCATGCCGAAGCGCGAGCGGCGCACCAGGGCCGACAGCGCCGTCGCGAAGATGACCAAGCCCAGGCCCACGTAGTAGAAGGGCACGTTGTAGTACTGGTAGCCCCACGTGATGAAGGGCAGGTTCAGGCCCGAGGTCCCGCCGGTGAAGCCGAAGTTGATCGCCGAGAGCTGGAAGACGAAGAAGATGGCGATGGTGATCACCACGAAGGTGTGGCGCCGCACGCGCAGGGCGATCCACCCGATGGGGACGGCCAGGACCGTGGCCACCAGCCCGCCGAGCGGCACCAGCCAGAACATCGCGGCCCCGGGGGCCATGTGCAGGTGGATCGACAGCAGGGCCATCGTGTAGGCGCCCGAGCCGTAGAAGGCGGCCGAGCCCAGGGCGATGTACCCCGAGTAGCCCGAGAACATGTTCCACGACGAGGCGCACGCCATGAAGATGACGGAGAAGACCGCGATCGTCGTGTAGGTCGGGTTGGTGACGACCAGGGGGAAGACCCCGAAGGCGGCCAGGGCGACCAGCCACCACAGGTTGCGCGCGCGCATCAGGCCACCCGGGCGGAGGCCCGGCCGAAGAGTCCCTGGGGTCGCCACAGCAGGACCAGGATCAAGACGACGAAGTAGGCCATGGTCGACCAGACCGGTGACCAGACCACGCCGACCACGTCACCGATGAAGACCATGGCGATGCCCGCCACCATCGCTCCGCCGAGCGAGCCCATCCCGCCCAGGACGATGATCGTCAGCAAGCGCGAGATCAGGTCGTAGGACGAGGACGCGTTGAAGGAGTTCGTGGCGCCGTAGATCATGCCGCCGGCCGCCGTCACCGCGACCCCGATGCCGAAGGTGATCGTCGAGACCCGGCGCACGTCGATGCCGACGAGGGCCGCCGAGGCCTGGTCGGCGAGCGACGCCCGCACGCTCATGCCGAAGCGCGTTCGATAGAGCATGACGTAGAGCGCTCCGAGGAGCACCGCCGCCAGGATGAACCCGGCGACGTAGATGAAGCCGAAGTGGACCTGGCCGATGGCGAAGGACTTGGACACGTAGGACGCCTGGAGCTGGACGTCGTTGACCGAGAAGATCATGTTCAAGCCGCCCTCGATCAGCAGGGACACCGCGTAGGTGACCAGGATCGACATGGCCGTTTTCTCGGGCCCCTTGAGTCGCCCGATGAAGGCCCGCTCGATCACGACCCCGACGATGAACATCGTCGGGGTCGTGATCAGCAGACCGACGAACAGGTCGATGTGCCAGTGCAACTGCAGGGCGTAGCTGAGGTAGGCGCCCAGGATCACGAGGATCCCCTGGGCGATGTTGATGATGTCCATCACACCGAACACCAGGGTCAGGCCGGTCGCCATGAGGGCGTAGACCGACCCGGTCAGGATGCCGTCCTTCGCGGCGCTCAGCAGGGCAACGGAGTTCACGGGTTATTTGCCCCAGGCCGGCTTCGGGTAGAGCACCCTGACCGAGTTGCGGTCGTTCACCGGGTTGACCTGGACGAACTTCGCACCCTGCCACTGGAACGTGAAGGCCGTCGGCACGGTGTTCTCCCCCAACCCGTTGAAGCGCACCGGGCCCTGGACCGACTGCAGCGTCACGCCGGAGTGCAGGTACTTGATGATCTTCTGGTTGTTGAAGCCGCCCGTCGCCTTGACCGCCTGGGCCACGACCTCACCGACCGAGTAGGCCTCGGCCACGTCGCTGCTCACCTGGGAGGCCGTGCCGCCATACTTCTTGACGTACTGGGCCACCATCACGCGGCTCAGCGGGTTGGCCGATCCGCCGTACCAGGCGTTGGGCACCATCATGCCGTTGGCGTTCTTCAGGCCGACCGACTTGATGAAGGTGCTGCCCTGGTCGGGGCCGCCGGTCGCGATGAACACCTTGGGCGAGAAGCCCGACTGCTCGAAGGCCTGCATGAAGGCCGACACCGTGGGCACGTCGACCGAGCCCAGCACCACCGCCTGGGGCTTGGAGGCCGCGACGGCGTCCGCGATGGACGTGTAGTCGGTGACCTCGGCCGGGAAGACGTGGTTGTAGACGGTCTTGATGTGCGCCTTGCGCAGCAACGGCTCGATCGTCGTGACCTGGGGCTCGGTGAACGGGTCGTTGGACGTGACGAAGGCCACCGTCTTGGGCCGCTTGGCTGCGGGCAGACTGGTCACCCACTTGGCGAAGGGCATCAGGTCATCGGCCACCGGGAGCGACACGTCGAAGACGTTGTGCAGCCCGGCCTGGAAGACGCTGGGCGCCCCACCGGCACCCTCGACGAGGGCGTAGCCGTAGCGCGACACGGCCTTGGCGGCCGGCAGTGACAGCAGCGACGAGAAGGGACCGAACGTCAGGGCCACGTGATCGTTCGAGATCAGGGCCTGGTAGTTGGTCACGACCTGCGTCGGGCTCGAGGCGTCCGACTTGATGTCGAGAACGACCTTGTGGCCGAGCAGCCCACCCGCGCGGTTGATGTCCGCCGCCCAGAGCTTGTAGCCCTGTTGGAAGGCCTGACCGTCGGCCGAGAAGTCGCCCGACAGCGAGAGCGAGATCCCGATCTTGACGGGCGATGAGGCGTGGCTGCGCGCCGACGCCCCGCTCGCGCCGACCATCGTCACCAGGGATGCCCCCGCCAACGACGTTGCGCTCAGGACCCGCAGATATCTGCGGTTGCCGTGTTTCATGTTCCCCCCTACTTTGTCGGCAGGACGAATCCCCCTCGCCACGCCGCTCGCTCGTCGAGCGATTGCGGCACTCTAACGAGGGGTGGGAGGGGGGTCAACGTCACTTCCCGTGAAATTTCTTCGATAGCGACTTAAAACAATTCACGCCGCCACCGGACCTGCGCCGACCTTCGCTCGCTACCATCAGCGGCCAACGACATCGACGCCAAGGGGGGGACGTGGCCGATCCGCTGGTCGAGACGGCCATCGCCAACTGGGAGCCACGTTTCGTGGCCAACGGGGTGGACGGGGCCGACTTCGCCCGCATCACCGCCGCCGTGGCCAGCTGGGACGACTGGTGCGGCGCCTGGAGCGCGGCGGCGGACGGGTACGCCGAGCTGGCAGCGAAGAGCCGGGCCGCCGGCCACGCCCGCAGCGCCGGCGAGTTCGACGCGCGCGCCGCCCTCTACTACCACTTCGGCCGGTTCCTCTTCGTCCACGACCGCGACCAGGAGCGCGCCACCCACGAGCGAGCCGTCGCCGCCCTGACGCGCGCGCTGGTCGAGCTCGCCCCCCCGGCACGGCGCGAGCTCGTCGCCTTCGAGGGCGGTCACCTGGTCGCGCTGGTGCGCACGCCGGCGGGCCCGGGGCCCCACCCCGTCGTCATCCTGATCCCCGGGCTCGACTCCACCAAGGAGGAGTTCCGCGAGGTGGAGCGCGCATTCCTGGACCGGGGCCTGGCGACGGCCTCCCTCGACGGACCCGGCCAAGGCGAGGCGGAGTGGGACTGGCCCATCCGCCCGGACTGGGCGCCGGTGGGCGAGGCGGTCCTCGCCCACCTGGCGTCCCTGGTGGACCTTGACGCGTCACGCGTCGGCGTGTGGGGCGTCAGCCTGGGCGGCTACTACGCCGCGCGCCTGGCCGCGGCCGACCTGCCCCTGCGGGCGGTCGTCGCGCTGTCGGGCCCCTACGACTTCGGGACCTCCTTCGACGACCTCAACCCGCTGACCCAGCGCGCCTTCGCGGTGCGCTCGCGGTCCGCGACGCCCGAGGCCGCGCGCCAGCGGGCGGGCGAGCTGACGATGGCCGGGCACGCCGCGCGCATCACCATCCCCCTCCTCGTGATCCAGGGCCAGCGGGACCGGCTCTTCTCGTGGCACGAGGGCGAGCGCCTGGTGGCCGAGGCCCGCGGTGAGGCCACGCTGTGGGCCTTCCCCGAGGGCAACCACGGCTGCGCCAACGTCGTCACCCGCCACCGCGGTCCGGCCGCCGACTGGCTAGCCGACCGCTTGGGCGCGTCACCGACCCCCGGAGGTGGCCAGTGACCGACATCGTCATGCCCCAGCTCGGTGAGACCGTCGCCGAGGGCACGGTGACCCGCTGGTTCAAGGCGGTCGGCGACAGCGTCGAGCGCGGCGACACCCTCTTCGAGGTGGCGAGCGACAAGGTCGACACCGAGATCCCGGCGCCCTCGAGCGGGACACTGGCGGCCATCTACGTCGCCGAGGGCACGACCGTCGACGTGGGCACCGTGCTCGCCGTGATCGTCGGCGCGAACGAGGAGGCGCCGGTGGCGCCCGCCCCGGCCCGTCCCGCCAGCGCCCGGGAGGACGTCGCCGCGGTGCCGGCGGCACCCCCGCCCGCCGACGAGCGGCTCTCCCCGGTGGTGCGGCGCCTGCTCGTCGAGCACGGCCTGCGCGCCGAGGAGGTCGTGGGCACGGGACCGCGCGGGCGCATCACCCGCGACGACGTGGTGGCCGCGGCGCGCGAGCGCCACCCGGCCGCGGCGGCGGCCCTCTCCCCGGTGGTGCGGCGCCTGCTCGTCGAGCGCGGCCTGCGCCCCGACCAGGTCCGCGGGACCGGGCCGGGCGGCCGGATCACGCGCCGGGACGTCGAAGCGGCCCCCGGGGCGTCGCCCGGCGGTGACGAGGTGATTGCGTTCTCGCGCCTGCGGGCCCGCACGGCCGAGCACATGACGCGCTCCAAGGCGACCTCGGCCCACACGCTGATGGCCCGCCAGATCGACTACGAGCCCGTCGAGCGCGTCCGGCGCCAGGTCGGCGACGCGTTCCGGGCGGCCTACGGCTTCTCGCTGACCTACCTCCCCTTCAACGCGGCCGCGACGCTCGCCGCGCTGCGCGAGTTCCCCCACCTCAACGCATCGGTCGGCGACCAGGCGCTCGTCGTGCACCACGACCTGCACCTGGGCATCGCGGTCGACCTCGCGGACACGGGCCTCGTCGTCCCCGTGGTGCACCACGCCGACCGCCTGGACCTGGTCGGCCTGGCGCGGCGTATCCGCGAGTTGGCCGAGGCCGCGCGGGCCAAGCGCCTCAGCGTCGACGACGCCGCGGGCGGCACCTTCACCATCACCAATCCGGGACCCTTCGGCACGCTGATGACCGGGGCGATCATCAACCAGCCCCAGGTGGCGATCCTGTCCACGGACGGCGTGCGGCGTGCCCCGGTCGTCGTGGACACCGAAGAGGGCGAGGCCCTCGCCATCCACTCGGTCGGCCTGGCCGCGCTGACCTTCGACCACCGCGTCATCGACGGCGCCTATGCCGCGCGGTTCCTGCGGCGGCTCGAGGAGATCCTGGCGACCCGGGACTGGCGGAGCGAGCTGGGCGACCTCCCGGCGGACCGCCCCGCCCTGTAGCCTGCGCTCGGTGGAGACCCGAGACCGGATCCTCGAGGCCGCGGCGCGCGAGATCGAGGCCAACGGCCTGACCCAGTTCCGCGTCAAGCGCGTCGCCATGGACGCGGGCATCTCGGTCGCCCTGCTCTACAGCTACTTCGACGACCGCGAGGGGCTGATCGCCGCCGCCATCGTCCACGGTTACCGCCAGGTGCTGATGGGCAACGCCGAGGTGTTCACCACCCCGCTGCGCGAGGTCACGACGCGCGAGGAGCTGCGCGTCGCCATGCGACGCATGATCCGCGACGCCCAGCTGCCCGAGCGCACCGAGGCCCGCATCCGGCGTATGGAGGGCATGTCGTTCGCCACCCACAATCTCACCGCCTCCAGCGGGATCGCCGACGCCAAAGAGGAGATCGGCGAGCTCATCGAGCGGTGGGTCGAGCCCCTCGTCCAGCGCGGCCTCCTGGCCGACGGCGTGACGGGCTTCGCCTTCGCCCGGATCTGGTACGCGCTGTTCTTCGGTCAGATCGCTCTCGAGGGCGAGAAGAACCTCGCCGTGTCCGAGGACGACTGGCTGCGCGCCCTCGAGGTCCTGGCCGACGCCATGGTGCGCCAAGACTGACCAAGGTCCTGGCCCTCTCGCCCAGCGCCCGACGACCCCCTGATTAGCCTTCGGCAATGACCCAGGACCGCATCCTCGAGGCCTCGGTGCTCGAGCTCGACCACTACGGCGTGACCTCCTACCGCGTCAAGCGCGTCGCCGAGCGCGCCCGCGTCTCGGTTTCCCTGCTCTACACGTACTTCGAGGACCGCGAGGCCCTCGTCGCCGAGAGTGTCGTCGCCCGCTACCGGCACGCGGTCGCGGCCGCGGCCGCGCACTTCACCCGGCCGCTGCACGCCGTCGCCACCCGCGACGAGCTGCGCCGTGCGCTCTTCGAGCTCATCGACGAGTCCCAGCGGCCCGAGCGCGCCCACACCCGGCGGGTGCGCCTGGAGTGCCTGGCCTTCGCCCAGCACAACGCGCGCGCGGCCTCGGGCATCGAGGCGGCCAAGCGCGAGGTCGGCGCGGTCGTCGTGGGCACGGTCCAGCCGCTGGTCGACCGCGGGCTGACCTCGCCGGGGATCGATGCCGTCGGCTTCGCGCGCCTGTGGTACTCGCTGTTCTTCGGGCAGGTGGCACTGGCCGGCGAGAGCCATCCCCTGGCCCAGACCGCCGTCGCCTGGAGCCGCTCCCTACGCGCCCTGGTCGACGTCGTCGCGCGACCGGAGACGTCGGTGGCCTAGGGGGGCGACCACATCGACCCAGGCGTAGAGGCTGAGGGCGTAGCCGAGCGCGTAGACCGACTCGCCCGCCAGCAGCATCGGGAAGTGCCAGTCGGGCAGCGACGCCGCCGCGACGACCCCCCCGGCCAGCTGCAACGAGAAGATCAGGACGTGGCGCGACGTCGCCGCGCGGCGCAGCAGGGCGATGGTGCTGGCCAGCTGGGTCAGGGCCACCGCCACGCCGACGGTCATGTGGGACCAGTTGAGGAACGTGCCCTCGTCGTAGGGCGTGACCAGCAGGAGGATCAGGCCGACGGCCACCACCCGCGCCCCGAGGAACAGGATCGCCGGGCCCCCGTGGCGGGCGAACCACTGCCCGACGCGCCAGAGCCCGACCGAGGCGGTGCCGTAGCCCACGACGACCAGCGCGATCGTGGGCCCGTAGACCCCGTAGAAGGACATGCCGTCGTTCTGGGCGGTGTACGAGGCGTCGATCAGGACGCAGACGACCAGCGCGGCGAAGAACACCGCCTGGGTCGCGACCATCCAGCGGCGCACCTCCCGCGTGGGCGCGAGGGCGACCCGTTCGGATGCGGGCTCGGTCACGCCCCCGCGAAGCGCTGGCGGGAGTTGGCGAGCTCCGCCAGGGCCTCGTCGCGGCCGACCCAGCGCTCCACCTTCATCCACTTGCCCTCGTCGAGGTCCTTGTAGACGGTGAAGAAGTGGGCGATGCGGTCCAGCACGTCCTGGGGCACGTCACCGAGGTCCGCGGCCCCCTTCCAGCGCGGGTCGTAGGTCGGGACCGCCAGGAGCTTCTCGTCGGGACCGTGCTCGTCGGTCATGATGCACATGGCCAGGATCTTCGCCTCGATCTGGCAGCCCGGGAAGGTGGGGTACTCGGTGAGCACCAGGGCGTCCAGCGGGTCACCGTCGCCGCCCAGGGTGTCGGGGATGAAGCCGTACTCGGCCGGGTAGCCCATCGACACGATGAGGTGGCGATCCAGGGTGATCGCGTTGGTCTCGTGGTTGTACTCGTACTTGTTCTGGCTCCCCTTGGGGATCTCGACGACCACCGTCACGCTGTCCATATCGCTCCTTCCGGCGCTGGGGCCATCGTAGTCAGGGGCGCCGGCCCGAGGGCCTCCAGCCGGGCTCGTAGACTCGAGGGGCCACGTGGCGAGGTGACAGGGAGGTCCCATGGATCGCGTCGGAGTCGTTGGGTGCGGGCTGATGGGCTCGGGAATCGCGGAGGTGGCCGCGCGCGCGGGCGCCGACGTCGTGGTCGTCGAGCGCAACGCGGAGGCACTGGCCGCCGGGGTCGCGCGCATCGAGAAGTCCCTCACGCGCGCGGTCGCGGCGGGCAAGCTCCCCGAGGAGGAAGCCAACCGCGCCCGGGGCCACCTGAGCTTCTCGGAGGACTTCACGCGCCTCCACGACCGCGAGATCGTCGTCGAGGCCGTCGCCGAGGACGAGGCCACCAAGCTGCAGGTGTTCCAGCGCCTCGACGCCGTGGTGACCGACCCCGGGGCGATCCTGGCGACCAACACGTCGTCGATCCCGATCATCAAGCTGGCGATGGCCACCAAGCGGCCCGAGCAGGTGATCGGCATGCACTTCTTCAACCCGGTGCCGGTGCTCAAGCTGGTCGAGGTGATCTCCTCGCTGCTCACCAGCCCCGAGACGACCGCCCGCGTGCGCGAGTACGCGACGACGACGCTGGCCAAGAAGGTGATCAGCTCGCCGGACCGCGCCGGCTTCGTCGTCAACGCCCTGCTGATCCCCTACCTCCTGTCGGCCATCCGCATGCTGGAGTCGGGCTTCGCCAGCGCTGAGGACATCGACACCGGCATGGTGGTGGGCTGCGCCCACCCCATGGGGCCCCTGGCCCTCACCGACCTGATCGGCCTGGACACGACGCTGGCCGTCGCCGACTCGCTCTACGCGGAGTTCAAGGAGTCGCACCTGGCCCCGCCGCCGCTGCTGTCGCGCATGGTCCAGGCCGGGCTGCTCGGGCGCAAGTCGGGACAGGGCTTCTTCGCCTATCGCGCCTAGATGACCGACCTCGTCGTCACGCTGCAGTGCCCCGACCGGCCGGGCATCGTGCGCGCGCTCAGCGCGTCCATCTTCGCCATCGGCGGCAACATCTTGGAGAACGACCAGTTCACCGACCCCACGACCGAGCTGTTCTGCATGCGCACGCGCTTCGAGGCCGACGCGACCGTGGCCGAGATCGAGCAGCACCTGGCGAGCGACCTGGCCGAGTTCGGGCCCACGCTCACCCTGCGCCCCGACGCCCAGCACCGCCGGGCCATCGTGATGGTCTCCCAGTTCGACCACTGCCTGGTGGACCTGCTCTACCGGCGCGAGCGCGGCGACCTGCCCCTGGACATCGTGGCGGTCGTGTCCAACCACGAGGTGTGCGCCGACGTGGCCGCGCACCACGGCGTGCCGTTCCACTACGTGCCCGTCAGCGCGCAGACCAAGACCGTCGCCGAGGACCAGGTGCGCGAGCTGATGGCCGCCCACGACGCCGACCTGATCATCCTGGCGCGCTACATGCAGATCCTCAGCCCCGAGATGTGCGCGCAGTTCGCGGGCCGCATCATCAACATCCACCACTCGTTCCTGCCCGGGTTCACCGGCGCGCGCCCCTACCACCGCGCCTACGACCGCGGCGTCAAGCTGATCGGCGCGACCGCCCACTTCGTGACCGCCGAGCTCGACGAGGGCCCCATCATCGAGCAGGACGTCGAGCGCGTCACCCACGCGCGCCGGGTCGAGGACCTGGTGGCCCTGGGCCGCGACATCGAGCGCACCGTGCTGGCGCGCGCCGCGCGGCTGGTGGCCGAGGACCGCGTGATGATCGTGGGCCGGCGCACGGTGGTCTTTCGCCAGTAGGTCAGGTCACCGCCCGGCGCGTCGCGTGGCGCGCGTCGAGGTGCTCGCCCGCCTCGAGCACCGCCGCGAGGTGCGTCACGGCGTCGAAGACGTCGACGTAACGCACGTAGAGCGGCGCGAACCCGAAGCGCGCGATGTCGGGAGCCCGGAAGTCGCCCACGACGCCACGCGCGATCAGCGCCTGGACGATCCCGTAGGCCGCCGGGTGGCGCCAGGCGACCTGGCTGCCCCGGCGCGCGTGGTCGCGCGGCGTGACCAGCGCCAACGCGCCGGGCAGGCGCTCTTCGACCAGCGCGATGAACAGGTCGGTCAGGGCCAGGCTCTTCGCGCGCAGGGCGGCCGGGTCGATCCCGTCGAAGGCGTCCAGGGCGCCGTCGAGAGCGGCGAGCGCCAGGATCGACGGCGTCGAGGTGACGAAGCCCCGGATGCCGGGCGCGGGCGTGAACGTGGCCTCGAAGTCGAATGGCCGGGCGTGGCCCAGCCAGCCGGGCAGCGGGTTGGCGACCTCGCCCACCAGCCGGGGGGCGATCCACAGGAACGCCGGCGACCCGGGCCCCCCGTTCAGGTACTTGTAGGTGCACCCGGCCGCGAAGTCGGCGCCGGCACCAGTGAGGTCGACGGGCACCGCGCCGGTCGAGTGGGCCAGGTCCCACAGCATCAGGGCCCCGGCCCGGTGGACCTGGGCGGTGAGGCCGGCCAGGTCCAGCATCTCGCCGGTACGAAAGTCGACGTGGGTCAGCATGACCAGGGCGACCGAGTCGTCGAGCGCGCCGGCCAGGTCCCCGCGCTCGAGCGCCCGCACCTGGAGGGGCCGCCCCGCGCGCCGGGCCATCGCCTCGAGGATGTAGAGGTCGGTGTGGAAGTTGGCGGCGTCGGTCAGCACCGTCGAGCGCTCGGGCCGCAGCGCCAGGGCGGCCCCGATCGCCTTGGCCAGCAGGATGGTCAGGCTGTCGGTCGCGACGACCTCGCCGGGACCCGCCCCGATCAGGGGGGCGATGCGGTCACCGATTGAAAGCGGGAGGTCCATCCAGCCGGCGGTGTTCCAGCTGGCGATGAGGCCCTGGCCCCACTCGTCGGTCACCGTGCCGGTGACGCGCGCCGCGCTGGCACGCACCAGAGGGCCCAGCGAGTTGCCGTCGAGGTAGATCAGCCCGTCGGGCAGGACGAAGGCGTCACGCCGGCCGGCCAGCGGATCGGCCGCGTCGGCGGCCAGCGCATCAGCGCGCGAGTAAGCGGTCATGGCGCACGATAACGCGTTGGCCCGAGCTAGTTGCGGTGCAGCGGCTTGTAGCGCAGGCGGTGGGGCTGGTCGGCCGCGGTGCCCAGCCGGCGGTGCCGGTCGGCCTCGTAGTCCGAGAAGTTGCCCTCGAACCAGCGCACCTCGGCGTCGTCCTCGAAGGCCAGCACGTGCGTCGCGACGCGGTCCAGGAACCACCGGTCGTGGCTGATCACGACGGCGCACCCGGGGAACGCCTCGAGGCCCTCCTCGAGGGCCCGCAGGGTGTCCACGTCGAGGTCGTTGGTTGGCTCGTCGAGCAGCAGCACGTTGCCTCCGGCCCGCAGCACCTTGGCCAGCTGGACGCGGTTGCGCTCGCCACCCGAGAGCTGGCCGACGCGCTTTTGCTGGTCGCTCCCGGTGAACCCGAAGCTCGCCACGTAGGCCCGGGCGGCCAACTCGCGGCCCCCCACGACGATCCGGTCCTGGCCGTCGCTGATCGTGTCGAAGACGGTGGCGTCACCGACCAGGTCCTCGCGCGACTGGTCGACGTAGGCGAAGTGCACCGTCGGCCCCACGCGGATCGTGCCCGCGTCCAGGGGCTCCTCCCCCAAGATGAGCCGGAAGAGCGTCGACTTGCCCGCGCCGTTGGCCCCGATCACGCCGACGATCCCGCCCGGTGGCAGGAGGAAGGACAGGTCCTCGACGAGCAGGCGGTCGCCGAACCCCTTGGTCACCCCCACCGCCTCGACCACCAGGTCGCCGAGGCGCGGGCCCGGAGGGATGGCGATCTCCAGGCGCTCGGGGAGGCGCTCGGCCGCCTCGGCCTCGGCGGCCAGGGCGGCGTAGGAGGTGAGGCGGGCCTGGCCCTTGGCCTGGCGGGCCCGCGGTGACATGCGGATCCAGGCCAGCTCGCGCGCCAGGGCCGCCTGGCGCGCCTCGGAGCGCCGCTCCTCGGCGGCCAGGCGCGCGGCCTTCTGCTCGAGCCACGCCGAGTAGTTGCCTTCGAAGGGGTACCCGGCCCCCCGGTCGAGCTCGAGGATCCACCCGGCCACGTGGTCGAGGAAGTAGCGGTCGTGGGTGACGGCCACCACGGTCCCGGGATACTCCTGGAGCGCCCGCTCGAGCCACGCCACCGACTCGGCGTCCAGGTGGTTGGTGGGCTCGTCGAGCAAGAGCAGGTCCGGTCGGGCCAGCAGCAGGCGGCACAGGGCCACGCGGCGGCGCTCCCCGCCCGACAGCGTGGTCACGTCGGCGTCGGGGGGCGGCAGGCGCAGCGCGTCCATGGCGATCGCCAGGGTGCGCTCCAGGTCCCAGGCCCCCAGGGCGTCGATGCGGTGCGAGAGGTCGGCCTGCTCACCCAGCAGCGCCTCGATGTCGGCGTCGGGCGCGCCAAAGGCGGCGCACACCTCCTCGTAGCGCGCCAGCAGGTCGCGCTGCTCGGCCACCCCGTCGGCGACGTTGCCCACGACGTCCTTGGCCGGGTCGAGGACCGGCTCTTGGGGCAGGTAGCCCACCGAGAAGCCGGGGGTCAGCCGGGCCTCGCCCCGGTAGCCGTCGTCGAGCCCGGCCATGATGCGCAGCAGCGTCGACTTGCCCGAGCCGTTGGACCCGATGACCCCGATCTTGGCTCCCGGATAGAAGGAGAGGCTGATGCCGCGCAGGACCTCGCGGTCCGGCGGAAAGAGACGTCGCAGGTCGCGCAGGGTGTAGATGAACTGGGCCGGCATCCCTCCAGTCTGGCCCAGCGATTGCCCGGGCACCGCGCCGAGCAGCGGGCTAGTCTCCTCGGTGCACGACGCGCGCTCAGGCCAACGGGGACTGGGGCGGAGGCGTCTGGCGGGAGGAACATTCATGAGCAGGGGAGACAGTCGGCGCGTGCGCCTGGGCACATGGCTCGGGACCGCGTCACTGCTGGCGGGCTCGCTGACGCTGGGCGTCGGCTCGGTGAGCGCGCAGGCGGCGGCCAAGCCGTTCAAGGCGTGCGTGGTGACCGACACGGGCGGCATCAACGACAAGTCCTTCAACGCGTCGGCCTGGAAGGGCATGCAGGACGCCCACGCCAAGAACAAGAACATCGCGGTGTCGTACCTGTCGTCGACCTCGTCGGCGGACTACGTGCCCAACATCAACACGTTCATCCACCGCGGCTGCGGGATCATCGTCACGGTCGGCTTCCTCATGGACCAGGCGACCCAGCAGGCGGCCAACGCGCACCCGAAGCAGAAGTTCGCGATCGTCGATGACGCGCCCACGGGGCTGAAGTACCACAACGTCCTGGCGCTGCAGTACGAGACGAACCAGGCCGCGTTCCTGGGTGGCTACCTGGCCGCGGCCAGCACGCACAGGGGAGTGGTGGGGACCTACGGCGGCATGTCGTTCCCCTCGGTCACCATGTACATGAACGGCTTCGTCGCTGGCGTGCGCTACTACGACAAGGTCAAGGGCGCCGCGGTCAAGGTCCTGGGCTGGACCCCGGCCAAGGGCAACTGCACCCTGGCCAAGTGTGACGGCACCGGCACGTTCGTGGGTAACTTCACGGACCAGACGGCTGGCAAGACCATCACCGCCAACGACTTCGCCGCGGGTGCCGACATCGTCTTCCCGGTCGCCGGCTCGGTCGGCCTGGGGTCGGTCGCGGCAGCCCAGCAGGCCGGCAAAGGCCACTCGATCATGTGGGTGGACTCCAACGGCTGCGTCTCGGACGCGGCGGACTGCTCGTGGTTCATCGGCACCGTCGCCAAGGGCGTCGAGCCCTCGGTGCGTGACGCGGTCCTGGCCGCGGCCTCGGGCAAGTTCCGCGGCGGCACCTACCTGGGCACGCTGAGGAACCAGGGGACGGCCCTCGAGTACGGCGGGATCAAGGTCCCCGCAGCCGTGAAGAAGGCGATCGCCACCATCGCCAAGGGCATCGAGGCCGGCCGGATCTCGGTCAACCCGAACAGCTACCCCGTCAAGTAGACCCACCGAGAGGCCCGGAACGCGGTCGCCCTGACCGCGTTCCGGGCCTCTCGCTACGATACGAACCCATGCGCCTCGAGCTGCGGGGGATCACGAAGCGATTCGGGACGCTCACCGCGAACGACCACATCGACCTCACCGTCGAGCCCGGGCAGATCCACTGCCTGCTGGGCGAGAACGGCGCGGGCAAGTCGACGCTGATGAACGTCGTGTTCGGCCTGCTGCACCCCGACGAGGGCGAGATCCTCATCGACGACGTCCCCCAGCGCTTCGCCAACTCGGGCGACGCGGTGCGCCGCGGTATCGGCATGGTCCACCAGCACTTCATGCTGGTCCCCGTCTTCTCGGTGGCCGAGAACGTCGTGCTCGGCTTCGAGCCCACGCGCCGCCTCGGCCGCCTCGACCACGCGCGGGCCCGCGAGGAGATCCGGCACACGTCCCAGCAGTTCAACCTCGAGGTCGACCCCGACGCCATCGTCGAGAACCTGCCGGTCGGCCTCCAGCAGCGCGTCGAGATCTTGAAGGCCCTGAACCACGACGCCGAGCTGCTGATCCTCGACGAGCCGACGGCCGTCCTGACCCCCCAGGAGATCGACGCGCTGATGGCGATCATGCGATCCCTGGCCGCGTCGGGCAAGTCCATCCTCTTCATCAGCCACAAGCTGAAGGAGGTCCGGGCGGTCTCCGACGTCGTGACGGTGATCCGGCAGGGCCGCGTCATCGACCAGGTCCCCCCCACGACCGACGAGTCGACGCTGGCCTCACTCATGGTGGGCCGCGACGTCTCGCTGACCGTGGCCAAGGACGTGGCGGCGCCCGGTGCCCCGGTGCTCGAGCTCGACGACGTCGTCGTGCGCGACGACCGCGGCCTGGCCGCCGTCGACCACGTGAGCCTGCAGGTGCACGCCGGCGAGATCCTGGCCCTGGCCGGCGTCCAGGGCAACGGGCAGACCGAGCTCGTCGAGGCCATCGCCGGCATGCGTCCCGTCGAGTCCGGGCGCATCACCCTGGGCGGCCGGGACATCACCGGCGCCACGCCCCGGGCGGCCCTCGACAGCGGTCTCGGGCACATCCCCGAGGACCGCCATCGCTACGGCGTCGTGATGTCGCTGTCGGTCGCCGACAACCTCGTGCTCAACGCCCCGCGGCGCGCCCCCTTCGCGGCGCACGGCTCGCGCAACCTGGCCGCGGTGCGTGACAACGCCGAGGATCTAGTGGGTCGCTTCGACATCCGCACCACCTCGGTCCAAGCACCCCTCTCGTCGCTGTCGGGAGGCAACCAGCAGAAGGTGATCGTGGCCCGCGAGCTCTCGCGTCCCCTCGAGGTCCTCGTGGCCTCCCAGCCCACGCGCGGGCTCGACGTGGGATCCATCGAGTACGTCCACCGCCAGATCGTCGAGCAGCGCAACGAGGGCCTGGCCGTCCTCATCGTGTCCTCGGAGCTCGACGAGGTGATGGCCCTCGGCGACCGGATCGCCGTCATGCACGCCGGGCAGATCACCGGCGTCGTCGACCCCTCGACCAGCCGCGAGCGCATCGGGCTCCTGATGGCCGGGGCGACGGGGGCCGACCATGAGTGAGTCGCCCGTGACTGAAGCGCCGGTGCGGGCGTCGCGGCGCCGCTGGTGGCACCGCTTCACCACCCGCAGCCCGCTGCTGGTGACCATCGACGCGCTGATCCTCGGCTTCGTCGTGGGGGCCGTGGTGATCATCACGACGACCGCCTCGGTGCTGGATGCCTGGCGCGCGGTGTTCTCGGGCTGGTCGGCCTTCCCCCACGCGTGCAAGATCACGGGCGACGTGGTGGGCTCCGCCTACCGCGCCATGTTCACCGGCGCCGTCGTGAACCCCCAGATCTTCTGGCACGCGGTGACGACCGGTCACGGGTGGACCGTGGCGCTGACGCCCCTGTCCGAGACCCTGACCTACGCCGCCCCGCTGATCATCGCCAGCATCGGCGTGGGCATCGCCTTCCAGACCGGCATCTTCAACATCGGCGCTAACGGCCAGGCGATCCTGGGTGGCGTGGCCGGTGCCTACATGGGCTCCCTCGTCCACCTGCCCACGTTCATCCACCTGCCCTTGACCCTCGCCGCTGGCATCGTGGGCGGTGTCGTCGTCGGGCTGGTGCCGGGCCTGCTCAAGGCCTACACCGGCGCCCACGAGGTCATCGTGACCCTGATGCTCAACTACGTGGTGGCGGCCGTGCTCATCTTCACCCTGCTGTCGACGGTCCTCCAGCAGCCCGGCCAGCAGAACGACATCTCGCGCAACCTGGAGCCCTCGGCCCAGCTGGCGCCCCTGTTCGGGGCCGCGTCGGGCCTGCGCGTGAACTGGGGCCTGGCCGTCGCCGCGCTCGTCGTGGTCTTCGCCTGGTGGTTCCTGGAGCGCTCGTCGCTCGGCTTCGACTTCCGCGTGACGGGCGCCAACCCGCAGGCCGCGCGCGCCTCGGGCATCAACGCGCGCGCGGTGATCGTCCTGGTATTCGTCATCTCGGGGGGCCTGGCGGGCCTGGCCGGGATCGTCCAGCTGGCCGGCACCACCCACTACCTCGACGGCGGGTTCCTGATCGGCAACGCCGGCATTGGCTTCACGGCGATCACCGTCTCCCTGTTGGGCCGCAACCGGCCGGTCGGGATCGTGTGGGCCTCCTTGCTGTTCGCGGGCCTCGGCGTGGGCGGGCGGGCGATGCAGGCGGCCACCGGGATCCCCCTCGACCTGGCGACGGTCATCCAGTCGGCCGTCGTGCTCTTCGTGGCCACGCCCGTGCTCGTCCAGGAGATCTTCCGTCTCCGCCAGACCACGGCCGGCGAGGTGCGCCTGGCCACCAGCGGGTGGGGATCATGAACACCGTCTCGCGCCTGCGCACCCGGGGGATCGGCGCCTTCATGGTGCTGCTCGGCCTGGTGACGGCCCTCGGCTTCGGGCTGGTCAGTGGGAGCAGCGCCCGGTCCTCGCTGACCTTCAATCCCGTCGACCTGAGCGCGTCGGCCCCGGTGCACGTGGGCACCCTGACGCTGCCCACCGTGATCGCCAACGTGGTGCTCGGCCTGCTCATGGTCGCCC
Source organism: Actinomycetes bacterium (assembly GCA_021778895.1). Classification (GTDB taxonomy): domain Bacteria; phylum Actinomycetota; class Acidimicrobiia; order Acidimicrobiales; family RAAP-2; genus RAAP-2. The sequence goes on from JAJYBR010000005.1 coordinate 77,266, forward strand.
TCGGCGTCGAGCTGCTGGTGCGCGTGCCGCGCCGCGGCGTGATGGCCCGCTTCGGCGCGGTGGCGCTGCTGTTCTTCCTCGCCCTCTTGCTGTGGGCCGTGCGCACGACCGGCCCAGCCCCCATCAACTTCGTCAACGTCACCGCGGTCCTGGTGGGGGCGTCGGCCCTGACGATGGTCCTCATCTTCGGCTCGCTCTCGGGCGTGCTGTGCGAGCGGGCGGGTGTGGTGAACATCGCCATCGAGGGTCAGTTCATCGGAGGCGCCTTCATCGGGTCGATGGTCGCCTCGACCACGCACGACTTCTTCTTCGCCGCCGTGGCCGGCGGGGCCGTGGGTGGGCTGCTCGGCCTGGTGCTGGCGTTCCTGTCCCTGCGCTACCTCTCGGACCAGATCATCGTGGGCGTCGTCTTGGTCACGATGCTGTCGGGACTGTCGTCCTACCTCAACTTGCAGGTGCTCACGCCCTTCCCGCAGTACAACACGGGCAACCTGGCGCCCAACCTGCCGATCCCGCTGCTGACCAAGATCCCGGTGCTCGGCCCGGTGCTCTTCGACCAGACCGGCTTCTTCTACCTGATGATCCTCCTCGTTGCCGGCGTGAGCTACGCGCTCTTCCAGACCCGCTGGGGCCTGCGGGTGCGCGCGGTCGGCGAGCACCCCCAGGCGGCGGCCACCGTCGGCATCAAGGTGGTCGGCGTGCGCTACGCCAACGTGATCCTGGGCGGCGTGGTGGCGGGTCTGGGCGGCGTCGCCTTCATGGCCTCCCAGGGCCAGTTCCAGCCCGGCTACACCTCGGGACTCGGGTACATCGCCCTGGCCGCCCTGATCTTCGGCCGCTGGCGCCCCTCGGGCGCGGTCGTCGCCTCGATCATCTTCGGCCTGTCGCTCTACCTCTCCTACAACCTGCAGACCTTCCAGGTGCCGGTGTCGACCGAGGTCCTGGGCATGGTCCCCTACCTGATCACCATCGCCGTGGTCTCCGGGCTGATCGGGCGGGTGCGGCCGCCCGCGGCCGACGGCGTGCCCTACCGGCGCGACTGAGTCCCCGGGCCCACGACCGCCACCACGCGCGCGGCCTCCTCGGCCGCCGCCTCCAGGCACGCGACGAGCGACTGGCCCCGCAGGCGGGCGTCCAGGTAGCCGGCCGTGGCCGCGTCCCCGGCCCCGGTCGTGTCCACGACGCGCGTCGCGCGGGCTGCGGCGCGGGCCTCCTCGGCCCCGCGGCGGGCGACGACCCCCTGGGCCCCCCGGGTGACGACGACCTCGGGGTAGCGCGCCGCCAGGGCCGCCAGGGCCGCCTCGAGCGGCCCGTCCCCGATGAGCTCGGCCTCCTCCTCGTTGGCGAAGAGCAGGCCGGCCCCGGCGCTGGCCGCGAGGAAGGCGTCGGCACCGGCCGCGCGCCAGGGGGCCAGCGTGCACACGTCGACCGAGGTCGACACGCCCACAGCGGCCTGCGCGCGCAGCGCGGCCGCCCCGACCGCGCGCGTCGCCGGATCGACCAGGGTGTAGCCCGAGACGTGCAGGTGGTCGACCTCCTCGCCCAGCACGGCCGCGACGTGCTCGGCGAGAAGACCGCTCGCCGCCCCGCGGCGCGTGCGCATCGCCCGCTGCCCGTCGGCGTCCACCAGGGCCACCACCACGCCGGTCGGTGCGGCGACCTCGGCCAGGCGCGCACGCACGCCGGCGGCCGCCAGCTCGTCGCGCACCAGATGGCCCGCCGCGTCGTCCCCGATCGCGCCGATGAAGGTCACCTCGTGGCCCCGCGCGGCCAGATGGGTCGCGATGTTGGCCGAGGACCCGCCGCGCCCCAGGCGGATGTCGGCGGGGGTGTCACTCGTCGGTGCCACCGGGCCCAGGGCCACCACCGCCACATCGAGCACCACGTCGCCGATCAGGGCGACGCGGCTCACGACAGCGCGGCCAGCGCGACGGCGACGTGGCCCGCCAAGCGGGCGTTGGCCACCACGAGGTCGCGGTTGGTCGTCACCGACGCCCCGCCGGTGCGCTCGGCGAAGCTGGCCAGCAGCGCCGGCGTCACCGCCTTGCCGGTCACGCCGGCGATCCGGGCCTCCTCGAGGGCCGCGGCGACCGCGGCGTCGTGGAGCTCGGCGTCGAGCTCGCTCTCGGCGGGCACCGGGTGGGCCAGCAGCCAGCCGCTCGGGCTGAAGGAGCGGTGGGCGGCGAAGGCGCGGGCGGCCGCGGCGGGCGAGTCCATCGTCCACTCGAGGGCGAAGCCGGCATCGCGCCGGTAGAAGCCGGGGAAGCGGTCGGTCTGGTAGCCGACGACCGGCACGCCGAGGGAGTCCAGGCGCTCGAGGGTCGCCCCGATGTCGAGGATCGACTTCACACCCGAGGCCACCACCAGCACCGGGGTGCGCGCGAGCGTCATCAGGTCGGCGGACTCGTCGAACGTGGTCGCCGCGTCCCGGTGGACGCCGCCCAGCCCGCCCGTCGCCATCACCGCGATGCCCACCTGGTGGGCGACCGCGATCGTCCCGGCCACGGTCGTCGCGCCGTCGATGCCCGCGGCCGCGGCCAGGCCCAGGTCGCGCGCCGAGAGCTTGGCCACCTCGCGGCGCGGGTCGGCCAGCTCGGCCAGCTCCTCGGCGCTCAGCCCGGCCACCACGCGGCCGCCGTGCACGCCGATCGTCGCGGGCACCGCCCCGCTCTCGCGCACCGCCTCCTCGCACGCGGCCGCGACCTCGAGGTTGAGCGGCGCGGGCAGACCGTGGGCCACGATCGTGGTCTCCAAGGCCACCACGGCCCGGTGAGCGGACAGCGCGTCGGCGACCGCCGGGCCGAGAACAACGGGGACCGAGCTCACGGAGGCGAAGTGTACTGTAGGCCGGTGAACGGCCCCGGGACGCAGCCCCCCGTGACGCCCGGGGACGCCCCCATCGACTGGGCGACGCTGCGGGCGGCCGCCGGGGCGGCGGCGGCGCGCGCCTACGCCCCCTACTCCCACGTCCACGTCGGCGCCGCAGGCCTGACTGCGGCGGGCGACCTCGTCGAGGGATCCAACGTCGAGAACGCCAGCTACGGCCTGACCCTGTGCGCCGAGTGCGGCCTGGTCAGCGACCTCGCGCGCCGGGGCGGGGGGCGCCTGGTCGCGGTCAGCATCGTGGCCGGCGACGGCGACCCGGTGGCGCCCTGTGGCCGGTGTCGCCAGCTGCTCTTCGAGCATGGGGGCGCCGACCTGCTGGTCGACGACGGCACGCCCGCGCCCACCCGCCGCCTGGCCGCGCTGCTGCCCGAGGCCTTCGGGCCCAGAGACCTGGTGACGCGGCGATCGTGAGCTTCGACATCGTCGAGCTGATCGTCGCCAAGCGCGACGGGGCCGCACTCGACGACGACGCCATCGCCTGGATCCTGCGCAACTATCCCGGCGGCGCCGTGGCCGACGAGCAGATGTCGGCCCTCCTCATGGCGATCCTCTTTCGCGGCCTGGACCCGCGCGAGCTGCGCACCTGGACCGACGCGATGATCGCCTCGGGTGCGCGCCTCGACCTGCGCGGGCTGAGCCGGCCGACGGTCGACAAGCACTCGACGGGCGGCGTGGGCGACAAGATCTCCTTGATCCTGGCTCCCCTGGTCGCCGCGTGCGGGGCCGCCGTGCCCCAGCTGTCGGGTCGGGGGCTCGGCTACACCGGGGGCACGCTCGACAAGCTCGAGGCGATCCCCGGCTGGCGCTCGACGCTCGACGACGGCGAGATCCGCCGCCAGCTCGAGGATGTCGGGGCCGTGGTGTGCGCGGCTGGCGGCAACCTGGCCCCGGTCGACCGGGCCCTGTACGCGCTGCGCGACGTGACCGGCACCGTCGAGTCGATCCCGCTCATCTCCTCGTCGATCATGTCCAAGAAGATCGCCGAGGGCACCCAGGCGCTGGTGCTAGACGTGAAGGTCGGTCGCGGCGCCTTCATGGAGGCGCCCGAGCGCGCCCGCGAGCTGGCCGAGACCATGGTCGCGCTGGGCGAGAGCCACGGCGTGCGCACCCGGGCCCAGCTCTCGGCCATGGACCGCCCGCTCGGGCGCGCGGTCGGCAACGCGCTCGAGGTCGCCGAGTCGATCGACGTGTTGCGCGGCGGCGGGCCCCCCGACGTGCGCCAGCTGACCTTGGCCCTGGCGCGCCTGATGCTCGAGGCGGTCGGCATCGACGTCGACCCCGCCACCCGCCTGGACGATGGTTCGGCCTACGAGACCTTCGTCGCCCTGGTGCGCGCCCAGGGAGGCGACCCCGACGCCGCGCTCCCCGGGGCCGCGCACCGCACCCTGGTGCGCGCGACCCGCCCGGGTCTGGTCGCTGCGATCGACGCCCGGGCGATCGGTGTCGCGGCCTGGCGGGCCGGCGCCGGGCGCGCGCGCAAGGAGGACCCGGTGAGCCCGGGCGCCGGCGTCCAGATCCTGGTCGAGCGCGGGCAGCCCGTCGCCGTGGGCGACCCGCTGCTCGAGGTGCGGGCCGACGACAGCGCGCACCTGGAGCGCGCCGTCGGCGCGGCGGCCAGCGCCGTCGCCATCGACGATGTCGTGGCCCCCGAGCTGGCCCTGCTGCTCGACCGCGTCGAGGGCGCCGCGCACTAGCCTGTCGCCATGCCTGGCCCGGTGATCACCCGCGACCTGCTGGTGCGGGCGCCCAAAGTGCTGCTCCACGACCACCTCGACGGCGGGCTGCGGCCCACCACGGTGCTGGAGCTCGCGGAAGAGACCGGCTACGACGGGCTGCCCACCCGCGACCCCGACGCCCTGGCCGCCTGGTTCGTCGCCGACGCGCCCGGCGGCGACCTGGTGCGCTACCTCGAGGGCTTCGCCCACACGACGGCCGTGATGCAGCGGGCCGAGCACCTCGAGCGGGTGGCCGCCGAGTGCGCGCTCGACCTGGCCCGCGACGGCGTCGTCTACGCCGAGGTGCGCTTCGCCCCCGAGCTGCACACGCGCGCGGGCCTCACCTTGGACCACGCCGTGACCGCGGTCCTGACCGGCGTGGCCCGCGGCACCGCCGACGCGCGCCGCGAGGGCCGGGGCATCGTGGTGCGGGTCATCCTGTCGGCCATGCGCCAGGCCGCCCTCTCCGAGACGGTGGCCGCCCTGGCGGCGGCCCGCCGCGACGAGGGGGTCTGCGGCTTCGACATCGCCGGGCCCGAGGACGGCTTCCCGCCCACGCGCCACCTGCGCGCCTTCCAGCTGGTCAAGCGCGACAACTTCCACATGACCATCCACGCCGGCGAGGCCTTCGGGTTGCCCTCGATCTGGGAGGCCCTGCAGTTCTGCGACGCCGAGCGCCTGGGCCACGGCGTGCGCATCGTCGACGACATCACCAACGTCGACGGCGAGTTCCGCCTGGGCCGCCTGGCCAACTACGTGCGCGACCGGCGCATCCCCCTCGAGGTCTGCCCGACCTCCAACGTCCACACCGGCGTGGCGCCCTCGGTGGCCGCCCACCCCATCGACCTCCTGCGCCAGCTGCGCTTCCGCGTCACCCTCAACACGGACAACCGGCTCATGAGCGGGACGTCGCTGTCGGCCGAGTTCGCCGCGGGGGTCGCGGCCTTCGGCTGGACGCTCGACGACATCGAGTGGATGACCCTCAACGCCGCGAAGAGCGCCTTCTACCCCTTCGACCAGCGCCTGGCGCTGATCGACGGCGTGATCAAGCCCGGCTATGCCGCCTTGCGGGCCACGGGGCCCGAGCCCGTCAGCGCGGGTCCGCGGGTGCGAGCAGCGCGCTGACCGAAGCGGCGAGCGCACCCAGGCGCTCTTCGGCGCGGGCGCGCCGCGCGGCCAGGGTCGCGCGCGGGCCGGGCTCCCCCACCACCTCGAGGTAGGCCTTGACCTTGGGCTCGGTGCCCGAGGGGCGCACCACCACGCGCCCGCCCGCCGTGCGCCACAGGACGCCCGGGGTCGGCGGGCGGTCCGGGGCGCCCGCGGCCAGATCCTCCACCTCCTCGACCGGCTCACCGCCGAGCGCGGCCGGCGGGTGCTCGCGCAGCGCGGCGGCGATGGCCGCCATGCGCTCGGCCCCGCCCGCCGTGTCGTCGCGCCGCGACACCTGAGTCCCGGCGTGGACCCCGAAGCGGTCCTCCAGGTCGTCGAGCAGGTCGCCCAGCGTCCGGCCGGACCGCGCCAGCTCGTCGGCCAGGCGCGCCAGGGCCAGGGCGGCCGACAGGCCGTCCTTGTCGCGCACCGCCGGGTCGACGGCGTAGCCGATCGCCTCCTCGTAGCCGAAGCGCAAGGTCCCCGGGTCGCCGGCCCGAGCGATCCACTTGAAGCCGGTCAGGGTCGTCACGCAGCGCACTCCCGCGTCGTCCGCCAGGGCGCCGAGCATCGTCGAGGACACGATCGAGGTGGCGACCACCTCGCCGGGAGCCATCGGGTCGTGGAGCAGCGACCAGCCGAGCAGCCAGCCGACCTCGTCCCCGCGCAGCGCCCGCCAGCCCGCGGGCGCGGGCACGGCGACGGCCAGGCGGTCGGCGTCGGGATCGTTGGCCAGCACGAGGTCAGCCCCCCGGCTCGCGGCCAGGGCCAGCGCGCGGTCCAGGGCGCCGGGCTCTTCCGGGTTGGGGAAGGGCACGGTGGGAAAGTCCGGGTCCGGTGCGAACTGCTCGGTGACGCAGGCCACGTCGGGGTAGCCGGCTGCGGCCAGCAGGCCGGTGGCCAGCTCGCCGCCCACGCCGTGCAGTGGCGTGTAGACGATGCGCAGGCGGCTCGGGGCGCCGAGCGCGAAGCGCGCGAGGATCCCGGCCCGGTAACGGGCCAGCATCTCGGGGCCGATGACCTGGTGGGTGCCGCGCACGCTCGCTGGCGGGGCGGGGCGGCCCATCAACGCCTCGACGCGCTCGTCGTCGGGCGCCACGATCTGGGTGCCGCTCGCGTCGTAGAGCTTGTAGCCGTTATCGGTGGCCGGGTTGTGGCTGGCGGTGATCATGATGCCGGCGCCCGCCCCGAGGGCCTGTACGGCGAAGGGCACCAGCGGGGTCGGACCCGGGTCGGGCCACTCGTGGACCGAGATCCCCGCCGCGAGCAGGGTGGCCACCGTCTCGGCGGCGAAGGCGGCCGAGCCCCGGCGCGCGTCACGGCCGACGACGACCCCGCGCGCGGGAGCGCCCGGGCTCTGGTGCAGCCACCCGGCGACCGCCTGGGTGGCCCGGCGCACGGTGAGGCGGTTCATGCCGGCGGGCCCGGCCTGCTCGGGTCCGCGCAGGCCGGCCGTCCCGAAGCGCAGGGGGTGGGCGAAGCGGCGCGCCAGCTCGTCCCGGTCGCTCGCGGCGAGCGCCTCGAGCTCGGCGCGCTCGCTCGCGTCGGCGCCCTGGTCGAGCCAGGCGGCCAGCTGGGCGTCCAGGGGGTCGGTCGCGGGCACGTCGTCCTCGCGGCTCACACCACGGGGACCACGGTCGCCAGCAGGTCGCCCAGCGCGCCGGCCGCGGCGCGCCCGCGCGCCAGCACCGCGGCGTGGTCGAGGACCGCACCGGCGACCCCGGCGGCGAGGTTGGTGACGAGGGAGAGTCCCAAGACCTCGGCCCCCAGGTGCCGCGCGGCGATCGCCTCGAGCACCGTCGACATGCCGACCAGCTGGGCGCCGGCCCGCGCCAGCATCGCGATCTCGGCCGGCGTCTCGTAGTGCGGCCCGCGCAAGCCGGCGTAGACGCCACTCGCCAGGTCCGGGACGGCGGCCGCGACCGCCGCGCGCACCCGCGCGCTGTAGAGGTCGCTCAGGTCGACGAAGCGCGAGGGGAGCGGGGCGGGCGGCTCGGGCCCGCTCAGCGGCGAGGCCCCCGTCAGGTTCACGTGGTCGCTGATCATCACGACGGTCCCGGGGCCGAGGCGCGGATCGAGGGACCCGCACGCGTTGGTCAAGATGACGCGCGTGGCCCCGGCCGCGACCAGGGTGCGCACCGGGTGGACGACGGTCGCCGGGTCGTGGCCCTCGTAGAGGTGGACCCGGCCCGACAGCAGGCCGACGACCCGGCCGGCGACCTCCAGGGTGGCGACCCGTCCCTCGTGGCCCGGCACCGTCGGGGCGACGAAGCCGGGCAGGTCGGTCGTGGCGACGACGCTGGTCGGCTCGCCCAGAGCGGTCGCTCCCTCGCGCCAGCCCGAGCCGAGCACGATGGCGACGTCGTAGGCGTCGACGCCCGCGCGCTCGCGCAGGGCGTCGGCGGCGTCACGCGCGCGCGCGAAGGCGTTCACGCGCCCACCGTGTGCCAGACGGTGGTGGTGTCCACGAAGGCCCGCAGGCGCTGGAGGCCGCCCTCGGGCGTCGCGGGCGGTCCGGCGTGGAGCACCCGCGTGATGGAGTCCGCGGCCAGTGCCGCCAGGGCGCCAGGGTCCCGGGCCCCGGTGAGGTCCAGGCCGTCGACGGCCTCGTGGGCCGCCAGCACCGGGCCCAGCTCGTCGAGCGGCCCGCTCAGCACGTTGACCAGCCCGGCCGGCAGGTCGGAGGTGGCTGTCATCTCGCCGAGCAGCACGGCTGGCACCGGCCGGTGCTCGCTGGCCAGGACCACCACGGCGTTGCCGGTGACCAGCGGGGCGACCAGGGCGTCGACCAGGCCCGCGAAGGAGGAGTCGGCCGGCGCGACGACGCCGACCACGCCGACGGGCACCGGGACCGAGAAGTTGAAGAAGGGACCAGCGACGTCGTTCGCACCCCCCAGGACCTGGCCGACCTTGTCGGCCCAGCCCGCGTACCAGACCAGGCGGTCGATCCCCCCGGCCACGCTGGCCCGCGCCGTCGCGCCGTCGACGCCCTCGGCCCGGGACACCTGGTCGGCGAGCTCGCCCGCGCGCGCCTCGGCCATCTCGGCGAAGCGGTAGAGGACCTGGCCGCGCAGCATGGCGCCCTGGGCCGCCCACCGGGGCTGGGCACCCTCGGCGGCGCGCACCGCGTCGCGCACGTCCTTGCGCGACGCGCGCGCCACGTTGGCCAGGAACGCCCCGTCGGCGCCGGTGACCTCGTAGCTGCGGCCGGACTCGGAGCGCACGAAGGCGCCGCCGATCACCAGCTTGTAGGTCTTGCGCACGTTGAGTCGTTCAGACATCGAGGTAGGCCTCCAGCCCGTGGCGGCCGCCCTCACGGCCGAATCCCGACTCGCGCACCCCGCCGAAGGGGCTGGCCGGGTCGAAGCGGTTGTAGGCGTTGGCCCACACCACGCCGGCGCGCAGGCGCTGGGCCACCCACAGGGTCCGGCTGCCCTTCTCGCTCCACACCCCGCAGGCCAGGCCGTAGGTCGTGTCGTTGGCCTTGGCGACGGCCTCCTCGGGTGTGCGGAACGTCATGACCGACAGCACCGGGCCGAAGATCTCCTCGCGCGCGATGCGGTGGGCCGGGGCCACGTCGGTGAAGACGGTGGGCGCGAACCAGTAGCCCGCTGCGGGCAGCGGGCAGGCGCTGGTGTAGCGCGTGGCGCCCTCGGCCTCGCCGGCCGCGACCAGCTCCTCGATGCGGGCCAGCTGGGCGGCCGAGTTGATGGCCCCCACGTCGGTGTTCTTGTCCAGCGGGTCGCCCACGCGCAGCTGGTCGACGCGCCGGCGCAGGCGGCGCAGCACCTCGTCGGCCATGCCCTCGTGGACGAGCAGGCGCGAGCCCGCGCAGCACACGTGGCCCTGGTTGAAGAAGATCCCATCGATGATCCCCTCGATGGCCTCGTCGAGGGGGGCGTCGTCGAAGACGATGTTGGCGCCCTTGCCGCCCAGCTCCAGGGTCAGCGGGAGGCCCTGGGCGGCCGTGCGGCGCTGGATCTGGCGGCCGACCTCGGTCGAGCCGGTGAAGGCGACCTTGTCGATGCCCGGGTGGTCGACCAGGTCGGCGCCGGTCGCCCCGTCGCCGGTGACGATGTTGACCACCCCGGCGGGCAGCTCGGCCTGCTCCAGGATGTCGGCCAGGGCCAGGGCCGTGAGGGGGGTCGTCTCGGCCGGCTTGAGGACGCAGGTGTTGCCCGCAGCCAGCGCCGGGGCGAGTTTCCAAGCGGCCATCAGCAGGGGGAAGTTCCACGGGATGATCTGGCCGACCACCCCGCGCGGACGCGGCTCGGCCCCGAATCCCGCGAAGGCCAGCTTGTCGGCCCACCCGGCGTAGTAGAAGAAGTGGCCGGCCGCCAAAGGGACGTCGATGTCGCGCGTCTCGCGGATCGGCTTGCCGTTGTCCAGGGTCTCGAGCACCGCTAGCTCGCGCGCTCGCTCCTGGATGATCCGCGAGATGCGGAACAGGTACTTGGCCCGCTCGGACCCCGCCAGGGCCGACCAGGCCGGGAACGCCCGGCGCGCCGCCTGGACGGCCGCGTCGACGTCGGCGGCGCTGGCCCGGGCCACCCGGGTCAGGGGCGCGGCGGTCGCCGGGTTGAGGGTCGCGAAGGACTCGTGGCGCTCGGGGTCCGTGAAGCGCCCGTCGATGTAGAGCCCGTAGGCGTCGGCGATCCGGACCGCAGCCGTCGACTCGGGGGCCGGCGCGTAGTCCATCGCCCCGAGGCGCGAAACCTGCCCGGTGCTCGCGAGCTCGTGGTTCTTGGGCTCACTCGACACTGACGTGCTCCCGCCGCGCGTAGGCGCCGGTGCGCTGGCTGCGGCGCTGGAGGAGGAGGTCGGTGAGCAGCGACGAGGCTCCGAAGCGGAAGGTCCGCGGCTCGAGCCACGTCGACCCGGCCGTCTCGTTGGCCAGCACCAGGTAGCGCAGCGCCTCCTTGGCGCTGCGGATCCCCCCGGCGAGCTTGACCCCGACCACCTGACCGGTCGACTCGGCGAAGTCGCGCACGGCCTCGAGCATCACCAGGGCCACCGGTGGCGTCGCCGACACCGCCACCTTGCCGGTCGAGGTCTTGATGAAGTCGGCGCCCGCCAGCATCGCCAGCCAGCTGGCCCGCCGCACGTTGTCGTAGGTCGCGAGCTCGCCGGTCTCCAAGATGACCTTGAGGTGGGCCGGGCCGCAGGCCTCCTTGACGGCCACGATCTCCTCGAACACCTGGCCGAGCCGACCCGACAGGAAGGCCCCCCGGTCGATCACCATGTCGATCTCGTCGGCCCCGGCGGCGCGCGCCTCGGCGACGTCGGCCAGCTTGACGGGGAGCGACGCGCGTCCCGCGGGGAAGGCCGTCGCCACCGCGGCGACGCGCACCGGGCTGCCCACCAGGTGCGCTCGCGCCGTCGCGACCAGGTCCGGGTACACGCAGACCGCGGCGACCGGTGGGGCGGTGGCGTCCCCGGCGTCGGGCCGGCGGGCCTTGGCGCACAGCGCCGCCACGTGCCCGGGGGTGTCGGCCCCCTCGAGGGTCGTCAGGTCGACCAGGGAGATGGCCAGGTCGAGCGCGGCGCGCTTGGTCTCGCGTTTGAGAGAGCGGGTGGCGAGCTTGGCCGCCCGGGCGCTCACGCCCACGGCGTCGACGCCCGAGAGCCCGGCCAGCACGGTGCGCAGCTGGGCCTCCGAGCCGACCTGGGGCACCCGCGACCGGCTGGGGATCTCCACCACCGCCGCCTCTCGTCCCGACGCCGCGATCACCTCGTCACGCTAGCAAGGGGCCCGCCGCGACGTCAGCGGTAGCGGGGCAGCTGGCCGGCCGCCCGCCGCTCGGCCAGCGTGGGCGCCGCGGCGTCCTTCGCGCTGAGCACCGGCTCGCCGTCGAGGTCCCAGGGGACGCCGATCGCCGGGTCGAAGGGGCTGATCTCCAACTCGACGGGGGCGTTGTAGGGCGAGGAGAGCAGGTAGACCAGCGTCGCCATCGCCGAGCGCACGACGAAGCCGTGGGCCACCCCGGCAGGTAAGTAGACGGCGCGCCCGGCGGTGGCCTCGAGGCGCACGACGTCAACCGCGCCGAAGCTCGGCGAGCCCTCGCGGATGTCGACGATCACGTCGTCGACCACGCCGGCGGCGCAGGTGACGAGCTTGGCCTGGCCCTCTGTGGCCAGCGAGTAGTGCAGGCCGCGCACGACGTTGTGTTCGGACACCGAGAGGTTGGCCTGGGCGACCTGGAAGGCCGCCGCGTCGGGGAGGGCGTCGGCGCGGAACCACTCGCGAAAGAGGCCGCGGTCGTCGCCGAAGACCGGGGACTCCAGCACCACCAGGTCGGCGACCGTGCGCTCGTCGGCCCTCATCGGGCGACCTGGAGGGGACGCCACCACGCCTCGTGGTCGTGGTACCAGGCGACCGTGGCGGCCAGGCCCTCGGCGAAGGGGACCTGGGGCGCGTAGCCCAGCTCGTCGTGGATCTTGGACCAGTCGACCGAGTAGCGCCGGTCGTGGCCCAGGCGGTCGGCGACCGGGACGACCATCGACTCGTCGGCCCCACACAGCGCCAGGAGGCGCGTCGTGAGCTCGCGGTTCGTCAGCTCGGTGCCCCCGCCGATGTTGTAGATCTCGCCGGCCCGGCCGCGCTCGAGCACGGCCAGGATCCCGCGGCAGTGGTCGTCGACGTGCAGCCAGTCGCGCACGTTGCCCCCGTCGCCGTAGAGCGGGACGGGCCGTCCGTCGGCCAGGTTGGTGACGAAGAGCGGGATGACCTTCTCGGGGAACTGGCGGGGGCCGTAGTTGTTCGAGCAGCGCGTCACCATCACGGCCAGGCCGTAGGTCTGGTGGTACGCCAGGGCCGCCAGGTCCGAGGCGGCCTTGGAGGACGAGTAGGGCGAGGAGGGCTCCAGGAGGTGGTCCTCGCGCCACGAGCCCACCGGGATCGACCCGTAGACCTCGTCGGTCGAGACGTGGACGAACCGGGCCACCCCGGCGCGCCGCGCGCCCTCGAGCAGCTGCTGGGTCCCCAGGACGTTGGTCTCGAAGAAGGGCGTCGCCGAGGCGATCGAGCGGTCCACGTGGCTCTCGGCGGCCAGGTGGACGACGGCGTGGGCCCCCGCCAGCGCCTCGTCGACGCGGGCCGGGTCGGTGATCGAGCCGTGGATCAGGCTCGCGCGGGGGTCGGCCAGCACCGCCTCGAGGTTCTCGAGGCGGCCCGAGTAGGTCAGGGCGTCGAGCACCACGACCTCGTCGTAGCCCAGCCGCTCGGCGTCGGCCAGCAGCAGCTCGGCGAAGCGCGAGCCGATGAATCCGGCCGCGCCGGTGATGACAACGCGCATGCTCTCCCTCATCTGGGCTCGACGCGACGGCTTCTTATACTACTGAGGTGAAGGGAATCATCCTGGCGGGCGGGAGCGGCACGCGCCTGTACCCGATCACCCGAGCGGTGTCCAAGCAGTTATTGCCGATCTACGACAAGCCGATGATCTACTACCCGCTCAGCACGCTGATGCTGGCCGGGCTGCGCGAGATCCTCTTGATCACCACGCCCCACGACCAAGACGCGTTCCGCCGACTGCTCGGCGACGGCCGCCAGCTGGGCCTGGACCTGCACTACATCGTCCAGCCCCAGCCCAACGGGCTGGCCCAGGCCCTCATCTTGGGCGAGGAGTTCCTGGCCGGCGACAAGTGCGCGCTGATCCTGGGCGACAACCTCTTCTACGGGCCGGGCCTGGGCACGCACCTGGGAGCCAACCGCGACATCGAGGGCGCCCTGATCTTCGCCTACCAGGTCTCGGACCCCTCGCGCTACGGCGTGGTGGAGTTCGACGACGCGGGCCGGGTACTCTCCATCGAGGAGAAGCCCGCGCACCCCAAGAGCTCCTACGTGGTGCCGGGCATCTACTTCTACGACGAGCACGCCTCGCAGATGGCGCGCGAGCTGACCCCGAGCCCCCGCGGCGAGCTCGAGATCACGGCCCTCAACTCGAGCTACCTCGAGCGCGGCGCACTGCGCGTCGAGGTGCTCTCGCGGGCGACCACCTGGCTGGACACCGGGACCCACGAGTCGCTCTACGAGGCCAGCGGCCTGATCCGCACGATGCAGCAGCGCACCGGCCTGCGCATCGGTGACGTGGACCAGATCGCGCGCGACCAGGGTTGGTGCTGAGGCTTCCGTGCCCTAGAGTTGGGCCAACCAAGGAGGCCTCATGTCCACCGTCGCCGTGCCCACCCGTCGCGTCCTGGCCGACGTCGTGTCGCCCTCCCGCCTCGCCGACGCGGGGCTGGTGGCCGCCGGAGCGACCCTGACCGGCCTGCTGGCCCAGGTCTCGATCCCCCTCGGCTTCACGCCGGTGCCCCTGACCGGCCAGACCCTCGGCGTGATGCTGGCCGGTGCAGTCCTCGGCTGGCGCCGCGCGACGGCCGCCATGTCCCTCTACGTCGTCGCCGGCATCCTCGGCGTCCCGTGGTTCGCCGGCCACGCCTCGGGCTTCCCGGCTGCGACCTTCGGCTACCTGCTCGGCTTCGTCGTCGCCGGCGCGGTGCTCGGGCGCCTGGCGGCCTCGGGCGCCGACCGCACCGTGTGGCGCGCGTTCGCGTCGATGCTGGCCGGCGAGGCGACGATCTTCGCCTTCGGCGTCACCTGGCTGGCGCTCGACCTGCACGTCTCGGCCGCCCAGGCCCTGGCCCTCGGGTTGACGCCGTTCCTCGCCGGCGAGCTCATCAAGGCCGGCCTGTGCGGGATCGCCCTGCCGGCCACGTGGCGCCTGGTCGACCGCACGCCGCGCTGATCAGAGCGCGGGGGGGAACCCCAGCGTCGTCGTGACGTCGCGGAACACGACGCGCTTGTGGGCCGCGACGACGGCGCGATCCTTGCCCGCTTGAGCGGCCGCGACGGCGACCGCCCGCTCGACGAGGGCGTCTTCGCTGGCCACCTCCTCGACGATGCCCGCTCCCCGGGCCTCGGGGCCCGGGTAGCGCCGGCCGGTCAGCATCACCTCGAGCGCGGTCGCCCGAGGCAGGCGGTTGAGGATGATGGCAGCGAGCTTCTCGTCCAAGGGCAGGCCGATGTCGACCTCGTTCATGCACCAGAAGCCCCGGTCCTCGCGCATGATCCGGTAGTCGAAGGCGCAGCTGAGCAGCGCCCCGCCCGCGAACGTGTGGCCGTTCAGCGCGGCCACGGTGTAGGCGGGCAGCAGGAGCAGGCGCGCGACCGCCCGGTGCAGCCCGGGCAGCACCCGGGCCAGGCCGGCCCAGTCCGTGCCGTAGCGCTCGAGGTCGAGCCCGTTGGAGAAGAACTTGCCCTCCCCCGTGAGCACCAGCGCCAGGGGACCCGCGGCCGTCTCGAGCTCGTCGAGGATCGCGTGCAACTCGCGCAGCGAGTCCTCGTTGATGCGGTTCTCGCCGTCGCGCCAGCGCAGCAGCACGACCGGCCCGTCGCGGTCCAGGTCGAAGATCACCCCCGCACACTACGTGGCGGCGCGGTCGGTGCCGAGGGGGCCTGGGCTACATTGAGCCCATGACTGACCGTCCCGTGACCGAGCCCGACGTCTCGGCCGATCACCCCCTCTCCGCCACGTGGGTCTGGGCAGGCCCGCACCGCCCCCCGGTGCCCCGGGCCCTGGTCGAGCAGATGACCAGCGGCTGGGGCGCCGAGGCGCCAGCGACCACGACCTACCCCGCCGCCGCGGCCTGCGCCGCTCGCCGCCGCCGCATCGCCGAGCGCCTGAACGGCCACACACTGGTCGTCCCGACCGGGCCCTTGAAGGTGCGCGCCAACGACACCGACTACCGCTTCCGTCCCGGGACCGACTTCTTCTACCTCACCGGCTGCGACGAGCCCGACGCGGTCGTCGTGCTGGCACCCGGGGCGGCCGACGTGCACGCCACGTTGTTCATCCCCGAGCGCCGTGACCAGCGGTCCCACGAGTTCTTCACCGACAGCCGCTACGGCGAGCTGTGGGTGGGACCCCGCCGCGGGGTCCGCGAGGCCGCCGCCTACTACGACATCGAGACCGCGCCCCTCGAGGACCTGCCCAAGCACCTGAGCGGCCTCCAGGGCACCACCGTGGCCACGGTGCGGGGCCTCGACCCGACCATCGACGCCCTGGTCGCGCCCTCGGAGTCCGACGCGACCCTGGTCGCCGCGCTCTCCGAGCTGCGCCTGGTCAAGGACGCCTTCGAGCGGGCCCAGCTGTCCGCGTCCATCGCAGCCACCGTCGCCGGCTTCGCCGACGTCGTGCGGGCCCTGCCGGCCGCCCAGCGCCACGGCGAGCGGGTGGTCGAGGGCGTCTTCAACCTGCGCGCGCGCGTCGCGGGCCACGACGTCGGCTACGACACGATCGCCGCCGCGGGCGCGCACGCGTCGGTCCTGCACTGGACGCGCAACGACGGGCCGGTGCGCGCGGGCGACCTCCTCCTGCTCGACGCCGGCGTCGAGGGCGACCACCTCTACACGGCCGACGTCACGCGGACCCTGCCGGTGAGCGGGACGTTCTCGCCCGCCCAGCGGCGCATCTACGAGATCGTCCTGGCCGCCCAGGAGGCCGGCATCGCCGCCGTGCGCCCCGGCGTGCCCTTCGCCGCCGCCCACGACGCCGCGACCGCGGTGCTGGTCGACGGGCTAGTCGACCTCGGCCTGGTGCCCGACGCCGCCACGGCGCTGCGCCGCGACGTCCAGTCCTACCGGCGCTACACACTGCACGGCACCAGCCACATGCTGGGCCTCGACGTCCACGACTGCGCCAACGCCCGCCAGGAGCTCTACCGCGGCGACCTGGGCGAGGGCTACGTGCTGACCGTCGAGCCGGGCCTCTACTTCCAGGCCCACGATCTCACCGTCCCCGAGGAGTACCGCGGGATCGGCGTGCGCATCGAGGACGACATCTGGGTGGGGGCCGACGGCCCGGTCAACCTGTCGGCCGCGCTGCCGCGCACCGTCGAGGACGTGGAGTCCTGGATGCACGAGCTGGGGGGCGACGGGTCAGCCGGCGCGCTCCTCAGCGACTGACCGCACCGTCCCAGCCGAGCACGCGGGTCCCGAACGCCGCGATGACGTCGCGCGCCTCGGCGGCGGCCGTGCTCCGGCTCGGGGTCAGGGCGAAGTCGTGCCACTGGCCCGGCCACTCGCGCAGCTCGACGCCCGGCCACCGGGCTAGCGCCGCGGCGTCGGGGGCCAGCAGGTCGTCGTCGGTCCCCACGACCAGCGTCGGCACCAGGGCCCGGCGGGCGCCGCGCAGCGGTGAGGCGCGCGGGTCCCGGGGCTCGGGCGCGTAGTGGCGCGCGCAGGCCGCGAGCCACGCGGGACTGACGAGGGCGTCGCGGGCCGCGAGGTCCGCCGACGCCGAGACGTCGCGCGCCAGGTCGAGCCAGGGCGACACCAGCACCTGGGCCCCGAGTGCCCCGGGGCGCTCGGCCGTGGCGGCGAGGAGGGCCCCGGCGCCCGCCGAGTCGGCCAGGCCCAGGACCACCGGGCCTGCGAGGGCCCCCAGCACCGCGGCGACGTCCTCAACGGCGGCCGGGCAGGGGTGCTCGGGCGCCAGCCGGTAGAGGGGGGCCACGACCGACGCGGACCAGGCGACGGCCAGGCTCGAGCCCAGCTCCCGGCCCATCGCCGGCGAGCCCAGGCAGTACCCGCCGCCGTGGACGTAGACGATGACGCGATCGGGCGCGGCGCCGGGGGGCGTCCAGCGCTCGACGGGCACGCCGCCGAGGCGCAGCGTCGCGCGCGCGACGCCGGGAGCCACCCGGCCCGTCACGGCGGCGGCGAAGCGCACCCGCTGGCGCGCCAGGGGCACGTCGGGCGAGAAGATCAGGCGGCGCAGGCCCGCCAGGCTCGCCGGCTGGTCCTCGCTCACGCCTCGGCGCGCAGCCCGAGGAACACCAGGACCGCGTCCAGGTTGGGCACCGACAGCGTCGCGTCGGCGTGCTCGCGCACGACGGGCTTGGCGTTGAAGGCCACCCCGAGGCCGGCCGCGACCAGCATGTCGATGTCGTTGGCCCCGTCCCCGATGGCCACAGTGCGCTCGAGCGGGATGTCGAGCTCGGCCGCGAAGCGGCGCAGCGCGGCGGCCTTGCCCGCGCGGTCCAGGATCTCGCCCACGACCCGCCCGGTCAGGCGGCCCTCGGCGATCTCGAGGTGGTTGGCCGCGTAGTGCTCGATCCCCAGGTCCGCCAGCAACGGGGCCAGGACCTCGACGAAGCCACCCGAGACGACGGCCGGCACGTGTCCGAGCCGCTGCAGCGTGCGCACCAGGGTGCGCGCGCCCGGCGTCAGCGACACGACCGCGCGCACCTCGTCGAGGACCGAGGCGGGAGCGCCGGCCAGCGTCGCCACCCGGCGCCGCAGCGACTCGGCGAAGTCCAGCTCGCCCGCCATGGCGGCGCGCGTGACGGCCTGGACCTCGGCGGCGCGCCCGCAGATCTCGGCCAGGCGATCGATCACCTCGTCTTGGAGCAGCGTGGAGTCCGCGTCCATCACGACCAGCCGGGTCGACCAGCGCTCCTGCACGTCGCGCTGGAGCGCCACGTCGAGCCCGTCGGCTGCGGCGGCCGCGCCCACGGCCCGGCGCAGGATGTCGGGGTCGCTGGTGCGTGCCACGATCTCGTAGCCCACGACCGGCTGGCGCGTCAGCAGCGTCACCCGCTGGACGGTCGCGCCCGCCGCGGCGATCGACCCCACCACCCGGGCCAGAGCGGCCGGCGTGACGAGGGGCGCGAGCACCGCGGCCACGTAGACGTCGTCGCGCGCGCGGCGCAGTGGCGCGGCCGTGACGAGGACGCTGGTCGCCGGGCCGAGCGCTGCGGTGAGGTGCTCGCGCAGCGTCGCGGGATCGGCCGGCGCTCCGGTCAGCTCGGCCACCGTGATCACGCCGTCGCCGAGAGCGCTCTGGGCCAGGTCGCGCACGACGACCTCGGGGGCCTCGAGGGCCGCCACGGCTGCGAGCGCTTCCGCCACCGCGCGGCGCGGGCTGAGCACGCTCACGCGGTAGGTCGGCATCCCTCGAGGATAGAACCCGACTACGGGGCCGCCCGCTCGCGCGCGACCGCGGCGACGTTCTCGTCGGTGCGCGCGTCGAAGGACCACAGGCGCGGCAGGGCCACGGCGACGCCGGCCACCGATCCCGCGGCCCCGACCCCGCCCAGGCCGAGCGAGAGGCGCAGCGACAGCCACGCGGCCATCCAGCCCGAGCGCAGCTGGCCCGTCGTGGGCCCCAGGGCGTAGGAGATCAGCTCGACGCCGGCCAGGCGGCCCCGCACGTCAGGCGGGATCGACTCGTTCCACATGGTGGTGCGAAAGATCCCGCTCATCCCGTCGGCCGCGCCCGCGATCGTCAGCCCGACCAAGTCGATGGGCAGGCTCCGGGCGAAGCCGAACAGGGCGATGCCCGCACCCCACACGACTGCCGACACGACGATCGCGCGTCCGTAGCGGTGGACGTGACGGGTCCAGCCGGCGCTGACCGACGCCAGCAGCGCCCCCAGGGGGAGGCCCAGGTAGAGGAGGGCCAGCGCGTCGGGCTGGGAGAAGGAGGCCGCGACGAAGGGCAGCATCACGACCGGGTAGGCCCAGGCCATCGCCAGAAGGTCGACCACGTACGTGCCGATCAGGTCGGGGCGCGAGCGGGTGTAGCGCAGTCCCACGCGCAGCGAGGCGGCGACAGCGGACCCACCCGCGCCGCGCGGCGGTCGCGGCAGCGAGGCGAGCAGGGGCACCGAGATGGTGAAGGCCACCACGGTCACCAGGTAGGCCCACCCCGGACCGGCGAGCACGGCGATCAGGCCCCCGATGGCCGGGGCCACCAGGGTGGCGGTGGTGTCCCGGATGGCGCCGAGCGTGGCCGCCGCCTTCTGCTCGTCGTGGCGCACCAGCAGTTGGCGCATGGCCGCGACGCTCGGGGTCTGCAGCGCCCCCGCGGACACCACCAGCGCGTCCACGGCGTAGAGGACCCACGCGTGGGGGTGCCACAGCGTGTTGATCAGCAAGGCGGCCGACAGCAGGCCGAGGGCCACCTCGGTCGCGACCGCCATCACGCGCCGGTCCAGGTGGTCGGCCAGCACGCCGCCGTAGAGGCCGAGGACCACGATGGGGATGACCTCGACCAGCCCCAGGCTCCCCACGGCCATCACCGAGTGGGTGAGGAGCCGCAGCTGGTAGGCGGTGACGACGTAGGTCAGCTGGTTGCCGACGCCCGAGAAGAAGCGCGCGACGTAGAGCCGGCGAAAGGCCGGCGACGTGCGCAGGGGACCGAGGTCGACGCCCACCCTCACGGGGCGCCCTCGACCCAGCCCTCCCCGGGAAGGTAGTGGCGCAGCACCCGCGCGGGCACGCCGCCGAGCACCACGTGACTCGGGAACTCGCCGCGCACCACGGCGCCCGCGGCGACCGTCGTGTGCTCGCCCAACACCGTGCCCGGCAGGATCACGACGTGGGCGCCGAGCCAGCTGCCCGAGCCGATGCTGACGGCCGCCTCGCGGGGCGTCTGCCAGCCGATGGGCCGGTCGGGGTCCTCGTAGGAGTGGTTCTGGTCGGTGATGTACACGTAGGGCCCGGTCTGGATCTCATCGCCCAGCTCGATGTGCCAGTGGCCCACGATGTGCGAGCCCCGGCCGATGACGCAGCGGCGCCCGAGCGAGACGACCGGGCTGGAGAGCATCTCCTGGTCCGGTCCGATGCCGACCGCCAGGGTCACGCCGGGACCGATCATGGTCTCGTCGCCGATGGCGATGTAGCGCTCGTTGTAGATCACGCCCTGGGGCGCGAGGAGTGCCGCGCCCCGTCCGAAGGCGGCGAAGCGCCGGGCGTAGCGATCCTGGGGACCGACGGTGGCCACCTCGTCGAGGTAGCGGCGGGCGGCGCGCACCGCCTCGCCCAGGCGCCGACGCAGGACCAGTCGAGGGCGCATGGGCCCACGCTACTGTCACGCCTCGCGAGGGCCCGGGGTCAGTCCAGGGTCAGCGGCGCGTCGATGTCGAGGGGCCCGCCCACGACGTCGGGGGTCTGCATCGTGGCCAGGCGATCGCGGACGCGCTGGTCGATCTCGGCCATCAGCTGCGGGCTCTCACGCAGGAACGTCTTGACGTTCTCGCGGCCCTGCCCCAGCTGCTCGCCCTCGTAGGTGAACCAGGCACCCGCCTTCTTGACCAGTCCGAGCTCGACGGCCACGTCGAGCACCGAGCCCTCCCGGCTGATGCCCTGCCCGTACATGATGTCGAACTCCGCCTGCTTGAAGGGCGCAGCGCACTTGTTCTTGACGACCTTGACCCGCGTGCGGCTGCCCACGACCTCGGTGCCGTCCTTGATCGACTCCACGCGGCGGATGTCCATGCGGACCGAGGCGTAGAACTTGAGCGCCCGCCCACCCGGCGTCACCTCGGGCGAGCCGTAGATGACGCCGATCTTCTCGCGCAGCTGGTTGATGAAGATGGCCACCGTGTTGGACTTGGAGAGGCCCCCCGTGAGCTTGCGCAGGGCCTGGCTCATGAGCCGCGCCTGCAGGCCCACGTGGGTGTCACCCATGTCGCCCTCGATCTCGGCCCGCGGCGTGAGGGCGGCGACCGAGTCGACGACGATCACGTCCAGTGCGCCCGAGCGGATCAGCATGTCGGCGATCTCCAAGGCCTGCTCGCCCGTGTCGGGCTGGCTGATCAGCAGGTCGTCCACGTTGACGCCGATGGCGCGCGCGTACACCGGGTCCATGGCGTGCTCGGCGTCGATGTACGCGCACACGCCGCCGTTGCGCTGGGCCTCGGCGACCACGTGCATGGCCAGCGTCGACTTGCCCGACGACTCGGGACCGTAGAGCTCGACCACCCGGCCCCGCGGCACGCCGCCGATGCCGAGAGCCATATCCAGAGCCAGCGCCCCGGTCGGGATGGACTCGATGTTGAGGTGCATGTTCTCGCCCAGGCGCATGATCGAGCCCTTGCCGAACTGCTTCTCGATCTGGCCCAGCGCCGCCTCGAGGGCCTTGCTCCGGTCGTCGGTCGCCATGTGGTCTCCTTTGCTCAGTGGTGGCACCCTAGAGGTGCCCACTGACATGGATCGGGGGACGTCCCCACCGTACTACGAACAGGTGTTCGTATCAAGCACTCTCGCGGTCCAGCGCCCGTCGCAGGACGTCGAGCGCGCTGATGGCCGCGTAGGCGCGAACGCGGGGCCGGTCACCGGCCAGCCGCAACGCCCGGGCCCCGAGCTGCCCGGAGCGGTCGACCCCCACGAAGACCGTGCCGACCGGTTGACCCTCCTGCTCGTTCGGACCCGCCACCCCCGTCACAGCGAGACCGATGTCCGCGCCGAGCAACGCGCGCACCCCGCTGGCCATGGACTGTGCTGCGGACTCGGAGACGACCGGGCCCTCGGGCACGGCGAGCACCTGGTGCTTGACCTCGGTGGCGTAGCTCACCACGCCCCCGCGGAACCAGTTGGAGGCGCCCGCGACGTTGACCAAACGGCTGGCGATCAGTCCGCCGGTGATCGACTCGGCCACCGCCAAGGTCGCGTGGCGCGCCAGGAGACGCGACGCGATGGCGTCCTCCATGGTCTCGGCGTCGACGCCGAAGACAATGTCGCCTAGGCGGGCGGTGATGACGCGGCGCACCTCCCGCTCCTCGGTGGCGAGCAGCGCGCGAGCGTGGTCCTCGTCGTCGCCGCGCGCGGTCACGCGCACCTTGATGCCCTCGATCCCCGAGGCCAGGAACGCGATGGTCAGGCGCCGGTCGCCCTCCAAGGCGCTGAAGCGCTCGGCCACCGCGTCGGCCAGCGCCGACTCACTCGCCCCCCAGGTGCGCAGGACCCGGCTGACGATGGCTGCCTGACGGCCCGCCGCCCGCTCGCGCGCGAGCAGGTCGGGCAGGACCGCCCGATCGAACATGTCGGACATCTCGTAGGGGACACCCGGCACCAGGTAGGCCACCTTGGCGCCGATCGGGCAGATGAGTCCGGGCGCGGTGCCCCGCCGCTGCTCGATGACGGTGGCCCCGCGCGGCACGTCGGCCTGACGCAGGTTGTTGGCCGGCATCTCGCGGCCCCGCGCCGAGAAGAACGCCGCGATGCGGCCCACGAGCGCCTCGTCGCGCTCGAGGGGCACGTTCATCACCTCGGCGATCGCCTCGCGCGTGATGTCGTCCTGCGTGGGCCCGAGCCCGCCGCACACGATGACCGCGTCACCGCGCGCCAGGGCGGTGCGCAGGGCGAGCACGATGCGCGCGTGGTTGTCGCCGACGTGCTGGTGGAAGTGCGAGGAGATGCCGTGGGCCGCCAGCTGCTCACCGAGCCACTGCGAGTTGGTGTCGGCAATCTGTCCGAGCAGCAGCTCGGTCCCGACAGCGACGACTTCAACGCGCATGGAGCAGGCGCCTCCCGTCGACGTAGTAGCGCCAGCCGGTGTACATCGTGAGGACCACCGCGATCCAGATCGTCACCTCACCGAGCCACACGTGATGAGCCGCCACCGGCAGGACGCAGAAGGCGATCGCCCAGTCCTGGACGAACGTCTTCCACTTGGCGATGCGCGTGGCCGGGATCGAGATCCCGTGGCGCGCGGCCCGCGAGCGGTAGTAGCTCATCCAGATCTCGCGGAACGTGATCAGGATCGAGGGGACGAGGAACGACGTGACGCCGTGGGGACGGGCCAGGACAATCGCGTAGAGCGAGCCGAGGACCAGGATCTTGTCGGCCAACGGGTCGAGGAAGGCGCCCGAGGTGGTGGTGCCGTGGCGGCGCGCGACGATCCCGTCGAAGTAGTCCGACGCCGCCGCCAGGAACCCCACGAGCGAGGTCCACCACGAGATGCGGTCGATGACGACCAGGTAGACGAACAGGGGCGCCATGAGGATCCGGAACCCCGTCATCAGGTTCGCGGGAGTCAGCAGCGCCGTCTCGCCGTAGCGCGGTGCGCTCACCGCGCCACCACGTCCACGCCGTGGCTGGCCACGATCTCCGCGTCAACCATGCTCCCCGCTTCCCACTGTCGGCTGACTTCCACAATGCCATCGATCTCCGGGCACTCGCGCACACTGCGGGCCACACCGGGCCGGTCCACCAGGACGCGCTGGACCGTGCCGACCAGCGCGTCGCGCCGGCGCGCCGTGATGGCGTCTTGGAGCTCGCTCGCCTCGCGCAACCGGTCCAGGGCGAGCTCGGGGTCGACCGTGTCGTGCGCCGTGGCGGCCGGCGTCCCCTCCTCGGGCGAGAAGGGGAAGAAGCCCGCCCAGTCGAGCTGGGCCTCTTCCAGGAACGCCAGCAGCTGGCGGTGGTCGTCCTCGGTCTCGCCGGGGTAGCCCAGGATGAACGAGGACCGGAACGTGGCGTCAGGCTCGAGCGCGCGGATCCGCGCGATGCGTTCGAGGAAGCGGGCGGCGTCGCCCCAGCGGCGCATGCGACGCAGGTGGGCCCGGGTCACATGCTGGAGCGACAGGTCGAAGTAGGTCACCCCGGTCGCCAAGATCGCATCGATCAACTGGGGCGTCAGGCTCGAGGGGTACAGGTAGAGCAGGCGCACCCGGTCGACCTCGCGCGCCAGCTGCTCGACCAGCTGGACGAGGGGCTGAGCGGTGCCGTCCTCGAGCGGCTCGACCACGTCGAGCCCGTCGCGACGGCGTCGCCGGTCGAGTCCCCAGCTGGCCAGGTCCTGGGCGACCAGCACCAGCTCGCGCACGCCGCTGGCCGCGAGACCGCGCGCCTCCTCGAGGACCGCGTCTGCTGCCCGAGAGCGCTGGTCGCCCCGGAAGCTGGGGATCGCGCAGAAGCCGCAGCGCCGGTCGCACCCCTCGGCGATCTTGAGGTAGGCCCACGGTGCGGCAACCTTCGGGCGCGGCAGGTTGAGCAGGTCGAAGTCGCTGCGGGGCCCCGTGCGCACCCGCACCGGCGTGATCGACGCGAACTCGTGGCCGAAGCCGGCCACGACGTCAGCCTCGGGCAGGGCGTCGGCCAGCTCGTCGCCGTAACGCTCGGCCATGCAGCCCGTCACCACCAGGCGAGCGCCGGGGGCCCGGCGCTGGGCCAGGTCCAGCACGGTGGCCACCGACTCCTCGCGGGCCGCCTCGATGAAGGCGCACGTGTTGGCGACGACCAGGTCCGCGCGGGCGGGATCGCTCGCCAGCTCGTAGCCCTGCCCCTCGAGCAGGCCCGCGAGCTTGTCCGAGTCCACCTGGTTCTTCGGACAGCCCAGTGTCTCGATGTAGTAGCGCAGCGTCGTCTCCTGACACGACGACACCGAGCGCTGCGCGCTCGGTGTCTGTGGCGGAGAGGGAGGGATTCGAACCCTCGGGCCCGCGTTAACGGGCCGCATTCTTAGCAGGAATGTGGTTTAAGCCGGACTCACCCACCTCTCCCCGCGATCATCTTACCCAGGGATGGCCCGAGACATCGACCGGTGCCCGCCCCCCTGGCGGCGCCGCAGGGTCGGTAAGATGCCGCCGCCATGGCTTCGCCGCTGCCGTCTTCGCTCGCTGCGCGCCTGGTCCTGACGGTGGCGATGCTCGGCGCCGCGCTCACCGGTGCCGCTGGCGGCCCCGCCGCGGCCTCGATCCAGGCGCCACGCGCCCTCGGCCAGTGCCGGGCCGCCCTCCCGTCCCTGGAGCACGCACGGGGCGGTCTCACGGTGGCGACCGAGCGCCCCACGAACTGGCCGTGGTTCATCGGCAACCGCCCGGCCAACGGTCGGGGCTACGAGTCGGCGCTGGTCTACGCGATCGCGAAGTCGCTCGGCGTCGCCCACCGCGACGTGCACTGGGTGCAGCAGCCCTACGCCACGGCGACCGCGCCGGGGACCAAGAGCTTCGACTTCGACGCCGACGAGATCGCCGAGCCCGTCGGGGCGACGACCGCGGTGACCTACTCGAGCGCGTATTACGACCTCCACACCGCCCTCGTCGCGCGCAAGGGCAGCGCGATCGCGCAGCGCCACGACGCGGCGGCGCTGCGTACCTACCGCTACGGGGCCCTCGCGGGATCGGTCGAGCTGACCTACCTCCAGCACTCGCTCCACCCGCGCCGCGCGCCCCAGGCGTTCAAGTCGGTGGGCACGCTGCTCGCCGCGCTGCGGGCCGGCACCGTTGACGCGATCGCGCTGGACACGGCCTCGGCCCTGTCGCTGGTCCACGCGTCGACCCACGCGTCGGGTGCCGCGCTGGCCATCGTGGGCCAGTTCCCCGGGGTGAGCGGCCACTACGCCCTGGTCTTCCAGCACAAGAACCCGCTGGCCGCCTGCGTCGACGAGTCCCTGGCCCTGCTGCGCCACAACGGAACGCTGGCCGCGCTCCAACGCCGCTGGCTGGCACCGTTCACGGCGGTGCCGATGCTGCGGCCCTGAGCCTCAGGCCGCCATCTGCTCGAGGAGCAGCGCGAACAGCTCGCGGTCGCGATCCCAGGTCAGGCGCTCGGCCACCTCGCCCAGGGTGAGCCACACCAGGTCGTCGACCTCGGCGTTGGGCTCGAAGGCTCCGTCCTCGACGGCCATCAAGTAGTAGGCGACGATCTTGGGCCGCCCCTTGCGGTGGGTGTAGTTGGTGGTCCCGACGAACCGCTCGACACGACAGCGCAGCCCGGTCTCTTCCCACACCTCGCGCAGCGCCGCCTCGGGGAAGCCCTCCCCTGGATCGAGCTTGCCCTTGGGAAACGTCCAGTCGCCGCGCGCCTCCCGGTAGATGCACGCGATCTCGGTGCCCCGGGGACCACCGTCGCGCACGACGATGCCCCCAGCGGCCCGGATCAGATCCCGCGGTGCGTCGTGGGGGACGATGAGCCCGTGGGTCATCGCGTTGGTCCCGAGCGTCGAGCGCAGCGGTCAAGGGCGGCACCAGGCACGTCCGTAGAGTAGTGAAAATGTGGTTCGCTACCGTTGCCGCGCCGTGGCGCACCGTGGCGTTCTTCCTCGCGGGCGTCGCCGGGGGGCTCGCCAACGGCGTCGCGGGCGGCGGCACCTTCATCACCTTCCCCACGATGCTCGCCCTCGGCGTCCCCCCGCTCCCGGCCAACCTGTCGACCACCGTCGCCATCATTCCGAGCTTCTTGTCCAACCTGCGCGGCTTTCGCACGGAGATCCGCCTGCACTGGCCGCTGATCCGGCGGCTGGTGCCCGTCGTGGCCATCGGGACGGGGATCGGGACCGCTCTGCTCCTCGTGGGCTCGTCGCACACCTTCGAGCGCGTCGTGCCCTGGCTGATCGGTGCCGCGACGCTGGTCTTCGCCACCGCCCCGCTGATCACGCGGCACCTGGCCGGCCTGGACCACCACCACCCCGCCCGCTGGTGGCTGCTCGTGGTCGGCATGGCGCTGACCGCCGCCTACGGCGGCTACTTCGGCGCGGGCGTCGGGATCATGATGCTGGCCACGATGGCCATCGCGCTCCCGCTCGAGCTCGCCGAGATCCAGGGCATCCGCAGCGTCCTGTCCCTCCTGGTCACGGTGGAAGCGGCCGTGGTCTTCGTCGTGCACGGGCACCTGGCGCTCGGCGCGATCTACCCGATGTTCGTGGGGGCGTTCCTCGGCGGCTGGCTGGGGACCCAGGTCCTGTTGCGCGTGCGCACGTCTTACGTGCGTGCCCTCATCGTCGTCATCGGCGTGGCGACCACCATCCACTTGGCCATGGCGGCCTGACCGTATTGCTAACTATTCCACTAGGATTTGTGGCATGGGACGGTTCCTTCGCTACCCGAATCCCGTCAATGAGGGGTCGTCGCGCGTCATCGCGCTCGGCGTGGTGACCATGGCCGTGGCCGCCGAAGTCCTGCGGCTGCCGGTCCTCCTGATCCCCCTGGTCTACGGGTTCTGCGTGCGCACGGCCGCGGGGCCCACGCTGTCGCCGCTCGGGCTGCTGGCCAGCCGCGTGGTGGGCCCGCGCATCGTGCGCTGGCGCCGCCCGGTGCCCGGACCGCCCAAGAGGTTCTCCCAGGCGATCGGCGCGGTGCTGACGGTGAGCGCCACCGTGGTGTGGCTCACCGTCGGCTGGGGAGTCGCTCGCTGGATCCTGCTGCCGCTGGTGGTCGCGGCCGGGCTCGAGGGCTTCGCCGGGTACTGCGTGGGCTGTGCCATCTTCGGCTTCCTGATCCAGTGGGGCGTCGTGCCGGCGAGTGTGTGTGCCGAGTGCAGCAACTTGTCGGCGCGTTGGGCAACTCGCCGCTGAGACCCCTTCGGCGCTGACCCGGCGGGCAGGGTGCCCCGTAGGCTGAGCCGGTGACCAGAAGACTGACCCTCGCCGCGGTCGCGGCCCTGGGGATGGGCGTGCTGGTGGCGCCCGTGAGCGCACGGGCCAGCGAGCCGCGCGTGGCCGTCGCCCAGGCGGTCCCCCTGCCGCGCGGCGCCCAGCTGGTGAGCGGCTCGCTGCGCACGTCGTTCGACGTGGTGCTCGCCCAGCCCCGCGCGGCCGCGCTGCGCACGTTCCTGCGCGAGGTGAGCGACCCGTCCTCGCCCCAGTACCACCACTTCCTCACCACGGCCCAGTTCGCCGCGCGCTTCGGCGCGCCGGCCGCCGAGGTGGCCGCGGTGCGCCACTACTTCTCGTCCTACGGCGTCCACGTCGGCGCGCTCAGCCGGGGACACCTCGTCCTCCACCTGCGCGCCGACACCAGCGTCATCGCCCGCGCCTTCGCCACCTCGGTCGCGACCGTCCGCGTTGGCGCGCACCGCGCCGCCCAGTTCAGCGCGACGGCCACGCTGCCTCGCGCCATCGCCCACGACGTCGCCGCGGTCGATGGGCTGTCGACGGTTCGCACGCCCCACGCCCTGGGCCTGGCCCACAGCGCCACGGCGCACGCCACCTCCGCGAGCACCTGTGCGGCGGCGACCGGTGGGTCGTCGGCCACCGGCTCGACACCCAACGCCCTGGGCGGCTACAGCCTGCAGCAGCAAGGGGCGCTCTACGGTCTCCAGTCGGCCTGGGCCCAGGGGAACGTCGGCACCGGCCAGACGATCGCCGTCTACGAGCTGGGCACCTACAACCCGAGCAACGTGGCCACGTACTTGTCGTGCTACGGCCTGAGCGACCAGGTGCACAGCGTCCCGGTCGACGGCGGCGGCCCCAGCTCGTTCTCCGACGAGGCGACCCTCGACGTCGAAGAGGCCGCGGGCCTGGCGCCCGGAGCCACGGTCGACGTCTACACGGGCCCCAACAACTCGACGGGGCCCCTGGACATCTACCAAGCCATCGCCGACGCCAACACGGCCAGCGTCGTGACGACGTCGTGGGGCACGTGTGAGGCGGACCCGTCGGGCGACCCGGCCGCCGAGCAGGCCGTCTTCGAGCAGATGGCCGCGCAGGGCCAGACGGTCATCGCGGCCGCGGGCGACAGCGGGTCCTCGGACTGCGCGGGCATCACCACCAACGCGCCCGCCGTCGACGACCCGGCGTCCCAGCCCTTCGTCACCGGTGTCGGCGGCCTGACGGTGTCCAGCATCAGCCCGCTCGTCCAGTCGGTGTGGAACGACGGCACGGGCAGCGGTGGCGGAGCCGGAGGCGGCGGCATCTCGGCACTGTGGTCACGCCCGAGCTGGCAAGTGGCCCCCGGGATCGCCGCCAACGAGACCCGCCGGCTCGTGCCCGACCTGTCGGTGATGGCGGACCCGAGCACCGGATTCATCCAGTACTTCACGGGCAGCGGCGGCACCAACTGCGGCACGAACTGCGGCGGCGGGTGGTCGAGCATCGGCGGCACCTCCATCGGGTCGCCACTGGTCGCGTCCCTCGTCGCGGTCGGTGCCCAGGCCTGCGGCGTGCCGCGCCTCGGCTTCATCAACCCGACCCTGTACGCCATGGCGACGACGGGGTTCATCGACGTGACCACCGGGTCCAACGACCTCTACGGCGTCGGGGTCTACAGCGCCGGTCCGGGCTACGACATGGCCTCGGGCCTCGGGAGCCCCAATCCGGCGACCTTCCTCGCCGGCCTGTGCCCGCCCCCCTTTGACCCCAGCGCGAGCACCGTCACCGTCGAGCCCCACGCCGTCGCGGCCAGCGAGCCGGTGACGGTCGCCGTGCACCTGGTGCGCAAGGACGGCTCACCCGAGTCCAACGCCACCGTGGAGTTCACGGCCCGCGCGAGCCAGGGCCTCGTGGTCTTCGACGCCACGCGCTCGAGTGCGACGGGGACCGGCCGGGCGAGCTTCTCGGCCACCACCAACGCGGCGGGTCGTGCCTCGGTCAGCGTCCTCAGCACGATTCCCGGTCCGCTGGCGATCACCGTCACGTACCAGTCGACAGTCGTGGCCACCAAGACGGTCGACGTCGGCGCGGCCGACACCCGCACGTTCACGGCGCTCGCGCGTCCGCGCATCGTCCACGCTGCGAAGATCGCCGGCGGCGCCGTGCTGTCGGTGCGGTGGCCCAGCAACACGCGCGGCGCGCGGCTGCAGTACTCGCTCGACGGCGGGCGCACGTGGATCACCTCACCAACCCGGGGTGCCCGCCTGGAGCTGCGCCGACTACGGCCGGGCGTCACCTACGCCGTAATCGTGCGTTACCAGGTGGCGAGCCAGATCAGCTCTCGCTCGCCGGTGCTGCGCATCCGCATCCCCTGACCCGTCCGGAGGGACGCGGGGGCGATCTCGTAGACTCGAGACATTCGTTCTTTGCTCGCCGTGCCCCGACTTCGCGGCCGACGACCAGCGATGCTCCGGGTGATCCTGGGAGCGTCTCTGGCGGTGGTTGGCGTGCTCACCACGATCACGCCGTCGCACGCCACGTCCCCCGCGCCCACAACCGCGCCGTCGAGCCTGCCCCTCTTCGCCTTCTCGGCCACGGGGACGGGAGCGCTTCCCTGGAACGCGACCGCTCTGACGAGCCAGATCAACAACTCGAAGATGCTCGGCACCCCGCACGCGGCCAGCAACGGCAGCGTGGGCGCTCTGGCCTACCGCACCAAGGCGAACCAGATCGCGGTGATGACGCAGAGCGCCACGGGTGCCAGCTCGTGGCAGATCCTCACCTCCCACATCCACGCCCCCGCGCCGGCGGGTGACCCCGTGCCCTTCTTCGACCCGGCCGGCAACGTCGACGTCGCCTACGTCGACGCCACGGGCCGGCTTGTCCTGCTCACACCCAACGATCCGGTGAGCGCGCTGTGGCTGCACACCCACGGGGACGTGGCCTGGCGGCCCGAGGTCTCCACCGATCTCACCGACCTGACCGGTGTCACGGTGATGGGCGAGCCCAACGTGTTGGTCAACGGGTCCACGCTCCTGATCACCGCGCGAACGAATCTCAAGATGGTCGAGCTCTTCTCGCTCACCTGGGACGCCGGCCAGCCGATCCCCTACCTCACGGCACCCGCAGCGAACCTCACGCACCTCACCCGCGGCGCCCGCGCGTCGAGCGACCCCGTGATCGTGACCGACACGCCGATCCCGGCCGTGGCGGCCATCGGGATGAACGGCGACCTGGCGCTCTTCACGACGAGTCCGGCCGTGCCGGGGGCGTGGATCGCCGAGGACCTGACGACCGCGACCGGCGGGTCACGCCTGGTGGGCGCGATCACCGCGGGCGCGTCCTCGCTCAGCGCCTACGTGGCCGGGCTGAACCGCCAGGGTGACGCCGAGATCTTCAGCGCTCCCGTGACCAGCCTCAACCAGCCACCGATCCCGGTGCCCACGACCACGACCACGACCACGACCGTGCCACCCACCACCACGACGACGACGACGGCCACCACGACGACGCTCCCGGGCACGACGACGATCCCCGGCACGACGACGACCACGGTTCCCGGATCGACGACCACGACCGTGCCGCCCACCACCACGACGACGGTGCCCAATCCCACGCTGAGTGCGCCCTGGTCGATGTATGACGTCATGTCGGCGACGCCGTCGGCACCACCGATGTCGGGGAACCTCTACCTCGACATCACGCCCACCCAGATCACGCTGGCGGGCGCCGCGGCGAACTGGGGCGACCTCTTCGCGCTCACCAGTTCCAGCGGCTACGCGCCCTGGAGCGCGACCGACGTCTCGGTGACCGCGGGGAGCCTGGCGCGCACGGTGGCCCCGAGCGTCACGGGCACCCAGGTCGGGTCCACGCTCACGCTCTACGCCGCCGGCGAAGGCACCCCCTCGCCCCAGGGCGTCGGCGTGTACGCCATCCCGAGCGCCCAGTGGACCCAGGCGGTCCTCGACGGCTGGCCGATCCTGAGTGAGACCGGCGGGCTCGGGACCACCTCGACTCCCTGGGTCGGGTGGGTCCACGCCACGAGCGTGACGGCGTCGCCCGACTACCTCATGGGCCAGAGCATCTACAACGGCCACCGGCGCGTGACCTGGCTGTCGTTCTGGACCGTCTCGGGTCCCCTGAGCGGGGAGACCCTGGCGCCAGCGACGTACTACTCCCACGGATTCACGGCCGGGGCCTGGGTCGCCACGCAGATCGACCAGTACCGCGCCCAAGGGCTCGGCCTCAAGCCCGACTGGGTGATCCTGGACCCGGAGGGCTACCCCGACGCCCACTCCGGCCTCGACGCCCCCGGCGGCTCGTCCAACGCCACGGTCGCCCGCTACGCCTCGTACTGGGCCGCCATGACCCAGGGCTGGGCCGCGGGCATCGCCTCGGTCGACCCGACCCTCAAGGCGGGCATCTACGCCTCGCAGTACGAGTACCGCACCTACCAGCTGGCCAACTCGACCCTGCCGGCCTTCGTGGCCGTGGCCTTCGCCGGCGGCGGACCGCTGCCCGTCTACGGCAACAACGCGAACAACATCCGCGGGTTCATCGCCTTCAGCGCCTCGTGCTCGCCCACCGCGACGCTCCAGTCCGAGGAGTCGACACTCCTCAACCCGCCCTGGGGCGGCCAGTTCAACACGCTCCAGTTCAACGCGGGCGTCTACTGCGCACCCGCACCGCTCTAGGATGCGCCCGTGAGTCAGGACAGCTCCGCCAGCATCCGCGAGCGCCTACGTGCTCTGGCCCAGCCCCTGGTGGACACCGTGGACCAGCGGCTGAAGGGGCAGCTCGACGAACGCGTGGATCGGCGTGTCGACGCCGCCGTGAGCGACCGACTGACGGTCATTGAGCGCGCCGTCGCCGATCTGGACCGAGCGGTTCGCGAGCTCCAGGAGCGCCTGGACCAGCGCTAGCGGCGGCGGGCCCGGTCGTGCCCGATGGCCCAGCGCACCGCCAGCACGCCGACCGCGGCGAGGGCGACGAGGAACAGGCCGAAGACCACGACGAACACGGCGACACGTTAGGCACTGTCACAGTCGCCCACAACAGTGGGTCACCGTGAGCACCCTGGTTGACGAGCCCGCCGCCCCGACGAGCACCCGTTCGCCGCGCGCCGACGCCGAGCTCGTGGCGGCCCTGCGGGCCGAGCTGGTCGACCGCGTGGGCCGGCTGGTCATCTCGCACCCCCGCCCCGAGGGCACGCTCGCCGTCGCGCTCGCCGCTGGCGTCGGGGTGCGCGGCGTCGTGCCCATCGATACCGCACCGCTCGCCCGCCTGCGCGGGACCCTCATCGCACGGCTGATCCCGGTCGTCCTGGCCGGCGTCGGGCTCGCCGACCCCTTCGCCCAGGCCGTGAGCGCCTGGCGCGTGACGGGTCCCGCGCCCGCGCTGCTCGCCCACCTGCGAGCACTCGACGCCGAGGAGCGCGCCCGCCTGCACGCGGACGTCGCCGGCCACGCGCGCACGCTCGCCCGGTCGCTGGCCGAGCTGGCGGTCCCCGAGATCGCGCGCGTCGCCCAGCGCTGCGTGATCCCGGTCGTCTCCACGCCGGTCGTGCTCACCGACGCCCTCGACCTCGTGTGGTCCACCCCGGCGGGTCCCCACCTGCTCGACGTGACCACCTCACCCCTGGGCCACGAGGCTGCGGCCCTCCGGGCGCTGCACGCGTTCGCGTGGACCCTGCGCACCGGACGCGTGCCGCGCACCAGCGCCAGTGTTTCGACCGCCACGGGCGAGCACGTGACCGACGAGGTGAGCGCCGCCACGCTCGCGGGGGCTCTCGATCTGGTCGTCGCGCAGGTCACCGCCCAGCTCGCGGGAGACGAGACGTGAGCGTCGACCTCGCCTACCTCGAGCCCGGGGTGGTCGCGTCACTCCTGACCCTCGACACCGAGCCCGAACTCTTGCCCCCCACGCTCCCGGCTGCCCTGGCCCGCCGCCTGGGGGGACCCGAGGCCGGCCGCCGCCAGACCCTCGGCGCCTGGAGCGTCGAGCGGCGCGGGGCGCCGGCCACCCCGTTCGCGTGGAGCACGGCGACGGCTCGTCGGGCCCTCGGTCGCAGCGCCCTGCGTCGGCTGGTCCGCGGCGACGACGGCACGCTCGGCGAGGCCCTGGCCCACGTGCTCGAGCACCGTCTCGACCGTGCCGCATCGGGCTACGCGGGCGCCGGGTCCCTCGGCGCGTGGCTGGCGGGCCTGGACACGTCCGGCCGCGTCACCGTCCTGGGTGCCGCGCGGGCGTGGGCCGTCTCGATGCTCGAGCTGACGCGCGGGATGGCGACGTGGTCGGTTCCCGAGTCTGACGCCTACTACGCCGTCGAGCGCTCGCGGGTCACCCTGCGCGGGCGGCGCGACGTCGTCGCGGCGCGATCGCTCGTCTGCGTGCGCGCGGGCCGCCCGAGCGCCACGGCCGGGGCGGGGCTCCGCGTCGACCTGCTGGTGGCCGGTCTGACGCACCCCACCGGCGAGCTGCCGGCCCAGATCGTGGGCGTCTGGCCGGACGCCGGGCTGGCCCTCAGCCTGCGCGCCAGCGTGGCCGACGCGCGCCGCGGCGCGCGCTACGTGCTGGCTGCCGCAGCCGCCGCGGGGGTCGTCGCGGCCGTCGCCTGACCGTCTGCGCCGTGGGCCACTAGCGTAGATGGGTCATGCACGCCCGCCACACGCTCCGAAACATCGCCATCATCGCCCACGTCGACCACGGGAAGACCACGCTGGTCGACGCCATGCTGCGCCAGACCGGCGCCTTCGGCGAGCGCGAGGAGCTCACCGACCGGGTCATGGACTCGGGCGACCTGGAGCGCGAGAAGGGCATCACCATCCTGGCCAAAAACACCGCCGTGACCTGGCGAGACCTGACGATCAACATCATCGACACGCCGGGCCACGCCGACTTCGGCGGCGAGGTGGAGCGCGGGCTGGCGATGGTGGACGGCGTCTTGCTGCTCGTGGACGCCGCCGAGGGCCCTCTGCCCCAGACCCGGTTCGTCCTGCGCAAGACGCTCGAGCGGCGCCTCCCCGTCGTGCTCGTCATCAACAAGGTCGACCGGCCCGACGCCCGTGTGGCCGAGGTGGTCACCGAGGTGGAGAACCTCTTCCTCGATCTCGACGCCGACGAGCACCAGATCGAGTTCCCGATCCTCTACGCGAGCGCCCGGCAGGGCTGGGCCTCGCGCTCGGCGACCGAGCCGGCCGACGACCTGACCGCGCTGTTCGAGACGATCGAGTCGACCGTCCCCTCGCCGCGCTACGAGCCCGACCACGGCCTCCAAGCCCTGGTGTGCAACCTCGACGCCTCGCCCTACCTGGGCCGCCTGGCGCTGTGCCGCATCATGAACGGCACCCTGGAGCGGGGCCAGCGGGTGGCCTGGTGCCGCCTCGACGGCACGATCGAGCACGCCCGGGTCACCGAGCTGTTCATCACCGTGGCCCTGGAGCGGGTGCCCGCGCAGAGCGCGGGCCCCGGCGACATCGTGGCGGTCGCCGGCTTCGAGGACATCACCATCGGCGAGACCCTGGCCGACCCCGACAACCCCGAGCCGCTGGCCCCCCTGACCGTCGACGAGCCCTCCATCTCGATGACCATCGGGATCAACACCTCGCCGCTCGCGGGAACCGAGGGCTCGCTGCTGACCGCGCGGATGGTCAAGGACCGCCTGGACCGCGAGCTGGTCGGCAACGTCTCGCTGCGCGTGCTGCCGACCGAGCGTCCCGACGCCTGGGAGGTCCAGGGACGCGGCGAGCTCCAGCTGGCGGTGCTGATCGAGACGATGCGTCGCGAGGGCTTCGAGCTCACGGTGGGCAAGCCGCAGGTGGTGACCCGCCTGGTCGACGGCCATCTCCACGAGCCCGTCGAGCGGGTCACGATCGACACGCCCGAGGAGTTCGTCGGCGCGATCACGACGCTGCTGGGGACCCGGCGCGGCACCCTGCTCGACCTGGTGAGCCACGGCACCGGCTGGGCGCGCATGGAGTGGCGCATCCCCTCGCGCGGCCTGGTCGGCATCCGCACCGAGTTCCTGACCGAGACCCGCGGGGCGGGTCTGATGCACGCCGTCTTCGACGGGTACGAGCCCTGGGCCGGCGACATCCGCCCGCGCCGCGGGAGCGTGCTGATCGCGGACCGGCGCAGCGTCACCACCGCCTACGCGCTGGTCGACCTCGAGGCTCGCGGGACCCTATTCGTGGGTCCCGGCGTGGAGGTCTACGAGGGGATGATCGTGGGCGCCAATCCTCGCCCCGACGAGATGAACGTGAACCCGACGCGCGAGAAGAAGCTCACCAACATGCGCGCCGCGGGGAGCGACAACTTCGAGAAGATGGCACCGCCCACCGTCCTCTCGCTCGAGCAGGCCCTGGAGTTCATCGCCGAGGACGAGGCGGTCGAGGTCACGCCGACGTCGGTCCGCTTGCGCAAGGTCGTCTTGGACCACGCCCAGCGCGCGCGCCAGCGAAAGCGCGCCGAGCGCGCCGGATAGTCTCGTCGCCGGAGGGATGACAGAGCGGACGAATGTACCGGTCTTGAAAACCGGCGTGGGCTTGCCCACCGTGGGTTCGAATCCCACTCCCTCCGCTGGCTGTCCGGGCCCTGGGGACCACTCGTCTCCCTTGCGAGCCGCCATCTCTCGGCACAGGGCTCTTCGGGATCCCTCTAGAGAGGCGGCTGATAGCTATCTCCTGGTGGCAGCGGTGAACCTGATGCTTGGACGGCACGTCCGTTCCAGTGGTACGTCCAGGGCATGAGTGGTCCGTTGGGACAGCAAAATCCCGCGAAGTGGGACGTCCAGGTATCCCACGCAACCCGAATGTTCTGGGGACCCGCCGCAGTCACGTTCGCATACTTGGCGTCCGGAGGAACGAGAACGGGTCCAAGTGGACGATATTTGCTCGATCCCGCCTGTCCCACCGCGGTGGTGTTGAAGAAGAAGACCAGGGCTTGGTAGCCATCCCCCGTCACGGTGACAGCGATCGCAATGAAGAGTCCGTGGCTGCCCGCTGACGTGACAACACCGGACATCGGACAGCCCGTCTGGCTAAAAGCCGTGCAACTCCCGTACGCGGCATTGACGACAGCCTCGTCATGGGCGAGGTCCGGCGAACCGAAGGCGCTGCTCAGGAGTTCCGCGATTCCACTGGAGGTGATGCCTGCGCCAAAGAGCTGTTCGAGCTGGGGGCCGAGGGACCCCAATGACGGACGGTTGCTGCGCAACGCGTGATCCATGCTGCTTTGGGCGGCGCTTCCCTCGGCGTTCATCTGGACGAGGTAGGGCTCCAGGTCACCGAAGCCACCCAAGATCCCCGAGGCAACGTGGGATTCCACGATGACGAGGTTGGTAACGTCAGCAGAGAAGGCGGGCATATTCATCGTGATCGTGCTCGCGTCATCGACCAACCCGGCACTGGTGATAGCCGAAACCGTCGTGGCACCCAGGAGTGTCGTCGTAGCCGCCGCGCCCAGGTAGGTGCCGGCTGTCCCCCCGGCCAGCGCCACGGTGTCTGCCGCGAGGTAGAACGCTCTTTGGGTCCCCGACAGGTCCGTCCGCGTGAGATCGGCGACGGTCTTGACCGCCATGGCCGACGCCGAGCACACCATGAGGGCCACGGGGACCACTCCGCCAACCCCGGTGCTCGCCACCGCAAGGGTGATGAGTGCGCCGATGGCGCAGGTGTCTGCCACTGCACCCGCAAGAGCCGAGACGGTCGGTGCAGCCTGCACCCAGGCCGGGGCAGCAGCGGAGAGACCCTGGCCGACCGGGGACAGGGTGATGGCCCTGGCCGCGTTCGCCAGATCCTGGTGGAGCGCGCCCACCGCGTGCTGGCCGCCGGCCACCACGGCGGCGACCCCCGTGAGCAAGGACTGAGACGCCGGGGCACTGGTCGGCGAGCCGGCATCTCGCAGAGCCCTCACGTCGCTCGCTGCTCTCGCCACGTCGCTCCGCAGGGTGGCCGCGATCCCCGAGAGATTGGGGAACCCGACCAGCACCGCACGCGCTGGCGTGGCGGAAGCGGCCAGGAGCAACGGGGATGCCTGCCCGGTCCACGGCACCGAGGTGACCCGCGATCGCACGGGCGCACCGGCCTGCATCGACGCCACCGCGCTCGTCATCGCTGAGATCAGCCTGCGGCTCTCGGGAGAGCCGAGAGCTTGGTGCACTGCGGCCCGCGCACCCGGGTCGGTCATGATCTCGCGAGCAGCGGTGAGGTCGGCCTGCGAAACGGGGCCGAGTTGGTAGTCCGCTTGGTCGAGGAGGACCTGGGTGTATCCCAGAAGCACCGAGAGCTCGGCGGGGGTGGGAGGTTTCGGGAGTCCCCGGATTCGTGTCGCGAGCAGTGCCGCCTCGCCGTGCTCGGCTCGCGCGATCGCGGGGAACCGGGCCAAGGCGAGCCGGGCAGCATGACTCCAAGCACGTACCCCAGCACTCCCCGGAAGCTGAGCGGTGCGACCCGCCGACGCCGCCGGGTGGCTGCCGACCAGACCGCCGGCGACGAGGACCGGGACTGTCACCAGCGTCAGGACGACAGAGGAGATCCTTGGCATCTTGCGGGCCCGCACCCGGGCACGGGAGACGCCTCCCCGCCGGTCACCCTCCGAGCGTGGGAAACCGGAGGCTGCGCTGCTGCTCGCCCGGAGAGCAGGAACCCTGCTCGACCAGCGCGGCGCTGCGCAGGAACCGCAGTATCTCGACTCGGCGGATACCGGCGCGCCACACGCAGAACAGTCGATCAC
Source organism: Actinomycetes bacterium (assembly GCA_021778895.1). Taxonomy (GTDB): domain Bacteria; phylum Actinomycetota; class Acidimicrobiia; order Acidimicrobiales; family RAAP-2; genus RAAP-2. The sequence goes on from JAJYBR010000005.1 coordinate 115,844, forward strand.
GAGCCCCCTCACAGTCCATTGGACCTATTGAGAGACCCGGTCATCCTACTCCGGCAGTCCCGAATTTCCCGTGGGAATCTCGTCGATTGCACGGGTCGACCCTGATGCCCCTGGACCGGCAACGCATGGGGTGGCCCGCCACCGAGAACGGACATGGGGTGAGTCCTCGCGGAGGTCCTCCGCTCACGGCACGGCGGCGGCCTCCGGTGCGATCGCCGGCGCACGCACCGTGAGGCGGGGGATGAGCAGGTGGGCCAGCGGTCCGATGATCAGCGCGTAGACCACGGTGCCCACGCCCACCGAGCCTCCGAGCGCCCAACCGACCACCAGGGCGGTCAGTTCGTTGCTGGTGCGGGCCACGCGCAGGGAGTGACCCCGCGCGGCGAGGCCCGTCATGAGGTTGTCGCGCGGCCCGGGTCCGAGTCCCGCCCCGATGTAGGCGCCGGTCGCCACCCCGTTGAGGCCGACGCCCACGACCATGACGACCGCGCGCAGCGCCAGTCCCGACAGTGCGGGCACCCGCCCGCGGGCGGTCTGGCCCTGTGGGTCGAGCTGCCGACCCCGTCGAGCACCGCGCTGAGCCTGGGGGCTCGCGAGCGCGTCGTCCCCCCCCCCGGACCCCGCTTCGGGACCGGCGGCCTGCTCGAGCGGTTCGCGCGCCTGCCCTACACCCAGCCGCCCGACCAGCTGGTGCACGCGGTCGCGGTGCTCGCCGACCTCGCCCCGCCCACGTCGCGCGGCGTGGCGCCCGCAGCCCCGTCCTACTTCGCCTGCGTCGATCGGCGAGACGGCGAGTCCACCCAGCACCGTCGACTAGACCTGAGAGAGGGCGACGCGGGCCGCCCCGGGATCCAGGAGGTCGGTCATGGACGCCCCCGCGGTGCGCGCCGACGGGCTCACCAAGCGCTACGGGCGCACCGTGGCCCTCGACCATCTCGACCTCGAGGTGCCCGCGGGCCAGATCCTCGGCTACCTCGGCCCCAACGGCGCGGGCAAGACCACGACGCTCCGCCTCCTGCTCGGGCTCATCCGGCCCACGTCGGGGCGCGCCGAGATCTTCGGCGTGGACGCCTGGCGCGACCCGGTGCGCGCCCACGCCCGCGTCGCCTACGTCACGAGCGACGTCGACCTGTGGCCCGCGCTGACCGGGGGCGAGGTCCTCGACCTGCTCGGCCACGCCCACGGCTCGGTCGACGCGGCGCTGCGCGACGAGCTGATCGCCAGCTTCGACCTGGACCCGACGGTTCGGGTGCGCGCCTACTCGACGGGCAACCGCCAGAAGGTCCTGCTGATCGCCGCGCTGATGACGCGCGCCGACCTGCTGGTGCTCGACGAGCCCACCCGGGGACTCGACCCCCTCGTCGACCAGGTCTTTCGCACCTACATCCGCCAGGCCCGCGACCGCGGGCAGACCGTCCTCCTGAGCTCGCACGAGCTGAGCGAGGTGGAGGCGCTGTGCGACCGGGTGGCCATCGTGCGCGCGGGACGCCTGGTCGAGCAGCGGAGCCTGGCCGAGCTGCGCCAGCTGAGCGCCCTGGCCGTCGAGGCGACGTTCCCCGGCGCACCCCCGGACCTCCGCGCCGTCCCCGGCGTGCACGCGCTCGTGGTCGACGGGTCCGTCCTGCGCTGCCAGGTCGACGGCTCCATCGAGCCCCTGCTGCGCGCCCTGGCCGAGGCCGGCGTCACGCGCATGACCAGCCGGGAGCCCTCGTTGGAGGAGCTGTTCCTCGCCCACTACGACCGCCCGGACGTGAGCGCGCCGTGAGCGCGCCGCGGGCCGGGACCGGCGCTCCAGCGCGCGCCCTCGTCTTCACGCTGAGCGTGCGGCGGGCAGTGCGCTCGGGCGCGCTGTGGGGCGCGGCCCTCGGCGTGATCACGGTGGCCTCCGCACTGAGCTACGAGCGCGTCTACCCGACCCTCGCCCTGCGCGAGGCCCTGGCCCGGGCCTTCGGGACCAACACCATGACGATCGCGCTGTTCGGGCCCGCGCCCCACCTGGACACCGTCGCCGGCTTCACGTCCTTCAAGGTCTCCTTGACGCTGTCGGTGCTCGCCAGCCTCTGGGGCCTGCGCGCGGCGACGGGTGCCCTGCGTGGCGAGGAGGAGACCGGGCGCTGGGACCTGCTGCTCGCCGGGCCCCGCCGACGCGTGGCCACCACGGCCCAGGCCCTGGCCGGCGTCGCGGTGGGCATCGTGGTCCTCGCCGCGGCGTGCGCGATCGTGACGGCGCTGACCATCCGCTCCACGGCGGGCGGGCTCCGCGCGACCCAGGTCCTCGGACTCGGCGGAGCGGTGCTCGCCGCGGCCACGACCTTCGCGGCGCTCGGCGCCCTGACCAGCCAGCTCGACCGCTCTCGCCACGACGCGTCGACGACGGGCGTGGTGGTCCTGGCGATCGCCTACGCGCTGCGCCTGGTGGCCGACGCCGGGCTGGGGCTGCACGCCCTGGTGTGGGCGTCGCCGCTCGGCTGGATCGAGGAGCTGGCCCCGCTCACCGCGCCGTCCTTCGTCGCCGTGGTGCCCGTCGCCCTCTGGACGGTCGCGCTGGTGGCCGCGGCCCTGCGCGGCGCCCGCATCCGGGACGTCGGCGCGGGCCTGCTCGCGCGCGACGACCGGGGACGCCGGCACCGGCGACTGCTCACCGGGCCGGGCGCCCTCACGTGGCGCCTGCTGTCCTCAACCATCTTGCGGTGGTGGATCGGGATCACGCTCGGCGCCGGGCTGATCGGTCTGGTGGCGCGCAAGGCCAGCTCGACCATCGGTGGCTCGTCGGTGCGTGAGGTCTTCGACCGTCTCGGCGCCACCGCGCTCGGCACGCGCGCGGTGCTCGGGGTGGCCTCGCTCATCCTCGCCGTCGTGGTGTCGCTCCTGGCCGTCGGCCAGGTGGCGGCCGCGCGCGCCGAGGAGGCGCGCGGGCACCTCGACTGGCTCGTGGCCAGCCGGGTCTCCCGCGTGCGCTGGCTGCTGTGGCGACTCGGCGCCGCGGCCATCGCCCTGGCGGGCGTGGGCGTCCTCGAGGGACTGGCGACCTGGGGCGCGACCGCCAGCCAGGGTGCCCACCTGAGCCCCGTGCTGCTGTTCGAAGCGGCCGGCAACCTCTTGCCGCCCGCCCTGGCCCTGCTCGGTGTCGCGACGGTGCTCTACGGGCTGTGGCCCCGGGCCGCGGTGCCCGTCAGCTACGGGCTCGTGGCGTGGTCCCTCCTCATCGTGATCGTCGGCGGCATCGGCGCCATCAGTCCCTGGTTGCTCGACACGTCCGTCTTCCACCACATGGCCGCCGCACCGGCCGAGGCACCCCACGTCCTGGCGAACGCCGTGATGTGCGCGCTCGGGGTCCTCGGCATCGCGGCCGGCGTCACGGCCTTCGCTCGACGCGACCTGGTGGGCACCTGACAACCACCCCGCCCCGCCGTGCGGTCACGTCGCCCGTGGTCCCGCGCCCGGGTCGTTGCTCTGGCGTTGTGCCCATGCCTAACGTATACAGATTGTGACGTTTCGGGCCCCGGACCACGCCTTCGACCCGCCGGCGCCCTCGTCGCTGCACCGTCTGGGGGCGCTCAGTGGCCGCCATCCCTGGCGCGTGATCGCCCTATGGCTGCTCGCCGCCGTCGTGCTGGGAGCCTGGACGCGGGCCGACCGGCCGACCTACGCCGACGCGACGTCGCTCGGGGGGACCCCGGCCTCGGTGGGGGCCGCGCTGCTGCTCGCCCACGATCCCGCCGCGGGCGCCGCCACCGGACTGGTGGTGGTCGCGGCCCCCCACGGGACGCTGGCCCCGGACCGGGCGGCCCTGACGGCGACGATCGCCGGCCTGGCCCGCCTGCCCCACGTCATCGCCGTCTCGGACCCGCTGACGGCCACGCCGCCCACGGTGTCGCGCTCGGGCACGATCGCCTACGCCACCGTGCGCCTCGATGTCGCGGCGCCCGCGCTCGGGCCTGGCTTTGCCGCGAGCCTGCGCCGGGCTACCGCGCTGGCGGCGCGCGCCGGGCTCGCCGTCGACTTCTCCGGCGCCTTCGACCAGATCACGCGTCCGCGCACGACCGACCTGCGCGCCGAGATGCTCGGCGTCGGCGTCGCCCTGGTGGTGCTGGCCCTCACCTTCGGCAGCGTGCTCGGCGCCATCGTCCCGCTGGTGAGCGCCGTCATCGGCGTCGTGATCGGCCTGAGCGTCCTCGGACTGGTGGCCCTGGTGATGACGTTCGCGACCGCGTCGCCGACGCTCGCCGCCATGATCGGGCTCGGCGTCGGCATCGACTACGCCGTCTTCCTCACCACGCGGTTCCGCCAGCTGCTCGTCGAGGGCGCCGATCCCGCCGAGGCCGCCGGGCGGGTCACGGCGTCGAGTGGGCGCGCCATCGTCGTCGCGGCCTCGACGGTCGCGGTCGCCATGCTCGGCCTCTACGGCTCGGGCCTGAGCTTCATCGGGCTGCTCGGTCTGGCCGCGGTGTTCGCGATCATCGTCGCGGCCCTCGGCGCCGTCACGCTCGTCCCCGCGGCCTTGGTGCTGGCCGGACGGCGCCTCGACCGCTACCGCGTCCGGCGCACCGTCGCCGAGGCGACCCGTGCCGACGACGGCTGGCACCGCTACGCGGCCCTGGTGGGCCGCCACCCCTGGCGCGCGCTGGCCCTCGGCGTGGCGGCCGTCGCCCTCATCGCCCTCCCCGTCCTCTCGCTCCAATTGGGCCACGTCGGCAACGGCGCGGACCCGACCTCCTTCACCGACCGGCGCGCCTACGACCTGCTGGCCCGGGGCTTCGGTCCGGGCATCAACGGCCCGCTGACCGTGGTCGTGGACACCCGCGGCCACGCGGCGCCCGCGAGCCGCCCGGCGGCCGTCGCGCGCGCACTCGCCGCGACGCCCGACGTGGCCGCGGTCACGGCCCTGCGCCCCTCGCCCGACGGCCGCCTGTTCGTGGCGACGGTGATCCCGGCCACCGACCCGGCAACCGCGGCGTCGACGGCCCTGTTCTCGACTCTCGTCGACACGACGCTGCCGCGCGCCCTGGCCGGCACCGGGTGGCACGGCTACGTCACGGGACCGACCGCGCTACAGGACGAGTTCGACTCCATCGTCTCCTCGCGCACGCCGCTGATCATGCTCTTGGTCATCGCGGTCGCCTTCGTGCTCATCGCGTCGGCCTTTCGCAGCCTGGTCCTGGCCCTGGAGGCGGCCGTCCTCAACCTGCTCAGCATCGGCGCCGCCTACGGCGTGCTGGTCGCGGTCTTCCAGTGGGGCTGGGGCCACACGTGGCTGGGCCTGCCGGCCAGCGTCCCCATCGAGGCCTACGTGCCGATGATCATGTTCGCCATCGTCTTCGGGCTCTCGATGGACTACGAGGTGTTCCTGCTCTCGCGCATCCACGAGGCCTGGCTGCGCGGGGGCGACAACGGCCAGGCGGTCGCCGAGGGCCTGGCCCGCACCGGGCGCGTCATCGGGGCCGCGGCCCTCATCATGGTGAGCGTCTTCCTCTCCTTCGTCAGTTCGCCGCTGGTCGTGGTCAAGCAGCTGGCCATCGGGCTGTCGGCGGCGGTGCTGCTGGACGCGACCATCGTGCGCCTGGTCCTGGTCCCCGCGGCGATGTTCCTGCTGGGCGAGAGGAACTGGTGGCTGCCCCGCTGGCTCGACCGGGTCCTGCCCCGCGTGCGCCTCGACGGCTAGCTCAGCCCACCACGCGCGCGCGCAGGCCGGCGATCCAGCGATCGGCCGAGCGCCGCGCGGCGCTGATGGCGGCCCGCCGGTTCGAGGCCGCCTCCCCGGTGACCGGGTAGGAGCCCAGGAACTTCACGTGGGCCAGGTGGGCCTGCAGGTCGGCCAGGCAGTCGGCCACGATGTCGTCGCCGATGTGGCCCTCGAACTCGATGACGAAGCAGTAGTCGCCCAGGCCCCGCTTGGTGGGCCGGCTCTCCAACTTGGTCAGGTTGAGGTCGCGCGCGGCGAAGCGGCCCAGGATGCCGTAGAGGGACCCGGGGTGGTCGGCGTTCTGGAAGCAGACGATCGTGGTGCGGTCGTGCCCGGTCGGGGCGGCCACCTCGTCGCGACCCACGACCACGAAGCGCGTGGCGTTGCCGGCGTGGTCCTCGACGTCGCCGGCCACGACGGCCAGCGCGAAGAGCTCGCCGGCCAGCGCCGAGCCGACCGCCGCCCAGGGCTCGTCCGAGCTCGCGACCAGCCGCGCGGCCTCGCTGGTCGAGGTGGTGGGCACCACGTCGATCCCGTCCAGGCTCGCCAGGAAGCCGCGGCACTGGGCCAGGGCGTGGGGGTAGCTGTAGACGACGCGGATCTGGTCGAGGTCGCGCCCGGGGCGGGCCAGCAGGTGCAGGTGGATCGGGCGCACCACCTCGCGCGTGATGTAGAGGTCGTGGTCGAAGACCAGGCCGTCGATGGTCGCCGAGACCGTCCCCTCGATGGCGTTCTCCAGCGGCACCAGGGCGTGCTCCAGGGCGCCCGACGCCACCTGGGCCAGCAGGTCCGGGATCGTCGCCACCGGCGTCGCGGCGGACCCGAGCTGGCGCACCGCCTCGTGGGAGAAGGACCCCTCGGGACCCAGGTACCCGATCGGACCCTCAGCCATGCCCCATGGTACGCGAGCCCGTGGGGAGGGTGGCCAGGCTCTACGATGGCCAAGGCCCAAATGGGGAGGTCATGGTGGGGCACCCGATGTTCGCGTACGACGAGAAGGCGACCGAGGCGATATTCGCCTACTGTCGCGAGCGGCTGGCGATGGACCCCGTCCCGCTCGACTACGGCGGCCTGTTCGACATCCCCGCCGGCGAGGTCGACGGCCTGATCACCCAGGAGGGGCGACCCGTCGAGGAGGTCCTGGCGCTCTTCGAGCGGGACCTGGCACCGGCGGTCGTCTCCATCGACGCCCCGACGTTCCTGGCTTTCATCCCCAACTCGCCGACCAAGAACTCGCTGCTGTTCGACATGGTGGTGGCCTGCTCGGGCCTGAACGGCACCAGTTGGCTGGAGGCGGCCGGCGTCGTCACCGCGGAGAACCAGGCCCTGGACTTCCTGGCCCAGCGCGCGGGCCTGCCCGCGGGTTCCGGCGGGGCCTTCGTCTCGGGCGGCTCGATGGGCAACCTGGCCAGCCTGACCGTGGCCCGCGACGTCGGACGGGCCCGCCACCCCGAGCTCGAGCCGCACCGGGTGCGCATCGCCATCTCCTCGGACGCCCACGCCAGCGTCGGCAAGGCGCTCCACGTCATCGGCGTCGAGCCCTTCGAGGTGCCCACGCCCGACCACCGCTTCACCCTCGAGGCGCTGGAGGCAGCGCTCGCTGCCGACCCCCACCCCGAGTCGGTGGTCGCCATCGTCGCCACCGCCGGCACCACCAACGCCGGCATCGTCGACGACCTGGAGGGTCTGGGCACCTACGCGCGCGCCCACGACCTGTGGTTCCACGTCGACGGCGCCTACGGCGGGGCGGCGATGCTCGCCCCCTCGCACCGCGAGACCTTCGCCGGCCTGCGCCACGCCGACAGCTTCATCGTGGACCCCCACAAGTGGCTCTTCGCGCCCCTCGACTGTGCGGCCCTGATCTACCGCAACCCCACGATCGCGCGCACGGTGCTGGCCCAGCAGGCGGGCTACCTCGACATCCTCCACGTCAGCGACGACGCGGACTACGACTGGAACCCCTCGGACTTCGCGATCCACCTGTCGCGGCGGGCCCGCGGCCTCCCGTTCTGGTTCTCGCTCGTGACCTACGGCGTGGGCGCCTACGAGTCGGCCATCGAGCGCGGGATCGAGCTGGCACGCATCACCGAGGACCTGGTGCGCGCGCGCCCCTACCTCGAGATGGTGCGGCCCGCCAGCCTGTCGATCGCGCTGTTCCGCCGGCCGGGCTGGAGCGAGGCGCGCTACAACGAGTGGAGCCTGCAGCTGCTGCGCGACCAGGTGGCCTTCGTCACCCCCACCAAGTGGGAGGGCGAGACCATCGGGCGCTTCGCGTTCCTCCACCCCGACACCGACGAGGCGACGATCGCCCAGGTCCTGGACTCGATGCGCGACTGAGGCTCAGGGCGCCGGCGGCGTCCCGCGCTCCAGCAGGGGTGCTGCCGGGTCGCGCCGCGCCGCGCCGCGCTGCCAGGCGACCCCGCCCAGGGCCTCGAGCACCACGCGGTTGCCGAGGTAGGCCGTGATCTCGGCGTGGTCGAAGGGTGGGGCCACCTCGACGACGTCGATCCCGGCGAGCGGGCCCTCCATGGCCAGGCGCCGCACCGCGTCGAGGAGCTGGCGGCTGGTCAGACCGCCGGGCTCGGGCGTCCCGGTGCCCGGGGCCGATCCCGGGTCCACGACGTCGACGTCGACGGACAGGAAGATCGCGTCGCACTCGTCGGTCGCGCGCTCGAGGGCCTCGTCGAGCACGGCGTCGAGGCCCCGCGCGACGATCTCGCCCATCTCGAAGGAGCGCATGCCCTGGGCCGCCATCCAGTCGAGGGTCTCGGGCTCGGGCCAGTAGCCGCGCAGCCCGACCTGGAAGAAGCGGTCGCCGCGGCAGGCCCCCGACTCGATCAGGCGGCGCATCGGCGTGCCGTGCCCGTAGAGGGAGCCCATCTGCGTGTCGCCGGTGTCGGCGTGGGCGTCGAAGTGGATGACGGCGACCCGGCCCCAGCCCACGTGGCGCGCGACCCCGGTCACGTCGGGCAAGGCGATGGTGTGGTCGCCGCCGAGCACGACGGGCAGCACCCCGGCCGCGGCCACGGCGGTGACCCGCTCCTCGAGGCGGGCCAGGGACTTCTCGGTCTCCCCCGAGGGCATCTCGACGTCGCCCAGGTCGACGACGCCCAGGTCGACCAGCGGGTCGACCCCGAGAGCCAGGCTCGGCCGGGACCCGTCGTGGGGCAGGTAGTCGGTCAGGCGGATGGCCTGGGGCCCGAAGCGGCAGCCCGAGCGGTGCGAGGTCCCCCCGTCGAAGGGCGCCCCGATAATGGCGGCTGCCGCCCCCGACCAACTGGCCGGGTCGTCGGGGTCGGCCGCAGGCACGCCCAGGAAGGTCGCGTCGGGTCCGTACAGGTTGCCAATGCGCACCGGTCCTCCTCAGTTCTCGGTGTCCACGGCGGCCCACGCCGCCGCGAGACGCGCCAGGTTGTCCACGACCAGCGAGATGTGCCCGGCCGCGGGCAGGTGCACGGCGCGGGCCCCGGGGATGTGGGCGGCCAGCCACGCCCCGTGGGCCGGGGGCACCATCGCGTCCTGGTCGCCGTACCAGACCTCCACGGGCACGCCGATGCGCGCGAGGTCGAAGCCCCACGGGGCCAGCAACTCGCGGTCGTCGTCGACCCAGCCCGCCGCGTCCTCGGCCAGTCCCTGGGCCGTGGCCGACGCCATGATCTCGGCGACCCGCGGCGCGGCCAGGGCCGCCCGGTCGGCCTCGCCGACCAGCGGGCCGAGCAGCGTGGCCAGGTCGGCGGCCGAGGTGGCGCGCATCGTGGCCGCGGCGGCATTCAACGCCTCCTCGAAGGCGGGGCCGCCCTCGCGGGCCAGGGTGAACTCCTCCACGTTGTCCGCGGCCATCCCGGCCATCCAGTCGATGTCGGCGTCGGCCGGGGCGGGACTGGCGAGGGACCACGCCGCCGCGCAGCGCGGCGCGTCGAGCGCGGCGCAGGCCAGCGCGTGGGGCCCGCCGCCCGACCAGCCCACGGCCACGTAGCGCTCCCGGCCCAGGGCGTCGAGCACGTCGTCGACGTCGGCGACGGCCGCGGCGACGCTGCGTCCGAGCTGGCGCGACGACGCGCCGTAGCCGGGCCGCGAGATCGTGATCAGCAGGACGCCGGCCGCCGTGGCGCTCTCGAAGAGCCGCACCAGGGAGGCGGCCGCCGGGGTGCCGTGGTGCAGGACCACCGTCGTTCCGGTCCGGGGGCCCAGCAGGCCGACCTGCAGGCGGCGCCCGTCCGAGGCCGCCAACTCGTACTCCTCGTACATGGCGCCCTCCTCCACGTCTGGTGGCGATGCTACTTCTGGACCTGCAGGACGGCGCCCGCGTTGAGCAGCTCGACCCAGGTCTGGCCCGGGGTGAGGGCCAGCGCGGCCCCCGAGCGGGTGTGGTAGGCGACCGGGGCGAAGGCGTTCGTGTGGGTCCAGGTGCCCCGGACCTCGTGCCCGTCGCTGAAGAGGGCGACGGGTCCCGATCCCAGCAGGTTCACGTAGGAGGTGAAGGTCCCCACACCGTTGACGTAGGGGACCCACATGACGAGCACGTTGGCCGGGGCGACGGGCGCGCCGGTCCCGGTGATCACCGGCTGGCCGAACAGGGTGCGGTCGTATCCGTGGCGCGACGCGTCCCACGTCCAGGTGACCGCGTAGATGCTCGGGAAGGGCACCGTGACCGAGGCCGCCGCGGCGCCCGTGGGTGCGGTGCCGGCGCGCCGGTACGTGAACAGGGGGTGGGGCGGCACCGGCGCGCCGTGGAACTTGAAGAGCGCCGAGCCGATCCCGTAGAGGTTGTGCGGGGCGACGCGGGCCAGGTCGCGGAACATCGCCGTGCCGGCGTTGGACTCCTGGACCTGGTCGACGGGTGAGGAGGCGATGGCCGCCAGCGCGTAGGGCGCGCCGCCCGAGAAGGCGAAGATCCCACCCAGGGGGTCGAGGATCTGCGCGTCAGTGGGCCGCACCGAGCGGATCGGCCCGATCTTGGCGGGGTCGTGCGAGTTGAAGACCGCGGCCAGGCGCGTGATCCCGCCGTTGACGATCTCCTCGTAGACGACGTCGGCCTGGTCGAGCCCCCACTGGGGCATCGCCTCGGGGGTGTTCTCGATCTTGACGGTGAGGGCCGGATGGTGCGTCGCGAAGCCCGATGGGTCGGGCAGCCCGGTCAGCGGGGCGATCGGGATCGTCGTCGTCGTGGTGGTCGGCGACCCGCCGGCCGTCGTCGCGCTGGATCCGGCGGTCGTGGAGCGGTGGCGCAGCACGACCCCGACCAGCGCGAGCAAGACGATGACGCCCACGCCCACCAGCAGCCACCGCCCGCGACGGGCCGCGCGCTGCTTGGGCGCCGCGTGGCGAGCGCTCACTGCACCGTCCGTCCGGTGAGCTCCTTGACGATCATGGTGTGGGGCAAGCCGGTCTCGGGACTTAGGTGCTCGGAGCCCGCGATGGTCTCCCACCCCGTGGCGCGATAGAACGCCAGCGCCGTGTCACGGCCATTGGCCCACAGCTCGCGCACCCCGCGACCCCAGAGGATCGACTCGCCGACGGCGCCCACGCGGGCGCCGTAGCCGCGGCCCTGGACATCGGTCTCGGTGGCCATGTAGCGCAGCTGGTAGGTCGGGCGGTCGGGGTGCACCGGCGAGGTCGACGGGTAGTACGACGAGGTCACGACTAGTCGGGCCCCGCGCAGGCCCGCGACGTGCAGGGCGAGCTCGTCGTTGTCGCGCGGGTCCTCGACGACCTTGGCCGGGTCATCGCCGCGCAGCACGCGCCGGCGCACGTCGTGGAGACGCGCCGCGTCGACCACCTCGACCCGAAAGGCGAGGTCCGCGACCTCGTGGCCGAGCGGCCGCACCATCGTGATCAGCTGGCGGCGCGGGTCCCGGTCGAGGTTCGTGACCTCACCCGTCTCGACGAACCCGAGCCGGCGGTAGAAGGTGCGGGCGCGCGCCACCACGTCGATGACGTGCAGCCACAGGGCGGTGGCCCCGTCCTCGCGGGCCCAGCGGTTGATTTCGGTGACCAGCTGCTCGGCGACGCCGGCACCCCGGTAGCGGGCGCTCACGAACATGCCGTAGAGCCAGTGGGTGTCGGGGTAGCGCTCGTTGTAGCCGCCCGCCGCCATGCCGACGATGCGGCCCTCGGTCTCGGCCAGGACGTAGACGCGCTGCTCGGCCGCCTCGGCCCATCGCTCGGGCGGCCAGGCCACGACCTCGTCGTAGGTGGAGCCGAAGGCCTCGGGCGAGTCGAGCAGCGCCTCGAGCCGGATGGTGCGCAGGGCCCCGGCGTCCGCGGCCGTCGTTGTGTGCAAGGTGAATTCAGACATCGGGCATCCAGGATGCCACGCGGCGCTCGTCCGTGCTGCCCTCCCCGAGGCGCCGGCGGACCTCGAGGCGGTCCTGGTCGGGTCGGTTCTGGGAGAGCTTGGCCTTGCCGGTGATCGCGGTGACGGCGATCGAAAGCCCGACGATCGCCTGCAGCTGGCGCTCGAGGTACTCGGCGGGCACCTGGTCGACCCGCCAGGGGTCGGTGTCCCCCTCGAAGTGCTCGGTCTGGCGCCGCACCTGGGCCGCCAGCCATTCGGAGTCCTCGTGGACGCTCAGGCGGCCCCGCGCCTCGACGACCACGTAGTTCCACGTCGGCACGACGCGGGGGTCCTCGAGGCGGCTCGGGTAGTAGCGCGGCGACACGTAGGCGCTGGCCACGTTCACCACGGCGAGGACCTCCTCGTCGACTCCGGCGTCACGCCACCAGTCGTTGCCGCGGGCCACGTGGGTGACCAGCGTGCCGTCGAGGACCAGGAGCGGGACGAAGACGCTGCGCAACCCGGTCGGCGAGGAGCGCAGGAGGAACCCCGCGCCCGCCTCGCTCAGGATGCGCCAGGCCTCCTCGTCAGGAAGGGCGAAGTGCGCGGGCGTGTACACCCGACCATCCTGACACGATCACCCCTCGTCGTGGCTGGGCAGGCGGGCCGAGTACATGGAGTAGCCGTCGATCTGGCGCACCAGGAGCGTGGCGATCAGCGTGGCCACGGTCATGGCCGGGACGACCGAGAACCCGCCGTGGGTGAGCTCGAGGACCAGGACCAACCCGGCGAGCGGCGCCTGCATGGACGCGCCGAGCATGGCCGACGCCCCCACGAGCGCGTAGGCCCCGATCGGGGTGCCCGGCCACAGGTGCGACCACGCGACGCCGAGGAAGCCCCCGAGGACCGCTCCGGTCGCGAGGAACGGCGTGAACACCCCGCCGCCGCCGCCCGCACCCAGGGTCGCCGCGGTCACCAGGGGCTTGAGCGCGAACAGGGCCAGGAACAGCCCGAGCGTGCCCACGCCGAGGAAGGCCTGGTGGGCCATGTCCTTGCCGTTGCCGAAGAGCTGCGGGTACGAGATCCCGAGCACTCCCACCACGAGGAACGTCGCCGGCATCACCCACAGGATCCGGGCGCCCCCGACCCGGTGGTGCGAGACCCACCCGATCAGGCGCACGTAGAGGACGGCGAGCAGGCCCATGACCACGCCTGCGATCACCGACCACACCATCAAACGGGCGCTCGACGAGTAGTGGGGCACGTCGGTGTAGGTGGCGGTGTTGGGCAGGTAGATCCACGCGGTCATCGTGGCCAGGAGGGTCGCCGCGAGCGCCGGCAGGACCACCGACAGGGACAGGCTGCCGTAGAGGACCTCGGCCACGAAGAGCGCCCCGCCGAGGGGCACGTTGTACACCGCGGCCAGTCCCGCCCCGCCGCCGCAGGCCACCAGGAGGCGGCGCTGGGCCGGCGTCAGGCCGAACCATTCGGCCACCTTGCTGCCCGAGGCCCCGCCCATGAGCTTGGGTGCCGCCTCGCGTCCGATCGAGGCGCCCATCCCGATGACCACCTCCGAGAGGGCCGAGGTCAGCAGGCTGCGCCGGAACGACAGGCGGCTGTCGCCCCGCCACAGCGCGTCGTCGAGCTCGGCGTGGTCGTGGCGCAGGTACCGGCGGATCAGGTACCACCCGATGGCCCCCACCCCGCCCGAGATCAGCAGGAAGAGGACGCGGCGCGAGTCCGGCGACGCCGCGACCGCCGCCTGGTAGCTGCCCGAACGGAAGTGGAACGCCAGGTACTCGAAGCGCGCCAGGATCCACATCATGAGGTCACCGAAGAGGCCGGTGAGCACCGAGGTGACCAGGAGGGCGATCCAGAAGCGCAGCGTCAGGACGGCATCGCCCTCGGCGCCGGCGTTGGGCTGCTCGGTCGCCCCCCGACCCGACGCGATGCGCCGACGAATGACCGGGTGCGGCGCGCGCACCCGCTCCTGGTCCGTTCCCTCGCTGTCGTCGTCTCCCGGGCCCCGCGGCACGCGATCAGTCTACGAAACCACCCGCGTCGGGCCGACCGGCGTCGGGCCCGCCGACCGCGGCGCACCGGGCGCCGTGACCCGGGTCGTCGACGAAGGCGCCGCAGCGCGGACAGGTCAGGTGCAGCCAGCAGACCGGGTCACCACCCACCTCGACCTCGTCGTCGTAGCGCATCGACTCGTTCGGCCCTCGCTCGCCCACGACGTCACCCTAGGGGTGCGCCCGGGTCGGGTGTCGGCACCCAACCCCCTCGTTCGACGTCGATAGTGTGGAGGAGGTCGGCGCTGCCAAGTCGCGCGGGGGGACGGCGCCGCGAGATACTAGGGAAGGAGTCGCTGTGCGCTATCGCATCCCCTTCGTGCTCTTGGGACTTTTGACGCTGCTGTCTGCGGGTGCCTTCGCACTGTCCATGGCCGAGGTCCAGCCCAACCACCAGGTGACCATCACCTCGTGCGGCCAGTCGGGCCAGTTCGCGCCCCACGAGATCGTCGTGTCGTGCGCCGACGGAAACTCGGGCTTCAGCCACCTGGCCTGGATGGACTGGGGCCAGCCCACCGCCTACGCGCACGGCGTCGCGTTCGTCAACTCGTGCACGCCGACCTGCGCGTCCGGGACGATCGCCACGCGCCCGGTGACGATCGCGCTGTCGGGCCTGAGCGCCAACCAGTACCGCGAGCTCACCGTGGTGAACTCCTCGGGAGCGGCCGCCGGCGCGCCGATGAACCTGTCCTGAGCCGACCCGGGGTCCGTGCGGGACGAAAGTCCCCACCGGGGACGGGCGGCCCTGGGGTACCGTCGGAGTTGGCCCCTCAACGTCGAGAGCCGGGTGAGACATGTTCCAAGTTCGTATCCACGGCCGCGGTGGCCAAGGTGTCGTCACCGCTGCCGAGCTGCTGGCCGTCGCGGCCTTCCGCGAGGGACGCCACGCCCAGGCCTTCCCGAGCTTCGGCTCCGAGCGCACCGGCGCGCCGGTCGTCTCCTACTGCCGCATCGACGACCGCGAGATCCGCACGCGCGAGCCGATCAACGCGCCCGACGCCGTCGTGATCCAGGACGTCACGCTGATCCACCAGGTCGACCTGTTCTCGGGCCTCGAGGAGTCCGGCTACGTGCTGATCAACACGTCGCGCACCTTCACCGAGCTGGGGCTCGGCGAGCTGGTCGAGCGCTGCCGGCCCGACCACCTCATGACCTGCCCGGCCACCGAGCTGGCCCTAGAGCACGTGGGCCGCCCGGTGCCCAACGCCGCCCTGCTGGGCGGATTCGCCGCCCTGACCGGCCAGGTGCCGATCCACGCCATCGGGGACGCGCTGCGCGACCGCTTCGGGCCCACGATCGGCGAGCGGAACCTGGCGGCCGCCACGGCGGCCTTCGACCACGTGCGAGCACAGATGGAGGTGGTCAGCGGTGCTGCAGCAGATTGAGGGCTCCCACGCCATCGCCGAGAGCGTGGCCCGCTGTCGTCCCGAGGTCGTGTGCGCCTACCCGATCTCCCCCCAGACCCATATCATCGAGGCGATCGGCGCGATGGTGAAGGAGGGGACGCTCGCGCCGTGCGAGTTCATCAACGTGGAGTCCGAGTTCGCCGCGATGTCCGTGTCGATCGGCGCCTCGGCCGCGGGCGCGCGGGCCTACACCGCGACAGCGAGCCAGGGGCTGTTGTTCATGATCGAGGCGGTCTACAACGCCGCCGGACTGGGCCTGCCGATCGTGATGACGCTGGCCAACCGCGCCATCGGCGCGCCCATCAACATCTGGAACGACCACAGCGACGCGATGGCCGTGCGCGACTCGGGCTGGATCCAGCTGTTCGCCGAGACCAACCAGGAGGCCGCCGACCTGCACGTCCAGGCCTTCCGCCTCGCCGAGGACCTCTCGGTCCCGGTGATGGTCTGCATGGATGGGTTCATCCTGACCCACGCGGTCGAGGGCGTGGACCTGCTGGACCAGGAGCAGGTCGACCGCTTCCTGCCGCCCTACGAGCCGCGCCAGGTGCTCGACCCCGAGGACCCGGCGTCCATCGGAGCCATGGTCGGGCCCGAGGCCTTCGAGGAGGTCCGCTACCTGGCGCACCTGCGCCAGCTCGACGCCCTGGACCGCATCCCCGAGATCGCCGCCGAGTTCGCCGAGATGTTCGGGCGCGACAGCGGCGGCCTGGTGCGCCCCTACCGCCTCGCGGACGCCGACACGGTGATCGTGGCCATGGGCTCGGTGCTCGGCACCATCAAGGACGCCGTCGACGAGCGGCGCGAGGCCGGCGAGCGGATCGGGGTCCTCGGGATCACGTCCTTCCGCCCCTTCCCCTTGGAGGCGGTCCGCCAGGCCCTGGGCGCCCGCGAGCGCGTCATCGTGGTCGAGAAGGCCTTCAGCCTGGGCATGGGCGGCGTGCTGGCGACCGACGTGGCCATGGCCATCGGCACCACGACGCTGCACACGGTCGTCGCGGGACTGGGCGGCCGGCCGATCACGCGGGTCGCGCTGCTCGACATGGTGGACCGGGCGCGCGCCGGCGCGCTCGAGCCGCTCAGCTTCCTCGACCTCGACGAGGGCGTGATCGCCCGCGAGCGGGCCCGCATGGCCACGGTCCGCCGGTCGGGACCCTTCGCCGAGAACGTCCTGCGCGACCTCGGCCGCCCCCGGGAGGACCAGGCATGAGCGAGACCCGCGTGCACTTCTACCAAGTCGGTAGCTTCGCGGTCGGCAACCGGCTGCTCAGCGCCGGTGAGCGCACGGTGCAGTCCGACCGGCGCCGCACCAACTCCATCGACTCGGGCCACCGCGCCTGCCAGGGCTGCGGCGAGGCGCTCGGAGCGCGCTACGCCCTCGACGCCGCCATGCGGGTGACCAGCGGGCAGCTGGTCGCCGTCAACGCGACCGGGTGCCTGGAGGTCTTCTCGACGCCCTTCCCCGAGACCTCCTGGCAGATCCCCTGGCTGCACTCCCTGTTCGGCAACGCGCCGGCCGTGGCCACCGGGGTGGCGGCCGCCATGCGGGTCAAGGGACGCGACCAGGTGCGCGTCGTCGGCCAGGCCGGTGACGGCGGCACGGTGGACATCGGGTTCGGGACCCTGTCGGGCATGTTCGAGCGCAACGACGACGTCCTGTTCATCTGCTACGACAACGAGGGCTACATGAACACCGGCGTGCAGCGCTCGGCGGCCACGCCGCCGGCCGCCCGCACGGCGACCACCGACGCGGTGGGGCCCGAGCCGGGCAACCCGTTCGGCCAGGGCAAGGACCTGCCGCGCATCGCGATGGCCCACGGGATCCCCTACGTGGCCACGGCGACCGTCGCC
This sequence comes from Actinomycetes bacterium, assembly GCA_021778895.1. Classification (GTDB taxonomy): domain Bacteria; phylum Actinomycetota; class Acidimicrobiia; order Acidimicrobiales; family RAAP-2; genus RAAP-2. The sequence goes on from JAJYBR010000005.1 coordinate 133,133, forward strand.
GACCTGCACGACCTCGAGCGCAAGGTGGAGCGCGCGATGTCCTTCCACGGCGCGCGCTACCTCCACGTGTTCGTCCCGTGCCCCCTGGGCTGGGGCGCCGCGTCCAACGACACCATCCACCTGGCCCGCCTGGCCAAGGAGACGGGCATCTTCCCGGTCTACGAGGCCGAGTACGGCGAGGTCACCGGCGTCACCAAGATCCGGCGCCCGGCCCCGGTCACCGACTACCTGCGGCTCCAGCGCCGCTACGCCCACCTCTTCGGCCACCCGGGCCGACCCGACGTCGTCGCGCGCCTGCAGGCCATGGCCGACGCCAACATCGCCCGTTACGGGCTGCTCGCGACCGAGGAGGACGAGTAGATGGACCGCCCCTTCGCCATCACGCTCGACGTGGGCACCAGCCGGGCCAACCACACCGGCTCGTGGCGCATCGAGCGCCCGGTCTACGTCGACCGCCTCCCGCCGTGCAACGACGCGTGCCCGGCCGGTGAGAACATCCAGGGCTGGCTGTACCACGCCGAGTCGGGCGACTACGAGAGCGCCTGGCGCACCCTGGTCCAGGAGAACCCCCTGCCCGCGGTGATGGGCCGGGTCTGCTTCCACCCCTGCGAGACCGCCTGCAACCGGGTGCACGTCGACGAGGCCGTCGGCATCAACGCCGTCGAGCGCTTCCTCGGCGACACCGCCATCGAGCGGGGCTGGTCCCTGCCCGCGCCGGGCCCCGACACCGGCCACACGGTGCTGGTCGTGGGGGCCGGGCCCGCCGGGCTGTCGGCCGCTTACCACCTGCGCCGCCTGGGCCACGCGGTGCGGCTGGTCGACTCGTCACCGCGCCTGGGCGGCATGCTGCGCTACGGCATCCCGGCCTACCGCCTGCCGCGCGCCGTGCTCGACGCCGAGATCGACCGGATCCTGGCCCTGGGCGTCGAGGTCGTGACGAGCCACCCGGTGCTCGACATCGAGGCCGAGCAGCGCGCCTGTGGCGCCGACGCCGTCTTCCTGGCCGTGGGCGCCCAGCTGGGCAAGCGCGTGCACATCCCCGCGGGCGACTCGACCAAGGTCGTCGACGCGGTCTCCTTCCTCCACCAGGTCGCCGACGACGACCCGCCGCTGCTCGGCCGCCGCGTCGTCGTCTACGGCGGCGGCGACACCGCGATGGACGCCGCCCGCACCGCCCGGCGCCTCGGCGCGACCGACGCGGTGATCGTCTATCGCCGCAACCGCGACAAGATGCCCGCCCACCCCGAGGAGGTCGAGCAGGCGCTCGGCGAGGGCGTGAAGGTCCGCTGGCTCTCGACCATCGACCGCTTCGAGGGCGGCCGCCTCGTGCTCGAGCGCATGCGCCTGACCCCCGACGGGCTGCCCGAGCCGACCGGCGAGTACGACGAGCTCGACGCCGACGCGCTGGTGCTGGCGCTGGGCCAGGACACCGACCTGTCGCTGCTCGAGGGCGCCGGCGCCGTGTCGGTGTCCAACGGCGTCGTCGAGGTGGGCCTCCAGATGATGACGACGCAGCCCGGAATCTTCGCCGGCGGCGACGTCGCCCCCTCGGACCGCACCGCGACCGTCGCGATCGGGCACGGCAAGCACGCCGCGCGCGGCATCGACGCGTACCTGCGCGGTGAGACGCCCGCCAGTCCCGAGCGCCACGACCTGGCCAGCTTCGACCGGCTGAACACCTGGTACTACGCGGACGCGCCGCGCACGCAGCGCCCCGAGCTCGAGCTGGTACGCCGCCAGACCAACTTCGAGGAGGTCGTGCGCGGCCTGACCGAGGACAACGCCCTCTTTGAGGCACGGCGCTGCCTGTCGTGCGGCAACTGCTTCGAGTGCGACAACTGCTTCGGGGTGTGCCCGGACAACGCGGTGATCAAGCTCGGGCCCGGGGAGCGCTACGCGTTCAACTACGACTTCTGCAAGGGTTGCGGGATCTGCGCCAGTGAGTGCCCGTGCGGAGCCATTGAGATGGTGCCCGAGCGCATCTGATCTGTCCTTGCCCGCGGCCGGGAACGTCCTCTAACCTGCAAGGAAACGCGTCGGGAGGTCGGGATGCACCTGTCGGTGGGGTCCCGTCGCGATCGAGGTATGCGAGCGTGACGGGTCGCGAGTTCGGCGAGTCAGGGTTGACTCGCGTGTCCGACCTCGAGTTCGAGCCCCGCGTCCTGGTGCGACCCGTGCGCGACGCCCATGGATCGATCGTTGACGTGACGTTCGTCGCCGTGAACGAGCGGGCCGCCCGCGCCCTGGGCGCGGACGCTGCGTCACTCCTCAACCGCAACGCCGTCGCGCTCGACCCCCGCATGGGCCGATCCAGCGTCCTGGACGTCGTGCGTCAGGCCGCCGAGCAGGACACCCCGGTGGTCTGGTCGCGCGCGCGCGACGCCGACCACCGGACCGGGCAGCCCATCGTGTTCGACGTGGCGGCCGTGCGCCGCGACGACCTCGTCGAGCTCACGTGGCGCAACCGCACCGGGGAACTCGAGCTCCAGCGCTCGTACCAGATCCTCGCCGAGCACGCCAGCGACGTCGTGTTCCGGGCCAACCTCGACACGCTCATCACGTGGGTCTCGCCTTCGAGTCACACGATCCTCGGATGGTCGCCGACCGACCTGGTCGGCACGGAGGCGACAGCCCTCCTCCATCCGGAGGACCTCCCCCACGTCCAGCAGTGGCTGTCCGAGCTTGAGCACGACTCCCGCCTCGAGGTGGAGGTTCGGCTCCGGCACGTCGACGGCACCTACAGCTACTTCCGGGTCCAGCTCGTGCTGGTCGAGACGGGGGGCGCGCCCTCGGAGGTCGTGGGCAGTCTGCGCGACATCGACGAGGCAGTTCGCACCCGCCGGCGACTCGAGCACCTCGGCGAGCGCTACCGCCTCGTGGCCGAGCACGCCGGCGACGTCGTGGTGCGCGGATCGGTGGACGGGCGCATTGATTGGGTCTTCGACTCGGTGGAGGCATTTCTCGGGTGGCGACCCGAGGAGCTCGAGGGTCGGCCCTTCGACGAGCTCGTCCATCCCGACGATCATGCCCACATCGTCGGAGTCCGCCGCGTGGTCGCACGCGGCGAGCGTGGGAGCGCCGAGGTGCGCCTGCGCCAACGCAGCGGCGGCTACCGGTGGACGGCGATCACGGTGCAAGACCTTCCGGGCGAAGGTGGCCAGCCGGCGATCCGCCTGGCGTGGTGGCGAGACATCGAGGCCGAGGTTCACGAGCGCGCGGCCACCGCGTCCGCCGAGGCCCGCTACCGGCTGGTGGCTGAGAACGCATCCGACATCGTTTGGCAGATCGACCCGTCGGGGATGTTGACGTGGATCTCACCGTCCGTCGAGACGATTCTCGGGTGGCGCCCCCAGGATCTCGTCGGGCGACCGGTCTTCGACCTGAACGTGGACACGGACGTGCCCGCACGCCGGCGAGCGCACGCGGCAATCCTCCGCGGTGACCTGGTCGCCCCCTTTGAGGGTCGCTATCGCCGGGCCGATGGCACCTTTCGCTGGCTGTCGGCCCACTACCGTGCGATGCACGTCGACGGGCAGATCGTTGGCGTGGCCGTCGGCCTACGCGATCTTGAGGCGACCGTGCGCTCCCGTCGAGCCGCGGCCGCGCTGGCCAGTGGCAACGCCATTCTCGTGCGGGCGGTGACCGAGGAGGCGCTGCTGGCCGAGCTGTGCCAGAGCCTCGTCGACACGACGGGCTACGCGCTCGCCTGGTACGGGCGGCCGGTCGCCGAGCCCGGCAACCCCGTCGCCGTGGTCGCGAGCTCGAAACGGCTGCACGAGTACGTGGACGCGATCACCGTCTCGTGGAGTGATGGACCCACCGGGCGTGGTCCGACGGGGACGGCCCTGCGCACCGGAGACCCGCAGATCCTCAACGACCTGCAGAGCGACCCGAACTTCGCTCCGTGGTCCGGCCGTGCCACCTCCTTCGGGCTCGCGGCCTCCGTCGCCCTCCCGGTGCAGGTCAGCGGACGTCTCGACGGCGCCTTCACCGTGTACAGCGACTCGACGCAGGCATTCGACGACGAATCCGTCGATCTGCTGATGAGCCTCGCCGCCCAGGTCGGGATCGGCCTCGAGCGCTTGCGCGAGCGCGACCGCCTGTCCGGCGCGCTGCAGCAGGCGACGCTGCTGCGCACGGCCATCGACCATGCGGCGGAGTCGGTCGTCGTCACGGACTTGACGCCGCGAATCCTGTACGCGAATCCTGCTGCGGCCCGCACGACGGGCCGGGACATCACGGAGATCCTGGGTCAGAATCCGCGACTGTGGCAGAGCGGCCTGCACGACGTGGCCTTCTACCAGGAGATGTGGGGGACCTTGCTCGCGGGCCATCCGTGGCGAGGTCACGTCATCAACCGCCGTGCCAACGGTGAGATCTATGAGGTCGAGGCGGTGATCTCGCCCGTGTTCGGCGCCGACGGAGTCGCCACCGCGTACGTCGCCGTGGAGCGCGATCTCGCGACCGAGCGGCAGCTCGAGGCCGACGTCGAGCGCCAGGATCGCGACGCGGCCCAGCTGGCCGACCTGATGAGCGACACCCGAGCGGGCTTCGACCTGCACAGCGCCGCCCAGGACCTGGGCGACCAGCTGCTGAGTCTCGACTTCATCGACTTCGTGGCGATCTACTGTCGCAAAGCCGACGCGGCGTTTCCGCTGATCGCCATCTCCGGCGATCACGAAGCGGTGCACGCCGGCCGGAGCATCGCTCCAGAGCTGCCGCGAGAGTGGATCAAGATGATCGAGACGCGCGCACGCGTCCGGCGCGTGGACTTGACGCACCCCGAGGCGATCGGCACCAGCGCGCCGCTGGTCGCCCTCGCCGAGCGCGGCTATGTCTCGGCCGCGCTGGTGCCCGTCCGCTGGAACGGGAAGACCATCGGCGCTCTCAGCATCGCCACCCACGAATCGTCGCATACGGGAGTATCCGCGCGAGCATCCGTGCTCGAGGAGCTCGGGTCATTCGCAGGGTCGCAGCTGGGCCCCCAGCTCGAGCGCGACGAGCGTCACCAGATCCTGCGAGCAGGTGTCATCGACGTCCTCGACCACGAGCGCTTCCACCCCGTGTTCCAGCCCATTGTGAGCCTGGTGTCGGGCACGATCCACGGATTCGAGGCGCTCACCCGCTTCGACGATGGGCGCTCACCCGACGAGCACTTCGCCGAGGCCACCGCGGCGGGCATGACGACCGAACTCGAGCTGGCCTGCGCCCGTCGAGCCCTGGTCGAGGCAGCCCACCTGCCGGCCGGCAGCCTGCTCACACTCAACCTTTCGCCCACCACGCTGCTGGCCTCGGACGCGCTCGGTCTCCTCGATGGAACGTCGATGGCCCTGGGCATCGAGCTGACCGAGCACAGCGCCATCGCCGACTACCCCGCTTTGCGCCAGATACTGGTGGCGCTGCCCGACGTACGCCTCCTCGTCGACGACGCGGGGGCCGGCTACGCATCGATGCGACACATCCTGGAGCTGCATCCCGACATCGTGAAGTTGGACATCAGCCTGGTGCGCGGAATCGACACCGACGAGGCCAAGCAGGCGCTGGTGGCGGGCATGCGGGGCTTCGCCGATCGCACGGAGATGACCCTGCTGGCTGAAGGCGTGGAGACCGCCGCCGAGGCCGACGTCCTCCGACACATTGGCGTCGACCTCGCCCAGGGCTACCACTTCTCGCGGCCCTTGCCCGCGACCAACTGGCGCACACCCGAACCTCAGCCCTAGGGGCTCAGCCGTGAAGCAGGGCGGGAACGCTCGACAGGGCGACGCACACCCCCGTGCCGGCGACCAGGCTCAGGCCGAGGTGGTGACGCCAGCGGTGCACGAGCACCGTGACGACCAGGGCGACCGCCTCGGCCACCCCACCGGTCACCGACCCCTGGCGCAGCCGCGCCGTGACCCACACGGCGAGCACCGTGAGCACGCCGAGCGGGAGGGCCCGCGCCAGGCGCGCCACCAGCCCGGAGTCGCGCCAGAGCGCGCGCGCCAGGAAGGACCCCGCGCGCAGCGCGAAGGTGACGCCGCTCGCCGTGGCGATGGCGGCCGCGACGTACCAGCCCGACGTCACCAGGCCCCCCGCGAGATGCGCGGCGACGTCCCGTCCCGCACCGCCAAGCCGACCCCGAGCAGGCCCAGGGCGAGCGGCAGCATCGATCCGGGCACGGCGAGCTGGGCGACCCCGGCACTGGCCAGGGCCAAGGCCACGGTGACCCGGTCGGGCCGCGACGCGTAGGCGTCGAGGGCCAGGACCACGAAGAGCGCCGGCAGGACGAACCCGACGCCGTGCACGCCGCGCAGAAGGACTGCTCCCAGGGCGGCGCCGCTCAGCGCCCCGGTCACCCACGACACGTGGATCCCGAGCTGGGTGGCGATGACCTGGCGGCCCGACAGGGCGGCCGGCTCGGTCCGCGTCAGCAGGGCGTAGGCCTCGTCGCACAGGGCGAACACGCTGTAGAGGCGCGCCCGGCGACCCCGGACGCGCTCGAGGGGGAACGAGAGCCCGTAGACGAGGTGGCGCGAGTTGACGAGCAGCGTCGTGACCGCGATCGACACCAGCGAGGCGTGGGCCACGATGAGGCCGACCAGGAGGAACTCGACCGAGCCGGCGAGGACGCTGGCCGAGATGAGCGGCACGAGCCACCACGGCAGGCCCTGGCTGGTGGCCCAGGCCCCGAAGCCCACCCCGAGGGCGAAGATGCCCAGCCACACCACCCCGGCCTCCCGGACGGCCGCCGCCACGCCACCCGAGCGCGTCGCGTCGACAGAGGACACCGGATCCATGAGGACGCCAGACTACGGCAGCGGCTCCGCACGGTGGATGCGTTCTGTTGCCCTCTACGGCACTAATGCGCAATAATCATGCGGTGGACGCCATCGATCACGCCATCATCACGCAGCTGCGCCGCGACGGCCGCTGCACTATCCAGGACCTGGCCAGCCGGGTCGGCCTGACGCCGGCCCCGTGCCTGCGCCGCGTGCGGCGGCTCGAGTCCTCCGGGGTGATCGCCGGATACGGCGCGCGCATCGATCCGAGCGCCGTGGGCCGCGGCTTCGAGGTGATCGTCCACGCCGAGATCGCGGCCAAGGACCTGGCCACGGTGCAGGCCTTCGAGGAGCGCGTGGCCGCCATGGACGAGGTCGTCGAGCTGCGCCGGATGTTCGGTCTCCCCGACTACATCTTGCGCGTGCGGGTGGCCGACGCGCCCGCCTACGAGCGCTGGCTGACCACCCGGCTGCTCGGCGACTCGGCCATCGCGCGCGTCGACTCGCGCATCACGATGAAGCTCATCAAACTGGAGGCCGGGAGCTAGGCCAGCGCCGCCGTCACGGCCGCTCGGGCGTCGCCGGCGGCCCCCACGTGCAGCGTCAGGTGCATGGTGTCCAGCATGCGCACCATCCCGTCACCGACGTGGGCGGCGACCACGGCCTCGACATTCTGCTCGCGCAGGAAGCGCGCGACCCGGGCGTGGTGGCGCGCCGAGGATCCCTCGTCGTGCAGGTGATCCCAGCCGACGTCGACCTCGTCCCAGCGGGCGATCTCCCCGTCGGTGACCTCGGCCACGGCGATGCGCTGCGCTCGACCCCAACGGGGGTCGACTGTCCCATCCGGCTGCACCGGCACACACACGATCATGACTGCACGGTAGCGGAGCGGCGCGCCCGAGGCGTCACTCGTGCAGGCCCGCGCAGTGCCCGCCGAGCTCCAGGACCACGTCGACCAGTGCGGTGACGTCCTCGTCGCTGGTGCGGAAGTTGGTGAAGCAGGGGCGCAGCCACACCGCCCCGTCGATGGTGGCCGGCGAGACGAAGACCCGGCCGTCCTCCTGCAGGCGGGCGCACAGCGCCGTCGTGTGCGCGTCGGGGTCCGAGCAGCCCGGCACGACGGCGCGCAGCGGCGCGATCGACAGGGTCGGCCGGCGCGCCAGGGTCGCCAGGAGCGGATGCGCACTCGCCCGGTCGTGAAGCATCTGGGCCTGCGCGCAGTTGCGCGCCACCGCCGCGCGCATGGCGGCCGCCCCGTGGGTGAGCAAGGCCAGCCACAGCTTGAGCGCACGGAACGGCCGCGAGTACTCCAGGGTCAGGTCCACGGCGTTGAGGCGCTCCTCGGCGTGGGGCACGTAGGCCTCGTCGTGGGCGAAGGCCGCCGCCAGGTGCTGGGTGTCGCGCACCAGCAGCGCGCTGCAGGCCTTGGGAACGAACATCCACTTGTGACAGTCCACGGTCACCGAGTCGGCCCGCTCGAGCCCGGCGAAGCGGGGCCGGCACGCCTCGACCGTGGCGGCCGGGAGGCCGTAGGCGCCATCGACGTGGAGCCAGACACCGTAGTGCGCCGCGATGTCGGCCATCTCCCCGATCGGGTCCACGGCACCGGTGAGCGTGGTCCCGGCGGTCGCGACGATCGCGACGGGGGTGCGCCCGGCGGCCCGGTCCTCGTCGAGGGCACGGCGCAGGTGGTCGACGCGCAGGGCCCGCTCGGCGTCGATGTCGATCGCGCGCACGAAGTCCCGCCCCACCCCGAGCGTCTCGGCCGCTCGCACGATCGAGTAGTGCGCCTCGCTCGAGCAGTAGACGGTCGGCGTTGCGCCGGCCAGGCCCCGCAGGCGCGAGCCGGGCAGCGCCGCCTCGCGGGCCGCGGTGAGGGCCGTGATGTTGGAGACGGTGCCCCCGCTGGTGAAGGTGCCGGTCGCGGCCGGGTAGCCAAGGAACGCGGCCAGCCAGTCGACCGCCTGGGTCTCGAGCGCCGTGGCGGCCCCGGCGTCGACGGCCAGGTTGATGTCGTAGGAGTGGGCCAGCAGGTCGGCCAGAGCACCCATCTCGAGGCCGCTGGAGCCGATGAAGCCGAAGAAGCGCGGACGCGACTGGGCCATCGAGGTGTCGAGGACCTCGGCGGCCCAGTCGATCGCCTCGAGGGGGTCGATGCCCTCCTCGGGCAGGGGTAGCGCCAGTCGCGCCCGCAGGTCCGGCGAGATCGGTGACTCGGTCTCGCGGGCCTGGTCGAACTCGGTCCAGGCGCGCAGCACGTGGGCCGCGGCGTGCTCCAGGGCGGCCGGGCGCCGGGTGCCCAGCGAGAGGCTCGCCGTGTGCGGCGTCGGTTCACTCACCGGGGCAGGATAACCCAGGGTGCCCCGGACCGGTCCCGAGGGCCGTCAGCCCGGGGTGCCCGATTGCGTCGTCTCGAGGGAGAACCGGTAGACGTTGGTGTCACGGCGCGCGAACCCCAGCTTCTGGTAGAGAGCGTTGGCGGCCGCGCGCGAGGGTCGGCTCGTCAGGTCGACCTGGCGGGCACCGTGGGCGGCGGCCAGCGCCAGGGCGGCGCGGGTCAGCTGATCGGCGACGCCGCGCTGGCGCGCCGACGCGTCGACCACCACGTCCTCGATCCAGGCGCGGTGCCCGGTGGGGATCGCGAACTCGACGAGTGTCAGGGTGCCGACGACCCGGCCCGCCAGTCGGGCGACGAAGACGGCGGTGCCCTCGCGCGCCAGCAGCTCGGTCAAGGTCGCGAGCGTCAGGGGCGCCGCGGACGACGAGAGCTGGGGCAGCAGGGCGTTCAGGTCCGCCAGCAACTCGGCCGAGGCGTCGCGGACCTCCTCGACGACGACGTCTGGGCTCACGACTGGCCCCGCCACACCGGCCGGCGCAGGTCGTCGTAGAAGACGTCGCGCTGGTCGCCGTCGATGGCGGCGAAGATCGGGTCGGCCCAGCGCTCGGCACCGAGCGTGGGGCTGGGCAGGGCGTCGCGGGAGAACCAGCCGACATCGAGCGTCTCGAGCGGGTGCGGGGTGAGCTCGCCGCCCACGACCCGGCAGTGGAAGACGAGCGAGTAGAGCGGGATGCGCGAGACGCCCAGGCGCATGCCGTCGAGCACGCCGATGAGCCGCACCGGCTCGACGGCGATCCCGGTCTCCTCGAGGACCTCCTTGACGACGACCTCGGGCGCCGAGTACCCCACGTCACACCAGCCCGTCGGGTACAGCCAGACGCCCGAGTCAGCCCGCTGGATGAGCAGCAGCTCACCGCGCTCGTTGCCCACCGCGGCGCCGACGGCGACCTTCGGGGTGACGTAGCCGGGCACCCCGCGCCCCTGGTCGGCCAGCCACTCGGTGACGTAGCCGTCCACGTCGAGCCGGTCGCCCCGACCCTCCTCGGCCGCCGTCTTGATGTCGGCGGCGATGTGGAGGACCTCCTCGTAGCGCTCGCGCTCGAACTGGCTGTCGGTGAATCCGAGGCCGGTGCGCGCGACGCCGGCCAGCGCCTCGGCCCAGCGCCGCAGCATCTTCTCGGTGACGTCGCTCATCATTCGCCCACCGTGGCCGCCAGCACCTCGGCGACGCTGCCGACCATGCCGGTGTAGAAGGGCCCGAACTCGCCGTAATGGGTCGAGGCCTCGTCGTAGCGCATCGTGTAGACGCACTCCTTCAGGTCGTCGAGGTGGGCCCCGAAGAGCGTCACGCCCCACTCCCAGTCATCCAGGCCCGTCGACCCGGTCACCAGCTGGAGCACCCGCCCGCGGAACTCGCGGCCGGTCTTGCCGTGCTCGCGCATCAGGCGCTCACGGTCGTCGTAGGCCAGCGCGTACCAGTTGTGCTCCTCCCCGCGGCGCTTGGACATCGGGTAGAAGCAGAAGGCGGGAAGTCCCTCGGGCGGCAGCGTCGGGAAGAGACGGTCCTGGCGCATCTTCTCGGGCAGTCCGGCGGCGTACTCGCTCACCTCGGTGACCGAGACGTAACTGTCCACGACGGCGAGGCCGGCCCGCTGGATCTCGGACTGGAAGCGGCGCAGATCCCACAGATCATTGCCGAGGACCATGAAGCAGGAGTCCGCCTTGGCCCCCACGATGGCGGCGCTGACGACCTGCAATCCGCTGGCACGCGCCTGCTCGACCGCGGCGTCGATGGCCGCCGTGTCGACCGGTCCGACCGCCTGGCAGAACAGGTGAACGACGCTGAGTCCCCGCGTGGGGACGACCGGGAGGGGAGCCATGGGGCCATGCTAGGGCCCCTCACCAGCGCACGCGCCAGGGAGCCGGGGCGTCGCCCGGCCCCCTGGCGCGCGGCGTGGACTAGTAGTCCTCCATGCCCGCGCCCGGCATCGCCGGGACCTTCTCCTCGGGCTTGTCGACGATCACGACCTCGGTCGTGAGGAAGAGCGCGGCGATGGACGCGGCGTTCTGCAGGGCCGACCGCGTCACCTTGGCGGCGTCGATGACGCCCGCGTGCAGCAGGTCCTCGTACTCGCCCGTGGCCGCGTTCAGACCGGCCGTCGCGGGCTCCAGGTTGCGCACGCGCTCGACCACCACGCCGCCCTCCAGGCCGGCGTTGACCGCGATCTGGGTGAGCGGTGCCTCGACGGCCCGCGCGACCAGTCGCGCCCCGGTGGACTCGTCACCGACGAGGCTGTCGGCCGTGGCCAGGATCTTGGCCTGGCTGCGCAGCAGGGCGACGCCGCCACCGGGCACCACGCCCTCCTCGATCGCGGCCTTGGTCGTCGAGACCGCGTCCTCGATGCGGTGCTTCTTCTCCTTGAGCTCGACCTCGGTGGCCGCGCCGACCTTGATCACCGCGACGCCGCCCGAGAGCTTGGCCAGGCGCTCCTGGAGCTTCTCGCGGTCGTAGTCCGAGTCGGTGTTCTCGATCTCGGTCTTGATCTGGCTGATCCGGCCCTTGATGTCGTCATCGGAGCCCGCACCCTCGACCATCGTGGTCTCGTCCTTGGTCACGACCACCTTGCGGGCCGAGCCGAGCAGGTCCATCGTCGCGTTCTCCAGCTTCAGGCCGACCTCCTCAGAGATCACCGTGCCGCCCGTCAGGATGGCGATGTCCTGCAGCATGGCCTTGCGGCGCTCGCCGAAGCCCGGCGCCTTGACCGCCACGGACTTGAAGGTGCCGCGGATCTTGTTCACGACCAGCGTCGCCAGGGCCTCGCCCTCGACGTCCTCGGCGATGATCAGCAGCGGGCGTCCCGACTGCATGACCTTCTCCAGGACCGGCAGGACGTCGCGGACCGACGAGATCTTGGACGACACCAGCAGGACGTACGCGTTCTCCAGCACCGCCTCCATGCGCTCGGTGTCAGTCGAGAAGTACGGGGAGATGTAGCCCTTGTCGAAGCGCATGCCCTCGACCAGGTCCATGTCCATCCCGAAGGACTGGCTCTCCTCGACGGTGATCACGCCGTCCTTGCCGACCTTGTCGATCGCGTCGGCGATCAGCTGGCCGATCTCGGCGTCTGCGGCCGAGATCGAGGCGACCTGGGCGATCTGCTCCTTGGCGTCAGCGGGGATCGCCAGCTCCTTCAGGGAGGCGACCGCGGCTTCGACGGCCGCCTCGATGCCGCGCTTCAGCGACATCGGGTTGGCGCCGGCGGCCACGTTCTTCAGGCCCTCGCGGACCATGGCCCAGGCCAGCACCGTCGCCGTCGTCGTGCCGTCACCGGCCACGTCGTCGGTCTTCTTGGCCACTTCCTTGACCAGCTCGGCGCCGATGCGCTCGTAGGGGTCCTCGAGATCGATGTCCTTGGCGATGGACACGCCGTCGTTGGTGATGGTGGGCGCGCCCCACTTCTTGTCCAGCACCACGTTGCGGCCCTTCGGGCCGAGCGTGACGCGGACCGCGTCGGCCAGCTTGTTCATGCCGCGCTCGAGTGCGCGACGGGCTTCTTCATCGAAAGCGATCAACTTCGCCACGGTGACTCCTTGTTTGTCTGCGAGCGAGCACCCGCTGGGTGCCGGAAGATATTAGCACTCAGTATACCCGAGTGCTAATGATCACCCTCCCGCGACCGCCGGCACCAAGGAGACGGTCTGGCCCTCGCGCACCGCGGTGTCGAGGCCATCGAGGAAGCGGACGTCCTCGTCGGCGACGAAGACGTTCACGAAGCGCCGCAATGACCCCCGGTCGTCGAGCACGCGACCGGCGATCCCGGGGAAGCGCTCGTCGACCGCGACGATGGCCTGACGCACCGTCGCCGCCTCGACCGGGACCTCGCTCGCGCCCCCGACGAGGGCCCGCAGCTGGCTGGGCAGACGCACCGTGACGCTCATCGGGCCACCACCAGGCGGTCGTTCGCCAGTGCGGCCTCGGCGGCCGCGAGCGACGGGGGAACCGTCGCCGAGACGCCGGCGCGGTCGGCGATGGCATCGAGTGTCTTCAGCCCGTGTCCCGAGATGATGGCGACGATGGACGCCTCGGGGTCCAGCGTTCCGCGCTCGACCAGCTGGTGCAAGGTGGCCACCGTCACCCCGCCGGCAGTCTCGGCGAAGATGCCCTCGGTCTCGGCCAGCTCGGCGATGCCGTCGAGGATCGCCGCATCGCTGACTGAGCCCGCGTCCCCGCCACCCCGGCGCAGCTCGTCGAGGACGTAGGGACCGTCGGCCGGGTTCCCGATGGCCAGGGACCGCGCGATCGTCGACGGGCGCTGGGGGGTGACGAACTCGTCACCCCGGGCGAAGGCCGTGGCGATCGGCGAGCACCCGGCGGCCTGGGCGGCGAACATCCGCGGGGCGGCCCCGGTCACCAGGTCGAGCGCCAGCAGCTGGTCGAACCCCTTGGCCACCTTGGTGAACTGGCTGCCCGACGCGACCGGCACGACCACCTGGGCCGGGAGGCGCCAGCCCAGCTGCTCGACGATCTCGAAGGCCAGGGTCTTGGAGCCCTCGGCGTAGTAGGGGCGCAGGTTGACGTTGACGAAGGCCCACTCGGGGTGCTCGTCGACCAGCTCCACGCACAGGCGGTTCACGTCGTCATAGTTCCCCTCCACGGCGAGGACCGTGCCCCCGAAGATCGACGACATCGCGACCTTGGAGCGCTCCAGGTCGTGCGGGATGATCGTCACGCTCGGCCAGCCGATCGCCGCCGCGTGCGCCGCGACCGAGGTCGCCAGGTTGCCCGTCGAGGCACAGGCCGCCGTGGTGAAGCCCAGCCGCCGCGCGCTGGACAGGGCCGTCGCAACGACCCGGTCCTTGAACGAGCCGGTGGGGTTGCGCGTGTCGTCCTTCAGCCACAGCTCGCGCACGCCCAGGCGCGCGGCCAGGCGGTCGGCCCGTCGCAGCGGTGTCCAGCCCGCCCCGAGGTCGATCGGCGCGTCTCCCGCGTCGGGCAGCAGGTCGTGGTAGCGCCAGATGGAGCGCGGTCCCGACTCGATCGAGGCCCGGGTGATGGTTCCTCGCGCGGCGGCGAGGTCGTAGGTCACCTCCAGGGGCCCGAAGCACTCGTCGCACGAGTAGCGCGCGTCATCGGGGTAGGTGGCGCCGCATTCGCGGCAACGAAGGCCGGTGGCGAAACTCACAGCATTCCTTTCATCGTTCGGGCTTTGGCACCTGGTCGGCATGGCCGACTGGTTGTCGCGACTTCGACGGGCCCGTCCCTCAGTCGCTCTTGATGACGGGTCCATTGTGACGGCAACGGCGCCGGGCTGTCAAGTGCGCCCCTAACCTCGGTGCGTGGCTGACTCCCCCTGGACGCTGGGCGCGGCCGACTACGACGACGAACGGGTGAGTCGGGCCGCCGAGTCACGCTCGGTCGCGGTGGTCATCCCCGCGCGCGACGAGGAGGCGACGCTCGGAGCGGTCCTCGAGGCGGTCAGCGACTTCGGCGACCTCGAGGAGGTCGTCGTCGTCGACGACCACTCCCACGACGGCACCGCCGATGTCGCCCGTCGCCACGGCGCGCGGGTCGTCACCCTGGAGGGCCCGCCGGGCAAGGGAGCAGCACTGCGCGCCGGGGCGCGCGCGACCACCAGCGAGCTGCTCGTCTTCCTCGACGCCGACGTCGTCAACACCACCCGCGAGTTCGTTGGGCGTCTGATCCAGCCCCTCCTCGAGGAGCCGCGGATCCACCTCGTCAAGGGCTACTACCAGCGCCCCTTCGGCGACCAGCAGTCCGGCGGCGGTCGGGTCACCGAGCTGACCGCGCGGCCGATCCTCGCGCTGCTCTTCCCCGACCTGCGCGAGATCCGCCAGCCCCTGGCCGGCGAGACGGCGCTGCGGCGCAGCGTGCTCGACGTGATCGACCTCGAGCACGCCTACGGTGTGGAGATCGCCCTGCTCATCGACGTGGCCCGCCGCTTCGGCGTGGGCTCGCTCGCCCAGGTCGACCTCGGCATCCGGCGTCATCGCAACCGCCCGCTCGAGGAGCTGCGCCCGATGGCCGGCGAGGTGCTGCGCGCCGCTCTGCTGCGCTTCGGGTTCGAGCTCCCGCCCGCCGACTAGCCGGCGGCGAGGGGCGCGTCGGGTCCCAGGATCACGACGACGTCATCGCTCGCGGCACCGCTGACCGGTGTCTGGCCGCCGAGGGCCCGCACCGACGTGAACGGCACCTTGATCTCGCGAGCGATGAGACGCGCGGCCCACTGGTAGCCGGGGTTGAACAGGATCTCGGTGGCGCTGACCCGCGGTCCGTTGAGTTGCGGCAGCGTGTCCCACCCGATGGTCAAGAGCTGCTGGGTGTACTCGCGCGCGAGTCCGGACACCGCGGTCCCATTGGCCACCTGGACCCGGACCTTCGACTTGGGCGGGGGCACCGTCGTCGAGGTCACGTGGTGGCCGGGCACCGTGGTCGAGGGCGAGGTCCCAGACGTGGCCGGTGCCGGCGTGCGCAGGATCAGGTAGGAGCCGCCGATGAAGGCGACGAGGATGATCAGGACGATCGTCAAGGAGGGCTGGTAATGCGAGCCGGGCTTCGTCGGCTGCTCGGCGGCGGGATCCACGTCGTCAGCCTAGAGCGACCAACTCCCCGGCGGGAGAAGAACACGGCGCGCGCCGCGCGACGGCGGCGAAGGAGCGGCGGCCGGCCACCAGATGCACTCAGTAGTCTGGTGCGGACCTGGCCGGTGTGGCGCAGTGGTAGCGCAGGCGATTTGTAATCGTCAGGTCGGGGGTTCGAATCCCTCCACCGGCTCCAGTGCGATGCCTCAGGGCTTCTGGGACGCCTGAACCCCCAAACGTCATTCCCGGCCGCGGAATCTCTTCGCGGGATCCAAGGTGCCCTGGCGAAGGAGAGCGCCCCCGAGACTCAGCACTCGGACGTCGGGGTCGGCGACGAGCAGGACGACGTGCTCGCGGCGTTGCCCGGCGCTCTCGAGCTGGACAACTCGAACGCCATCGACGCCCGCGCCGGCGCCCTGGTGCCCGCGCGCCCCGTCCTCGTCGGAAGTGCGGGCATCGCCGACGAGTTCGCCACGCGCCAGTTGCGTCTGCGCGACTACCGCACCACCCAGTAACGGGCCCACCGATCCGGTGCTCACCACGCTGCGCCGCCAGCTCGTCGCGCGGTCCCGAGGCCTGGCCAGCCTGGCCGACACGAAACTTCTGTTCGACCTACTTCACCTCGGCAACGCCCCAGGGGACGCCGAGGTCTTTACTCTACGCTGAGTCAGGAGCTCGAACAGCGTCACAGCGCGGTCGCTCCGGTGAAGAAGATCGCTTTTCATCAGGAGAAACCCGACTTCGTTGGACCATCGCACCAAAATGCGAGGCGAGCAAATGGGCTCAGGGAGATGAAATCGAGGAGCAAATAACAATTCAAGTTGCGCCCGCGGCGACGCAATCCTATGTTGGGGCCGCATCATGAAATTTCCATGGTGCTCGGTGTGCGGATAATGCGTACCGGTCTTGCAGTAAGGAGGTTAATTGTGAATTTCAAACGAACACTCATGGCCGGTGTCTTGAGTTTTGGGATGCTCCTGTGGGGCCTGGGCGGTCTGACCCAAGCCGGCGCAGGAAACGGTAACGGAGCACCCAGTGGCCCTCACTACAACCTGAACCTGATCGGCTTTGCGAATGGGCAGAACTACACGCAGGACAACTCGGGTGGGAATGTCATCCATGTGCCGCTCTACGGCAACTGCACCATCGACTTGACCGAGGGAAGTTTCGCGGTTCTTGACAGCAACTGCACGGGCGGTAACAACGCCCTCTTCCAGCTCCCGGCTCCGGATCCGACCAATTCCGGCACCAGTGCGTACTCCGTCTTCGTCGCCACCCGTGGCAAGCCACTTGGTACTGCGACGATGCAGTCGTGCTACATAGACTCGTCGGGCACGCAGTACTGCTCTACGTACCTCCTCCCGCTCAAGCGCAATTTCGGACCGAGCAAGTTCGACAACGTCACCAAGTATCTCTTGTACGTCTACGCATGCGTGAGCGGCACGGTCACGCGAGTGCCGTTGTTCTCGGATTCCACGGAGCAGTACTACTGGCAATACGACAACTACGGTCTTCGCAACGCTGCCCTGCGCTTCTACCCGGGCGTGCAGACGATCGTTCCGAGCGGCGGTAGCAGCTGCTGAGTCAACGCCGTCCTCATTGCGGGGGCGCTAGCCGCCCCCGCAATGGGCACGTCGGAGGACTCGAATCTCGATCGGGCTTGCGTCCGATCTCGTAGGACTCAGCAGTCCCCACCGGCACCGCGCCAGGCACCCTGCAGTTGCCTGTGATTCTCGACCTCGCCACAGCGTGACTGAGCGGCTCTGCCTCCTCATGGGATTGAGTGGGTCGAAAGTCACGCTTCTGAGATCGCACTCCGGAGTTCCCACTGGTCGCCCGAGGGGTGGCAAGGATTCCTGAGCGACCGCGTCCGCGCCGCCTCGGCGCGCTCGGCCTCGGTAGCGTGGGGCGGTGAGTTCACCGACTCCCGTCGCGACGCTTAGGCGCAATCGCAACTTCCAGAACCTGTGGGTCGGCCAGTTCCTCTCCGACCTCGGCTCGGCGATCGGCATCCTCGCCTACCCGCTCCTCCTCCTCGACCTGACGCGCTCGACCGCGTTGGCGGGCACCGTGGCCACCCTCGCCTCGCTGGCCGCGTTCGTGGTCCGCCTGCCCGCTGGCTCTCTCGCCGACCGCGTCGACCGTCGCCGCACGATGGTGATCACCGATGCCGTCCGGGCGGTCGTACTGCTGGCCCTCGCCGTGGCGGTCGCCACCCACCACGTGGCGTGGCCCGTCGTGTTAGTCGTCGCCATCATCGACCGACTGGGCGACACCATCTTCAACCCGACCTCGACCGCCATCCTGCCCGTGATCATCGAGGACTCCCAGTTCGAGACAGCCGTGGCGGCCAACGAGGGGCGCCAGTACGCGGCGAGCATGATCGGTCCGGCCCTCGGTGGCGCGCTGTTCAGCGCCGCCCGGGCCATCCCGTTCGTGGCCGATGCCGTCAGCTACGGGATCTCCACGGTGACCTCGCTGCGCCTGAAGGGGAACTTTCGCGCGGCCGAGGCGGAGCACCACGGGCTGTGGCGCGAGTCCATCGACAGCCTCCGTTACCTGTGGAGCGACCGCGTCTTGCGCATCGTCATCACCCAGGCGCCCTTGATCAACTTCGCCTTCAACGGCATCGTCATCTCGTTGGTCTTCGCGATGCGGAAGTACGGGTATTCCGCCGGCCTCGTCGGACTCGCCCAGGCCGGCATCATGATTGGTGGACTGCTCGGTGCCCTCCTCGCCCCGCGACTGCGCGGCCACTTCACCCTGCACCAGATCGTCGCGATCTTCACGACGATCGGCACCGGGCTCTTCGTCCTCTCGGCGGTCCTCGCGCCCACTCCGTGGATGGCCCTGCCCATCGGGGCCTCCGCCATCCTCGCCCCGACCGCCAATGCCGCCCTGATGGGCGAGCTCCTCCGGCGCACGCCGGACGAGATGCGCGGTCGCGCCACCAACGCCGTCACGCAGGCAGCGATGGCCCTCGCGGTCCTGGCTCCGCTCGCCGCCGGCCTCGCCTTGGAGCACCTCAGCGCACGCGCCGGAGTCGGCATCTTCGCCGTCGCCATGGCCATCACCGCAGTGATCGCCAACGCCAGCCGCGCTGGGCGCACGCCGGATCCGGCGTGACGCTCTCAGCGCGCGACGACCTCGACGACGTCGGTCCGGGCGCCACCGACCACCTGTCGAGCCAGCACCAGACGGACCGCGCCGTCACCGAGCCGGCGCAGATCCGCGCACAGGATCCGCGACACGGCCAGAGCTCGCATCTGCGCCAGCCGGGTGGCAGCCGCCACGGTCGTGCGGCGACGGGCAAGCCCGTAGAGCACGACCGTGCGGTGGGCCGTCGCCACGACCGTCACCGCGATCCGTCGGACCTGGCTCGTCACTTCCCGGGGAAGCCGGGCGGACGTTCGGGCGAACGGGCCGATCGCGGGCAGCATCACTGCCGAGTGATTGCTTCGCCACTGGGCGTAGAAGGTCATCGAGCTAGTGACCTCCAGGTGCGACCCCGACCGCCAGCGCGTCCCCGATCCTGACGCCGACGTGCTCCAGCCCGCGAACAGGTATCCCGGATGGCTGCGCGCGGGCGGACTCGGCAGGGTGATCGCAGCTCCCACAAAGGTCGACACGGGTGGTATCCGCGATGGAGTCGCCCCGAGATGGAACTGCACGCTTACCGCAGGCAGCGGCTTCCACTGGGCGTAGAGCTCGACGGGTGCGGTCAGGGCAACCGACTGGCCCGCGGCGTAGCCCGTCCCCGAACCGTCGGCCATGGTGTTCCAGCCCGTGAAGGAGTAGCCGGGACGCCGCAGGTCGCTGCCCGCAGGAACGGTGAGGAGAGAGTCTTGCTGCACGCTGAGCGTCGGTACCTCGCCCACCGCACCATTGCTGGCGAAGGACATCTGCCACACGGGCAGCACCGTCCACTGGGCGTAGAGGGTCGACGCGACCGTAGGTGCGAACGAGGCTCCGGCCAACCCGATCAGCGTGCCACCCGTCGGCGCGCTGTACCAGCCATTGAAGGAGAACCCCTGCTGGGTCGGTCTGGGCAGGGTCAAAGGTGCTGATCCCGTCGTGTATATCCCCGACGAGGCGACGAGCGTGCCGCCTTCTGCGTCGTAGGTCACCACATAAGTGTCGGCCGTCCACTGCGCGTAGAGGGTGGACGACGTCGTTGGTGTGTACGCGGTGCCCGCCAGGCCGACGAAGGTGCCACCCGTCGGCGCGCTGTACCAGCCATCGAAGGAGAACCCCTGCTGGGTCGGGCTGGGCAAGGTCAAAGGTGCTGATCCCGTGGTGTATATCCCCGACGCCACGGGGAGTGTGCCGCCATCCGCGTCATAGGTCACGGTGTAGGCGTTGGCCGCCCACTGGGCGTAGAGAGTCAATGACACGGTGGGTGCGAAGGAAGCCCCAGCCCGCCCGATCAGCGTGCCACCCGTCGGCGCGCTGTACCAGCCACTGAAGGTGAAACCCTGCTGGGTCGGGCTGGGCAGTGTCAGCGGCGCCGATCCCGTGGTGTAGGTCTCCGACGTCGCGGCGAGCGTGCCGCCTTCTGCGTCATAGGTCACGGTGTACGTATTCGCCGTCCACTGGGCGTAGAGAAGGAGATTGCCGAGCGTGAAGTCGTACGTGGCCCCGTTGGCGTACGACGTCCCTGTCCCGTTGGCAGCAGTTGACCATCCAGCGAACGAGTAACCGCTGTTCGAGAACGCCGGATCCAAACTCGAGAACAGAGTGAGTGGTGCGGACACGCTGTTCCTCTCGATCGAGTGGGTGGTGTCAGAACCGTTGTCATTCTCGTAGAACGTGACCGTGTTTGGGGCCCACTGCGCATAGAGCGTCAGGTTCCCGAGAGTGAAGTCGTATTCCGCACCGTCCAAATAGGTGGTGCCCGTACCATCGGCGCTCGTGTTCCAGTCAATGAAGTGATAACCGGAATTAACGAACGACGTTGTCAGATCCGCAAATAGAGTTAGCGGTTCCTGAGTGTTCGCAATTTGGTCCGTATATAGCGAATCTCCGGCGAACGCGTTTTCGTAGAAGGTTACTGCATTACTTGCTGTGAGTCTCGGTGACGCGGCACCCAATGAATGGACTTGCAAAAGTGAACCAGCTAGAAGTGATGCAGACGTAATTACCAATGAGACGGCTAACCTTAGTTTCATAGTTGTTCGGTCCTAACCCAGTTTCCCAGTACCACACTGCGGTGCTTAACGATTAAGTATCGGGTTGGACGCTACGGCAACTATGGCATTCCTGTCCTATGAAATGACTTCATTTCGTTGGTACAGCAACGATGTTCATTAACAATTTGTGCACACAATTCAATGGTGACCAGTAAGTGATGTGGTAATTCAGTGCGCTTACTCAATCTAGATCACGCAGTGTGCGCCACACACACGTTACGCTGAAGCACGCCTCAGCAGTGCCTGAGGAAGATTAACCGACCTAGTTGTTTTGAGATGACCGTCGCTGCCGAGCGATCTCGAATGCCGCGATCGAAACGGCGACGCCGGCGTTGAGCGAGCTGATCCGGCCAGACTGCGGGATCGACACGATGTCGCTGCAGCGCTTGCGCGTCAGTGCGGCCAATCCGCGCTCCTCGCCCCCAACGACCAGCGCCACTGGTCCCTGCGACAAGTCCAAGTCATAGAGCGATGACCGGGACTCGCTCGCCAGACCGACGACTCGCACTCCTTGTCGCTGCATCTCCAGAAGGGCATTGGGGATGCCCGGCACATCGCAGAACCGGAGGTACTCGATGGCACCGACTGCCGTCTTGGCGGCTGTCGCGGTCACCCGGGCTGAGCGGTGGCGTGGCAAGACGACTCCGGTGACGCCCGCCCCATCAGCGCTGCGGAGCATCGCCCCCAGGTTGCGGGGATCGGTCACGCCGTCAGCGACCAACAAGAACACCGAGGAGTCAGCGAGGAGAGTCTCCAAGGACTCGGTGGGCAACGGAGCCGCCATCGCCACGACACCTTGGTGCCCTTCGGTGCGAGCCTCGCGGTCCAGTCGCGTCATCGAGACCAGCTGCACGAGCACACGCCGGCGTGCGGCCTCGCGCTCGATCTGGTCCAAGATCTCGGAGGGATCCTGACCATCGGCGACCAGGATGCGCTCGATGCGGCGGCGCTGCGCACGCAGCAACTCGAGCACGGCCTGGCGTCCCTCCACCTGCTCGCCACCGACACCGTCATGGCGCACCTCGCGGTGGGGGCGAACATCGCGCCGCGGTGGTCGGCTCGTCCCACCCGGGCGGCTGGTCGGGCGGCGAGGCGGGCGGGGTGTCATTTCGCCTCCACCAGGACGACCGCCGTGGCCGAGATGCCCTCGCCCCGTCCGATCGCGCCGAGGCGCTCCGGCGTCGTGGCCTTGACCGAGACGGGAGCACCGACTGCGTCACTGAGAGCGGCGACCATCGCATCGATGTGGGCAGCCAGGCGCGGATACTCCGCCACGACCGTGACGTCGATCGACAGTGGTCGGTAGCCAGCGGCGTCGACCTTTTCCTTGACGGCCCCCAGGAGCTGCGCCGAGGGAATGCCGAGAGTCGAGGGATCCGTGTCGGGAAAGTGCCGACCCAGGTCTCCGAGGCTGGCCGCGCCCAAGAGAGCGTCGGCCACCGCGTGGACGATCACGTCGGCGTCGGAGTGGCCGAGCAGGCCCGTCGCACCGGGGATGTGCACCAGGCCCAGCCAGAGCGCCCGGCTCGGGTCGTCACCGAACCGGTGGACGTCGAAGCCGTGGCCGATGCGGAGCCCGCTGCTCCCGTTCGCGTCGTGCAGGTCGTCGGCCACAGTGATCTTGACGTTACGCGCCTCGCCCGCCACCACGACGACTCGTCCACCGACCGCCTCGACCAGAGAGGCGTCGTCGGTGGCATCGCCCCGACCAGCGTGCGCGCGCTCGAGGAGCTCGCGCCGGAACGCCTGCGGCGTCTGGACGACGACCAGGGCGTCGCGATCCTCCGTGCCCACGACGACGCGGTCGTCGCGGGTCGCCGTCACGCGCTTGACGGTGTCGGTGATCGGGAGCCCGGGGATCGCGCCATCGGCCCCGGCGCGCACCGCCTCGACCACGGCGTGGAAGAGTCCGGCACTCGCCCACGGGCGAGCCGCATCGTGGACGATCACGATCTCGGCGTCTCCGCACCCCGCCAGGCCCGCGCGAACGGACGCCGCGCGCGAGTCGCCGCCCTCGACGACCAGGTCCGCACCCTCGCCCGAACCGTCGTAGTCGGGCGGAACGACCAGCACCACGGTGTCGGCCACGGAGCGCGCAGCGGCCACGCTGCGCGCGGCCACCGTCGACGACCCCAGCCGGGCGAACTGCTTGAGCCCCCCGAAGCGGACCCCGCGGCCGCCCGCCACCACGATGGCCGCGATGGTCACGGTCAGGGCAGGACCGACGTGAGCTTCTCCTCGGCCTCCGACGTGTCCACGTTGAGCGCGAAGGTGAGCTCGGAGACCAGGATCTGGCGCGCCCGGGTGAGCATGCGCTTCTCACCCGCCGACAAGCCCTTGTCCTTGTCACGGATCGAGAGATTCCGCACCACCTCGGCGACTTGGTAGATGTCGCCGGAGCGCAGCTTCTCCGAGTGGTTCTTGAAGCGGCGGGACCAGTTCGTCGGCATGCGCGCCTCCTTCTTGCGAAGGACGGCGAAGACCTCCTCGACCTCCTCGTCGTTGATCACGTCGCGCAGGCCCACGGTCTCGGCGTTCGCCACCGGGACCATCAACACGAGATCGGAATAGGCAACCTTCAACTTGAGGTAGTCCTGGCGAACGTTGAAGGCGGTGATCTTCTCCACCTTCTCCACCGTGCAGGCCCCGTGGTGGGGGTACACGAGTCGGTCGCCCTTCTTGTACTTTCGCACCGTCATAGCGCTCCTCGCCGCCCGCGGCGGCGTCAATGGGGACTCACCATTCTACCAGACGCGGGCCGATTTGCGTCCGGGGCGAAGTCGGCCAGCAGGTCCGGCAGCCGTCGGACCCCGACCATGCGCACCCCGGCGTCGTCGGTGACGTCGGCCGCGGGGACGTAGACGGTCGTCACCCCCCGGCGCCGCAGCTCGCTCACCCGCCGCCCGATCCCCCCGACCGCGCGCAGCTCCCCGGCCAGGCCCACCTCGCCGACGACCGCGACGTCGCGGGGCACGACGAAGCCGCCGGCCGCTGACGCCAATGCCAGCGCCAGGGCGGCGTCGACACCGGGCTCGCCCGCCGGCAACCCGCCCGCGGAGGCGGCGAACACGTCGAGGCCTCGCAGGTCCCAGCCGCAGCGGGCCTCCAGCACCGCCAGCATCAGCGCCAGGCGCTGGGCCGACAGCTGGTGGGCGACGCGACGCGGCGCTGCACTCGCGGCCGTCGCGACCAGGACCTGGAGCTCGACGGCGAGGGCCCGCGACCCGTCGCTCGCGGCTCCCCACACGACGCCCGGCACGGCCAGGTCGCTCGCCGGCACGCCCGCGTCGGGCAGTTCGACGAGTCCCTGGTCGGTGAGGTCGAAGAGCCCGACCTCCCCGGTGGGCCCGAAACGGTGCTTCAGCGCCCGCACGACCCGCAGTGTCCCGTGCCGGTCGCCCTCGACCCGCACCACCGTGTCGACCAGGTGCTCGAGCGCCCGGGGCCCGGCCAGCTCCCCGTCCTTGGTGACGTGGCCGACCAGCACCAGCGGACTCCCGGTGCGCTTGGCCGCCTGGCAGAGGCGCTCGGCGATGGCCCGCACCTGGGAGGGCGAGCCGGCCGACCCGCTGACGCTGTCGTCGCGCAGGGCAGACACCGAGTCGACCACGACCAGTGCCGGGCGGGTGCGGTGGATGGACTCCTCGGCGACCGCGGCCTCCGTCGTGGCCACGATGCCGATGTCACCGGCGGCCGCCCCGACGCGCCGGGCCCGGCGGGCCACCTGGCCCGCGGACTCCTCCGAGGCCACGAGCAGCACGTCCCGGCTCGCGCGGGCCAGGTTGCTCAAGACGGCGAGGGCCAGCGTCGACTTGCCGACGCCGGGCTCGCCGAACAGCAGGGTCGTCGAGCCCGCGACCAGCCCCCCGCCGAGGACCCGGTCCAGCTCGGGGATGTCGGTGGGGCACAGCGGCCCGTCTTCGAGGTCGGCGTCGCCCAAGCGGGTCACCACACTCGGCGCCGATCGCACCGCGGGCAGCTCGCTGACGGTGTTCCAGGCCCGGCACGTCGCGCACTGGCCCGTCCACTTGGGAGCCAGGGCCCCACACGATCCGCACGCGTACTGGGGGCCTCTCACCCCCGCCACGCTAGGTGGGTGCTGTCACGCCTTGGGCGTGACGTCCTCGAAGTCGACCGACGGCGGCAGGCCCTCGACGCCCTCGAAGGAGAGGGACGACCCGTCGGGCCCCTCGACCATGTCCACCACGATCGTCTGGCCCGCCCGGAACTCCTTGAAGAGGATCTTCTCGCTGAGGACGTCCTCGACGTACTGCTGGACGGCACGGCGCAGGGGCCGGGCTCCCAGCTCGGGGTCGTATCCCTTGTCGGCCAGGTAGCCCTGGGCCGCGGCCGACAACTCGAGGCCGAGCCCCTGCACGGCCAGCTGCTCGCGCAGGCGTCCGATGAACAGGTCGGCGATCGCCATGACCTCGGTCTTGGTCAGCTCGTGGAAGACGATCGTCTCGTCGATGCGGTTCAGGAACTCGGGACGGAAGTGGGCCTTCAGCGCCTGGTTGACCTTCTCCTTCATGCGCTCGTGGCTGGCCAGGTCCCCGCCCTTGGCGAAGCCGATGGCGGCCCGGCGCAGGTCGGCGGTCCCCAGGTTCGAGGTCATGATCAAGATGGTGTTCTTGAAGTCCACGACGCGACCCTGGGAATCGGTCAGGTGGCCGTCCTCGAGGATCTGCAGCAGCGTGTTGAACACGTCGGGGTGGGCCTTCTCGACCTCGTCGAACAGGACGACGGAGAACGGCTTGCGGCGCACGGCCTCGGTGAGCTGTCCACCCTCGTCGTAGCCGACGTAGCCCGGGGGCGAGCCGACCAGGCGGCTCACCGAGTGCTTCTCCATGTACTCGGACATGTCCAGCTGGATCAGGGCATCCTCGTCGTCGAAGAGGAACTCGGCCAGGGTCTTGGCCAGCTCGGTCTTGCCGACGCCGGTCGGTCCGAGGAAGATGAACGAGCCACCGGGGCGCTTGGGGTCCTTCAGGCCCGCACGGGTGCGCCGGATCGCCCGGCTGAGGGCCGTGATGGCCTCCTCCTGGCCGATGACGCGCTTGTGCAGCTCCTCTTCCATGCGCAGGAGCTTGGTGGTCTCCTCCTCGGTGAGGCGGTAGACGGGGATCCCGGTCCAGTTGGCCAGCACCTCGGCGATGATGTCCTCGTCGACGACGTCGTCGCGACGCCCGGCGGCCACGGCGTCCTGGGGGGACAGCTCGTCGCGCTTGGCCTGGAGGACGCGCTCTTGCTCGTCGAGGGTCTTGGCCTGCTCGAGGGCGCCCCGGTCCATGGCCGCGTCCTTCTCGGCGCGCAGCCGCACCAGGTCCTCGTCGATCTTCTTCAGGGCCGGCGAGTCGTCCATGCGCCGGATGCGCAGGCGGCTGCCCGCCTCGTCGATGAGGTCGATGGCCTTGTCGGGCAAGAACCGGTCGGCGATGTAGCGGTCGGCCAGGTTGGCCGCCGCGACCAGCGCCTGGTCGGTGATCTTGACGGAGTGGAACTCCTCGTAGACGTCGCGCAGGCCCTTCAGGATCTCGATGGTCATGGCGACCGAGGGCTGCTCCACCTTGACCGGCTGGAAGCGGCGCTCCAGGGCGGCGTCCTTCTCGATGTGCTTGCGGTACTCGTCGATCGTGGTCGCGCCCACGGTCTGGAGCTCGCCGCGCGCGAGCATGGGCTTGAGGATCGAGGCGGCGTCGATGGCCCCCTCGGCCGCGCCGGCCCCCACCAGGGTGTGGATCTCGTCGATGAACAAGATGATGTCGCCGCGGGTGCGGATCTCCTTGAGGACCTTCTTCAGGCGCTCCTCGAAGTCACCGCGGTAGCGGCTGCCCGCGACCAGGGCCCCGAGGTCCAAGGTGTAGAGCTGCTTGTCGGTCAGGGTCACCGGGACCTGGCTGGCCACGATGCGCTGGGCCAGGCCCTCGACGATGGCGGTCTTGCCCACGCCGGGCTCGCCGATGAGGACCGGGTTGTTCTTGGTGCGCCGCGACAGGACCTGCATCACGCGCTCGATCTCGCGCTCGCGGCCCACCAGCGGGTCGAGCTTGCCCTCGCGGGCGTACTGGGTCAGGTTGCGCCCGAACTGGTCGAGGACCGCCGAGCCGCCGGCGGGCTCGCCGTCGCTCTTCTGGCCCGACGACGACACCGTGGCCCCGGCCTCCCGGCCCGACTGGCCCGACATCATCTGCATCACCTGGGCGCGCACCCGGGCCGTGTCGGCTCCCAGGTCGTTGAGCACCTGGGCGGCCACGCCGTCGCCCTCGCGCACCAGGCCGAGCAGCATGTGCTCGGTCCCGATGTAGGAGTGGCCCAGCTGGAGGGCCTCGCGCAAGGAGAGCTCCAGCACCTTCTTGGCCCGGGGGGTGAAGGGGGGCGAGCTGGGCGACGGGTTGGTGTTGGTCCCGATCGCCTCCTCGACCTTCTCGCGCACGATCTCGAAGGTCACCCCAAGGGCGTCCAGGGCCTTGGCGGCCACGCCGTCGCCCTCGCGGATCAGGCCCAGCAGGATGTGCTCGGTCCCGATGAACGCGTGGTTCAACTCACGGGCTTCCTCCTGGGCTAGAACCAGGACTCTGCGGGCTCGGTCAGTAAATCGTTCGAACAACGTTCATCCCTCTCGCGCTGTTGCTAGCAGTGTACCGGTGGGAGCGCTCTGCCAAGTCCGCGCCTGAGGAACGGGATCGCGTCCTCATCTAGTGTGTGGGCGTGAACCCGCACGAGCGCCTGCGTCTTCCCCTGGTGGAGTTGGACCTCAAGCGCCTCGAACAGCTCCTCGCGGACTCGGTGATCGTCGGGGACGCCTACCTCGACAACGTTACGACGCACCTGATCTACGCGGGCGGCAAGCGCCTGCGGCCGCTGTTGGCGCTCTCGTCGGCCACGCTGGGCGAGCGCGCGGCCAGCCTCGAGGACCTGATGGGCGGGGTGTCGGCCGAGCTGATGCACCTGGCCTCCCTCTACCACGACGACGTCATGGACGAGGCCGAGGTGCGCCGCAACGTCGACAGCGTCAA
>JAJYBR010000013.1 GCA_021778895.1 Actinomycetes bacterium
GGCGGGGCGCTCCACCGGCCCCGGCCGTCGACGCGCACCGGCCGGGCCGCCGCGTCGACCACGTCGATCGCGACCGGGTGCGCGAACACCACCGCGGGGGCGGGCGCGCGCAGGTGCCCGGGCCACGGGGCCGCCGGGTCGCCACCCGCCGGGGCGGCGGGCGACCCCCAGGGCACCAGCACCGCACGGTCCTGGGGGGTGCGTCCCCCGCGCAGTCCCGCCACGACCACCGCGTCGTCCCCCAGGCGCCGGCGCACCCGCAGGGCCGCCGCGTGCGCCCGCTCCTCGGCGGCCCCGCGCTGGCCGAAGAAGCCCCGCTGCTCGTCGCGCTGGGGCGCGCGCGCCAGACGGGCCAGACGGGTCGCCAGGCGCGCGTCACGCTGGCCGGGCGCCTCGGCCCGCTCCCCGCGCGCCAGGCGGTGCAGCTGTCCCACGGCGGCCGGGAAGCGCTCGGCGACGCGCGCGGGGTCCAGGTCGGCGAAGTCCCCCACCGTCACCAGCCCCAGCCGGCGACCAGTGGCGGCCAGGTCGGGCCGGCCCAGCGCGGCCAGCGGCTGGCGGCGCCGGTAGTCGTCGCTGGCCCCCGGCGCCAGGACCACCCCCGCGCGCGCGGCGAGCTCGGCCACGAAGAGCCCGTCGCCCGCCCCGAGGAGCGGCTCGTGCCCGGTGGTCTCGCGCACGGTGGACGCCAGGAGGGTGAGGACCCGCTCCTCGCCCCCGAAGAAGCGGCTCGGCCCCCGCGCGGGCAGGACGTAGAGCCCCAGGCGCACCAGCTCGGTGAACGGGCACAGCACGCCGAGGGCCTCGAGGAGGCGCTGCGCGCTCCGCAGCGTCGTCCCGTCGACGGACTCGACGCTCAGCGCCTCGACCCACACCCCGATCAGTCGTTCCACGCGGCACCTCGGAGGTGGCCGTGGCGGTCGGGCATCTCCACGGCGTGCTCGCGGGGGCGGACCCCGCCGCGGCCGGTCAGCTGGAGCGTCATCGCCCGGCTCTCGAGGCGCGACGTCCCCCGCCAGCGCGCCTGGGCGATCCCGAGGGTGAGGTCGGGCGGCATCGGCCACCCACCCGCGTCGACCACGGGGATCAGGACGGCCCCGCGCTCGCGCACCCGGTCGGCCACGCGGCGGGCCAGCCGGGGCGGCACCCGCCCCGGCGGGCGCAGCACGATGACGTCGACCCCGTCGATCAGGTCCCCCACGACCTCCGCCCACAGGCCCCGCGGGCGCGGGACGAGCAGCGTGCGCGCCAGATCGACGCCGAGGTCGGCCATGGCCACCACGCCCGGGTTGTCGACCCCCACCACGGCGCCCCAGGATCCCGCCGCCGTGGCTCCCGCGAGGAGGCCCAGCGCCAGCGTGAGGCCGCCCGTGCCCGGCGCGCACGCCACCACGAGCGTCGAGCCGCGCCGCAGGCTCCTCTCCGGCAGCAGCCCGGACCAGGGCGCCGCCAGCGCGACCCGCCGGTCGCCGGCCAGGCTCACCGGCCGGATCTTGGCGGCCAGCTCCTCGGGAACCGGAGGACGGGGAGGGGAAAAAGCGAACATGTGTTCGTAGCGTAGCCAGTCCCGATCACGTCCGCCAGAGCCCTAGTCTCGACACGGGAGGTCCCCGTGTGCGGACGCATTGCGCTCTTTAGCCCACCGGCCCGGCTGGCCCGGCTGCTCGGCGCGGGCCTCGCCGAGGACGTCGTGGACGTGGCGCCGCGCTGGAACCTCGCGCCGAGCCAGCTCCTGCTCGCCGTCGCCGACACGGGCGCCCAGCGGGTCCTCGGCCGCTACCGCTGGGGACTGACCCCCCGCTGGAGCGGGGCGCACCAGGTCCTGTTCAATGCCCGGGCCGAGACGGTGGCCGACAAGCCCTCCTTCCGCGGCGCCTTCCGCGACCACCCCGGCGTCGTGCCCGTCGACGGCTTCTACGAGTGGGACCACCGTCCCGGGGGGCGGCGCACACCCCACTACTTCCACCGCGCGGACGGCCAACCGCTGCTGCTGGCTGGCCTGCTCGACCCGGCGGGCCCCGAGGGACCGGCCTGCACGGTGATCACGACGACACCGAGCGCGGACCTCGACGGGCTCCACGACCGCATGCCCGTCGTCGTGGAGCTCGCCGATGTCGACGCGTGGCTCGCCGCCGGTGACGCGGGCCCGGCGATCCGCGCCACGCTGATGCGACCCGCGCCCTCCGGCACGCTGGTGCACCACCCGGTCAGCACGGCGGTGGGGTCGGTGCGCCACGACGACGCGACGCTCATCGAGCAGGTGGACGCGCCCGGCGCCTGAGCGGGGCCCAGACAGCCGAAGACCCCGAGTGACCGGTGGAACACCAGCCCCTCGGGGTCTCCGAGACGCTGCACCCGCAGGTCCGTGTCGGACGGTCCCGCGTGTGCTGCGTGTGGCTCGCCTCGACGCCTTAGCGGGTTGCCCCGCCTCGGTTGGGAGGCACCCCTTGCGGGGCCCCGTCCCGGCGGGCGCCTTCCCTTGCGGGACGAACACCCTCCTCGAGGTGCGAACTACGATCCCTGTTCTTGCACGTCGCGCAGTCTCGCGCAAGGCCCACGGGCCCCCCAAGGCCAAATTCAGAACTTCTCCGCAGATCGGCGCGATTTATCCACCACGGTGGCGACATTCACCACCAGAGATGTGCGTTCGTCCACAAGTTCCCGACAGGGGCCCGAATCCCGGCCAGCTGGCGCACGACCCGGTCGTCGTGAGGGCGGAATCGCGCAGCAGCGGGATCCGTAGGCCACGACGATGCGACGCTCCTCGAGTACGGGGGGCGCCGGGCACCCGATCCGGGCCCAGACAGCCGAAGACCCCGAGTGACCGGTGGAACACCAGCCCCTCGGGGTCTCCGAGACGCTGCACCCGCCGGTCCGCCGGAGCGGTCCTGCGTGTGCTGCGTGTGGTCCGTCTCGACGCCTTGGCGGGTTACCCCGCCTCGGTTGGGAGGCACCCCTTGCGGGGCCCCATCCCGGTGAGTGCCTTCCCTTGCGGGACGACCACCCTCCTCGAGGTGCGAACTACGGTCACTGTTCTTGCACGTCTGGCAACCCCGTGCAAGGCCCACGGGCCCTCCAGGGTCAAATCCAGAGCTTCTCCCCAGCTCGGCCGGGCTTATCCACCGCATTGCTGACGTTGAGCACCGAGGAATCGTCCTCACCCACAGGTTCCCAACAGCCGCCCACTGGCCCGAACACGCGACACGGCGGGGCCCGCAGGCCCCGCCGTGACGCACTGCGTGGTTCTACTTGAGCAGCCAGGCAGGAATCCTCGTGCTCAGCTTGGTGGTGATCTTCACTGGCGACTTCGCCGCCGACGTCGTCACGAAGACGGTCTTGTCGAGCACGCCCGTCGAGCTGGCGCTGCGCACCTGGACGATGTAGCCACCTTGGAGCCCTTGGTGGTTCCCCGGGGTGTAGCGCAGCGGGACCAGGGCGGACGTCTGGAACGGCCGTGAGACCAGCGTGTGCAAGAAGCTGGCCCGCGTGAAGTTCCTCCCCGCGGCCTTGAGCGCTTCGACGAAGGCGACGCCCCAGCCGATGCCGTAGGCCATGTTGCCGTCGATCGGCGACGTGGACGTGAAGTTCGGGAAGTCCGCCTTGTCATTCAGCAGGATCTCGCGCATCCAGCCGTTCCACACGTTGGTGTCGAGGCTGGCGGGCAGGTAACTGAACGAGATGGCCCCGATCTCCGGGTCCGGGAACGGCTTGCCGGCAAAGGCCGCGTCCACCGTGACCGGGTCAGCGCCCACACTCGAGATGACCCACTGAGGGTGGTAGCCGAGGGCCAGGGCGTTGCCGAGTGCCGCGTCGGTGGCGCCAGGGATCGTGTCCAGGTAGACGACCTTGCAGCCCTCGGACTGGAACTTGGCGATGAACGGCGTGAAGTAGCCCGCACCACCGGTCACCAGGCCCGCGACGTCGTACATCACCGAGTCGATCGGGTTGACGCCGACGTCTTGGAGGCCGAGCAGCCCGTCGGCGCCGAAGTCATCGTGCTGGCCGAGGAAGCAGACCTTCTGGCCCGCGAAGTGCGCCAGCATGTACTGGCCCAGGATCTTGCTCTCGACGGTGTAGCTGGTCTGCCACCCGAACAGGCCCGGGTAGGTCTTGGGGTTGTTCCAGTCCTTGGAGCCCGAGTTGACGAAGAGCTGGGGCACGTGGTTCGCCTTGAGCAGCGCGCGAACCGAGTCCTGGGTCGGCGTGCCGAGCGATCCGACGGTGGCGAAGACCGGCAGGGCGATGAGCTGCTTGGTCAGGGCGACGGTGTTGGGATTTCCCGTGCAGCCAAAGCCCGGCGTGCCGTAGCAGTCATCCTTGATGACGTACTTGATCTGGCGCCCGTTGACCCCGCCGTGCTGGTTGACCCAGGTGAACACGGCGTTGGCCGCCTTGGCGACCTCGCTGTAGCCCTGCGCCGCGATGCCGGTGAGGGGAACGGTGGCGCCAATCGTTATCTGCTTGGCCGTGACGCCGGGGACCTTGGGTGGCGCTCCCTGGGCCAGCCCCCCGCTGGTCATCACCATGCCCAGAACGAGGGCCACCGCGGCGCCCCCGATCGTGATGCGACGAGTTCTCACCACTGTCACTCCCCCCTGGCCACGTGGTGGCCGTGTTCGGCTTACCGTTGCGTAAGTCTCCGACGTGACCATAACCGGGCCGCTGGGGCGAGGCAAGTCACCAGGTGCGCCGAGACCACAGCCGGCGCAGCGCTCCGCTGATGCCGAGCGGCGCGAAGACGATGGTCAGCACCAGCAGGGTGCCAAAGATGATGCCGTTCAGCTGGCTGGCCACGTTGCCCTGCGGGCTCAGCCCGGTGTGCGCGGTGATCCAACCGATCGCGCTGTTGGAGTAGGCGTAGATCAGCCCGCCGATGATGGCGCCCGGGATCGTCCCGATGCCACCGATCACCACCAGGGACAAGATGGTGATCGACAGGGCGAACCCGTAGGTCGAGGGCGTCACGGCGTTGTTGACGATCGTCCACAGACCTCCCCCGAGTGCGGCGTAGGCGGCCGAGATCACGAAGGCCGCGACCCGGGCGCGCGGGAGCGAGATGCCCACCAGCTCGGCGGCGACGTCGTTGTCGCGCACGAGGCGCATGGAGCGGCCGAACCGCGAGGCGAAGAGGTTGGACATGAAGAAAAGTGCGATGCCCGCGGCGACGACGGTCAGGCCGGCCAGCCACACGCTGTTGACGCTGAGCGACGCGGTGCTGGCCGGATACAGGTGGACCAGCCAGTGCGGCGCGTTCTCGGCGCTGGGCAGCTGGAGTCCCGAGTCGCCCCCGGTCCACGAGCCAAAGACGTTGAGGATCGCCCCGAAGGCCACCGCGAAGGCCAACGTCATCCCCGCCAGGTAGGGACCGCGGAGCCGGGTCGCGGGCAGCCCGAACAGGAACCCGACCGCCGCCCCGGCGACGACCGCGAGCACCAGGACCAGGATCAGCGGGCTCGCGTGGTGATGGTTGGCCCAGATGGCCACCGTGAAAGCGCCCACCCCCATGAACGCCCCGTTGCCCAGCGAGATCTGTCCCGACGAGCCGGTGAGGAAGGAGAGGCCGAGCAGCACGATCGTCATCGCGGCACCGAGGGACAGGTCCGTGTCGACGTTCGTGCTGAAGCGGGCGGTGCCGATGAGGGCCACCGCCACGACGATCACGGTGACCAGCGTTCGCGTCACGACCGGGTGCTCCGCGCGGACTCGCGCACTCGTCAAGAGGGCCACAGCCACCACGCCGAGGGCGGCGATGAGGGCGAGGACGATGCGAAGGCGAGCCGTCGGCACGCCGAAGGCGACGGCCGCCACGGCCGCGACCAGCGCCACGGCAATCGCGGAGATGCGCGTCGCCATCAGACCCTCCGTTCCGTGCGCCGGGTGAACAGGCCGCTCGGCCGGACCATCAGCGACACGATGAGCAGGCCGAGCGCCACCAGGATGATGGCGTTCGAGTTGATGAAGTCCCCCACGAACTGGAAGACGACACCGAGCAGGACACCGGCCACGAGCGCGCCCACCGGGCTATCGAGCCCGCCCACGGCAGCCGCGATGAAGCCGAAGGCGAAGACCCCGTCCATGGTGGTGGGCGTGAGCCCGGTGAAGTAGTTCGACGCCACCAGCACGGCGGTCACCGCACCCACTCCCGAGGCCAGCATCCAGCCCAGGGTCAGCATCCGCGTGACGCGTACACCGAGCAGCCGCGACACCTCGGGATTGAGGGCGGCTGCTCGCAGCTGGAGCCCGACTGACGTGTACTGGAACACGAGCGCCACGACCACCATCACCACGACCGCGGTGACGACCTCGTAGAGGGCGAAGGGCGACATCGCGACGGGCCGTCCGGCCAGCTGCCAGTCGATGATCGAGAAGGGCGTGGGGAGGCTGCGCGAGGTGGTCGACCAGATCGCCGCGGCCACCGACTCGAGCACCAGCAGGAAGCCCACCATGGCGACGACCGGATTGATCTCGGGCTTGCCGTAGAGCAAGCGCACCACGGTGCGCTCGGTGAGAGCGCCGAGCGCGACACCCGCGACGATGGCCACCGCCATGGACACCCAGTAGTTCGTCGAGGGCGCCAGCACGGCGAAGCCCACGTAGGCCGCCAGCATGGCCATCGCCCCCTGGGCGAAGTTCAAGATGCGCGTCGAGCGCCAGATCAGCACCAGGCTGAGGGCGACCAGTGCGTAGATGACGCCGTTGGTCAGGCCGCCCAGGATGTCGGACACGATGCGCGAGGTCAAGAAGGCGTCCATCACTCCACCAGTCCGAGGTAGTACTGGCGCAGCCGCTCGTCACCCGCCACGACGTCGGCGCGGTCGTTGGCCACCACGCGCCCGACGTAGAGGACGACCGCGTGGTCGGCGATGCGCAGGGCCGACTTGGCGTTCTGCTCGACCAGGATCACCGTGAGGCCCGAGGCCGCGCACAGGTCGCTGATCGTGTGCATGAGGTCGGCCGTCACCAGAGGTGCGAGGCCCAGCGAGGGCTCGTCCAGCAGGAGGACGCGGGGCTGGGCGACGAGGGCGCGGGCCATCGCCAGCATCTGACGCTCGCCGCCCGAGAGGGTCGCTGCCGCTTGGCGCCGGCGCTCGCCGAGCACCGGGAACAAGGTGTACTGGCGCTCGAGCGCCTCGCGGCGCGCGCTGCGGCCGTGGTGGGTGACGAGCGATCCGAGCCGCAGGTTCTCCTCGACGCTGAACTCGCCGATGACCCCGCGGCCCTCGGGGACGTGGCCGACCCCCCGACGAACGATGTCCTCGGCGTGGGTGCCCGTCAAGGTCTTGCCCTCGAGCGTGACCACGCCCGCACGGGGCTTGACCAGTCCGCTGATCGTGCGCAGCAACGTGGTCTTGCCGGCGCCGTTCGCGCCCAGGACCGCGGTGATCTTGCCGGGCTCGGCATCGAAGGACACGTCGCGCAGGGCCTGCACCGCGCCGTAGGTGACCGAGAGTCCCGACACCCCGATCACTCGTCGACCCCCAGATAGGCGGCGACCACGTCGGCGTGGTGGCGCACCTCGTCGGGCGGACCCGTCGCGATCACCTCGCCGAAGTTGAGCACGACCAGCCGGTCCACCAAGGGCATGACGAACTCCATGTCGTGCTCGACGAGCAGGATGCCCATCTGGGCGCGCAGCGAGGTGATCTCGGCGGCGAACTGCTCGAGCTCGGCCTCATCGAGCCCCGAGGCGGGCTCGTCGAGCAGCAGCAGCTGCGGGTCCTCCATGAGGGCCCGCGCCAGCGACACCTTCTTGGCCACCCCGTAGGGGATGGCGTTGGGGAAGCGGGCCGCGTGGTCGGCCACGCCCAGTCGCTCGAGCAGCGCCAAGGCGTCGTGGCGCAGCTGGCGCTCCGAGCGCACCGCGCGCGGGGTGGCCACCAGAGCGTCCGCGAACGTCCCTCCGGGCCGGCGATGGCCGCCGGCCATCACGTTCTCGAGCACGCTGCAGTGCGGGAAGAGGCCGACGCCCTGCAGGGTGCGCGCGACCCCCGCACCCGCCAGCTGGCTGGGCCGCAAGTTGTGGCGGCCCGAGCTCGGGAACGCGACGCGTCCGCGGGTCGGCTTGACGAATCCGCAGATCACGTTGAACACCGTGGTCTTGCCCGCCCCGTTGGGACCGATGAGCCCGACGATCTCCCCGGGCTCGACGGAGAACGACACGTCGCGCAGCGCGTGCAGTCCCCCGAAGTCCACCGAGACGGCATCGAGGCGCAGGAGCGCGGCGGGTGAGTCGGGCTGCATTGGACCCCAAAACTAGTCAGTAACTACCCGCGCCGGGGACATAGGCCCCCATTCCGTCCGGCGCGTCAGGCGAACTCGAGGATCACGACGGGGATCTCGCGGTCGGTCTTGGCCTCGTAGTCGGCAAAGTTCGGGAAGTCGGCCTTCTGGCGGGACCAGATCGTGGCGCGCTCTGCGGGCAGGGCGACGCGGGCCCGTGCGGGACGCGTCTGGGCCCCGATCTCCACGACCACCTCGGGGTGCGCGACGATGTTGTGGTACCAGTCCGGGTGGGACGGGGCGCCCCCCTTGGAGGCGAAGATCGCCACCTGGCCCTCGCCGACGTCCTGGTACATGACCGGGTTGATCCACTCGTCGCCGCTCTTGGCACCGGTGGTGTGGAGCAGGAGCAGCGGGGCTCCCGCGAAGTTCCCGCCGACCTTCCCGTGCGACGCGCGGAACTCCTCGATGATGCGCCGGTTCGACTCGTTGGCCCGATCTTCTGGAGAGCTCATCGCCCGCCTCCTCCCCTGGTCCTCATCGATGCGCCGGCCGAGCGCTCGCGCACCGACCGGTCGCCTGTTCAGCCTAGGGACGCTGCGCGCCCGCCCCCGTCGCGTCAGGCAGCTGCGGCGTCGCGGATCGCGGAGACCTCGAACTCCAAGGTGACGTTCTCGCTGACGAGCACGCCTCCGGCCTCGAGGGCCGCGTTCCAGTTGACTCCCCAGTCCTTGCGGTTGACGCTCGTCGAACCCTCGAAGCCGATGCGCTGCTGGCCGTAGGGGTCGACGGCGGCGCCGGTGTAGTCGAAGTCGATGGTGACGGGTCGCGTGACGTCCTTGATGGTCAGGTCCCCGGTCACCCGAAAGACCGTGTCCCCGGTCTGCTCGATCGCCGTCGAGGTGAACGTGATCTGCGGATAGGTCTCCATGGCGAAGAAGTCGTTCGAGCGCAGGTGGGCATCGCGGTCCGCGTTGCGGGTGTCGATGCTCTGAGCGCTGATCGTCATCTTCACGTGGGAGTTCGCGGGGTTCTCGGCGTCGAAGTATCCCGTTCCCTCGAACTCGTCGAAGGAGCCGCGCACCTTGGTCACCATGGCGTGGCGCGCCGCAAACCCGATCCGGGAGTGCGCGACGTCGACGTGGTAGTTGCCGCTCAGGCTGGCGGGCAGGCTGGTCGTGGGCATGGGCTCTCCTCCGCTCGTGGGTCTGGGGACAACCTAGGCGTCCCTCGGCGCCATTTGCCGCGCAGCGCGTCCGCGTCGCGACCGGGTGCGGCCCGGCCACCCCGCAGAGGGGAGCCAGGAGGCGCCGGGTGCTGCGCGGGTCGGCCCCGTCGGCCAGGCTGGAGGCATGCAACTAGGCACCGCTCGTCGTGTGGTCACCGTCTTTCGCTCTCGGCTGCGCCCCGACGCCGATGCGAACGGGTACGGCGAACTCGCCACGCGCATGGAGAGCCGAGCCCGGGCCATGCCCGGGTTCGTGGACTTCACGACCTTCGTCGCCAAGGACGGCGAACGCGTCTCGGTGATCGTCTTTGACTCTCTGGCCCACCAGCGCGCCTGGCGGGACGACCCCGAGCACCGCGCCGCCCAACAGCGGGGCCGCGACGCCCTCTACAGCGAGTACGCGATCTCGGTCTGCCACGAGATCACCCGGCGGGACTTCCCCCGGGCCACGCCCCTGACTCTGGGGCGCGGATCCTGATGCGGATCTTCGTCGCCGGAGCGAGCGGGGTCATCGGGATGCGGCTGGTGCCCCGGCTGGTGGACGCTGGCCACGACGTTGCCGGCATGACCCGCTCGCCCGACAAGATGTCGGCGACCGCCGCCCTCGGTGCCCAGCCGGTCGTGTGCGACGTGTTCGACACCGCAGCGCTCCGCGACGCCGTCGCCGCCTTCGCTCCCGAGCTCGTCGTGCACCAGCTCACCGACCTGCCCGACGAGGCCAGCCGGATCCCGCTCCACATCGACGCCAACAACCGGATCCGCACCGAGGGGACGCGCAACCTCCTGGCCGCCGCGCGCGCCGCGGGCGCCCGCCGGCTCCTCGCCCAGAGCATCGCGTGGGCGCCACCAGGTCCGGGCACTGCGGTGGCCGAGCACGAGCGGCTGGTCCTCGCCGCTGGTGGTGTCGTCGTGCGCTACGGCCGGCTCTACGGGCCGGGCACCTACTACCCCGACGCGTTGCCCGAGCCGCCCCGGGTCCACGTCGATGCCGCGGCCGCGCGCACCCTGGCGTACCTGGAGGCACCGACCGGGATCGTGACGCTGTGCGACGAGGACCACGACGAGACCGCGGGACGGTCAGCCCCGACGACGTGACGGCGTGAGATGTGCGGTGGAGGTGATGGGATTCGAACCCACTGCCTCTACATTGCGAACGTAGCGCTCTACCAATTGAGCTACACCCCCGCGGGGGGCCAGTTTACCCGATCGCGTAACGGCTCTCGCGGCCGGACCAGCCCGCTGCGGCAGCGGTCCGAGCCGGGGGCCAGCGAGTCGACGCACCCGCTCCGGCGGAGGGACCCGAGCCCCAGTCGTCCTCGTCGTAACCCGCGTCCTCGTCGTAGCGCGCCTCGCTCGCGTACCAGTCCGCCGGTTCGGCCTGGCCCCACGCGTCCACGCGCGCAGCGGCCGCTTGGTGCCGGGCCTCGTACTCCGGCACGGGCTGCAGGTA
Source organism: Actinomycetes bacterium (assembly GCA_021778895.1). Taxonomy (GTDB): domain Bacteria; phylum Actinomycetota; class Acidimicrobiia; order Acidimicrobiales; family RAAP-2; genus RAAP-2. Next base: position 10,899 of record JAJYBR010000013.1, read on the forward strand.
GCCCCGCCGCCCGAGGAAGCTCAAGCCCACCGACGACTCGTCGAGGTAGCCCTTGCCGACCGCGTAGATCGCCAGTGCGACGAAGGCCACGAGGACGCTCCACGCGGCGAAGGTGACGTCCCAGATCATCGAGGCGCCCGTCAGCCACGCGAGGAGGGTCGCCACCACGCACAGCGCGGCCAGCCGCGTGAACACCACGCGGCGACGACGCCGCATCGGCGCGCGCCCAGGTGCCGGGAGCACGCGCGGTGCCGGTGCGCTCGTGGCGCGGGCCGGCGGGCGCTGGTGCGACCGCGGTGCGGCGGCCTCGTCGAACTCGTAGTCGCTCATCCAGTCGTCCCACGAGCGCTCGGACTCGAGCGACTGGTAGGTGTCACCGTCCTGGACGACGCGCAGGCGCGGGCGCGCCGCGGGGACCGGGCGGGGGGCCGGGGCGGCCACGGGATGCAGGCGCGGGGCGCTCTCGACGCTGAAGTGGTCGATGGCGCGCTCCCCGCGCCACTCGCGCAAGTGCCGCACGGCCAGGGGAATGAGGAACGCGGCCCACAGGAGAGCGATGACTACGAGAAGCATGCCGCTGGCGTCCTCGTCATCGCGACTTCTGCATTCCGCATTGGTGACCAGGGTACAAGGGCATTCCTGGGAAATGGTGGATATCAGAGCTCGTGGAGCCCGCATTCCACCTTGCCGCTGCCGGCCCAGCGCCCCGAGCGCCGGTCGCCCGGCGTGGTGGGCGGCCGCGTGACCGCCGCGCAGCCGATCGAGGTGTAGCCCTGGGCCCACAGCGGGTGGTGCGCGAGCTCGTGGCGCTCCAGGTACGCGAGGACGTCCTCGTCGGTCCAGGTGGCCAGCGGGTTCACCTTGACGACCCCGAACTTCTCGTCGAGGCCCACGACGGGCGTGGTCGCGCGCGTGGGGGCGTCGACGCGCTTGACGCCGGTGATCCAGCCGCTGCGCTGGGCGAGCAGCCCCTCGAGCGGCGCGACCTTGCGCAGCTGGCAGCACCCCTCGGTGCCGCAGGGATGCGCGTCAGCCTCGGGTCCCGGGGTCACGCGCACCAGGGGCAGGCTCCACGCGGTGCGCACGTCCTCGACGAACGCGAGGGTCTCGGGGAAGTGGCCGCCGGTGTCCAAGAAGGCGATGGGCACCTCGGGAAAGCCCTCGTGCACCAGGTGCACCAGCGCCAGGTCCTCGAAGGACGCGGCCACCACGACGCCCGGCAGGTTCGCCACGGCCCAGGCCAGGATCTCGGTGGGATCCGCCCACTCGAGGCGCGCGGCGACCTCGCCGAGTTGCTGCGCCGTCCACGTCGTCGATGCCGGTGTTGTCGGTACCATGGTGTGCCACCTCGGGATGCCAATCTTTTTCTAGTGGTATTGTAGGCTATTTCCGATGGACCCCGTAACCGTGACCACAACCCGCCCCGTCGCTACCGAGACCAGCCACCTCGACCTGCTCGAGTCCCACGCCGCCTTCGTCATCCGGGAGGTCGCCGCCGAGTGCGAGCGGCCGGTCCTGCTCTTCTCGGGGGGCAAGGACTCGGCGGTGCTCTTGCACATCGCGGTCAAGGCCTTCGCGCCAGGTCGGCTCCCCTTCCCGGTGATGCACGTCGACACCGGACAGAACTTCCCCGAGGTGCTCGCCTTCCGTGACGCCACGGTGGCCGCCCTCGGGGCCCGGCTGGTCGTGGCTAGCGTCCCCGACGCCATCGCCCGGGGCCGGGTGCCCGACCCGGGTCCCCTGGGCTCGCGCAACCGCCTCCAGACCACCGCCCTCCTCGACGCCATCGCCGAGAACGGCTTCGACGCGGCCTTCGGCGGCGCGCGCCGGGACGAGGACAAGGCCCGGGCCAAGGAGCGGGTGCTCTCGTTCCGCGACGCCTTCGGCCAGTGGGACCCGCGCCGCCAGCGCCCCGAGCTGTGGAACCTCTACCAGGGGCGCGTGAACGCCGGCGAGCACCTGCG
>JAJYBR010000014.1 GCA_021778895.1 Actinomycetes bacterium
ATCTCGCTAGGGTCGGTGATGACGTAGGTGCTTCGGGCAAGTTGGCTCACACCACAAGCCTGAAGCACCTTCGTCGTCTCTCACGGGATTCCAATCAGGGCAGCACCCCGCTGAAATCCGAAGAGCCACCATCGAGCACACGGCTGCAGCAGACGGGTGCAGGTCGTATCGGATGCACCGCGGGCTGCGCGTGCCCGTTGGGTAACTCAGAGTTGAGGAGGTCCCCGCACCGCCGTTCTTGAACTCCCAAGGGCGCAGACAAACCTTCACGCCGATGTCAAGAGGGAGTCCCTGCGGCTCGTTGAGGCCTTGAGCCTGGGGAAGTTTGCAACAGATGGCAAACGAAGTTGGGGTAAATCATCAGACCGACCCCCGTTGCAAGTGGTCGGGTCCACTCATGTCGTAGCCGGTGATTGCAGAGTCTCGGAAGTGATCTGGCGAGCTGGAGATGCGAGAGCCAGCTCGTGAAGTTTGCATGCCGGTGAGCTGGGCGGCACAATCTTCTGTGAGCGGAGGATCCACCGAATAGTGAGGATGGGTATGAGGCGTGTGAACGATGCTGGGTACTACTGGCAAGTGGACGCAGGAGCATTGATAACAGGGAAGTACAAGAGTTACTTGCAAGTCGGAACTCGCAAGTACTACGCAGCAAAGCGAATGACAAGAGACGAGTTCAAAGAAATGAAGGCACGGTCGAAGTCCGATCCCGTGAATTACGGAACGTTCCGTGGACTGAACTACTGGAGATATGAGGATCGGTGGTACTCGGACAATGAGGGACTGACGTCAAGCGAAGTCAAAGCCCTTGTGAAATCCCGAGAGCTTCGGAGTCGGAAGAGGGTGGATGAGGCAAAGGCATCTGCGGTGGCTGGACGAGTGCCGGATGGATCACTTCGCGAGTCCATCGCGTCGAGTGTCCGACAGGAAGTGTGGGATCGCGACGGCGGTAAGTGTCAAAAATGCGGAGCGAAAACGAACCTTCAGTTCGATCACGTGATTCCCGTGAGCCTGGGTGGAGCCAACTCAGCGGCGAACCTGCAGATCTTGTGTGAGTCCTGTAATCGTCTCAAGGGTGCAAGTCTCAGTTAGCCAGCGATGGCTGCATTTCGTAACTGAAGGAGTGTCTCGCACCGGGCTCTACGAGCCCAGTCCCTTGAGGAAGCGGCGAAGCAGGCCGTTGGTCTTGGCGTACGCCCGGGCACGCACCCGGCGCTTGACGAAGGCCCCTGGTCCCTGAGAAGCCGCCTCAAGGTTTCCGAGAACGCGAGCGCCGTGATAGAGCTCGCCTCGCACATTCCTGCGCCTCGCCATAGTCACCCCCAGGCTCGACCACGCGGAGACGGCCGCCATCGGCTGTCGAGCCCGAGCCTACCGAGCGCCAGTCACCAGACCATGGAAAGATGTTCGACCCGGACCCGTCTCGCTCCACAGGCGGCACGGTGCCACGATGGGGTCGTGGACGACCTCGAGCGCTTCACTCAGGCGCAAGACGCCAATGGCAGCTTCACCCAGGCGCTGCGTGAACTGAGCGAGGGTCGAAAGAGGTCGCACTGGATCTGGTGGGTCTTCCCGCAACTGCGAGGGCTCGGTCAGAGCAGCACGTCGTGGGTCTACGGCATCGCGGACATCTCCGAGGCGCGGGCCTACTTGCGTCACGCGGTGCTGGGACCCCGGCTGCACCAGGCCGTCACCGCTCTGCTCGAACACGCGAGTGACGGTGTCGAGGCGGTTGTGGGCGCAGACGCGGTCAAGGTGCGGTCGTGCCTGACGCTCTTCGAACTGGCCGATCCCGACGACGAGCTGGTCGGTCGGGCGCTGGAGGCCCTGTTCGACGGCGTACGCGACTCCCTGACCATCGCGATGGTGTCATCGCCCTAGATGTTTCTGCCCACTGCACCGGCATCGCAGCGACTACTGGGGGAGATCAGGTTGCGGATGGGTGGCGGCGCAGGTCCCGAGCCAACTCGTCGGGCGGCAGCGTCACCACCGTCAGGCCGAAGTAGTCCGGGAGCACGCCGACCGCACTGAGGCGTGGCACGATCTGCGCGAGCAGGGAAGGGGAGTCGCGCACCAAGAGGTTGTAGGGGAACTCGCCCAAGACGGACCGAAGACGCCACAGCGCATCGTGGAGTGCGCGAGCCAGCCGGGAAATGTCGCGCGCCACGATCCGGACCTCGCCCGAGGCCGTGGGAGCCCAGGGGCAATAGACGAGGGCGGCGGTCTCATCGACCACCAACTCGGCCTCGCGCGCTTGGGTCACGTCCTCATCGAGGGACTCCGGGAGGAAGTTCGTCGACCACGGTGCCTCGACAGCCAGGTCGGTCGAGACCACTTGGCCGTGCAGATGCGGCTGCGTGCCGTTCACCTCGAGCCCGATGTTGACGAAGCACAGAGTTCGCTCGAAGCGGCGGCGCTGACGGGCATCGAGACGCAACAGGAGTACCAGGAACTCGTCGAGCTCGGGAACGGTCAGGTCCTCGAGCGCCGTGACGTGTCGGCGCGCGATGACCAGCTGGGCACCGCTGCCGACCTCGAAGGGGCGCCAACGATTCTCCAAGGCGAAGGCGTGATCGCCATTGGCTGCCAGGTGGCTCATCTCGTCGCCGTTGTGGATGTTTCCCTCAGCGTCGACGGGTTCGGCCGCGAGCGCACAGAAGACGCACGGGCCCTGCGGCGCCGGCAGGTGGCGCTGCGCGATGGCGAAGGGCTTGTTGGCCAGATCAGGGTGGATCGACCAGCATCCCGTCAACGGGTCGTGTCGGAGTGCGGGAGACGGAGATGACCCGGGGGGTGCATCGGGCGGGGTAGGCACAGCCACAGGACTGACAGTAGGTCCCGCGACGCACCCCGGCGATCCCGTCACTGCGGACCTCGGGCGTCGCGGCACGAAGCCGCGCGAGCACCAGGGTGCGCCGGCCGCAGCCGACGCGCCGCGCAGCTCAGTTGACGACCGTCACCGGCGTGCCGATAGGGGTGTACGGCCAGAGCACATGGGCCTGGGCGAAGGGCATCTCGACGCAGCCCAGGCTCTGGGGCCAGCCGTACGAGGAGCGCAAGAACCCGTGCAGGGCGTCGCCGCCGTAGAAGTACGACACCCAGGGGATGCCCGCGTCCGAGTAGTGCGTGCCGTTGGGGTTGGTGCCCTTCATGGTCTGGGTCAAGTAGCGCAGGTAGACCGGGTGGGTCCCCAGCTGCGTCTGGGAGACGCTGATGCCCGTGTTGACCAAGGTCGTGAACACCAGGCGGCCGTTCACGTACAGGTGCAGGGTCTCGGGAAGGTTCTCGGAGACGTAGACCATGTTGTAGGGCTGGCGGTCTACGGCGTGGCTCAGTCGCGCGTGCTGCAGGACTTGCCACGTCGTCGTGTCCATGGCCCCGGTCGTGGTGAGGCCGTGATCGCTCTGGAAGCGCATCAGCGCGCTCTCGAGGATCACGTTGAGCGTGCCCAGATGCCACTGCGAGCGGAACGCGGCCGGCAGGTCCGCGAAGCGCCAGACGTAATGGCCGGGAACGGTATGGAGCTGGCGCACGAGCACGCGGCGTGTCGGGGTGCTCGAGCGGGCGGGTGCGATCGACGTCGTCGTGTTCGTGGGGACGGTCGTGGTCGTTGTCGTCGTGGTGCTCGTGGATGTCGTCGTTGTCGGCGGACGGACCGGGCGCGGTGCCGGACGCGCGACGAAGCGGACGGGGAGGTAACCGAGCTGGGCGAGAAGCTGGTCCGCGAGCACCACCGAGTAGGTCGCCGGCCGATAGATCGTGACGGTCGTCGGTCGCGGCGCGGTGTGCGAACTCGCTCCGGCGGGCAGCGCCGGCATGGCGGAGGCCGCCACCAGGGAGATTGTCGCGAGTCGGGTGCTCCTGCGCACGTCATCAAGCCTACCGGGGGTCGTGCGAGGCGCTGCGTCGCCCCGGGCGGTGCGAGCAGCCTGGCTACAGTGGCTCGATGCAGCGAGCGCGACGCGGGCGGTGGGTGGGCTCCACGTTGAGCCTGGTCGCGCTGACGCTCACCGTGCTGGTGGCACCGAGCCTGGGCAGCTCGGCGAGTGACACCACAACGACGACGGTGGCCCTGACGACGGCCGTGGCGACGTCGCCGCTCGCGTGGCCCGGCCAGGGAAGCGGCGCCGTCGCGATCCCCAGCCTGTCGGTGGCGGTCCGTTCGGCGGCGCAGCCCGAGGTGCCCATCGCCAGCATCACCAAGCTGATGACCGTCTGGGTGGCGCTGCATCGCCGACCGCTGCGCGGGGGACAACTCGGCCCGTGCCTGGTGGTGAGCCCCGCCGAGGTCGCGCAGTACCGCGAGGAGGTGGCGACCGGGCAGTCCACGGTGAAGATCGCCGTCGGACTGCGCCTGTGCGAGAACATCATCCTGCGCGGGCTGCTGGTGCACTCGGCGGCCGACTACGCCCACCTGCTCGTGGACCTGACGGGTTGGAGCCAGGCCACGTTCGTCCGCATCATGAATCGCGATGCCGGCATCCTCGGCCTGACCCACACCCAGTACGTGGAGCCGACCGGGATCGACGCGCGTGACCGCTCGACCGCCCTCGACCAGGCGACCCTGGCGATCGACCTGCTCGCCGCCGAGCCGGTGGTTCGCTCGATCGTGCGTCTGCCCGCGATCCGCCTGCCGGTCGCCGGCTGGCAGGGATCTTTCACGCCCGACGTCGGCCAGGGTGGGGTGGTGGGAGTGAAGTCGGGGTACACGCCCGAGGCGGGGGGCTGCGACGTCATGGCCGTCACCTTCAGCGCCCAGGGCCGGACGCTGACCATCTACAGCGTCGTTCTCGGACAGACGGGATCCAACCCTCTCGGAGAGGCGGGGGCGAACGCGCTGGCTCTCGCGCGCTCGGCGTGGGCGTCGGTACGCGCGCCGGCCCGCAGCGGCTTCACCTGGGTCGGTCCGAGCCGCGATGTGCTGGCGCTGCCACCGTGGTCGCCGATCGTGCCGCCGCCGACCACCACGACCACCACGACGACAACGACGACGAGCACCACGACCACCACCACGGTCGCGCCCCCGACATCCACGACAACGTCCACCACGACCACGGTTCCGGGGGCGACGACCACGACGACTGCGACCCCGTGACGCTCGACCGGCGTGGCTAGGGTTGGCTGCGGGAGGTTGCCATGGGTGCAGGGAGACTGGTCGAGATCGAGCGGCGCGGTGCGTTCACCACCATCTGGCTCAACCATCCAGAGAAGCTGAATGTCCTGACCGCGGCGCTGATGCAGGAGATGACCGCCGCCCTGGACGAGGTCGCCGCGAGCACCGCGATCGGCGTCGTCGTCGCGGCGCGCGGACGCATCTTCTCGGCGGGGCACGACTTCTCCGAGATGCACGGGGCGACGCTCGCCGAGTCCCTCCGGCTCTTTGGGATCTGCGAGACGATGATGACGCGACTGCGCTCACTGCCTCAGCCGACGGTCGCGCGCGTGCACGGACTGGCGACGGGCGCCGGGTGTCAGCTGGCCGCCACGACCGACCTGGCCGTGGCGGCGGACACGGCCAGCTTCGCCACGCCGGGAGGCAAGGGCGGACTCTTCTGCACGACCCCCCTGGTTGCGGTCGGACGGCTCATCGGTCGGCGCCGGGCCCTGGAGATGGGCATGACCGGCGACCCGATCGACGCCGCCACGGCACGCGACTGGGGTCTCGTGAATCGCGTGGTGCCCGAGGCCGATCTCGACGAGGCCACGAACGACCTGCTCGGACGCGCGACGCGCGGATCGATCGAGTCCAAGGCGGTCGGCAAGCGCGCCTTCTACGACCAGATCGACCTGGACCTGGAGAAGGCCTACGCCCTGGCCACAGGGGTGATGGCCGCGGCGGCGCTCATCCCCGAGTCCCAGGAGGCCATCACGGCGTTCTTGGAGAAGCGTCCGGCGAACTACGCGCGTCCGGGAGGGGACTGATCAGGTCCAGTGCTGGGCCAGCGTGGTGATCCACGCGAGTCGGTCGACGGCGAGCAGGATCCCGAGGATGCCGAGCACCGCGGCGCTGGCGACCGTGACGGAGCGGCCGTGACGCTTGAGCCAGTTGAGAGGGCCCCGGAGGCGCTCGACGAAGAGCGCGACGGCGACGAAGGGGGCGCCGAGCCCCGCCGTGTAGGCGGTCAGCGAGACGGCGGCCGACGCGGCGTGCCCCTGTTGGGCCGACAGGGCGAGGATCGAGGCCAGGATCGGCCCGACGCACGGGGTCCAGCCGAAGGCGAAGGCCGCACCCGCCACGGGAGCGGCCCAGGGACCGAGCCGCGCGACCATCGGGTGGGGACGCCACTCGCGCACCAGTGTGGGTGACTCGACGACGACGGTGGCGAGCAAGAAGAGAGCCATCGCCAGGATCAGCACGCCGGACGCCCGGGTCAGCAGTCCTTGCTGGTGGATCACCGCGCGCCCGAGGGCGCTCGCCGAGAGGCCCAGCACGACGAAGACCGCGCCGAAGCCGGCGATGAACAAGAGGGTGTCGCGCAGGAGCGCACCCCGGCGGCGGGTGTCCGTGGCACCGTCGAGTCCTCCGATGATCGCCAGGTACGCGGGGACCAGGGGGAGGACGCAGGGCGAGGCGAACGAGGCCACGCCGCCGGCGAACGCCGCGACGACGGAGACGTCGCTCGCCAGCACCTAGACGCGGATCCCGTAGTCCTGGGCCAAGGCTTGGGCCAGGGTCTGGGAGTCGAAGCCGCCGACGTGGGTGTTGATCAGCTGGCCGCTGGCGCTGTAGAAGGCGGTGAGGGGGAGGGATCCCGAGCCGCCGAGCGCTTGGTACAGGCCGTCGCCCTGGGCACCGCCGACGTCGCGCAGGACCGCTGTCGTGTCGCGCACGAGGTGGAATTGGGCGGCGAAGGAGGGACCGTTGCCGGTCTCGAGCGCGTTGACCTCGACGATGCGGACGCGGCCGCGCAGGAGCGTGGCGTCGTGGGCGAACGTCGGCAACTCACCGGCGCACACCTGGCACCAGCTGGCGAAGAAGTTGACCACGACCGGACGGCCGCGCAGCGAGGTCAGCGAGACCTTGCCTCCTCCGGTGAGGTGCGGCAGGACCCACGCCGAGCTCGACGTGGAGTAGCCCTCGCTGGACGAGCGGCTGGCGATGCCCAGGCTGATGGCGCCGATCAGGACCAGGGCGGCCGCGGCGGCGTAGGTGCGCTGGCGGGTCTGGCGGCGCTGACGGGCCGTCCGGGTCGACCGTGGGGAACGGGTGCTGCCGCGCGGCGCAGCCGTCGGGCGCGTACGGGTGGCGGCAGTCTGCCGACTCCTGGCGTTGGACATGGATACCTCCCGGGGTATCCATCCATCATGGCACGAAGTGTCCGGGTCGCGTGTCAGACGGGGGGTTCGGGTGCCAATCGCTCGACGGGACCCAGGTGGTCCGGCACCGCGCGCGTGAGACCCGTGACACCCGCGGCGACGATGGCGAAGGCGACGACCGCGACGGCCAGCACCGCCGGACCGCTGCGGAGATGGTCGTGCTCGAGTCCCAGCCCCAGGGCGACGCTGGCCAGCGGGTCCACGATGACGATGAGGGGCTGGGACACCGTGAGGGGCCCCACGTGCAAGGCGGACTGCTCGCACACGAGTCCGGCGCCGCCGCACACGATCAGGGCGTACAGGGACCACGAGGAGAGCAGGCCGCCCACGCCGGCCGCGACGAGCACGCCGGTCGCCTGGCGGATGAAGGCCGCTTCGAGGGCCCACAACAGGGCGGTGGCGATGGCCAGGCCGCCGGCGCGCCGCCGGGGCGACCCGCGCCGCGACGCCCCAACGCCGACGCCCACGCCGATGGCGACGAGCACCACGGCCCGCGTCCACTGGCCCGGCGAGGTCGCGACCGTGCTGGCGTGGGGCGCCAGGTCGATCAGGAACGCGGCCAGGGCGGTGGCCGTCGCTCCGGCCATGATCCAGGCGCGCACGGGGAGGTGCTGGGCGAAGAACAGGCGGCGCAGGAGGAGCGCGAACACGAGCTCGGCGACGAGGAGTGGCTGAACCAGGCTCAGCGAGCCGAAGTGCAGGGCCAGGGCCTGTCCCACGAGGGATCCGGCCATGGCGACCCAGCCCAGGAGCCAGAGCGGCTGGCGCGCGAGATGGGTCACGAGAGCCCAGCCCCGACCGGGGGCTGTGGTGGAGGCTCGGTGCTGGGCGATGAGGCCGATCGCGTTGGCCAGGGCGGTGACCAGGGCGAAGAGGACCGCGAGCGACGTGCTCACGGCTGCTGTCTCCGGCCGTGCGCCATCACCCGACCGGACCGGCGCTGCCTCCGGGGTCGCTCCCCGAGCCGTCCGCCAGGCGGTGCGCGAAGTCGCGCAGGCGCTCCAGGGTGTCGGGCGCGTCCGCACCTCCGGCGCGCGGGTGAGCCAGAGCCGCCCGGATGCGGGCGGCCAACTCCAGACGCATCCCGCAGTCGACGCAACGGTGCAGATGGTCCGCGAGAACGGTCCAGTGCTCGGGGGGAAGCTCGCCGTCGAGGTACGCCTCCGCCCAGCGGGCGGCCTCGCGGCACGCCGGCGAGGTGCGCAGCCGGCTCACGAGCGCTGCCCCGAGGTCCGGGTCAGTCCGCGCTCGGCCAGCCGGGCACGCAGGCGGCGGCGCGCGCGGTGGAGCCGGCTCATGACGGTCCCGACCGGGACGTTCAGCGACTGGGCCGCCTCGGCGTAGCTGAGCCCCCGCCGGTCCACGAGGTCGAGGACGTCGCGGAAGGAGGCGGGAAGCGAGGGGACGAGTTCGGCGACGGCGTCGGCGAGCTCACGCTGAGCGGCCACGTCGTCGACGCTGTCCTCGAGGGCGACCAGCGAGTCGGGATCGGTGTCGGTCGTCTCGGGCCGGTGCCGGCGCACGCGGTTGATGTTGGTGTTGCGCAAGATGGTCACCAACCAGGGTCGCGGACGCTCGCCGTCGAAGCGCTCGATCGCTCCCAACGCGCGCACCAGGGTGTCTTGGACGAGGTCCTCGGCCTCAGTGGTCGAACCGGTCAAGCGCCGTGCCACGTCGTAGAGATAGGGGATCTCGGGCACGACGTAGCGCTCGAATCGCTGGTGGGCGTTGCTGGCCCGCGCGGGCGCACCCGACGCCGCCACTCAGCCCCGGTCGTCGGTGGCCAAGTCGCGCACGGTCGCCACGATCTCGTCGGCACTGGCCCCGGGACCGAACACAGCGGCGACCCCGGCGGCGCGCAGGTCGTCGACGTCGTTGCCCGGGACGATGCCCCCGACGACCACGGGGATCGCCGAGCCGCGCTGGCGGAGCTCCTCGACGACCAGGGGGGCCAGGGTCAGGTGGGCACCCGACAGCATCGAGAGCCCGACGACGTCGACGTCCTCCTGGATGGCGGACACGGCGACGGACGTCGGCGTCTGGAACAGCCCGGTGTAGACGACCTCCATGCCCGCGTCGCGCAGGATCCGCGCGACGACCTTGACGCCGCGGTCGTGGCCGTCGAGGCCGACCTTCGCCACCAGGACGCGCACGCTCACAGGACCGGCTGCTCCACGTAGCGTCCGAAGACGTCGGCCAGCGTGGCCATCACCTCACCGACGGTCACCCGGGCGTGGGCCGCCTCGACGAGGGCCTCCATGAGGTTGATCTCGGGATCGGCGGCCTCGGTGGCCAGGCGGGCCCGGGCGCGGCGCACGGCGTCGGCGTCGCGCCGCTCGCGCACGTCGTGAAGGCGCTCGACCTGGCGCTTCTCGTCGTCGTTGGTGATGCGCAGGAGCTCGAGGTCGGCGTCGTCGTTCCCCTCGAGGAAGCCGTTCACGCCCACGACGACGCGCTGGCCGTCGTTCAGCAGGCGCTCGAGCCGGTAGGACGACTCGGCGATGCGCCGCTGGAACCAGTTGGCCTCGACGGCGGCCACGCAGCCCTCGAGCATCGAGCCCGAGCCCATCTGGTCGATCTGGCCCAGCAAGTCGAGCGCCTGGCGCTCGACCTCGTCGGTGAGGGCCTCGACATAGTAGGAGCCTCCGAGCGGGTCGGCCACGTGGGCGACGTTGGTCTCGTGGGCGATGATCTGCTGGGTCCGCAGCGCCAGGCGGGCCGCCTTCTCGGAGGGCAGCGCCAACGCCTCGTCCATCGAGTTGGTGTGGAGGGACTGCGTCCCGCCCAAGACGCCGGCCAGGGCTTCGATGGCGGTGCGGGCCAGGTTGTTCTCGGGCTGCTGGGCGGTCAGGGAGACGCCGGCCGTCTGGGTGTGGAAGCGCAGCTGCCAGGACCGCTCGGCCTGGGCCCCGTAGCGCTCGCGCAGCCAGGTGGCCCAGATGCGGCGCGCCGCCCGGTACTTGGCGATCTCCTCGAAGAAGTCGATGTGCGCGTTGAAGAAGAACGAGAGCCGCGGCGCCACGGCGTCCACGTCGAGTCCGGCGTCGCGGGCCAGCTCCAGGTAGGCGAAGCCGTTGGCCAAGGTGAAGGCCAGCTCCTCGACGGCGGTGGACCCGGCCTCGCGGATGTGGTAGCCGGACACCGAGACCGGGTTCCACTTGGGCATGTCCGCCGTCGTGAAGGCGATGGTGTCGCGCACCAGCCGCAAGGAGGGCCGCGGCGGGAAGACGAACTCCTTCTGGGCCTGGTACTCCTTGAGGATGTCGTTCTGCAGCGTGCCCCCGAGGCGCGCGCGGGCCACGCCGTGGTCCTCGGCGTTGGCGACGAACATCGCCAGGATCACGGGTGCCGACGCGTTGATCGTCATGGAGGTCGTGATGGCCGACAGGTCGATGTCGGCGAAGAGGTCCGCCATGTCCTCGACGGTGTCGATGGCGACGCCGCAGCGCCCGACCTCGCCCAGGGCCATCGGGTCGTCCGAGTCGAGCCCGAGCAGGGTGGGCATGTCGAAGGCGGTCGAGAGTCCCGTGCCGCCGGCCGCGATGATCTCGCGGAAGCGCTGGTTGGTGTCGAGCGCTGTCCCGAACCCCGCGAACATGCGCATCGTCCACAGGCGTGTGCGGTACATGGAGGCGTGGATGCCGCGGGTGTAGGGGTAGACGCCGGGATGCTCGGCGTCCGCGGGGCCGTAGACCGGCTCGACGGGGATGCCCGACATCGTGGTGAACGGGACAGATCGGGTGGCGGCCCCCTCGTAGGCGCGCCGCCAGTGGTCAGCGGGTCGTGAACTCACGGGACCTCCTCCCCGTCCATCGTAGAAGAGTGGGCGCTAGCCCGGTGCCGCTCAGGTGCGGGCGGTCGGATCGGCGATCTCGAGGGCCAGGAGCGGGGCCGACGCCTTGGTGAGGCACTCTTGGTACTCACCGGCGGGCGTGCTGTCGGCGACGATGCCGCCGCCGGCATTGACAGTCGCCTGGCCGCCGTCGATCACGACGGTCCGGATGGTGATGGCGAAGTCGGCGCCCCCAGCGAGCGCGAAGTAGCCCACGGCGCCGCCGTAGGGTCCCCGACGCACCGGCTCGAGCTCGTCGATGATCTCCATGGCCCGGACCTTGGGCGCGCCGCTCAGCGTCCCGGCCGGGAAGACGGCATCGAAGGCGTCGAAGGCGTCGAGCCCGTCGCGCAACTCGCCCGAGACGTCCGAGACCAGGTGCAGCAGATGCGAGTAGCGCTCGATGTGGGCGAGCCGCTCGACGGTGACGGTGCCCGGCCGCGCGACGCGCCCGATGTCGTTGCGGCCCAGGTCGACGAGCATGACGTGCTCGGCGACCTCCTTCTCGTCGCGGAGGATCTCGGCCTCCAGGCGGCGGTCGTCCTCGTCGGTGAGGCCCCGCGCGCGCGTGCCGGCGATGGGCCGGGTCGACACGCGGCCCTCGTGCACGCGCACCAGCATCTCGGGGGACGCCCCCACGATGTGTGCGCCGCCCGTGTTGAGCAGGTACATGTAGGGCGAGGGGTTTAGGGCGCGCAAGACGCGGTACAGCGTCAGCGGGTCGACATCGGTCGGGCGGCGAAACCGCTGGCCGACGACGACCTGGAAGATGTCTCCGGCGCGGATGTGCTCCTGGGAGCGCGCCACGATCTGCTCGTACTGCACGGGCGTGAGGTTGGAGAGATGGGCGGCCAGGGCGCGGATGTCGAGGCCCTCGCGGTGGGCGGGCGCCGTGGCGACGAGTCGCTCGACCCGGGGGTCGGTCTCGGGCGGCGACGCCAGCAGCCGCGCGAGCAGCCCGTCGAGGGTCGCGCGGGCCTCGTCGTAGGCCCGTCGGGGAGCTGTCGCATCGGTGACGACGGCCGGCACGACGACGCTCGTCGAGTAGCGGAAGTGGTCCACGATCAAGAGGGCGGCGGGAAACGTGAAGTCCACGTCGGCGCCCTCGGGCGCGTCGGGCCGCTCGAGGTGCTCCAGGCGGCGCACGTAGTCGTAGGCGACGTACCCGACGGCCCCCCCGAAGAAGTCGGGCAGCTGCGGTGGCGCGTAGGCGCGATATCCGCGCAGCAGGGCTCGCAGGGTGCGCAGCGGCCCGTCCGGGTCGATCGGCGCGTCCAGCCCCTCGAGCTGGGTTGGCCCGCCGGTGGTGTGCAGGCGCCAGCGGCGACCGACGCCGAGGAACGAGTACCGACCCGTCACCTCGCCTTGACCGGCGCTCTCGAGGAGGAAGACGGCGTCGGGAGCCAGGCGCTGGTAGAGGGAGACGGGAGTGTCGCGATCCAGCTGCACCGTGACCACCAGGGGGATCACGTTGTAGCCCTCGTCGACCAGGCCAGTGAAGGCGCCGACGTCCAGGGGCTCGGAGGTCGGCGCCACGGCCCGTAGGATAGCCCCATGCGTCGCGGACTCTCCGTCCTGCTGATCGACAACTACGACTCGTTCGTCTACAACCTGGCCCAGGATCT